>CAZXAM010000037.1:0-30833 GCA_964638545.1 uncultured Rikenellaceae bacterium | reverse complement strand
CGCATGAATGAAATGTCAAAGAAACCGTGATGCGTAGCTCCGTCTGAACCGACTAAACCGCCGCGATCGATGCAGAACACAACATGCAGATTCTGCAATGCCACATCATGAATGACCTGATCGTATGCTCTCTGGATGAACGAGGAGTAAATATTGCAGAATGGGATCAGGCCCTGGGTGGCAAGGCCGGCCGAGAACGTAACAGCATGCTGTTCAGCGATCCCGACATCAAAGGTCCTTTCAGGGAATTCCTTCATCATTATGCAGAGAGAACAGCCTGTTGGCATTGCCGGAGTTATTCCGGAAATTTTTTCATTCATTCTTGCAAGCTCCACCATTGTTTCCCCGAATACTTCCTGGTAAAGAGGAGGGTCGTTGATCCCGGTTGTGGTTATTATTTCGCCTGTTTCCTTGTCGAATTTTCCCGGAGCATGGAAAGTTGTCTGATTTTCCTCTGCATATTTATAGCCCTTTCCCTTGACGGTCAGGCAATGCAGCAGTTTTGGCCCGGGAATCCTTTTCAGATCCTCCAGTACTTTAGTGAGATGCATGACGTCGTGCCCGTCGATCGGTCCGAAGTATCTGAATCCCATTCCTTCAAAGAGGTTGCTCCTGTCAAGGATTGTGCTTTTGAAACCTGCTTCAAGCTGGGCAGCCAGGGAACGGGCTCTGGGGCCTACCTTGCCTGCTCTGCCAAGAAAATTCCAGACCTTATCCTTGAACCTGTTATACGACCGGCTTGTGGTAATGTCGAGGAGATATTCCTTTAAAGCCCCGACGTTTGGATCAATGGCGATATTGTTATCGTTAAGGATCACAATGATGTCAGATTTGGCAGATCCTGCATTGTTAAGCCCTTCAAAAGCCTCTCCGGCAGTCATGGCTCCGTCGCCGATAATTGCTACAACCTCTCTTTTTTCTCCTTTGCGCTTTGAAGCGACAGCCATGCCCAGGGCGGCGGAAATTGAAGTTGAAGAGTGACCGGTGCCGAATGCATCAAACTCACTCTCAGTCATTTTTGGAAATCCACTGATTCCTTTGTATTTCCTGTTCGTGTTAAAGACCTCCCGTCTTCCGGTGAGTATCTTGTGTCCGTAAGCCTGATGCCCTACATCCCAGATGATCTTGTCGTAGGGGGTATTAAACACATAATGAAGGGCAACCGTAAGTTCAATAACACCAAGGCTGGCTCCAAAATGACCAGGATTGCTGCTCAGGGAGTCAATAATGAACTGACGAAGTTCGGAGCAAACCTTCAAGAGGTCAGTTACACTCAGCTTTCTTAAGTCTTCCGGAGTTGTGATACCCGATAACAGGCTCCCTTCCTTGTTCATTATTGTTGAAATAATCTGCAAATATAACAATATTTATTCCCTTGTGTCTGAAGAGGCATCTGCAGGATTTTCTTAATTTTGCAGCAAAATAAGTCATCATGAAAAGAAAATTATTCCCTGTCGCAGCAGCATTCCTGGTTGCACTTCTTGCATTTTCCTGTGTTCCGGGCAAAAAATTCAAGACGCTTCAGGATACCAGCCGTCAGTATATGGATGAGAGGGATCAGTTTAAGTCCGACAATATTGGCCTTGAGATGTCCAACAGGGAGCTGGAAGCTAAGATTTCCGTGCTTGAAAAGCAATTTGGCTCCGTTAAGGAAGAGATCACGAAAGCTCAGGCCGAACGCGACAAGGCAGTTGATGATTATAACAAGGTTTCCTCAAAGTACACTGAATTGCAGAATGCACAGGAGGACCTTATCCGTGGAAATGTAAAAGAAACGCAGGATCTTCTTTCCGAGCTTCAGGCTGCACAGAAAAACCTTCAGGACAAGGAGAATATCATGCGTCAGCTTGAACAAAATCTGGATACAAAAAAATCTTCTCTCGATGAACTTAATTTTGAACTTGAGAAGCGCAATGCACGGCTCGTTGAGCTTGAAAAAGTACTTGATGCACAGAAAAGAATTGCCACCGACCTGAAGAACAAAGTTTCGGAAGCTCTTCTGGGATTTGAGAATAACGGGCTCACCGTGACCAATAAAGACGGCAAAGTTTATGTCTCCCTTGATGAAAAGCTCCTGTTCAAAACAGCCAGCTGGACTATTGATGCTAACGGAAAGTCAGCACTTAAAAAGCTTGCAGGGGTGCTGGAGAAAAATCCTGATATTCAGGTGACCATTGAAGGCCATACTGATAATGTTCCTTACAAACCAGTAGCCAGCGAACTTGATGATAACTGGGACCTCAGCGTAAAGAGGGCGACAACAGTAGTACGGGTTTTGCTCGAGGGATCAAGAATAGATCCGAAGCGTCTTACTGCAGCCGGCCGGAGCGAATATCTTCCAATAGATTCACGGAACACCTCTGATGCCCGTCAGAAGAACAGGAGAACCGAAGTGGTTCTTACGCCTGACCTTTCAGAGTTGTACAAGCTTATCAATAAATATTAAAAGCTGTTATTGCTTTTCTTCATCAAATTCGAGGAGCTTGACTTTCATGTTTTCGAGCGCCTGAAGCAGGTTATCTTCAGGTTTAAGAAAATCCTGATCTCCCCAGAAAAAGTAATCGTAACTGGTAATAGTCCTTGAGAAAACTGCATGGATAGGAGCAAGCTCTTCTCTCTCGAATCTGTTCACGCCTTCAGTTTTAATACCTGACACTGCGAGCTCAAAGAAGACCCGAAACTGGCTGTTAAAGAGCTTTTTCTTCTTTTTTGAAGCAAAAACCAGGTCCCCTCTGACATGATTCAGGAAGTATCTGCCATTTAGTTTTCTGTAACTGACTGAGTATTTTACAGTAAGCGGCCACGTGTCAAAGCCTCTAGATGAGCTTGATATGAATGATTCCTTCATCTTCTGGATGTACCCCGGATGAAGTTCGAAATCAATACTGTGCAAGGCATAATCATCAGTATTGATGTACATCGTTCCTCTGAACAATGGGAGATCTACATTCTCTCGTTGTTCAAAGTCAATTACATATGCAGCCTCTTCGTCAATTGTAACAATATCCGTCAGCCTGAAGGTATAATCCTTCATGCTTTCATCCAGCATGAAGTCAAATTTGTTCTTCATCACGTCAAGCTCAAGACATGTGCTTAACCCTGCTTTCAATCTTACCATGAGCGTATCCTGGCTTGAGGCGTTTTCAATTTTCCTGCTCCTGAAAATTCTTATCTGATCGTTCAGGAGCGATCCCGCATAAGGACTTTTAAATATCTGAAGGATCGCTTCAGAATATACCTGAAGCTCCTGCTTCTTTATAACTCCTTCTCTGTAAAAGCCGGTCAGCAGGGCTGGTTTAGTCCCATAGTTCCTTCCGATGGCGGCTACGCATTTGTAAATGATCTCCTGAGGGACCCGGGTTTTTATAATGATCTCCGGAATTGGGATGAAATCGCGGAGAAGACCAATATTATAATAATTCCCGATAGCCTGTGCAACAGGGATCTCTCTGCTCAGAAATCCCAGGTATGAGAATGAAAGCGTGTCAGTCAGCGATTCTCCTGATATTTTAAGTCCGAATTCCCCTGATGCATTCGAAACCATGCCTTTCCCGGTGTTTTTTATAACTGCGGTGGCATACGGCAGCGGGTCATTCGATTCAGCATCAGTGATTATACCGGATATGTAGAACACCTCTTTCGAACCTTCGGTCTCAGGTTTCTGAGATTTTGAAGGTACAACCCTTGAAATGATTATGTATTTGTCGATGACTGTATAATCCAGGGAATCGCTCTTCAGGATACTGTCGAGGATGATCTTCAAAGGCATGCCGCTGAATGAAAGGTTCGTCCTTGTATCTTCATTGATGAGGCGGCTGTCGTATGTGAAGTTATATCCAGTCTGCCTGGTGATCAGGTCCAGGGCAGCGCCTGTCTTTACCTGCCCTGCCCTGAATGTAAACAGTGAGTCAAGAATTAGCTTCTGACTCATGGCCGGATGAGGCCAGATAATCATTAAGACCAGTGCAACGGCTGAAATTCTTCTTTTAATATAGCCATTGACCTGAAGCATTGTTCAGAAGTGGTTATTTTTTTGAAAGATGGTATACTTCCCCATCTTTTATATAACTCAGGTTAAAGCTAGCACAAATTATGCGAATAATTGTATCACTCGACTGGCTGATGATAGGAGAGGTCCATGGATTCGTGAGTATCGAAGGATCATCGGCTATGATTTCCATGTTATAAACCCTTTTTAGATCTCTGAACACGATCTCAAGAGGCTGGCCGTCATAATCAAGTTTCCCTTCCTTCCACGACATATAATTTGGATTCACATTTATTGTTTTTCCGGAACTGCCGCGGTCCATGGTCCCGATATATCCGGGATCGAGAAAAAGATCCCGGCTCCCCGAATTATCGGAAAGCATTACTTTTCCTGTCTCCACAAAAACCTCAACTGCCGAATTGTGATTTTCCGTTATGACATTGAATGAAGTGCCTACGACTTTCACTCTTGCTTTGCCGGCATCAATTGTAAAAGGTTTTGAAGGATCCCCTGTGATTTCAAAGAATGCCTCGCCGGAGAGAGAGACATTCCTGCTTCTCTTCCCATAGCTCGATCTGTAACTGAGCTTTGTGTTATGATTAAGAGTCACTGTGCTTCCGTCAGAAAGCGATACTTTTAAATTATTCTCCTTTTCTCCTGTTGAAGCAACGATCATCTTACTGAGAGGATCACTTTTCAAGGTAAACAAAAGTGCGGTGCCAAGACCTGCCAGTATCAGAACTGCGGCAGCGATTCTCATAAACCGGATTCCCGTTAACGAACGACCCGCAGGTTTTAAAGTTATAACCGGTGCCTCTGCATTTATTTTTGACATGACTTTATTCCAGGCACTATTGACATCAACCGGATTAATGTCGCCTTTACCAGGAAGAAGTTTATTAAATTCCCTGTCAATTATTTCCTCTATTTCTTGTCTCTCTTTCATCTTTCTCTAAGTGCGTTTCTGAATTCCTTAAGTGCTCTCCCCATATTGGCTTCTACCGTCTTTACGGAGATGGAAAGTTTTTCCGCTATCTCTGCATATTTCAAACCCTCGAACCTGTTCATGCAGAATATTTTCCCGCATTTTTCCGGCAGCTTGTCAATTACCGCTGCGATTTTAAACTGAAGTTCTTTATACTGGATTATCTCCACCGGGTTTTGAGCATTTTGTATTTCAAAGTTTGCCATTTCCCTTGCATGTCTGTCCACCACCTTCGAATGATCGATCCAGTGCAGGCACCGGTTGTGTACCGACCTGAAGAGATAGCCGTTCAATGAACTTTCAATTTTTAATTTTTGCCTGTCCTGCCAGAGTTTTACAAAAAGGTCCTGAACAATTTCTTCGGCAGAATCGTGATCTCTTATTATTGTTTGAGCGTACCGGACCAGGGAAACATAGGAGGATCTGAAAAGTGATTCGAACTGTCCTTTATCACCCTCGCGGATCCTCCTGATAATTTCATTATCCCTGATCATAGGCACTTATTTTTCCAGGTCGTCCCTGTCGCTGAACTTCAGCTTTCTGCTCAGCTTGCGGATCGCTGATTCGATGCTCTGGTCGGGTTCAATTACATTGTACTCACCCCAGAAATCAGGATCGGCGAATGCGCTTACTTTCTCACTGAAGACATCGTTGTATTTCATCTTTTCCTTGCCTGCAAATTTAATAACTTCTTCGGCAGTACGATCGGTGACTGCTATCTCAGCCATTGTTGTATAATAAGTATTAAACAGCTTTTTCTTCCAGTCGACCTTGAATTTTACTTCAGCCCTCGAATATTCAAAATACCATTTCCCATCCTGTTCACGGTATTTGGTCCGGTATGAAGCAACTTCAGGAGTAACATCCATCCCGAGGGGTTTCTTTCTTATAAAAATCGACTGTACAGCAACCTTGTCGGAAAGGTTGAATCCGAATTCTGCTTCTGTTAAGGCATATGTATCCATCTCTATATAAAAGCTGCCCATGAACAGAGGAACATCCACATCAGGTTTCTGGATGAAGTCAATTACATAATGAGGCTTGCCATCTATCTCAATCACACTCGACAGAGTATAATTATAATATTTCATTGCCTCCAGTGTAAGAACGTCTTCGGTATTTTTTACCAGGTCGAGGTTAAGGGAGCTTAATGGGCCTCCCTGGAGCTTGAAAAGAACGGTATCCATTTTTTCCACATCAGAGCTCTTTCTCCCCTTGTACATTCTGGCATTGTCAAAGCGTACATCACTGTCATATGGAGCTTTCATTATCTCAACAACAGCTTCGCCTATTGACACGTACGTTCTGTTCCTTCTGATGGTTTCCCTGTAGAAGGCAGTCATCAGGTTGGGTGCAGATTCATAGTTCTTCCCTATCCTGACAATGGTTTTTGTTACAATCTCTTCAGGATTCACTGGTTTAACGATGATTTCTCTTATTGGTATCGGAGCAGGATCAAGTGAAATGACATTTTTGTACCCGTTATTACGGAGAGAGGAAATAAGAACTTCCTTGTTCTTGTACCCGATATAAGAAATCTCCAGGTTCCTGGACAACAGAGATTCTCCTATTTTAAGCGAGAATTCACCATCAATGTTTGTCACAATTGCAACATTGGCTCCGGAAACTGCTACAGAAGCAAATACAAGCGGAACTCCTGTTTCAGAGTCGATAATCTTGCCCTTGATGGTAAGATATGGCTGCTGATCTGATTTCTTCCTTTCTACTGCGGCTCCTGCGTTTAAGGTCTGGAACAGAAATATCAGAAGCATTGCAGCAGAATAAACTGAAATGTTCTTTAATGTTTTCATGGCATATAATTTTAAATTGTTACTAAAATTTTTTCAAACGGTTTCATTTCAGGTACAAGACCATTAACTTGCCACTTTACCCTATTTCCTTACGCTGAAAAAATTGTTATCTTACTTTTTTTATCAAAAAGATGGGAAATCCCCTGATCAGGCCTTATAATGCAATACCTGCATTTTATTCCTTCCTTGCAGGAACCTTCTTTGGACGGACGACTGCTTCCGGATATCCTCTGGCTGCAGGGATCGAGCTTACAAATCACTGCAATCTGAAATGTCCTCAATGCAGTTCCGGTTCAGGGCTTATGACGAGGAACCGGGGCTACATGAACGTAAATCTTTTTGATAAAATAACAGGGGAGCTTGGTCCCTTTCTGTACAATATCAATCTCTACTTTCAGGGAGAGTCAATGATGCATCCTGAGTTCTTTCATTTCCTGGCGAAAAGCCGCAACATTCACACAACGCTGTCAACCAACGGGCATTTTCTATCTCCTGAGAGCTCTGAGAAAATTGTCAGGTCGGGTCTGAATAAGTTAATAATTTCACTGGACGGAATGGACCCGGAGACTTATTCAACCTACAGGGTGAATGGTGATTACAGTCGGGTAATCAATGGCATACAAAATATTGCGGAAGCAAAGAAACGGAGTTCTTCAGGATTGAAGCTGATAATACAGTTTCTGGTGAACTGCAACAATGAGCATCAGATCCCGGCAGCCGTTGATTTTGCGCGTAAAATGAATGCTTCCCTTCACCTGAAATCAATGCAGATAATTACTGAAGACTCTTTTGAATCATGGCTCCCTGACAACGGAAAGTACAGCCGGTATAAAAAAGAAACCACCGGATATAAAATAAGGAGCGCTCTTCCTGACAGGTGCCTGAGGCTATGGTTAAATCCTGTTATCACATGGGATGGGAAAGTGATACCATGCTGTTTCGACAAGGATGCCGGTTATGTGATGGGCGATTTAAACAAAGAATCTTTCTGGACGATCTGGAACCGGGCTGAATACAGATCATTCAGGAAGAAAGTCAACCTGAGCAGAAGTTCGATAGATATTTGCAGAAATTGTACCTCCGGATTGTTCAGACTGTCATGACATCCTTCTCTTTCACCGACACTACCTTGTCGACCTTCTCATTAAAATTTGCCGTGAGTTTCTGAACTTCTTCAACAGCCTCCTTTTCAAGGTCTTCGGGCAGCCCGTTCTTTAACAGCTCTTTCAGCTCATCGTTAGCCCATTTCCGTGCAGTTCTCACACTGATCTTGGCGGTCTCTCCTTCATTTCTGACCTGTTTCACAAGCTGATGCCTTCTCTCCTCGGTGAGCGGGGGAATATTTATCCTGATCACATCTCCGTTGTTTACAGGCATGAGGCCTATATTGGCTGCCATTATTGCTTTTTCGATAGTGCCGAGCATATTCTTCTCCCACGGCTGAACGAGAATGGTTTTGGGATCGGGAGTATTGATATTCGAAACCTGTGACAGCGGCGAGTTGACACCATAATAATCGACAGTGATCCCATCCAGGAGAGCAGGATTGGATCTGCCGGCTCGAAGCCGCGCGAGTTCATGCTCAAGGTGATCAACAGCATGCTGCATTCTGTCTTTGGTTTCTTCCAGGATTAGTTCAACGTCTTCGTTCATATGCTGCAGTTTTCAGATTATTAAAAATTACATGCATAACAAAAATAGTAAAATAGGCTTAAATACAAACCTTTCAATCTGAAATAAGGGTGCCTGTCCTGAATCCGTTCACTGCTTTCATCAGGTTTCCGGGAGTGTTCATATTAAAAACTACTATTGGCATATCATTGTCACGGCACATTGTAAATGCAGTTGAGTCCATCACTTTCAGCCTCCTGCTGATTACCTCTTCAAATGAGATTGTTTCAAATTTTGTCGCGTCCGGTTCTTTTTCAGGATCGGCGGTATAAACGCCATCAACGCGTGTTCCTTTGAGCAGAACATCTGCTCCGATTTCTACTGCTCTGAGAGCGGCGGCAGTATCAGTTGTGAAGAATGGATTTCCGGTTCCTCCAGCAAGAAGACAGATGGTCCCCTTTTTCAGCTCGTCCACCACCTTATCCCTGTTGTAAAGTTCTCCTACCGGCTCCATCCGGATCGAAGTGAAAACCCTGGCTTTCCCTCCAAGTCTCACGATCATGCTTTCAAGCGCCAGGCTGTTGATTATTGTTGCCAGCATTCCCATCTGGTCGCCTTTCACTCTGTCAAATCCTGATTCGGTTCCGGCAATACCGCGGAAGATATTACCGCCTCCCATCACAACGGCAGCTTCGCATCCTTCCCTCACAACATCAATTATCTCACCAGCATATTCTTCAAGAACGTCTTCACTTATTCCGTGATTTTCACTTCCTGATAGCGATTCGCCGCTGAGCTTCAATAAAATCCGGGAGTATCTCATATCAATTGTATTTTTCATAAAGATAAAAAAAAAGATGGTGCCAGTCTTGGACACCATCTTAATATTGAATATGAACTTACGTTTAAAGGTTCAGGGTGAATCTTCTGAAAGCAGTGATCTTCAAATCTTTGTCTGCTGATTTCAGATACTGTGCGACTGTCTGCTTGTTGTCTTTCACGAACTCCTGGTTAAGCAGAGTGCTCTCCTTATAAAACTTCCCAAGCTTGCCCATTGCGATTTTTTCAAGCATCTCTTCAGGCTTGCCATCACGTTTCGCCTGTTCCTTACCTATTTCGATTTCCTGAGCAATTACATTTGCAGGGACATCTTCCTTGTCAATAGCTATGGGATTCATTGCTGCTATTTGCATTGCAATGTCCTTGTAAACCTGAACGGGAAGTCCTGCCTTGCTGAAACCGACAAGAGTGGCAAGCTTGTTTCCGGGATGAATATATGCCTGTACATGGGCGGCTTCTATCTTTTCATAGTATGATAGTTCAAGCTTCTCACCTATTATTCCGATATATTCAACAACTTTTTCACCCACTTTCCCTCCATCAAGAGGCAACTCTTTAAGATCATCAAGAGTAGCAGGCTTCCCGGAAAGAGCCAGGTCATTGATTTTATTTGCAAATGCAATGAAATCAGTGTTTTTTGCCACGAAGTCAGTTTCACTGTTAAGGACAGTCAATGCCCCGTATTTTCCGTCGGATGTTACTTTTGCAAGAACAACGCCTTCATTAGCTTCCCTGTCAGCACGCTTGTTTGCGACAGCCTGTCCTTTCTTTCTGATAATTTCAATTGCCTTCTCGAAGTTGCCGTCGGACTCCTCAAGAGCTTTCTTGCAGTCCATCATCCCAGCCAGGGTCATTCTTCTTAACCTGGCAACATCAGCCGATGTAATTGTAGCCATATTATATCCTTTTTCTAATCACTAATCACTAATCACTAATCACCAATCACTAAATTCTATTCTTCTTCCTCTGCTTCTTCCCCGGTTCCTTTTTCTTCATTCTCTCCGGTTACTGTTTCCTCTTCAGCTTCTTCGACCTCATCCTCCTCGTCTTCTGCGGTAATAGCTTCTATGAGTGAAGCAGGTATATCTTTTGATTCAAGATCCTTTCTTAAGACTTTCTTATCGCGCATTCCCGGCTCCTTGTCTTTTTCCATTTTCCTTTCATTTAACCCTTCTTCAATGGATTGGCAGAGAAGGCCAATGATAAGGGAGATAGATTTTGAAGCGTCGTCGTTTGCAGGTATCGGGAAATCGATATCTGAAGGATCGGAGTTTGTATCCACCATGGCAAATACTGGAATGCCAAGGCGCTTGGCTTCACGGACTGCAATATGTTCCTTGCAGACATCAACAACGAAGAGTGCTGAAGGAAGACGGGTAAGGTCGACTATACTTCCCAGGTTCTTCTCCAGTTTTGCTCTCTGTCGAGTAACCTGAAGCTTTTCACGCTTTGACAGGTTGGTAAAAGTACCGTCGGTAGCCATCTTGTCAATAGATCCCATTTTCTTGACTGCCTTACGGATGGTCGGGAAATTGGTAAGCATACCTCCGGGCCAGCGCTCGGTTACATAAGGCATGTTTACCTTTTTTACATTCTCAGCAACTATTTCCTTTGCCTGTTTCTTGGTGGCAACAAAAAGGACCTTCTTGCCTGATTTTGCTATATGCTTCATCGCTGAAGCAGCTTCATCGAGCTTTACAATGGTTTTCTCAAGATCAATAATGTGAATACCGTTACGCTCCATAAAAATATAAGGAGCCATTGCCGGATTCCATTTTCTTTTGAGGTGTCCGAAATGAACGCCTGCATCGAGCAGTGTCTTAAAATCTGTTATTGGCATTTTATTTAATTTAAGTTTACATTCTTCAAAGTCAATTGCAGAGTAGCCGCGCTGTGCGTGAGTCTTTGCAATTTAGATACTAAACTCCATCGAACCGGGGGGAAGGATCCTAGCGCTTGCTGAACTGGAACCTTCTGCGGGCTTTCGGGCGGCCCGGTTTCTTTCTTTCAACCTCACGGGGATCGCGTGTAACGAAACCGTTTGACTTAAGAATCTTCTTATTTTCCTCGTCAATCTTAATGAGGGCTCTGGTAATGCCAAGCCTGACAGCTTCCGACTGGCCTTTTACCCCGCCACCATCGAGATTTACTTCAATATCATATCTGTCGGTTAAATTCAAAACAAGCAGCGGCTGGGTAACAACGTACTGAAGGATTTCGTTTCCGAAATATTCTTTATAATCCCTGCCGTTAACTGTTATCTTGCCTTTGCCATCGCTTAAATAAACTCTTGCAACAGCAGCTTTTCTTCTTCCAAGGGCATTGATCGCTTCCATAACTGTTCCTTACTTGTTTTTAATTTCAACTATTCGGGGTTTCTGAGCCTCATGAGGATGAGAGATGCCGGCATAAACATGCAGGTTTCTGTAAAGTGCACTCCCCAGACGGTTCTTCGGAAGCATTCCCTTTACCGCATTCTCAACCAGACCGATCGGATTCTTTTTTAGCATTTCCGCAGCTGTTGTGAACCTCTGGCCACCGGGATAACCTGTGTGCCTGACATACTCCTTGTCACTCCATTTTTCTCCGGTCAAAACAACTTTTTCCGCATTTATTACAACAACATTGTCGCCGCAATCCACGTGCGGAGTATAATTTGTTTTATGCTTTCCCCTCAGCATCATTGCAACCTGTGTAGCCAGCCGTCCGAGAACAGCCCCTTCTGCATCCACCATCACCCATTCCTTGCTGACAGTTGCCTTGTTTGCTGATACCGTTTTGTAACTTAAGGTGTTCACTTGATATTGGTTTTTAATTGATATACTTGTACTTATCTAAAAATACCCGGTTATTTCGGGATTGCAAAAATACAACATATTTATTAAAAAAAAAGAATATTCTGCAGATTTTATTTCTGGTAACGGAAAGTAAGTGTATTTTTATGATCCTTAAAAACGCAATCTGAAACAGAGATTTTGTATGAAAAACGACAGATCCTTCCTTCAGCGTGCCCTGGAAATCGCAGAAAAAGGTATATTGAAGGGCCATGGACCATTCGGTGCTGTCATAACAAAGGAAGGCAGGATATTGGCAGAGACGGCCAACGAGGTTGTTATCTCAAATGATCCGACAGCCCATGCGGAAATCCTTGCTATAAGGCGGGCTTCATCATTGCTGGGCACCCACGATCTTTCCGGCTGTGTCCTTTACACATCATGTGAGCCCTGTCCGATGTGCCTGGGCGCAATATACTGGTCAGGAATAAACAAAGTAATATATGCGTCCGACCGGAATGATGCAGAAAGATCGGGATTCAGCGACAGGTTGATATATGATGAAATTACCCTGGATCCGTCGGAAAGAAAGATAAGCTTCATTAAATTGAATGGTCCGGGAGGAAAGAAAATTTTCAAAAAGTGGGACGATTTTGAAAGTAAGATCCCGTATTGACGTGCAAGAACACATCAGACTTCCAAAGGAATTTTTCACGCGCGACGTCCTCAAAGTGGCTCCGGAGCTGATCGGAAAGTATCTGGCAGTATCTTCCGGCAAAGGCAATCTTAGCAGGTTCATGATAACGGAAACCGAAGCCTACCGGGGGGATGGAGATGAAGCATGCCATGCCAGCAGGGGAAGAACTGCAAGAACGGAGGTGATGTATCAGGAAGGAGGGAGGATATATGTTTATTTTGTTTACGGGATGCACTGGATGCTCAACTTCGTAACCGGCAAAAAAGATGATCCTCAGGCAGTACTCATCCGCGGCATTGAAGGATTCAACGGCCCGGGGAGGGTTACCAAAGCTTTGAAGATTGACAGAACGTACTATGGAGAGGACCTGATAACTTCGAATCGCATCTGGGTTGAGGATGCAGGCATAAAACCGGTAATAAAAACAGGTCCGCGCATTGGAATTAATTATGCAGGCAACATCTGGAAAAATAAACCCTGGAGATTTTTTTATAATAATAGCTAAGAACTTACACAGAGGTACACGGAGAACCACAGAGCGACACAGAGGAGTTTCTCTGTGCTCCTCCGGATTTCCTCTGTGATAGTTCTTCAATTTTCTGTTAGGTTAAAGTGATGTTAAATCGAACACTTATAAACCTCATCTGATATTTTTTTGCGTTATTTGTTTTTTCGTTTTTTAAACAGATCATTTATGGATTCAGTCTGGGCTACCTATCGACGCTGGAATAATATCACCGGCTGGTCAGTGTTTCTCCTGTCAGCTGTGGTTTATATGTTGACTGTTGAACCGACTGTCAGCTTCTGGGATTGCGGGGAATTCATCCTTTCAGCTTTCAGGATGCAGGTCGGACATCCTCCGGGAGCGCCTTTGTTCCTGATGATTGGACGTATTGCAACTCTTTTTGCGGGAGGCGATGCTTCAAAAGCAGCAATGATGGTCAATATGCTCTCAGCACTCTGCAGTGCCTTCACAATTCTTTTCCTGTTCTGGACCATCACGCACCTGACAAGGAGAATATTCACTCGTGAAAATCCGCTCGAAAATAGACAGATCCCTGCTATAATCGGAAGCGGGATCCTTGGAGCCCTTGCTTACACATTCTCCGATACATTCTGGTTTTCGGCCGTTGAAGGAGAACTCTATTCAATGTCATCACTAATGGTGGCTGCAGTCTTCTGGGCAATGCTTAAATGGGAGGAAGAAGCCGATGATCCGCTCTCGGGAAGATGGATCATACTCATCGCCTATATCATGGGACTCGGTATCGGTGTGCATCGTCTTAACCTGCTGGTGCTGCCTGTCCTGGTCCTGGTTTATTATTTCCGGAAATATGAAGTCACGGCAAAAGGCTCCCTTAAAGCTCTTTTGCTGGCAGGAGTAATGCTGGGAACTCTGGTATTCCTGATCATTCCCGGCATTCCCCTCGTTGCAGGATGGTTCGAGCTTCTCTTTGTTAATGTTTTCGGACTGCCCTATAATACAGGTCTTCTTATTTTTCTGATCGCAGTTATAGGAGGGCTGATTCTTACTATCAGGTACTCTTTGAAAAAGGAAAGGGTAATACTTAACTATATCATTACATGCTTCACCGTCATACTGATAGGTTATTCTTCATACGCCATGATTATGATCCGGTCGTCAGCCCGGCCGCCTATGAATCAGAATAATCCTTCCGACATATTTTCCCTTGATTATTATATAAACATGAAGCAGTACCCGTCGCCGCCGCGATTGCACGGCCCCTACTACAGCGCTCCTCCGGAAGATGTAAAGGAAGTCATTAACGGGTACAACAAGGTTAACGGGAAATATGAGCCCTATTATAAGCCGGACTACATATACAATGAAAAATTCACCACCCTTTTTCCAAGGATGTACAGCCCCGAGCCACAGCACAAGGCTTCCTATGAATACTGGGGAAAGGTAAAGGGAAGAAAATATACTGTGACATCCGGATCGGGAAAGGAAACAAGGGTTTGCCCGACTTTCGGCGAAAATCTAAGGTTCTTTTTCAGGTACCAGACCGGCTTCATGTACCTGAGATATTTCATGTGGAACTTTGCAGGAAGGCAGAATGACATTCAGGGAAATGGAAACAATATTCACGGCAACTGGATCAGCGGAATAAAATTCATTGATGAGATGAGGCTCGGCGAACAGGATTCCATGCCTGATGACCTGAAAACAAATCCTGCCAGAAATACATATTTTCTCCTGCCTCTTCTCATTGGCATTCTCGGAATCTTATGGCAATACAAGAAAGACAGGAACGGGTTCTACCTTGTTCTGGCATTCTTCTTCATGACAGGACTTGCGATAATACTTTTTCTAAATCAGAATCCGAATCAGCCCAGAGAAAGAGACTATGCCTATGCCGGTTCCTTCTATGCATTTGCTGTCTGGATCGGGATGGGCTTTATGTTTGTTTATGAGCTCTTGTGTAAATTCCTGAACCATAAAGTTTCTGCAGCCCTGACACTGATCCTTCTGCTGGCCGCCTGTCCTGTGATTATGGCTGTAAATAACTGGGATGATCACGACAGGTCCGACCGCTATACTGCCCGTGACATAGGAGCTAATTACCTTGAATCGTGCGCCCCAAACAGCGTCCTTTTCACTTACGGCGACAACGATTCTTTCCCGGTCTGGTATGTCCAGGATGTAGAGGGAATAAGAACCGACGTAAGGGTGGCAAACCTGAGCTATATCCAGGCAGGCTGGTACATCGACATGATGAGGCAGAAGGCTTTCAAATCAGATCCCCTGCCGTTTTCACTGGGATCAGAAAAATACATAGAAGGCACACGAACGCAAATGCCGGTCAATAAAACCACCGACAAGCCGGCAGACATAAAAGAAATTGTACGGTTCCTCTCACTCGACGACCGGAAATTCCATGTTGACATAAGCGGAAGAGGAGATTTTGTGAACTATCTCCCTACAGGTAAACTGAATATTGATGTCGACACATCCCTGGTTCTGTCAAACGGAACAGTGAAACCGTATTATAAGGATATGCTGGTTTCGCCCATGCTTTGGGAATACGCGGAATCAGATGTTTTGAAGGGAGACCTTGCTTTGATAGACCTTCTTGCAACAAACGAATGGAAACGTCCGGTGTATTTCTCCACAACAGTACCCAGCAGCCAGTACAAAGGGCTTGAAAAGTTCTTCATCCAGGAGGGTATGGCATACAGGATCGCTCCGGTGAAGGTAAAAGAAACCTCGCCCGGAGAATATGGTATGATAGATCCCTTCGTTATGTACGATAACCTTATGAATAAGTTTAAGTGGGGTAATGCCGGCGATCCTTCAGTATATCTTGACGAAAACAACCGGAGGATGTTCTGCAATTTCAGGAGGCTCTTTGGAAGCCTTGGGAAATCACTCCTGGAAGTCAACGATACTTCAAAGGCACTGGAAGCTGCCACAAGGGGACTCGAGATTGTCCCGGATGCAAAACTGCCTCATGATTATTTCTCAATCGGTGTTGCAGAAGTTCTGGTCAGGGCAGGAGAAGTGGATAAAGGTGAAAAAATATTCAATAGTATAGTTGATTATGCTGCCGATCATCTTGAATATGTCATTAGCCTGAGCAAGACCAGAAGATTTGATCTGGATATGGAGATAGCCATTAACATGCAATCCCTTCTTGACATCTTTTATATGTCTGAAGACCTGAGACTTGAGGGACTAAGGGCAAAAACGGAGCCTCTTATAAATAAATACTATGGGATACTATATCCGCAGAACAGATGACCATCCGTCAGGCAAGGCCTTTTTACCATGCCCGCTGGCTTTTTCCTGAAGCTGTCTTCAGAATAAAAAGTTCTCAGAAGACAGCTTTGCTGACCTTTGATGACGGCCCTTCTCCCGAATCAACGCCTGATCTGCTTGATATTCTGGATTCAGCCGACGTAAAGGCAATTTTTTTCTGCAACGGGAATCTGGCTGAAAAATTTTCGGATCTGGTATGCGAAATTAAAAGGAGGGGCCATGTTGTCGGCAACCATGGCTATAATCACATCAGCGGCTGGAATACATCGATCAGGGCTTATTGTGACAATGCAGCGAGAGCTTCCCGTTTTACTTCCGGATCCCTGTTTCGACCCCCCTATGGCCGGCTTCGTATAGGACAATACAGGTGTCTGAGAAAATCCTACAGGATTTTTTTCTGGGATATAATGTCCTTTGATTACGACTTAACTTTCGGGGCAGAAAGATCTCTCGGGCTGCTGAAAAGAAAATTAAGATCTGGTTCGGTCATAGTCCTTCATGATACTCCTGCCTCGACCTGCAGGACTTTCCTGAAAGAGTTCATTGATGCATCGAAGCAGCGCGGTTATAAATTTTGTATTTCATCATGAAGTATTACATTTGGGATAGATAATTTATAGCATATGAACGTTCTGATATTGGGCTCCGGAGGCAGGGAACACGCTATAGCCTGGAAACTGGCTCAAAGCAAAAAAATCGACAGAATCTTCATTGCTCCGGGCAACGCCGGGACCTCCGCCCATGGAACTAATCTCCCTCTGAATCCTGAAGATTTCATGGCTGTTAAATCAGTTGTGCTCGGAAACAACATCGACATGATCGTTGTTGGCCCTGAAGCGCCTCTGGTTGAGGGCATAGTTGATTTTTTCCTTGCAGATGATCAGCTGAAGAGAGTTCCCGTCATAGGTCCCTCAATGTCCGCAGCCCGGCTTGAAGGCAGTAAGGATTTTGCCAAGTCATTCCTGACGAGGCACAAAATTCCCACTGCCGCGTATCAAAGTTTTGATAAAACGAACCTGGCAGATGCCGTTGCTTTCCTGAAGTCACTCAATCCTCCTTATGTTCTCAAAGCTGATGGACTGGCTGCCGGCAAGGGAGTCATTATTACCAGCGATCTGAAATCGGCAATCGGGGAACTGAATGCAATGCTCGGCGGGAAATTCGGAAACGCTGGTCAAAAGGTGGTTATTGAGCAGTTCCTTAAGGGAATAGAGCTTTCCGTTTTCATCATCACAGACGGAATATCCTACAAGCTTCTTCCCGAAGCAAAAGATTACAAGAGAATAGGGGCAGGGGATACGGGGCTGAACACCGGCGGAATGGGAGCCGTATCACCTGTGCAGTTTGCTGACAGGTCTTTTATGGAAAAGGTCATCAGCAGAATAATAGATCCTACGATGAAAGGATTGGCTCAGGAAGGTATCGTTTACAAGGGATTTATCTTTTTCGGACTCATTAACGTTCAGGGAGATCCATATGTTATTGAGTACAATGCCAGGCTCGGCGATCCGGAAACAGAAGCCATAATACCAAGGATAAGATCGGATCTTTTCGACCTCTTCGAAGGAGTGGCAGAAGGTAATCTTGAGGAGAAAGTCCTCGAAACCGATGACAGGTGCGTAACAACTGTAATCATTGCCTCAGGGGGTTATCCGGAACAGTACGAAAAGGGCAAGGTCATTACGGGACTGGAAGAAACAGAAGATTGCGCTGTCTTTCATTCGGGGACAAAATCAGAAGGAGGCAGGATCCTTACTTCAGGAGGGAGGGTTCTTGCCATAAGCTCCTGGGGAAGCTCAATGCAGGATGCGCTCGACGGATCATACCGGAATGCAGCCAGGATAAAATTTGAAAACATGTATTTCAGACCCGATATCGGGTTTGATCTGAAGGTCAGATAATGCTAAGAATTTTCAAGGGGACAAGTCCGGGAGTCATCGCCCTGATGGCATTGACTCTCGCAGTATTGTGGACAGGTGCTTTCATTCACCCGCAATCGCCGTTCATCGGGACTCAGGGCGCCGGACCAATGCCCTTATATGGAATTATAGTTTCGCTGATCGGAAATATTCCGGCAGCAGGGACTATCTTTTCTTTTCTTATCTGCATCCTGATATTGTTTCTTCTCGTTAACTTCAATACCAGTCAGTTTTTTATTCACGAACGAACTTTCCTACCAGCGACACTTTATATATTATTCACCGGCTTATTCCCTCAGTGCAGGGGGCTTAATCCTGCTCTCCCTGCTGTAGTATTCCTGATGCTGGCCATAAGAAGGATAATGGATTCGTACCGGAAACCCGGGATTGCCTATAATTTTTTTGATGCCGGCGTCCTGATCGGGATAGGCTCTCTTTTCTACGCAAACCTGGTGTGGTTAGGAATACTTGCAATTGTGGGAATTGTAATTATCAGGACCGGCAACGTCAAAGAGATAGCTGTTTCGATATTGGGACTAATAACTCCCCTGGCTGTAACGGCCGGACTCTATTATGTTCTTGGAAGGGACCTGATTTCCCTGTTTCATGATATAAAGCAGAATCTGTTTGGAGGGGCAGAAGATTACTTGTTCAGCAGGGTTTCGGTGCTTGCAATCATCTTCGCCGGTCTGGCTCTGATTGTCAGTATAGCTTTTCTTGTAAGGGGGATTAATTCGAAGAAAATAAAGGCACGCAAGACATTCTCGATACTTATGTGGGCCTTCGCTGTTTCCCTCCTCCTTTATTTTGCCCTTCCTTCAGTATCCGTTGAAATGATATGGATTACAGCCATGCCATCGAGCTATATTCTGGCTCATTTTTTAATTTTCGCCAGAAGAAAGATTTTCCCTGAGATGATTTTTACAGGATTTTTTCTTTTGATCGTGCTGATCCAGGTTGTTGATATTTTCTAGGCAGCTTATTTCACCATCGAGACGACACCGACCCCTGAGCCTTGCATTCCATCCTTGAAATCATAATTCAACTGGTAAATACCGCTCCTGTTGCAGGTAAGCTCCACTGATTTGTAAGTTTTGCCTGTTTTTGAGTCAAATGATGAAAGGACAACCTGATTGGCATCATTTTTTACAGTCAGGATGAGTTCCCCCTGGGAATCGTCAGATGTGCACATCGAGAATTTATACTTCGTGTTTTTCCAGAGCGACATCTGGGTTTTATAGCGCATCTCTCCTGCTGAAGGTGCTTTAGCAAGCTGTATCCTGAAGTCTTTGAGGTATTTGCAGTTCGGGCCGGCATTCATAACACAGCTGTTTACAAGCTGGTCAGTGGATTGCCCATTGAGAATGAAACCTGCTGACAGCAGCAATAATAATGTGATAAGGCGATTCTTCATATTAGTTATTAGCAATTAGCTTGTTTCGGACCTTCCTGGTAACATCAATAATAGTGCCGAGCTGCTCAGCTGTCATATTGACCTGGCTGGTTTCTGTCTGTTCAACCACCAGAGCGCCATTAACCTCTTTGCTTACAGGTTCTCCAAGTGTGTATGTGATCCTGACATCCCTGTAGCTCTCCTTGATTTTCTGAAGATCACTGCAAAGCTCGCCGAACTCAGGATCCCGGCTGCAATATGGTTTTGCAAGCAGGATGAGATCATTTAGTATTATTTTTTGTTCTCCGATCCTGTCTCGAAGAACCGGATCAGGATATTCCGTCATGACCTGTGCTGCAAGGTATTGTCCTTCGATCCATACTCCGATGATCATAAGGGCTGACAGCTGTCCGCGGTCGTTATCCCTCAGGTATTTGTCAATCTGAGTGTATGAGTCTATTGACAGGAACAACAGCGAGTCAAGATCTGATTTGTTTAATGAAAGCCTTTTGATCGTCTCAAAATCAAAGAACTGACCAACCTTTATCCCTTCCGCAAGCTTCTTTATCGAAGATAGAATATCGATCGAAGATCCTGTTTTTTCGTACATATTCAGGTACCCGAGGTCTGCCCCCAGGATGCCAAGGGTGAATGCCTTGTCGAAGGATGTAGTCTGCTTATTTGCATCTATTGAAGAAGCGAGGTAATCGGGGGAGAAGGGAACCGAAAGTGATTGAAGCAGGTTGGCTATCTCGACCGGAGAGGCGATGTTCTTTGCTATCTCTTCAATGGCTTCAGTGCTAAGCTTCTCGGCTTCACTGATTGGAATTGTATCAGCTTCCGGGAAGACAAATCCGGATTTGTTTGAGGATGAATTCCTGCAGGCGTAACCTGCAAGCAGAATAAGGATAAAAAAGAGATAAGACCTTCCTTTCATCAGTTTGGGTTAATTTATGCAAAAATATAAAAAAATCACAATATCAGGTTCCTGAAAAAACGCTTTCTTAGCCGGAATTTCTCTGTGAAGATCACCAGTTTAGCAATAAGCTCATAATAGAGGGCCAGGTAGAGGATTATAGTGCTGAATAGTACCAGGCTTATGTTGAACGTAAATGTATCCGCCTTCATGCCAAAAATAAATTTGCCTGGTGCATAGAAATGTGTCCTGAACCGGGGAAATCCTTTTTTTACGGGATCAAGATATACAGGATCGTAATTCTGAACGATAGAATTTTTAAAGAAAAGTATTTTCTTCCTTTCGTAATATTTTGTCACAATCTCTTCAAGCTTGAAATTATAGTAATCATCGCGAAGCTTGTCGAGCCCCTGCTTGTTGAGATTGTAAAAGCTGTCTTTCCTGTCGTTTGCAGAGTTTGATGCCATGCTGAATATCGCATCAGCCCTGTTAAGAAATTCCCTTGTTGAATCAGCAATGATCCTGCTGAACTTTTCCGGTACCAGGTCATCAAGATACCTGAACTCCGGGATCCCGTCCCTGCCGGAGATTGTCAACATTTCATTCCTCAGCAGGGGAAGTTTCCCGGGATCATTCAATGCCTTCTTAAGTTCAGGAATCCTGTGAATCTTGTTGAATTCGGCCTGACTTATTTTCTTCTGAAGCAAATAGTGAGTTTCGCCCTGCCTGTTATACAGCTGTGTGCTGAAGCGGTTATCCTTGAACTGGGAGACCATCAACGCTTCATAAGTCCACCTGGTAGGCATAAGTTCTGCAATAAAAGGAACTTTTTCCACGCTTCCGATCTTCCGGTTAAGCTTGTCGAATGGGAACATGGCGCCGCTCAGCACCATCATTGGTATTATGAGCAGCGGAATGACGATATATATCGTAATTGCGGAGTTGAAGGAAGCGGAGATGTTTAGCCCAATCATGTTTGCGCAGAATGAAGTTGCGAAGAGGGCCATCCAGTACTGGAACAGCATGCCTTTTATTCCAAGGACAGGGTTTGCGATCAGTAAAAAGAGCAATGACTGCAATGCGGAGATTATTATCAGAATAGCAACCTTTGAAAAAAGGTAGCTGGTTCTGCTAAGGTTCAGGAACCGTTCTCTCCTGAGTATTTTTCTGTCACGGAAGATCTCTTCTGCGCTTATTGTAAGCCCCAGGAAGAGGGCAACAATAAGGCTCATGAAAATATAAATGGGGATATTTTCATTTTCTGCAAAGATGTATGCCGTTGAGTTGGGGTCTGGTATATATCTGATAATGAATGAAAGCAGCAGTCCCAGCAGGGGCGCTTCAATCAGAGTAAGCAGAATGTACTGCCTGTTGGAGAGTTTGCTTTTCAGGTCCCTGGTAAAATAAATGGCGAATTGCCTAAGCAGGCCGGGTCTCTGAAGGTTCTTGTGGGGAGGTTCCGGTACCTCGGGAATGCTGGCTGGAGGATGCCTTTGGTTGAATTTTTCAGCCCACTCCTCCGGCCTTACCTTTCTCCGGTCGGTGTACTTGCCAAATTCATCGACAACCTGCGCTTCGATGATGTTGAAGATAAGCTCTGTGTTGACATTTCCGCAGGCAGGACACTCACCGGCATTTGAATTTATCTGCGCGTCAAGGGTTTTGAAATAGATCACAGCTTCAACAGGATTGCCGTAATATGCCATGCAACCCTCCAGGTCGAGAATGACGATCTTGTCGAACATTTTGAAAATCTCCGAGGATGGCTGATGGATAACAGTAAAAATCAGCTTCCCCTTCAGCGTCATGTCACGGAGAAGGTCCATAAGGTTTTCAGAGTCTCTCGACGAGAGCCCTGAGGTTGGTTCGTCAAGGAAAAGAACGGAAGGCTCCCTGATAAGCTCCAGTGCAATATTCAGTCTTTTCCTCTGTCCTCCGCTGATTACCTTGTTGAACTGATTGCCTACCCTGAGGTCCCTTTTCTCAAGAAGGCCCAGATTTGAGAGTGTGCGGTCGACTATCTCAGTGAGTTCATTCCTGTTCTTCCCGTTAAAGCACTGGCAGGCTGCAAAATACAGATTATCAAAAACTGTAAGATCTTCGATCAAAAGATCATCCTGCGGGACAAATCCGACCACTCCTTCAAGTTCAGTGCTGTCGCTGGCCACATTTAATCCGTTGATTTTAACTGTTCCGGATGAAGGCTTCTGAACTCCGCTCAGCAGATTAAGCAGAGTTGTCTTTCCTGATCCGCTGGCTCCCAAAATCCCGACCAGGCTTCCCTCTTCAATCGAAAAACTGACATCCCTGACAGCAGAAAGCCCCTCGGCGAGATTGTAGGAAAGATGTTCAACATTAAAGGAGAGTTTGTGAATGATGACATCTGAAAGAAATGTAGCGCTTACATCGCTGTAATATATAGGATAACCCATGGAAGACCTGAGGGTCCCTCCCTTTGCAAAAGAGTAAACCTGGCCCGGACTTATAGGCAGTCCGTTCAGGAACATCTGCTCGTCGGAGAAATACTTTACAAAATAGAGATCTACACTTGCTATTCTCAGGAAGAAAATCATTATGTCCTGATAACCGGTAAGCATCCTTTTGCACAGCTCACACTCTGAATGCCCCGGATAAAGAACAAGTATAGAGCTGTTATGCAGCTGTTCGGGATCATTGTTTTTCACGAACTGCTCTGTAGCGGCAAACTCGTCGGGAGATATCTTGAATACTTCGGCAACAGTATTAATGATATTCATCCTCTGGGGGGTGAATCTGCGGTCGGCGTTTACGAGTTCATAAAGCCTCATCAGCACAACCACCTTTTGCTCCTGGTTAAGAGTACGGTTTATCTTCTTGCAGATTCCAAGCACTTTCACAGAGTCTCTTACCGACGGAGATGCAGGTGCCTTTTCCGCTGATTTTTCAATCACGGGTCCGGCATGTTCATCAAAAAGAGCCAGATATTCCCTGGCGCTTTCATGTGACAACTGCTTGTTGAGGAATCCTGAAACATATTCCCTTTCATCTAAAATCATTCCGCCATCCTGCTTGACAATAAGCGCGAATAACTCCATCAGTGCCTTCAGGATCTCTTCACTCATTAATGAATAGTGAAATGCTACGTTTCAGAAAGCCGAATATAGTAAAATTCTACCTTTTTTTGATCGGGGACTTTATAAATTTTCTCTGGATCCAGCCTGGTATGATTGATGCCCCTATTATCAGATAAGGGTAGTAGCTTATCATCCTCCAGATAATTGCCATGGCAAGGGCTATGCTTCCGACATGAGCAGCGTCTGAAGGTATTGCATCGGAAATGTACCGGCCGAGAATGACCTCAGCAAAGCCGCTTCCTCCGGGCGTAGGACTAAGGATCATCATTATCCATGTCACGAGCTGCCGGGCGAAAATCAGGAAATGCTGATTTATATTGAAGAAAGCCATCAGGATGGCATTTATCACCCAGTATCTGGAGGTCCAGGATAAAAAGGTTGCAGTAAGTGCCTTTACCCAGAATGAAACGGGCTTCTTTCTGAGTTCATGGGAGCTTTCAACAATATCATTACCCGCTTTTACGGCAGAATCCCTGAATCTTCGCAGAATAGGAAGCCTGAAGAACCAGATAATTGTTTTCCTGATCCCGTCAGGATTAATGAAGAGTCCATAGCCGACAAAAAGCACCCATGCCAAAATCAATGCATACCCTGCAATTGCAACAAAGGTAAGGTTGTTAAGCAGGGCTCCTCCCGTACCCTCGAGAGATGTTGTGAAAAGTATATCCTTCCCTACAATGAGAAGTATAAGCGGGAACATTAAGACAAAGTACAGCTCATCAAGGAAAGATGTGGCAAGCACTACTGCCGTGCTTCTTCCCACCGACAGGCCTTCTTTGTGGATGAAAACCACAGCAACTGCGGTTCCTCCAACAGTCGAAGGAGTGACAGCGGATGTAAACTCCCACAACATGATTACCCTGAAAGCCTGCCTCCAGTTAAGATCGTTTTCTGACAGGATCCTGATCCTGATCATGTACCCGAGGTCCCTTCCGACCATGCATAACCAGGCAACAATGAGCCAGAAAACCGACCTCCAGGTAAAATTAATCTCTTTCAGCACATTGACATTAAGGTCCTTAAGGATAAACCATAAAACAACTATCAGCCCGATTGCTACCGGTATGATGATCCTTCTCGGATGCAGCTGTCTGACAATATTCTTGTTTGTATTCTCGCTCATGAGATGTTAAAGATTCAACAATTTTGCATCAATTCCAAAAACAGGGGGATAAGATAAAAGCATTACTTTTGAGTAATACATCGAATGATTTATGAAAAGAATTGACATTATCCGAATGATCCTTATACGCATCCTGTTCTAAATACTGGAGAAAATCCACAGACATGGGCAAAATTCAGCGAATCGTTGCCGCATGCCGACAGACTCGGCGAAGTTGCCAGGGAACTGTCGGCATTGGTCAGGGACCTTGATAAAACAAGGCCTGTGACTGCCGGACTGGCTTCGGCGCTTATGTCAAATGAAACAGGTTATGCCGATGCCCTGGATGTGGCAGGATACAATTACCAGGAATCACGATATGAAGCAGATCATAAAAAATACCCTGAAAGACCTTTATACGGAAGTGAAAACGGAATGACACTTGAAATGTGGAACTATGTTGCCGATAACGATTATGTAATGGGACAATTCCTCTGGACAGGCTTTGAATACCTTGGTGAAGCAGGTCGCTTTCCGTCACGTTCAAATACCGCTGGCGTGATCGATCTGGCAGGAAACAGGAATTTTATTTCAGTCAGACTTTCTTCACCCGGACTTGCCGGGGCCAGTGTCGAATTAAATGCTGAATAAAAAAAGCGGCCAGACAAAAAGCCTGGCCGCCATGATGTTCTTGCAGTCTTGATTTAATAAGAATTATTTCTTATCGTAAGCTGCAGTAGTCTTCATCTCACCGCCGCCTTGAAAGCCGGGCATTACATTTTCAATAAGCAATACCTTACCGCCCTCAGAGAGTTTATATGTTTCTGTGGTAGTCATAGTCGTAGCTTCACCGCCCATATCAAATGACATGGTTGAAGTGATCGTAAGAGCTGACTTATCGGCAGACCATTTAGCCGTTGATTTTCTTACAGATTCGCCGAATCCCGGATTCTCGGTAGTGGTACCGTCGAGATTGTATTTGTTAGTGGATTTCATTTCCTGTCCATCCATTCCGGGCCTGGTGGTTGTAACTGTAAGTAATTTGGCATCCTGTACAGCCACAATAGAGGATGAAGCCATCCGGAACTGACTGTCACCGAAATTGCTCTTTGATTCATTTAAAGCCCAGGTTCCGGAAAAATTTGCCTGGCCAAAAAGACCTGCTGACAGCAGCAGCAGTGCTGAAGATAAAAATAGTCTCATGATTTTAAATTTTTAGTTATATAAGATTATTATACATATGACAAATATAGTGCCAGTTTTATTCCCTTCATACTCCGATTAAATACTAAATTAATAAGAACAAGCCGGCAGGTCAGGATTCAGAGGTGAATATTGCACTTCACTTCTTCTCTGCAATAATCGTACATTTCATTGCCAATGCGGCTAAAGCTCCAACGGCTGCAAAAATCGGAGCAAGTATTACACCGATTGCTCCAACCGTTACCGGGAATTCCATGATTGTCTCATCAGCTTCATTTTTAATTATGATCCTCCTTGCGTTACCTTCCTTAATGATCTCCTTTATCTTTGTCAGGATCTCGTCGCCGGAAACCCTGAAAAATTCCTTGTCTGAATTATTTACTTCTGCCATATTCATTAAATTGACTGGTTAATAGCCTGTGCGTTCCGGTTACATGTATTCAACTGTTTCTTCCCGGTTTTTCCTTTTTTTGCTGCCGGCTTTCCTGAATCCGGATTTAGGATACCCTAAGGGCAACATGCCGAATATAGTCTGGCCGGGAGCTGGATTAATTACATCATTAAGCCTGACAGGATCGAAATTGGCAATCCAGCACGATCCTACACCTTCATTTTCTGCTGCAAGAAGAATATGCGTCAGCGCAATTGCAACATCTGTTTCCACGGCATTATAGCCATCGAAGCTTCTCTTCCACGCTTCATCCTTCATCCCCACGGCAATCAGGATATGGGGAGCATCCTTAAGCCAATCACGTTTATAGCAATCTTTGACTTTTTCAAGAACAGATGCAGATGAGACCAGGATAAATTTCCATGGCTGACGGTTGGCTGCAGAAGGAGCAAGCCTTCCGGCGTCTATTATCCTTTCGAGCACATCTGACGGCACTTTCCGTTGAGGATCGTAATCGCGTATACTTTCCCTTACACGGATAAGATCGTTGAATTCCATGCTGATCCGGGTTTTGAAAACATTCACTAAATTACTAATAAGTTGATTTAAAATTTGTTCAATTGAAGTTTATTTCAGAAATTTGATTCTGATGATCTTCGGAACCCAACCCGATATATAACTGTATCTTACTAATTAACATGGCATTAAAATCAGTTCTTATTCCCCCGACAAAAACAACACCCGAAATCTCCCTCGATCCTGAAGGGACAATAAAGATAAAAGGGCGCGCGATAGACGAAAGCCGGGAAGAGGCTCCCCCGGAAGTGACAAAATGGATTGATGAATATGTACTGCACCCGGCGGCCCAGACTAAAGTGATCATTGCTCTTGAATTCCTGAACAGCTTCAACACAATGCTGCTGACAGGTGTTTTGAAGAAGGTCACCCAGGTAATAAAAAAAGGGAAACAGCTTGTCATTCACTGGCATTACGAGGAAGATGATGTTGATATCTTTGAGCGTGGAGAATATATCTCCTCAACAATAAATGTCCCAATAAGGTTTTTTATTGCCGGCGATATTGATGATATTTAGCTAAAAGAGGTTATCGATGAGATAATCCTTATCCGACTGGAACTTCATTACTTCATAGAATACTGAGGAGTCATTTTCAATTTGGTACGTCCAGTACCCGTCAACCCCCGGCGTTGCATAAACACGCTTCAGATATAACCTGTTTCCCGGAATGAAGTCGCACTTTTTGCCGTATGCGGCAATTTTTCCTAATGTGCTGTCCATTGTGGTTTTTATCCAGATCACATTAGGTCCTGCAAAATTGTCACTGCCTGTATGCCTGTAGTCGAGGTAATCGCCAACATATTTCCTGGTGATGAACAGCTCATCCTCGCCAAGAACATCCCTGCTGATGTTTGACACTGTACATGAAACAGCAGCGACTGTCAATATCAGGATCAGTAGTTTTTTCATAAAAATAATATTCCGTGCAGGAAACGGCCTGTTTTCAAAGTTAAAGGTACTAAAACGCCGGTTAATAATCAAACTAAAAAATCTTCCGGGGCATGTCGCTGAATCAATTATATTGATTATGAACCCGATTTGATGTAATTTTGTTCAAAACAACAGGTATGAAAAAGCTGTCGGTTCTTATCTGGTCATTTTTATTTTGCACGGAGTGCTCTTTCGTAATAAAAAAACAATGAATCAGTAATCTCAAAGGAAAACAAGCCTTCCCATGATGATCCGAAATTTAAAACCCGCAAGTTCAGTATTTGTTATTCTGTTCGTCTTATCATCAGGACGGTTTTGTTATGCCCAGGCTGATCATCCTGTCACAGGCGATCAGAGTCTTTTGCTTGCAAAGACAGTCGCGGATCGTGATTCAATAAATACTGCTCTGAAAACAGCTCTCGAAGCCTACAGTGAAGAAATAGAAATAAACCCCCGGTATGCTCATGCATACGCCGGAAGGGGTGAAACAAAATTCCTTCTTGGCGATTACAGGGGAGCAATACTCGATTGCAGGAAGTCGACAGAGATCGATCCTTCAGCGGCAGAAGCTTATTGCATTATGGCAAGAGCAGAGCAGGCGGTTGGCGATTTCAGATCCGCAATAAGGGATTACGGGAAGGCAATTGATATTAACCCGCATCATTCAGGTGTAAACATGACCTATTATTACAGGGGATTTGCGAAGAGCGAGTCGGGAAATGATGCCGCTGCACTCCTGGATTACAACAAATCGATCGAAATAGATCCCGATGCTTTGGTTTATTTGCAGAGGGGCATTTCAAAAGTTAACCTTGTCGACAGAAAAGGCGCCTGCCTCGATTTCAATAAAGCCAGGGAGATGGGAAACAGGGAGGCCGCCGGAATGATCGCAAAATATTGCAATTAGCCTCTGACGCAGAAGCCTGTCAGTAGATGTCGAATGACTTAACAACGATTTCAGCTTCTTTCCGGCCTGAGGGCGGCTTACCCTGGAAAAGCCACAGATTGATCATGATCCTTTCGCCTCCCTCGCCCGGAATATTAATTCCTGTATACCTCCATTCACTTATGACCATCTTTTCAGGAGGCCTGGTTGCATGATATCCACGGTAGCTTGCAAAATCGATATGATCTTTTCTCCAGTCAATAATATGAGTTGAGCTTTCGTCTCTCAGTTTATTTCTGTACCTGTAAATGTTACCGGAATTATGATAAGGCTGGACAGCAAACTGGGAATTTTTAGCAAAAATCTTGCCCCATCTTGAAAATTCAATGTCAACTTCATTTGAATCGTTGAGGTATGCAAACAGACCGCCCACGACATTCCGGTCAAGCTTGTCCACCCGGGAAGATACATGAAAGACATACTTTCCGAATCCGAAAGACTCTTTAAGCCTGACGCTTGAACAGTACCATCTGCCGTTTTTTTCAGTTATCTTAAGGTGAAGGTTTCCTTCCTCGTCAACCCAGACGTTTTCTTCTGAACATGAGAAGTAGTTTAGTCCCGGACTCCCCCTTGAAGAACCTGTTCCTTCGGCTATCCAGTCATACCCTGAAAAAGAAAACTGCCTCTGCATAGCTTCCTCCTTTTCGGGTTCAGGCTCATCCTTGCCGGAGCATGAGAAAAAAAGGACGGATATGGTCAGAACAATGGCGATTGATTCTATCCTGCTGAACATGGAGCGGCAAGAAGTATAAGTCCGGGGAGTGCAACGGACACGTATTGAATCATCTTCTCCATAGATTTTCCCCGTATGCCCATCCTTTACGAACAGGTTCCTTTATATAGGCATCTAATTCAGGATGATTGCTGACTTTCATATTTGAAGCATCATATTCCAGGCGAGTATTGAATCTTTGAGCTAATACTCCAAGTATTGACATCTCCACTAGTTTTGCGGAATAATCGAA
This sequence comes from uncultured Rikenellaceae bacterium, assembly GCA_964638545.1. Classification (GTDB taxonomy): domain Bacteria; phylum Bacteroidota; class Bacteroidia; order Bacteroidales; family VadinHA17; genus LD21. The sequence continues at coordinate 890 of CAZXAM010000037.1, read as the reverse complement.
ATTCGAACCCGGCAAGGTATTGTTTTTGATAGCTTCAACCCATTCACGCTGCGGATTTTCTTCAAATACCCTAGGAATTGTCTGTGCCGGCAGATTTTTCTGAAATTCGGTCCATTCATTGCCAGGCAATAAAATTTTAGGATTATTCGGCCGGCCGCCCGTCATGAGACAGTGTTTATCACCTACCATGATCATACCGCTTCCGGGCAGTCTTTCAAGATTCCATTCCGGACGATTCTCGGGTTTCAATCCTCCTTCGTACCAGCGCAGGGTAACGGGTACCTTAGCGCCGCGGGCCGGGAAGTTCCACCGTATAATGGCCTGGTCTGAAGTAAATCCGGTATCTGGGACGGGTGTTTTAAACTCAGCTTCGACAACCTCAGGCATACCCAGATCCAACGACCAGAAAGGAGCGTCGAGAGTATGGCAGCACCAGTCTCCCAGTTCTCCATTGCCGAAGTCGAACCAGCCGCGCCATGTCTTTGGGGCATAAATGCTGTTATATGGACGGTATGCTGCCGGGCCCAGCCACAGATCCCAGTCGAAATAGTCAGGAACAGGTTGTTCGGCCGGAGGAAAACTTTCCGGCTTGTCGAAGTACTTTCCTTTGCCAAAGTCCGGCCCGTCAAACCAGGCTATCACCTCGGTGACATTCCCCAATAATCCTGCTTCATACCATTCTTTCACCTGGCGAATGCCATTGGTGGCATGTCCCTGGTTAGCCAATTGAGTAATTACTTTGTAGCGTTTGGCAGCTTTCTGGAGGGTCCTTAATTGCCATACATTATGTGCGAGCGGTTTTTCAACAATAACATGCTTGCCTAGCTCCATTGCTGCCATTGCTGCCGGGAAATGAACATGGTCGGGAGTGCAGACCATCACTGCATCAA
>CAZXAM010000036.1:23393-32453 GCA_964638545.1 uncultured Rikenellaceae bacterium | reverse complement strand
GAGCATCTGGTTTACACCCAGAGGGTCGGGGGTTCGAATCCCTCATCGCCCACAAAAGGATTTCGGATTGCGGATTTGTGATTTCGGATTTGGAGGAGCATAGCGACGACATCCCGCTTTCCTGAAGCTGATCACAATTGAGCCTTAACAGAAGAAGGCTTATATTCTCCCTTAACATAAGGTATTGTAAAATAAAATTCTGTTCCTTTTCCCGGGGAAGACTTCAACCATATTTCTCCTCCGAGAAGTTCCGTATATGCTTTGCAAATAGAAAGCCCCAGTCCGGTGCCGCCAAACTGTCTTGAAACTGCACTGTCGACCTGGTAAAACCTTTCAAATATCATTGTCTGATGCTTGGCCGCAATGCCAATCCCGGTATCTTTCACAAAAAACTCGATGAAGCCATTCCTGATGGAATAACCAAAGCTGATCTTGCCTTTTTTAGTGAATTTGAAGGCATTGTTAATAAGGTTAGAAAGTATCTGAACCAGTTTTGTTTCATCAGCAAGTATTTCTGCTTCCAACTGTGGAAGAGGCGTTTCCACTATCAATGTTATCTTCTGCGATTTCTCCCGGTAACTGAATTGCTCACTAAGTCTTCTAAGGGTTGTGTTCAGGTTCAGCTGCTTTATGCTCACCTTCATCTGTCCGCTTTCAATGCTGGCCAGGTCGACAATATCATTGATGATCGAAAGAAGCTGGTTCCCGCTCTGGAATATTACCTCAGTGAATTGTTTCCTCTCATCATCCGTAATACCCGGCTCATTGAGAAGTGTTGAAAATCCCAGGATGGCATTCATCGGGGTTCTTATCTCATGGGAAACATTATGGAGGAAAGCAGTCTTGAGCCTGTCGCTTTCTTCGGCTTTTTCCTTTGCCGCTATCAGCTCTGCTTTGGCTTTTTCCCGCTCAGTAATATCCCTGAAACTCCACACACGCCCTGTCGTATTTCCGCTTAACTTCTGCGGCTTTGAATAACGGTCAAAAACCCTTCCGTCGGTGAATTCCAGGATGTCCGATGTAATAGCCTCAGGATCAGAATACAGATGCTCCACTTGTTGAAGAAAGTCATCCGGATTCTTAACCTGCTCCCTGACAAAGGAGAGCAAAACCTTGTCGTCCATGGTTTCCATGATCCTTTCAGGTATTCTCCACATTTCTGCGAATTTCCGGTTGTATCTGACAACCTTCCCATTTGAATCCACAACCAATAATCCATCTGCCGTAGATTCGAGAGTTGCATTCTGAAGGGAGAATGATTTTTCAAGTTCCGCCTCAGCTTTCTTTCTGGCTGTAATATCTTCTACCATCGCGAAGAAGAACTGCACCTCATCCAGTTTGTTACGTATTATAACTACAGTAGTCGATCCCCAGATCACAGATCCATCCTGCCTCAGGTATTGTTTTTCAGTTTTGTATACAGGCACCTTCTTCGCCACAAGCTTTAGTACACCGATTTCGTCATGAGGAATGCTGTCCGGATGAGATATAGCTCTGAATGTCAGCCCGTAAAGTTGATCCTCAGGATACCCGATCATTCTGCAGAAGGCTGAATTGGCGCTTATTATGCCCATATCCTTGCCGGTCATAACCATTCCGATCGGACTCTCCTCGAACAGCTTCCTGAACTTTTCCTCACTCTCCCTCAATGTCTCTTCGGCTATCTTCCTTTCTGTAATATCGCGGCTGATAGCCTGATAAAACACTGCTCCCTCAATTTCGAGTTTCCTCGCGCTGATTTCAATCGGAAAAGTTGTACCGTCTTTTCTCCTGTGGATTGTTTCATAAGTTGAATAGCCAGCTTTTTCTAATTCTTTAACGTCGTGATCAAAGAAAACTGATGCCTCCGGGGCACTCAATATTTTAACTGACTGTCCAATCAACTCATCTTTTCTGTAGTTGTAGGATTCTATTGCCTTGTCATTGGCTTCAACGATCGAATAATTCTTATCGAAAAGGAAAATAATATCATTGGCATGCTTCATTATGTAATCGTAATGCCTTACCAGGGCCATACGCTCCACTTCGGCTTCATATTTGCTGCGGTAAAACCTGACGCGCTGTCTCCACCAGACCAATCCAATGAAAAAGCCAGCTGTCAGAATAACCAGCAGAACAACGATCAGAACCATCCTGCTTACCCTGGAAAGGGCCTCGACAACCTCATCACGGTCGACTTTTGCAACCATATACCATTCTGATTCAGGGACCTTGTTCATGGCAGCAATAACCTTAGCACCCCTGTAATCAATACCATCAGAGGTCTCCTTTACTCCCTGAAGCGCCATTGCAGCCGGCAACTTTTCCATTGTTACAGGCAGCCTGAAAGCCAACTGTGAATTTTCGGCGTGACGCAGCTCATTGAGATAAACTATTTCATCACCCTCCCGATGAAAAAGAAGAGACTCTGACGTCTTGCTGGCCACCGGCCACAAATTGATGAGAGGATAAAGCACTTTGGAAGGATCTATCCTCAGGATGAGAAGCCCCATAGGATTGCTTTCGCCGGGAAGCTTCATTGGGACAATCATGTCGAGGTGTATGAAACTGACTTTGCCGGTCTGATGAAAATCTGTCAGAACAACTTTCCCATTCTTAATCAACTGAGGCAGTTTTGGCATCAGGTAATCTCCGATGATAGTATCCTGGTCCGGATAGAATAACCTTACCCTTCCGCCGGTATCAACGAAAAGAGAGTTTTTGTAATCATAGTTTTCAGAGAGGATCTTAAGATCATTCCTCAGCTCCTCCCTGAGCAGTTTGTTTTCCGGCTGCTTTATATACCTTGAAAAATCTCCGGCAATCGAGATATTCTGGCTAAGGAACAATCCGTCCGAGATTCGTTCCTTTCTCCATTGGGTGATCTGCCTGATTTTAAGGTCGGATATGGTGCGAAGATCCTGTAAGCTGTTCTTAATAAGAACCTTTTTCTGGTAATCATAATACCATAAACCGCCAATAATTGCACCTGAAGAGATTATAATTAAAAGTACAACAAGCGGCCAGGGCTTTACCGGGTTTTGCCCGATCAGATTAAATTTAAAATTCTTATCAAACACACGACGAAACGATCACAGGACATTTTACATGTAAAAATAGCAATTTCCTCAAAATAAAGTTATTCATATCCCACATTACATTACGGTCAATACGAAAACTTTTTAACTTAGCCGGTCAAATAGTTCTTAGTCAAAATCCTGTATGAAAATTCTCAATTTTTTATTACTGATTGCATTATCATTAATCCTGGCAGAAGGAAAAGCCGAATGCCAGAAGAAAGTTACAGCCGGTGAATTGATTACTGCCTCCGACCTGCAGAGTCACATGAAATTCCTGGCTTCTCCGCTGCTGAAAGGAAGGGTAAACGGAGAGCCGGGACTTGAGATTGCGCAGGAATATATTGTATCTCAGGCTAAACTGCTGGATTTAAAACCGGCTAACGGAAACAGCTATCTTCAACCATATACCCTTACAAAAAATACAATAGACCCCGATAAAACAATAATACAGGTGATTAACGGAAACAACGATACTGTTACAATAAGAGAGCCTGTATACCAGCTTCTGCCTACTGGTCCGACAGATTTCACCGTCAGCGGTGAGGTGATCTTTGCCGGCTATGGACTGAACCAGACTAAGTATGAGTACAACGATTTTGAGAACCTGAAAGCTGAGGGAAAGATCCTTCTGATAATGGCAGGAGCGCCTAAAACAGAGGATGGACAAAAATATGTCTTTGAAGGAGTTGACTGGTCTTCATTTATGTCAATCGAGGCTAAGCTGACTCCCCTCATTTTCACACGGGCAAAAGCAGTCATAATTGTAATGGATCCAAGATCAGGATATACATCCATCGATGACCAGTTCCCGGGAATAGCGGGGGAACTTTCATCAGCAATAAGCCTCAAAGGTGAAAAGTCCCGTTCATTCCAGATGACAGGATTGCCAAAAGTGCTCTTTGCAGACAGGAAAGCAGCTGATGAAATTTTAAGAGGAACAGGGCATACCCTTGAATCGCTCCAGAAAAAGATAGATTCCGCTCTTAAACCCTTCACATTTGAAATACCAGGCAAACAGGTAAGAATCTCCGAATCGGTGAAACCCGGTGAAATTACACTCAATAACATCGCAGCTTATATCGAAGGAAGCGATCCGGTGTTGAAAAATGAGTATGTTGTTTTTTCAGGCCATGCCGACCACATAGGGGGCAATGGAGATAAAATAAATGCAGGAGCCGATGACAACGCGTCAGGATGCGCTGCGCTCCTTTCGATAGCAAAAGCTTTTCAGAGCCTTCCGCAGAAACCGCTCAGGTCAATCCTGTTTCTTTGGGTGTCAGGAGAAGAAATCGGATTATATGGCTCTCAGTCATATGTGAACAATCCACTGGTTCCGCTTGAAAAAACAGTGGTCGATCTCAACCTGGATATGATCGGCAGGATTAAAGGACCTGCCGACACAGTAAAATCAAGGCCTGTTGCCGATATGAACAGAGTGTTCGTCATTACGGGCTATCAGAGCAAAGAACTTATTTCAGTTGCTGAGGAAGTAGATAAATCGTCGGCTCTTGATCTTGATTACAGCTTAAGCGCGAAGAACCATCCGCTTCAGCTGTTTACGCGGAGCGATCATTATAATTTTGCAAAGAAAGACATTCCGGTTCTCTGCTTCTTCGATGGAGAACATGTAGATTATCATAAGCCTGGCGATGTGGTTGAAAAAATTGACTTCACGAACATGGAACTGATAACTGAAGCCGTTTTTCAGATAGGCTACAATGTCGCCAACAGAAAAACAAGGATAATCGTTGATAATCCTTTCAGCAAATGGTAAGGATCATTTGCTTTCCACAGGGGTAAAACTTCTGATGGCAGTCTTGTATTTCTGATCAATATCAGGTATTCCGTTATTGTTTGTATCCTTCATTGATGACAGGTACTCAATGATGGCAATCCACTCCTTCCCTTCCTGTATTCCATCAAGGCTCCTGTCGAAATCCATAACAGAAGCTTTCATATCTGTGATCATGGCTCCTGACCCGTCTTTTGGAATAACTTTAACCAGCCCTTTGCTAAGCTTTTTAATAATGCTCACATACTCAAGCATATAAGAGTTAGCCACAATTGAATACAAAGTTTTGTTCTCCTTTGATATATCTAAAGCTTTTGTGCTTCCGTCAGCGCCTGACAAACTGATATTACTGATCTTTTTCAGGAGTCCTTTGCCGGGATCATAATCGACCTTTATGCCGGCATAATAGCAGTAATTCGAAGGCGTTGATTTTCCTGCTATGTACATTATCTCAAGTATACCCTTTAGTTCATGTCCCGTGACATACAGCCTTGAGAGGGGGTAGCCGGGAACATTATCATTCCCGGTACCCATCGACATAATCCTGAAAATATCGGGAGCTGTCTGAAGACCCGGAACAATCCTGTCACGGATCACACCTACCGCAACCATCGAGAGATCAGTACCTCCATCTACATGCCTGTTTACATAAGCGTGAATAGCATCGGCCACAAGCGGGCCAAGGTTGCTGCCTTCAATGTCACCCTGTTCAATGCATTCGAGAAGAAAATCACTCTCCGCAACAGGCTTGTTGTAATCCAGTCCCAGTGGTTCCAGGATCACCTTTGTCAAGTTGTCTTTTTGCTCCTCGATTTTTGCAAATACTTCGGGATCACCTGCAATCCTGTCATCGATCGGGATAAGGGAGTAGCTGTCTGCCTTAATCTTTCCATCAGAGAATGTCATGCTCAGCTTTCCTAAATTCTGGCCGTATTCGCCTGCCTGGACTATTGTTGTGCCATTAACTGTTATTGGTTTGTCAATCTTATCATGAGTGTGACCGCTGATTATGACATCGATGCCTTTAACTTTCGAGGCTAGTTCCACATCTTCCCCCGTCCATTCGCCTGTCTTGCTTTTTGAGACTCCCGAGTGCGAGAGACATATTATTATGTCGCACCCTTCAGCTTTTAGTTCCTGAACAAGTTTTTTTGCAGCCGGTATTTGTTTGGAGAAAGTCACCGGAGGAGCAAATGCTGCATTATCGTCTGCAACAACTCCCATCAGTGAGAAAAATCCGAATTTGACACCATTTTTTGTGATCACCAGTTTCCGGTTCAGGGTTTTACTGTTATAGAGCCCTTCTAGCTCGTCGTCGGCACTCTCTTCAGCACTGAGAACAGCATTGCTCATCAGCAGTGCAGGTATGGGACCTCCCCTAGCGGATGAATTTATTATCTCTGCCAGCTTCTGCGGTCCGAAATCGAACTCATGATTTCCAATGCAGACGGCATCATAGCCCATTGCTTTCATAAGCCTGAGCTGAAATCCTGTTGACGGTTCCAGTCCCTGGAACAATGTTCCCATCAGGAAGTCGCCTCCGTCAAGCACCAGGAACGTACCTTCACCTGATCTGGTCTCATTCCTGATAACAGCGGCAATTCTGGCAAATCCTCCCACTGTATTGTCATCGTTCGTTGTCAATGGTGTATATGAAAGCTCCGGCGCGTAACCTGTAAGCCTCGAATGCATATCGTTTGTATGAAGTATTGTGATCTTCTTTCCTGGCTGAGCCCCGGCATAAAATATCAGGACGCTGATGAGAAGGAAAAACAACAAAGTTTTTTTCATTGGAGAGAATTTTAAATAAAAGTATAAAATTATACTATTTCTGCCACAACAAATGTGCTGCCTCCTGCAAAAACCAGGTCCGATTGCAATGCATTGGCCCTTGCCGCATTAAGAGCTGTTGCCACATCATCATAACTCTCCCCTTTCAGGCCGAATTCCTCAGCTTTCTTCTTCAGTTCCTTTTCATCCAAAGCCCTCTGGACCTTAGCCCTGGTAAAATAATAGCGTGCATTTTCAGGGAACATTGGAAGTATTGTACTGATATCCTTGTCGCTCACAAATCCGATAACAAAATGAAGGCCGGTGGACGGTATCTTTAAAAGCTGCCTTATCACCCAGTCAAGACCCTCCTTATTGTGGCCCGTGTCGCAGATGGTCAGGGGATCTTTTCCTATTACCTGCCAGCGACCCAGGAGTCCTGTATTCTTTATCACGTTACGGATACCATCCTTAAGATTCTTTTGAGTCAGCATAAGATCCTTCATGAGAAGCTTAAATGCCTGGTGAACTGTCCGGATATTTTCCTGCTGATAATCTCCGGTGAGAGTTGTATAACCGCTGAAGAGACTGCCATCTGTTAAATCTTTAACAGTATATTTCCGGCGCAAGAAAGAATTGCCGGGATCAGAAAGAATGCAGCTGAAATTAACGTCAGCGAAATAAACAGGTGATCCTTTTATCTCAGCTTCCAACAGGAATACTGTTTCGGTATCCGGTTTTGTTTCACCAATTACGACTGGTACGCCGCGCTTTATGATCCCTGCTTTCTCAGCAGCCACTTTTGCAATCGTATTGCCCAGGAGATCCATATGATCGTGTCCGATATTCGTTATCACCGACAATACCGGATTGATGACGTTTGTTGAGTCGAGCCTTCCTCCCAGTCCTGTCTCGATAACTGCAACATCGACCTTCTCACAGGCGAAATGGTCAAATGCCATCGCGGCTGTCATCTCAAAGAAAGAAGGCGTTATTTTCTCTATGATCCCTGTGTGCGTTCTGACAAACTTTATCACTTTCTGTTTGGGGATCATTTTCCCGTTTACCCTGATCCTCTCCCTGAAGTCCCTGAGATGGGGCGAAGTATAGAGCCCTGTCTTCAGTCCCGCTTCCTGGAGTACAGATGCAATCATGTGTGATATTGATCCTTTTCCGTTTGTGCCTGCAACATGAATGGTTTTGTATCTCATGTGCGGGTGTCCGAAATAGTCATCGAGGGCCAAACTGTTTTCAAGGTTGTTCTTATACGCTGCTTTCCCGATCCGGTGGTATGCCGGCAGCTGACTGTATAGAAATTCGATGGTCTGGTTATAGGTCATTGTTGAGTTCTGTCTTCGGTCCTTGATCCTTGGTCCTCGGTCCTTGGTCCTCGGTAGCCGATTTTTCCACAAATTAACATACTTTAATAACACCTGGCAATAAGTGGTGTTTTTTTAGTTAATTTTACATCCGCGTAAAGGGCGATGCCCTAAAGCACAAGATGTTGTTTAATAACTATTTACGTAATGACCAAGAAACACAACAAAAAGCTGTTTATAATAGATACTAATGTTTTGCTGCACGATTACAAATGCATCTACAACTTCGAAGAAAATGATGTGATTATCCCGATTGTTGTCCTGGAAGAACTCGACAAATTCAAAAGGGGGAACGATATTATCAACTTCCATGCAAGGGAATTTACCAGGGAACTTGACAAGTTGTCGGGAGACATGCTTCTGACGGCAAACATACCCCTGGGCGAGAATCTTGGCAACCTTCACATTGAAACCGGCCGGGATTTTTCCGACAAGGTGAGCCAGTCGTTCGCGGAAAGAACACCTGATCACCGGATCCTGGCTATTGCGGATTATGTCTGCAACGCCAACAAGGATAAGACTGTTGTGCTCATAAGCAAGGACATAAACCTGCGTATGAAGGCCAAGTCCCTGGGTATCATGGCGCAGGATTATGAAAATGATAAGGTTGCAAACATTGATGATCTCTACAAAGGCATCAAGGTGATGGAGGGTGTCGACCAGGAGCTTATCAGCAAACTTTACGAGATGCCTGAAGGAGTAAGCTCTTCAGAATTCAGGATGGAGGCTGATCTTAAAGGACATCAGTTCTTCATCATGAAGAATAACGGATCAAGTGCCCTTTCTCACTACAATCCGGTTAACAAGCTCCTGAGCAGGGTCATAAAGCAGACTACATATGGGATTGATCCCAGAAATGCCGAACAGACATTTGCACTGGAGGCGCTTTCAAATCCTGACATACAGCTTGTCTCTCTCACCGGCAAGGCAGGCACGGGCAAAACCCTTCTCGCACTTGCAGCCGCCCTGGCTCAGCACAAAAGGTACAAGCAGATTTTCCTTGCCCGTCCGATTGTTCCTCTTGCCAACCGCGACCTGGGATTCCTTCCGGGAGACGTCA
>CAZXAM010000036.1:11263-23293 GCA_964638545.1 uncultured Rikenellaceae bacterium | reverse complement strand
CGTCCGATTGTTCCTCTTGCCAACCGCGACCTGGGATTCCTTCCGGGAGACGTCAAGGAAAAAATGGATCCTTACATGCAGCCTCTTTATGACAACCTGACTGTCATAAAGCATAAATTCAGCCATCAGAGCCCGGAATTCATAAGGATCAACGAAATGGTGAAGGAGGAAAAACTTGTCATTACTCCCCTGGCATATATAAGGGGAAGAAGTCTTTCAAGCATTTTCTTCATAGTCGATGAAGCTCAAAACCTTACTCCCCATGAGATAAAGACAATAATCACCAGGGCAGGCGAAGGAACAAAAATGGTTTTCACAGGCGATATTGAACAGATCGATTCGCCATATCTCGACACTGCTTCAAACGGACTATCATACCTGTCGGATAAAATGAAGAACCAGGATATATTTGCCCATGTAAACCTGGTCAAGGGGGAGAGGAGCTTCCTCGCTGAACTTGCCAGCAAATTACTTTAACGACACTATAAAATATATGAAAAACAGGTCTATTCTACTCCTGGTGGTGGCTCTCCTGATGATCCCGGCTGTTTCATCCTACGGTTCAACGAAGGAAAAGAAGCAAAAAACCGAAACAATACGGTTGTTCAACGGCCGTAACCTCGACAACTGGACTTTCCAGCTTAAGGATCCTTCTGTCAACCCGGCCAAGGTATTTTATGTTCAGGATGGAGTGATACATATCACAGGAAATCCCTTTGGATATATGCGAACCAGGCAGGCCTACTCCGATTATGTCCTGAAATTAGAATGGAGATGGCCCTCGGAAGCTACAAACAGCGGGGTTTTCATTCATGCACAGCTTCCTGATACAATCTGGCCGAGGTGTTTCGAGTGCCAGCTTGCGGCAGGCAATGCCGGCGATTTTATTTGCGCAAACGGCAGTGACATGAATGAAAGGACAGACAAATCAAAAAGACAGATAAAAAAGGCAGCTCCGTCATCAGAAAAGCCGGCCGGTGAATGGAATATCATGGAAGTGACATGCAAAGACAACTCTATTACAGTGTCAGTCAATGGTGTACTTCAGAACAAAGGAACAGGTTTATCGGCAAGAAGCGGATTCATCTGCCTCCAGAGCGAAGGGAAAGACGTTGAATTCAGAAATGTTGTCCTGACCAAAAGTAAAAAATAGACTCAACCCGCGGACGGGAAAAGGCCGGGAGTGTCTGAAATCATGAGTGCTGAAAAAAGAAAAATTGCCTTTCATACGCTTGGATGCAAGCTGAATTTTACCGAGACATCAACTATTTCCCGCTCTTTCCCGGAAGATCAGTTTGAAAGGGTCCCGGCGTCAAAAAAAGCAGATATATACATCATTAATACCTGTTCGGTTACAGATGCCGCTGACAGGAAATGCAAGCAGGCGATCAGGAAGTTCATTAACCGCTCACCCGGGGCATTCATTGCAGTAGTAGGGTGCTATGCACAACTTAACCCGCATGAAATATCATCAATCCCGGGAGTTGATATCGTTCTGGGAATTAATGAAAAATTCGATCTTGCCAGGTACATAGCGGGAGCTGAGAAAAAAGAAAAAGCAGAGATACATTCATGCGAGCTGGCAGCTTCCGATAACTTCATCCCTTCATGGTCAATTGGCGACAGAACAAGATCCTTCCTGAAGATCCAGGATGGATGCGATTACGGTTGTTCCTATTGCACGGTACCACTGGCCCGAGGATCGAGCCGGAATCCTGACATCCGGACGCTATTGGAAGAAGCACGGCTGATATCAGCAAAAGGAGTTAAGGAGATCGTACTGACCGGTGTCAACATCGGCGATTTCGGAAAGTCCACAGGTGAAAATTTCACAGGGCTCCTGAAAGAACTTGTCAAAACTGAAGGAATAGAAAGATTCAGGATATCATCCATAGAGCCAAACCTTCTTACCGACGAATTGATAGATGTATGCTGCGACAACCGGAAGATCCTTCCTCATTTTCATATCCCGCTTCAAAGCGGCAGCAACAGGATCCTGTCTTTAATGGGAAGAAGGTACAGGAGAGAACTATTTGCCGGAAGGGTAGAGAGGATCAGAAAGGATTTGCCCCTGGCAGGAATCGGTGCAGATGTGATAGTCGGATTCCCCGGAGAGACTGAAGCCGATTTTGAAGAGACCTTCGGGTTTCTTGACTCCCTCCCGCTTTCGTATCTGCATGTTTTTACCTTTTCAGATCGTCCCGGCACACGGGCTTCAAAAATGCCGGAGAAAGTAACAAGAGAAGAGAAGGAAAGAAGAAGCAGAAAGCTTATCGGGATGTCTCAGGTGAAACATGATAAATTCCTGAACCTGAATATAGGGAAGACGGATTATGTGCTTTTTGAAAAAACACGCATCGGGGATCTGATAACAGGGTATACCGGAAATTATATCAGGGTTGAACATCCCTGGCAGACCGATCTGGCAGGAGAAATCAGGAAAGCAAGACTTAAGGGCATTTCCCCTGACAACAGAATGAGCATTGAAATAATCTGATGATAAATGGCTGATTTGAAAAAACTCTGCGAAGAAATTGTCGGCGCTGTAAGAGAAACAGAGCTATTCATCCTGAAGGAGTCAGGTGATTTCGATATTTCCAGAACAGAGATTAAAGGGCTCCACGACCTTGTTTCATATGTTGACAAGGGATCGGAAAAAATGCTGGTTCAGAAACTATCGGAAATACTACCGGAAGCAGGATTCATTGCCGAAGAAGGCACTTCCTCAAAGAAAGGCACCAGATATTGCTGGGTGATCGATCCGCTTGACGGGACAACAAATTTTGTCCATGGGATACATCCATACGCTATCAGCGTGGCACTCACCGATAACGGAGAGCCTGTCGCAGGAGTTATCTGCGATGTCGGAGGAAAAGAGGTTTTCAAAGCATGGAAAAACGGAGGTGCGTGGCTTAATGAAAATCCAATCAGAGTTTCCGGTGCCCAGAGCCTTGCAGTGAGTCTCGTGGCAACAGGACTGCCATATAACAATTTCAGCCGGCTTGAAAATTATATGGCCTGCCTAACTCACTTCTGCAAAACAACACACGGCATCAGAAGGCTCGGATCAGCTTCAATTGATCTGGCATATGTGGCCTGCGGAAGATTCGAGGCGTTTTATGAATATGACCTTAAGATCTGGGATATTGCAGCCGGAACGATAATTGTACGTGAGGCCGGAGGGCGGGTGAGCGATTTCTCCGGCAATGAAAAAAACCTGGACGCTAAGGAAATAGTAGCTGCCAACAGCCTGGTTTTTCCTGAATTTCTTAAAATTGTGAGTAAATTTATGCGGGAATAATAAAAACCCGATATGGGCTCAATTGGTTATTATATCTTCTTTGGCCTCAACTGGATCATGACTCTCCTTCCACTGAGAGTGCTTTATGTCTTCTCTGATTTGTTATTTATCGTTTTTTATTATTTCCCCGGATACCGCAGGAAAGTTGTAAGGACAAACCTCCAAAATTCCTTTCCGGAAAAGAATGAGAGTGACATAATTTCAATTGAGAAAAAATTCTACCATCATCTGTGTGATCTTTTCATTGAAACTTTCAAGCTCACCCACATGAGCAGTGAAGAGATCATGAAAAGGATCCCGCTGAAGAATCCTGAGCTCCTTAAAAAATTATATGAAGAAGGAAGGGACGTTGCAGCCGTACTTGGTCATTTTAACAACTGGGAATGGCTGATCTGCCTGCCAAAGTATTCGGAATTCAAATTTGTTTCAATTTACAAACCAATCGCCGACAGGCATTTTGACAGGTTCATGATCAATAACAGGTCTAGATTTGGAATGACGGTAACACCGATGCAGCACGTGGTAAGGGAGATCATTGAAAACAGAAAGAAAAATGTCAGGGCGCTCTATTCATTTATAACTGATCAAACGCCTCCAAAAGATGATATCAGGTACCGTACTACCTTCCTCAACCAGGATACCCCTGTTTACCTGGGCGCCGAAAAGATCTCATCGAAATACGATATGGCCCTCATCTATTTTAATATCCAAAAGGTAAAAAGGGGGCAATATTTTTTTACCGTTGAACTGATATTCGAGCACACGGCAGGATTGCCGGAGCATCTTATCACCGAAACTCATGTAAAGAGGCTCGAGGAACTGATACGTCAGAATCCGGAATACTGGATCTGGAGCCATCGAAGATGGAAACACAAAAGGGAGCCTGATAATGGTTAAAACAGCGGTTGTCATTCTGAACTGGAACGGATTGAGCTTCCTGAAAAAGTTCCTGGGCACCGTCGTAAGCAAAACGGCTGATCCCGGCACCATAATATACGTCGCAGATAACGGATCAGAGGATGGTTCCTGTGAATGGCTGGTGGAAAATCATCCGGAAGTCAGATTGATCAGGTTCACGGAGAACCATGGATTTGCAGGCGGATACAATCTGGCCCTCAGTCAGATAGATGCCGTCTATTTTGTCCTTATGAATTCGGACATAGAGGTAACTGACGGATGGCTTATGCCTCTGATCGGATATCTGGATGATAATCCCGATACTGCTGCCTGCCAGCCGAAGATACTCTCCTGGAATGAGAGAAGCAGTTTTGAATATGCAGGAGCTGCAGGCGGATTTATTGATAAACTGGGTTATCCGTTCTGCCGCGGAAGAGTATTCAGCAGGATTGAAAGAGATGAAGGTCAGTATGACTCCCTGACGGATATCTTCTGGTCTTCAGGGGCATGCATGGCCGTGCGTTCAACAGCATGGAAAGAGTGCGGCGGATTTGATCCTGATTTTTTCGCCCATATGGAAGAGATTGACCTTTGCTGGAGATTTCACAAGCTGGGGTATCGTGTTGCATTTATCCCCGGCTCTTCAGTATATCATGTTGGAGGAGGAGCTCTTCCCTACAATTCTCCCTTCAAGACTTACCTTAATTTCCGCAACAGCATTTATCTATTATATAAAAACCTTCCCGGAAGGAATTTCATGCTGAACATATTTATCAGGAAAATACTCGATGGGATCGCATCACTTCTCTTTCTGGTCAGGGGAGAACCCGGAAGTTTCTCTGCAGTCTGGAAGGCTCACCGGGATGCCGGAAAAGTAAGAGATAGTCTTGTGCAAAAAAGAGATGCAATAAAATCCGCAGAAAACAGCAATCCTGAAGGACTGATTTTGAACAAGAGCATCGTTTTTGAGTTTTATATCAAACGGCACAAGACTTACAACAGCATAATTAAGAATCTCTGAAATTTATGAAGACCTATCAGATCATCGTATTCCTGACAGTCGTTTTCACTGTTTATTTCATCGGCAATGCATATATCTTTATTAAAGCATATAATGCAATTCCGGCTGCCAGGGAGAACAAAACGCTTTTCATAATCATTTTCACCGCAGTCGCATTATCTTTTATTGCAGCCAAGGTACTTGAAGCCAGGCACTCTACGGTATTCTCAGATATCCTGAACATCTTGGGAGGATTCTGGCTGGCCTTTCTGGTTTATGGCTTCTTCTTTTTCCTTATCGCCGATCTTGCAGGATTTATTTTGAGGCTTTCACATGTGCTCGATCAGAATAATATACAGGAATATAAAAAATGGTCATTTATTATTCCATCATCGGTTGCTGTTCTTCTTATTGCCGGAGGATTCCTGAATGCCATTCATCCTAAGGTCAAAAATTATGATATCACTATCAATAAGAAAACTGATGGACTTGATAATATTAAGGTTGCAGCAGTTTCCGACATTCATCTCGGGAGCATCATTAGAAAGCGGAGCATGAAGAAGCTTTCAGCTATCCTGGCTGAACAGAAACCAGATGCGGTCTTTCTTCTGGGTGACATTGTGGACGGGGAAATGGGGCCGGTTCTCAGGGGCGATCTTCTTCAGTATTTTTCAATCCCTGTTGTAAAGGAAGGCCTCTATGCAATCACAGGCAATCACGAATTCATAGGGGGAGCAAAACGAACGATACCCTACATCGAGAGCAAAGGGATAAGGGTGTTAAAAGATGAAATAATGGTACTCCCGGGAAGAATTCAGCTCATCGGAAGGTTAGACCGGGATTCAAAAAGGTTTTACGGTAAGGAGAGGGAGTCCCTTGAAATCCTTATGAAAAATGTCGACAAGAGTTTTCCCGTAATAGTACTCGATCATCAGCCGTTAAAACTTGAAGAAGCCGTCGGAAATGGCGTTGACCTTCAGCTTTCGGGCCATACCCATAATGGCCAGTTCTGGCCGCTGAATTATTTCACCCGTGCCATGTTTGAAGTCAGTTACGGATACCTTAAAAAAGGGGAAACCCAGTTTATCGTTTCTTCAGGATTCGGCATATGGGGTCCGCGCATAAGATCGGCGAGCAGGTCAGAAATTGTGGTTTTGAATATAAAATTTACAGGAAACAGCTAATTCCTGATCAGAAGCAGACTGTTACAGAAGATCGTACGCCTGTTCAAGCGCAATTCCGCGTGATCCCTTAATTAATATATGACAGCCTTTAAGCGGCTTTGTTTTCAGGTATTCCTTTAATCTGTCAGTATCGCGGAAGGTCTTGAACCTGAAACCGGCTGATACCTTGCAGAACACAGGTCCCACAAGCATAACGTCCTGCAGATTATGATCGGTTAGAACACGGTGAACAGAGATGTGTTCCTCTTCGCTCTTATCGCCCAGCTCCAGCATGTCTCCAAGAATGCACACTTTTCTGGATGCATCCATAGCTGCAAAAGATTCGATAGCCAGCTTCATGCTTACGGGATTGGCATTATAGGAATCGCAGATAAGTGTATTGTTCCTGGTAACCTTTACCTGCGACCTGTTATTCTCCGGAACATACTTCTGGATTTCTTCAACTATCTCCTTCATCTCAATCCCGAAAAAGAGACCTGTCGCAATCGCAGCCCTTATATTTTCAATATTGTATTTCCCGAAAAGATTGGTTTTGATTTCATAGGATTTCTGCTGGTATACTGCCTCAAGATGAAGGTGGAGTTCCGATTTCAGGAATTTTAATTCGAGGCCTATGCCAGTAGGATCTGAAAAGGGGACCGCCCTGTTGACGAGTCGGTAAATTTTTTCTGAAAGTATCCGGTCTTTGTCGTTGTACAGAGCGATGCCATTTACTTTCCTTAGGTGTTCATAGAGCTCTATCTTGGCTTTTATCACACCCTCAAATGATCCGAATCCTTCTATATGGGCAGGGCTTATATTCGTTATTATCCCGTAATCTGGTTTTGCTATCAGACATAGTGTGCGAATCTCACCCACATGGTTTGCGCCCATCTCGATGACCATCATTTCGGTGCCGGCCGGCGCAGACAGGATAGTAAGCGGAACGCCTATATGATTATTCAGGTTGCCTTTGGTTGAATGAACCCTTAATCTGCGGGACAATATTGCTGAAGTGAGCTCTTTTGTAGTTGTTTTGCCGTTGCTGCCTGTAATTGCCAGTACCTGTAAATTCATCTCCTTCCTGTGGTACGATGCGAGTGCCTGGAGTTCAGCAAGGGTATCGTCGACGAGGATTGTTTTGTCAGTTTCATAGGCCGGATCGTCGACTATAGCACACAGAGCTCCTTTCTCGAGAGCATCGGCAGCAAACTTGTTGCCATTATTGTTATCGCCCCAAAGAGCAAAGAAGATCTGACCTTCCGACACCTTTCGTGAATCGATGGAGATGCCTTTCGAATCCCTGTATAAGCTATATATCTGCTCGGTTTTCATTATCTCAAAAAAATGGGGCTTATTGTCAAGCCCCATTTAAAATTATTTAAGAAAATAATTAAAATCCTGCAGGGCTTCCTACTCTTATCATTGCGCAACGGAATCCAATGTCGTCGCGCGATTCATTCTGGTCCAGGAATCGTCTTGTAGAAGGATTCAGCCAGTATGCCCTGTCCTTCCACGAGCCGCCTTTATAAACCCTTGCATAGTCATTGATAAGGGTTACAAAATCAGCAGCTGATTTATCATCGCCAGCTTTCTGGGCATACATTCTGTTGGAACCCATTTTATTATCCGGATCTTCATCGGTATACCATTCACCGGTTGGCGAGAGTGAAGATTTCTGGTCTCCGTCCCTGTAATTCCTGTAATCTCCCTTCTGGTAATTGTATCTGTTCGATACATCAGCTGCCTTTACGGTATCTATATAAAGCCTGCCAAGGTTATCTTTCGTAACCACTCTTCCGTCGTCATCACGGCGGAGGTCGGTATAGACGTTGCCTCTGAAGGGGTTGAATTCATCAACGTCCTGCGATGTAAGAGGTCTGTAAACATCCTGGACCCATTCATTAACATTCCCTGCCATGCAGTAGAGGCCGTAATCATTTGGCCAATATGATCTTACTTCAGAAGTTATGCTGGCATTATCGTTAAGGCTTCCTGCCACTCCCATCATATCTCCTCTGCCCCTTACGAAATTAGCCATCATTTCACCGCGGTTCTTAGGAGCGGAATTCCTTACGTTATGACCGTCCCACGGATAAACTCTTCTCTCATAGATTCTCTCCTCGAAAGTTGTTCCCCTGAGGGCATAGGCTGCAAATTCCCATTCAGCTTCAGTAGGCAGGCGGTAACTTGGCAGAAGAAGCCCGTCTTCAAAGCTGGTTCTTCTTTCAGTCTGGTTTGGGTTCAGGCTTTCCCTGAGCTTGTTTGTAACTCCCTCATATTGACCTGCGAGATAAGCTTCTGTGTTGAAGTTGTCCTGATTTGTCTGGTTTGGATTTGGACTCAGCTCGCCTTCATCAACAAGAAGCTGTTCGTTAACCCTGTCGCTTCTCCAGAGGCAGTAGTCGTTTGCTTTAACCCAGCTCACACCGACAACCGGATACTGGTTGTATGAAGGGTGCCTGAAATAATACTGAACATACGGATCGTTGAAACCCATAGGGCTTCTCCATACAAGCGTGTCGGGGAGCGATCTTCTGTGCACTTCCGGATAGTCGACGTAAACTCTGCGGAGCCAGAAGAGGTATTCACGGTAATCGACATTTGTAATTTCCGTTTCATCCATATAGAATGATGATACGGTAACTGTTCGTGGTTTATTATTCCAGTCAAACAGGACATCCTGTGTAATCTGGCCCATTGTAAACCTTCCGCCTTCAATGAGAACCAGACCCGGACCGGTTTGCTGCTCTGCTCCTAACGCTACTTCAAATCCTCCGTTGTTTTGATTGTTGTATTCCCACCCTGTAGTAGAAGAAACATTTGAATCGCCCTTATTCTTGTTCATGCATGAAACAAGAATAAGTGAAGCTGAAAATATTACCGTCAAGGCTCTGAATTTGCACATAACTCCTTTAGTTTTATAGCAATTACGAATATTCAAATATAATAATTTTTCTAAAATCACTTTTTAGAACATCAAATATAACTACAATTTAGGAAAATTTATTGTTTTGGCGGCTTTTCTTTTATCAACAGCATTTAAACTAAAAGCAATGCCAGTGTGGTGCAGCAGTGAAAATGGAAGCAGATTTTCTCCCGAAAACATATTGAACCGGTAGCTATAAAAAACCATAAGGTCGCCTGCGCTGATTGAAAAACCTGCCTGCAGATCAATGTTCTCTTCGCTGCCAAATAAGATTATTGCATTGACCGACAGAAACTTACTCTCAAGAGACACCCCGGCTGAAGCATGAAGAAGCCCTTTTGACATTTCAACTCCGGCCATTGGAATTAATGACAGATCGCTTCCCCTGCTGATATTAAAATCTGCAGCCCCGTGAATGAGGACAGATCTTTTCAGCTTTCCTCCGGCATATTGAGACCCTGTTGGATCAGGCTCTGCCAGATGGTTCACCGAAAGTCCTCCGAAATACTTGCCCGAAATGAACAGGAATCCGGTTGCAAGATCCAGCACTGTCCTTCCCCTTTCAGCCAACGTTTCTCCCGGAGGAAGCACTGCTCCCCTCAGGGGATCAATCTGATCGGGAAGAATTCCGTTCCTGAAATCATAGCTAAGGTGAATGAAGGATGCAGACAAGCCTCCGGCAATATAGATATCCTTGCCTGCCTGCAGATAATAAGAGTAGCAAAAGCCTCCCCTGAGATTGTTTACCATGCCACCCAGGTATTCATTTGCAATATTGATGCCCGCGCCGCCGTGAAGTTCCGGAAAGTAAGAGTCGTACGACAACATGACAGAATGAAAATTATAATTGTTCCCGGGGTAAAGGTTCATGTATGAAAGCCTGACAATGCCATCGCCCTGGCTTCCGGCGAGCGACGGATTGCTCATCAGCGTTGCCTGGTAACTTAGTCCCTCCTGCCCTTCAAGTGCAAACTGGAACGCCAGAATGAACACCGGCAGGCAGGCATAATATTTAAGTGAATTCACCATCACTGCAATATCAACGCGCCTTAATCGTTATTATTTTAGGCCTGACAGATTCACAAAACACCAGAAATAACCGTCAAACTGAAACTCATTTCTATCTTTGCCCGGAAAGATGGCAAGATTATTTCAAATAACTGCATTTTTGCTTGTTTTTACGAACTTTGGCATTAGTGCCAGGCAGGCAGAAAACAACCATGCCTCACATTCGGTACTGGCTGATGGACAGTGGTTTAAATTAGCAGTTACGCGCGATGGAATATACCGGATCGATTATTCAAAACTTCAGGAACTGGGATTGACAAATCCCTCAGATCCAAAAATCTTTGCAAACAATTTCGGTCAGCTCTCCTATTATAATGATGATCCAAAGCCTGACGACCTGCATCAGATATCAATATACATTGAAAAAGGAAGCGACGGGATTTTCAATTCAGGCGATTATCTTCTCTTTTTCGGACAGGGAACAGGAAAATGGAAGTACAATAAAGCTCTTTCTGAATATCAATTCTCCAGGCACAATTATTCTGATACTGCTTTCTATTTTCTTACATCGGGAAGGGGAGATGACAGGAAGATCATCAATGCTGAAATCCCGTCTGCATCTCCAGGATATTATTCATCAGAATCGGATGCTCTCTTTATCCATGAAACAGATGCCGAGAACCTCATCAAGTCGGGAAGGGAATGGTACCAGCCTGTATCTGCAGTTAACGGAATATCTATAAATCCCGGGTTCACCGACCTGATCACAACCGAGAAAATGAAGTTCAGGATAAAGGTCCTGGCAAGAGCCTCAGTACCAACGATTTTCAGATTATATGAGGGAACTTCTGTGCATAAGAACATTCAGGTCCAGAATGTAAACCTGTTCAACTTTACGGGGACTTATGCTCAGATCACAGATTCCGCCGGTTCTGTATTTCCTCTCTCATCTTCTCCTGTTTTCAGCCTGAAATTCTATACTAACGGCGAATCAGGCGCCCGTGGATGGCTCGATTATGTGAGCATAGAGGGAAGAAGACAAAATATTTTCAGCGGGAAAACGGATTTTTTTTCAGATCAAAGATCGGCAGGGCCGGGCCGGATCACAGAATTTACTTTTAAAAGCCAGGGCCTCACGCCAGTCGTCTGGGATATCACCGATCCAGCTTCCCCTGAAAGGGTTCAATACACAAAAACCGGAGATAACATCTATTTCAGATCAAACACAGACACTCAAAGAACATTCGCTCTGTTTAATGAAGCGGGCTATCTTTCTCCCGTCATACGGCACAGGCCTGTAGTCAACCAGGACCTGCACGGATCAGAGCCTGCGGAGATGATAATTGTAACTCATCCCCTTTTCATTAAATATGCGGGCCTCCTTGCGGAAATGCATCTGAAGGAAAGCGGTCTGAGATCAATAATAGTAACTCCGGAACAGATATATAATGAGTTCTCAGGAGGAACGACTGACGTTGCAGCCATCAGAAATTTTGTTCGCCTGAAATACCTGAACCAGTCAGGCACGGAGACCCCGCTCAGGTATCTGCTCCTTTTCGGCGACGGATCGTATGAAAACCGGACCCTTCCTCCGAAAAACAACTGTTTCATACCAACATACCAAACTCAGATCTCCAATATTGTAGTATCCTCATTCACTTCTGATGATTTCTTTGGTCTGCTGGAAGATGGCGAGGGCGAATCTGACGGAACGGAAGATATCGGCATTGGC
>CAZXAM010000036.1:0-11163 GCA_964638545.1 uncultured Rikenellaceae bacterium | reverse complement strand
CACGGAAGCGAAACAGGCCTTGCCCACGAAAGGGTTGTGAAAACTGATGACATAAAAGCCTGGCATAACGGCGCCAGACTTCCTCTCTTCATCACAGCCACCTGCGAGTTCAGCAGGTTTGATGATGCCGATTTCAATATAATTACCAGGGAGTTTACAGGAAAAACTTCGGCAGGGGAAATGGTCCTTCTCAATGAAAACGGAGGTGCTATTGCTTTAATGTCTACCACAAGGGTGGTTTATTCAGCGCCGAATTATTTCCTGAACAGGAACATCTACAATGCAGCTTTCAAAAGGGACAGCGAAGGAAATCCCATGAGACTTGGAGACATCATAATGACTGCAAAAAGGAATTCCGGAACAGGATCGAACAAGAGAAATTTTTCACTTCTCGGCGACCCGGCGCTGAGGCTTGCCTACCCTTGGCATGGACTGGTGATAACCGATTCAATAAACCATGTTCCCGTCACTGACGCCACCGACAGCCTCAAAGCTCTTTCAAGGATTATTGTTTCCGGTCATATAGAAAACAATCATGGAGAGTCACTTGACGGATTCAACGGAATTATCATGCCGGTGGTTTATGAAAAACCATCAATGGTCAGCACCCTGGCAAATGACGGAGGACAGACAATGAAATTCGAAATGCTGAACAACATCCTTTTCAGCGGAAAAACTACAGCAAAAAATGGAAAGTTCAGGTTTTCATTCATTGTTCCCCGTGATATTGATTACAATTACGGTAACGGCAAGATAAGCTATTACGCCTATAGCCCGGAGATGGATATGGGTGGATTCTTTTCTGATATTGTTGTCGGCGGATTTGCCAGCACCGATGTTATCGACACGACCGGTCCCCTGATAAAGTTGTTCATGAACGACACTCTTTTCAGGAATGGAGGGATTACCGATAAAAATCCGAGAATGCTCGCAGTTATAGAAGATCCGGGAGGAATAAACACAACCGGTTCCGGAATAGGTCACGACATGACTGCCTGGCTCGATAATGACCATAATAATTCATTCGTGGTGAATAATTATTTTGAAAACGATTTCGATAATTATACGAAGGGATCCCTGTCATTCGGATTGTCAGAACTGACAAATGGGAAACATTCGGTAAAGCTCAAAGCCTGGGATAACTTCAATAACTCGTCTGAAGAAACAATTCTTTTTATCGTAGAGGAAAACGGAAGGTTTATATTGTCCGACCTGATAAATTATCCGAATCCTGTTATTGAGGAAACACGCATCAGCGCAGGTCATAACCGACCCGGAAGCAGGTTTGAGATTACGGTTTCAATTTACGACGGGGCCGGCCGGCTTATTAGGATGATCAGGAATAATGAATATTCTGAAGGGTATCAGCTTGCTCCAATATTGTGGGATGGGAACAATAGCGGAGGGGCCAGGGTTGAAAAAGGAATTTATCCATATAGAGTGACAGTTGTATCAGAAGAGGGAGAAAAGGCTGCGGGATCAGGAAGAATAGTCATATTATAATTATGACACAATAACATAGGAAAATAATTGTTTTATATTTGTACTTTTGTTGAATGACAGGAATAATGATGAAAAACAGGATAATTGCACTCTCTTTGTTTTTAGTGGCATTTTCAGCCAGCTTTCAGGCTTACTGCCAGGATGATAAATATGAATATAATCCCATTCAGACGGTAGTTCCCTGGCTGATTATCGCTCCTGATTCAAGGGCAGGCGCAATGGGTGATGCCGGTGTTGCAACCACTCCTGATATTTACAGCATGCACTGGAATCCTGCGAAATTTGCATTTATCGACGGGAAATACGGAGTTGCAATCTCATACATTCCATGGCTCAGATCTATGGTTCCCGACATCAATATAGCTTACCTGTCAGGATATTACAGATTCGACAAGAAGCAGGTTATGAGCGGAAGCCTGATATATTCATCATATGGCAAGATAGAGTTTACGGACGACGGCGGAGTTACCCAGCTTATTGTCAATCCGAATGAATGGGCTGTCGACCTCGCTTATTCGCGTCTGTTCTCCGAATCATTCTCGGGCGGAGTGGCTTTCAGGTTCATTTACTCAAACCTCACACATGGTTATCCTGCGCAGGGTGAAGATACCAAACCAGGCCTGTCGCTGGCGGCAGACATTTCGGGATATTATCATAAGAATATTGATATTCTCAGTAAAAAAGGAGTATTCTCCCTTGGATTCAATATATCAAATATCGGTTCCAAGATGAGTTATACTGAATCGTACTCTGACTTTATTCCGATGAATCTAAGGCTGGGGACTGCACTTTCTTATGATTTTGACCGCTTCAATAAAATATCGTTGACAATCGATCTTAACAAACTGCTGGTCCCTACTCCTGATTCAACGATCACTGAAGAACAGAACATTTCGGTTCCTGAAGCATTGTTCAGATCTTTTTACGATGCTCCCGGAGGATTCATTGAAGAGCTTCATGAGATAACATATTCATACGGGGCTGAATACTGGTATAATAACATTTTCGCAATCAGGGCAGGGTATTTTCATGAAAACGCCTACAAGGGCAAGCGGCAGTTCTTTACTGCCGGAGCAGGTTTCAGAATGAGCGGATTCACAATCGACTTCTCTTACCTTATGCCTCTTTCCCTTAACCATCCCTTAGCCCGCACCCTTCGTTTTTCACTTTCATTCGACAGTGACGCACTCAGGAGAGCAAGCCAGGTAAGCAGATGAATCTGAGAATAGGTCAGGGCATTGATTTCCATCGTCTCGAAAAAGGGCGTAAACTGCACCTTGGCGGAATTCTTGTACCTTCTGAAAAAGGATCTGTTGCGCATTCCGACGGTGATGTACTGATCCATGCTATCTGTGATGCGATCCTTGGAGCCGCCTCGCTTGGAGATATAGGTCACCACTTCCCTGATACAAGCCCCGAATTCAAGGACATTGACAGCAGGATTCTTCTGAAACGAACATACGACCTCATCTGTGAAAAAGGTTTCACAATTGTAAATGTCGACTGCACGGTTTGTCTCGAAAAACCTAAGATAGCCGACTATATCCCGAGGATGAGATCGTCCCTTGCAGGAATCCTGAATACTTCATCAGAAAATATCTCTGTAAAAGCCACGACAACAGAGAAGATGGGTTTTATAGGAAGTGAAGAGGGTGTTGCAGCTCTGGCTTCAGTCATGCTGGAAAAACACCGCTCAAAACCTTATTAATTATCTCATCATCAGTCATATAAGGAACTGTTACGTTCAGTTCAGGAATTCTTTCCATCTCCCTCTTCAGAGTAAAAACCGCTCCCTCGTTTCTTGCCCAGCTCCTCCTGGCGATTCCGTTATACACATCCCAGTGAAGCATCATTCTAAGCTTCCTGGCTGTATCCCTGGTCCCGTCGAGCAGCATCCCGAACCCTCCGTTGATCACCTCTCCCCAGCCCACTCCTCCTCCGTTATGTATCGAGACCCATGTTGCACCCCGGAAAGAATCGCCGATAACATTCTGCACTGCCATGTCGGCTGTGAACCTTGAACCATCATATATGTCGGAGGTCTCACGGTATGGAGAGTCAGTTCCGGACACATCGTGATGATCCCTGCCAATGACAACCGGGGCACTTATCTTTCCTGATGCAACTGCTTTGTTGAAGGAATCAGCCAGCGCTATCCGGCCTTCGGCATTCGCATAGAGTATCCTTGCCTGGGATCCCACGACCAGCTTGTTTTTTCCGGCCTCTCTTATCCAATGAATATTATCGGCCAACTGCCGGCTGATCCTTTCAGGAGAGCTTTTTATGAGTCGCTTCAGTATCCTAACAGCTATCTTATCTGTAACCTCAAGATCAACCGGATCGTTTGAACAGCATACCCAGCGGAAAGGACCGAATCCGTAATCAAAACAAACGGGACCCATAATATCCTGGACATAAGATGGATACCTGAATTCTCCATTAGTTCTGAATATGTCAGCTCCTGCTCTTGAAGCCTCAAGCAGGAATGCATTTCCATAGTCAAAGAAATATGTTCCCCTCTCAGCATGTCTGTTTATTGCATCTACCTGGCGGACAAGTGATTTTCTGACATGATCCCTGAAATTTTCAGGATCCTCAGACATCATCCTGTTGGATTCTTCAAATCCGAGGCCTGCCGGATAATACCCGCCGGACCAGGGATTATGCAATGATGTCTGGTCTGATCCAAGGTCGACTTTAACACCTGAGTCTGCAAATTTTTCCCACACTTCCACGATGTTGCCCTGATAAGCAATTGAGACAACTTCTTTCTTTCGCTGTGCAGCTTTCACCCTTTCAACAAGGCTTTCTATATCCGTAATCACCTCATCGACCCATCCCTGCGATTGCCGTGTATGAATTGCCTTTGGATTCACTTCAGCGATTACTGAAATAATGCCGGCAATTTTAGCAGCTTTCGGCTGAGCGCCCGACATCCCTCCAAGACCAGATGAGACGAAAAGCTTCCCTTTTCGGCTGCTCTCATTTCCAGCAGTGATCCTGCAGGCATTTAAAATAGTTATCGCAGTGCCATGGACAATTCCCTGCGGGCCAATGTACATGTAAGATCCTGCGGTCATCTGTCCGTATTGGGTCACTCCCAATGCATTGAACCTCTCCCAGTCATCTTTTGAAGAATAATTGGGGATCATCATTCCGTTCGTCACTACAACCCTGGGTGCATCCCTGTGTGAAGGGAATAATCCCAGCGGGTGGCCGGAATACATCACAAGCGTCTGATCATCTGTCATCTCCGACAGATATTTCATTGTCAGCAGGTATTGGGCCCAGTTCTGAAATACTGCTCCATTGCCTCCATAGGTTATCAGCTCATGTGGATGCTGTGATACAGAATTGTCGAGGTTGTTGGAGATCATCATCATAATCGCTGCCGCCTTGACGGATTTACAGGGGAAATCACCGATATGACGTGCTTTTATCTCATATTCCGGCCTGAACCTGTACATATATATCCTGCCGTAATCTTTCAGCTCGCGGGCGAATTCTTCTGCCAGCTCCTCATGGAAATTCTCAGGAAAATACCTGAGAGCATTTTTAAGGGCCAGCTTTTTTTCAGCAGCCGATAAAATATCTTTTCGCTTTGGGGCATGATTCAGGGTGTGATCATATTTTGCGTGAGGCGGGAGCTTCAGGGGAATGCCCTGGGATATGAGTTTCTTAAAGTCCTCCGAAGTCATGGCTGATATTAGGTTAACTGAGGTAAAGTTAAATAAAAAGCCGGTCATCAAATGGCCGGCTCATATGTTAAAAATCAGATTTTATATCTTGCCTTCCTTGATTATCTCATCGTCCACGAGTATTCGCCCGCAATATTCACAGACAATGATTTTCTTCCTCGATTTTATATCGAGTTGTCTCTGAGGCGGTATCTGGTTGAAACATCCGCCGCATGCATCGCGCTGAACTGGCACCACTGCCAGGCCGTTTCTGGCATTTGAACGTATCCTTTTATAGGCTGTCAGGAGCCTTTCCTCTATCATGTTCTGGGTTTTATCGAGCTTTTTATACAGCCCTTCCTCTTCCTTCTGCGTATCGGATATAATTTCGTCAAGCTCGGATTTTTTTGTTTCGAGGTCGGATTTTCTTTCATTCAAGATCCCTTCTGATTCCTTGATGATCGCCTTTTTTTCCTCAGCCTGCAAGTTGAACTCCTTGATCTTTTTGTTGTAAAGTTCTATTTCAAGATTCTGATATTCGATTTCCTTGGAAAGAGAGTCAAACTCTCTGTTATTTCTCACATTCTTCTGCTGCTCCTCATATTTCTTTATCAAAGCCTCTGCATCAGCAATTTCATTGTGCTTCTTTTGAATATTCTTCTCGAAAACCACAACTTCCTCCTTCAGATTGCCAAGTCTTGTTTCCAGTCCGGCGATATCATCCTCGAGATCCTGAACTTCAAGCGGCAGCTCTCCCCTGAGGGTTTTAATCTTATCAATTTCCGAATCAACCAGCTGAAGGTTGTACAATGCACGTAATCTGTCTTCTACAGGGATCTCAGCTTCGTGTGATTTATTCTTTTCCATCTTATAAATAATTTATCGGATTCGTATTTACTTCTGAAAACCGGAGTGCAAATGTAGGGAATTTTTTTATAATCAGATCGTACATTATCTCAACTGAGTGCTTTTCACTCTCAAAATGGCCTATGTCGGCCAGAAGCAGTTTGCCGTCTGCTTCAAAGAAACTGTGATACCTGATATCAGCGGTGACAAATGCATCTGCGCCGGAAGTAATTGCATCATTTACTAGCGGTCCGCCTGCTCCCCCGCAGAGAGCTACCTTCTTTATCTTCCTGCCGGTTGGTTTTGAATATCTGATTCCTTTGGCTGAGAACACAGTCGCAAGCATTTTAAGAAATTCATTTTCGTCAGCGGGATTGCTGAATTCTCCGATGCACCCCATTCCGGCTCTTATATTATCATTTTCGAGCGGGTACAGATCGAATGCAGGTTCCTCGTATGGATGCGCTTCCATAAGAGCCTTCACCACTCTCATTTTCTGATGTGAGAACAGTATTGTCTCAAACCTGGATTCCTTCACAAAGTGTTGTTTGCCTTTTTCACCTATATATGGTTCTGAATTCTCCCCGGCCATAAAACTGCCTGTACCCGACACTACAAAGCTGCACTTGTTATAATCTCCGGTCACCCCTGCTCCTGCACTGAAAACAGCCTCTTTCACTTTTTCCAGATGATCCTCAGGAATAAAGGTGACCAGTTTTAAAAGTCTGTTTTTCAGCGGCGCCAGCACCCGGATATTCTTTAGATCGATTTTTTCTGCCATCTTTCTGCTGACGCCACAGTCAAGTACATCGAGGTTTGTATGCGCTGAATAAATTGCAACATCCTGTTTTACAGCCTTTAACAAAATCCTTTCGACGATGCTCTTTCCTGTCAGTTGTTTTATTCCGGTGAAAATCAGGGGGTGATGCGAAATGATGAGGCTGCATCCTGCATGAACTGCCTCATCGAGAACTTCCCCGGTGACATCAAGGGTTAACAATGCGGAGCTGATTTCCTTGTCGGGAGAACCGACCTGTAATCCGGAATTATCGTATCCTTCCTGGAACGAGAGCGGGATCGCCGAATCGAGAAATGATGTTAAATCTTTTAAAAGCATAATGTTCTTCTTTTTAAACCCTTCCCCCGGCCCCTTCCCTTAAGGCTAAGGGAAGGGGTGTAAACACCTGTTAAAGTACTCCCTCCCCTTACTTTTAAGGGGAGGGTTGGGGTAGGGTTATTTAGCTAGATGTTATCCCTTAAATCCAACAGCAGGCTTTTTATTTTCAGGAGTGATTCATTTATCTCATACTTATAATCCGTCTCTTCCCATTTGCCTGAGATCTTCTTCTTGGCTCCGGGAAGAGTCATTCTCTCTTCTTTGAGAAGATGGTGAATGATCTTCAGGTTCCTGATATCCTCCGGTGTGAACAACCGGTTCCCTTTTTTATTCTTCATCGGTTTAAGGATATCGAATTCGTTTTCCCAGAATCTTACTGTGGATACCGGGACATCGAGCATCCTGCTTACTTCGCCTATTGAATAATAGAGCTTCTCGATAGGTTTCTCCTTGTATGGCATGGCATTATTTGTAAGATATTTCTCCGTTCTCATTTATTGTGATCACAGTATCCGGAAAATCAGCTGAAGTCAGTTCCCTTATCTTCTGAATGACCCTCCTGTCAGGATCGATCCTGACGCCTCCTGATGAATATGACTGGTAAACAGGAATGATCTTACCCGACAAAAATTTTCCGGTTGTATCAACATTCAGTCTGATAATAGGGGCTATTCCGTTGGGACCGGAAAGATTGAATCTCCCGTATGTGCAGAAATTCCCTAAGCTGTAGGCTATGAATCTTTCCCTGTAAACCTCAACTGCCCTTGTAATATGCGGACCGTGACCAAAAATCACATCAGCCCCGGCATCAATCATCCTGTGTGCGAAGCTGTACACATTTCCCCTGTTTTCAGTGTGAAACATTTCAAAATCCCGTGTGACATGCTGATAATCTGCACCTTCTGCGCCGCCATGAAAAGAAACAATAACTATATCACATGTGTCTGCCAGCTTCCTGACTATCGCCTCAGCTTCCGGCATGTTGGTAATGCTTACTGTTCCCGCGTTGGGAGCAAAGGCGCAGAATCCGTAAAGAAGGCTGTCCTTTTCAAGAAATGATATGGGGTATTCGATAAGGCCTCCGTAACCGACACCAAGTGAATCAAGCAGTTCCATCGTGCGCTTTCTTGAGGGATAACCGAAATCGCTGAAATGGTTGTTGGCAAGGCTGAGGAAATCGAATCCGGCAGAAGAAAGCGTTCCGGCATACCTCTCAGGCATTCTGAACAGGTAGCAGATGGTGGTATCCTTGCATTTTTTAACAGGGTCTCCATTATCAAGAAAAGAGCCTTCAAGGTTCCCCAATGTTATATCGCTTTTTGCAAGAGTATCTGCAAGATCGCCGAGAAGCAACAACGGGTTATCGTGCGGAGGAAGATATCTGACTGACGGGAATGATGTGCCAAGCATGATATCGCCAACACCCGTTATGGTCACTTTCCTTTGAACAATTGTTGTATCCTTTAAAACATCTTTCTCATGAGTTGCCGGGGCAATACCCTGTAAAAGGCAATTCAAAGCAGCAATGAGTACTATATTCATAGATTTTATGGGCGAAACCTAATCAAACGACTGACCGGTCTTGGATGCAATTTCTATCATCCTCTCATATTCCTCAGCTGTGAGATCGTTGAAATAATAATTCACGGGATCAACATTCTTGCCGTTCAGCTTGATCTCATAATGAAGATGCGGTGCAAGTGACATTCCGGTGTTCCCGACAAATCCGATCACATCTCCCCGCTGGACTTTTTGTCCATTTCGGACATTGAATCTGTCAAGATGGGCATAAATTGAAGTAATTCCATACCCGTGATTGATAATGATATGATTGCCCAAACCTCTGAGCGAAGGTGTGACTGCATCCACGGTTCCATTTCCGGTAACATATATTTCCGTACCCAACGGCGCAGTGAAATCCATGCCAGCGTGGAATCTGACAATCTTGTAATAAGGATGGATCCTTAATCCATAACCCGAAGCAGTGCGGGTAAGATCTTTGTTGGATATAGGCATGATCGCCGGAATTGAACCAAGCATCTCTTCTTTCCTCTCTGCCAGGCTATAAAGTTCATCATATGACCTTGACTGAACTACAATTTTCTTTTTTAAATTATCAAGTTTTTTTGTGGTCTCGATCACTATGCTTGAATTGTCATACCCTTCGAGGTCCTTGTACCTGTTAATTCCTCCAACACCGCTCTCCCTCTGTGTCTCAGGGATTGGTTCAGCTTCGAAGATCGACCTGTAGAGATTGTCGTCCTTTTCCTCAAGCTGGCCGATAACTTTGCTGAGATTCTCCATGTCGCGGTGAATAATATCATACTGCAGGGTAAGCTGATCTATTTCGCGAAGAAGAGCTTTTTCTTTGGGAGAATCGAAAAATGATGCAAAAATCAGGTAATAAACCACTGCAATGAGTAAAGAACCGACAAGGTAAGCAAGCCCTCTTAAAAGAACTTCCCTGAATCCCAGCCTGACCTTATCGAAGCTCAGCGACTCCGGATTAAACCTGTATCTCGATTTTGGCATAATCCTGCAAAGATAATTAAATCACAAAAAACAAATAAGACCATACCTGGTCTTATTTCCATGTAAAAACAATGTAATCAGATTCATCTGTAGACTGAATCTGATCCGAACGCCTGTATCATCTCCTGGAACTCCTGTTCGGTAATATCGTTGTTGAAGAAGTTTATTGCGTTGACAGGTGATCCATACTTATTTATCTGATAGTGCAGATGAGGCCCTGTTGATAATGATCCGGAGCTCCCGCTCAACCCTACCAGGTCGCCTCTTTTAACATTGAGGTCCACAGGTACGTTTATCTTACTCAAATGCGTGTAATATGATCTAAGTCCATTCCCATGGTCGATCACTACCATATTCCCGAATCCTCCTGAATTATTTCCTGCTTCAACAACCTTCCCATCTCCTGTTGCATATACCCTGGTCCCATAAGGAACCTTAAAATCCTGTCCGTAATGCATCCTTCCGATACCGAGCACAGGGTGCTTTTCACGGAAACCGAATCTGTCACCTAGTCTGTAAGACGGATCGACAGGGCTGATAGCCGGAAGGTGATCCATCTCATATTTCCATTCTTCTGTCTTTTCCCTGATTGTTGAAAAAGACTCATCCTGAACATTGACCATGTTTTTCATTTCCTCAATCCTCTCCCTCGTGGATCGCATGAGTGAAGTGTACATGTAACCGTTAAGGTCTCTGAATCTGTCGACGCCTCCAAAACCCGGATTTCTTATTTCGCTCGAAATTCCTTCCATTTTAAGAATAGGTCGATACCTGACCTCATCAGATATTTCAAGGTCTTTTATATCCTTCAGGGTAAAGTCAAGCTCCCTGCTCGCAAGCGAATATTTTAATTTAAGATCCTCAATTTGCTGGTTTAATACCTGCTCTTTCGGCGATCCGAAGTATTTCTGAACTATGGAAACATAAAAGAGTGTAATGGCAACTGAGCCTGTAAACCATATCAGAAGATGAATCAGCTTCCTGGCTAATGGACGTCTTATCTGCTTGTATTGCAGATCATTGAGATCGAGAAAATACTTCCGTTTCCCCATTTTACGGAGATGTTTTTTCGAATTAATTTTTTTGGCAATCGACAAATCTAAACAAAAAAAGTAATTTTACAAGCCAATTTTCGGGTATATTAACATATTAGAGTGATATTTACGTATGAAGTCGCAGGAGCTGAGAGAGCAATTTATGGAATTTTTCAGGTCAAAAGGCCATGAACTTGTGCCGTCGGCACCCATGGTGGTTAAGAATGATCCGACCCTCATGTTTACAAATGCCGGGATGAATCAGTTCAAGGATATCTTCCTCGGCAACAGCCAGCCGAAAAGCCTCAGGGTGGCAAATTCACAAAAATGCCTCAGGGTTTCAGGCAAGCATAACGATCTCGAGGAAGTAGGACACGACACATACCACCATACGATGTTCGAGATGCTTGGCAACTGGTCCTTTGGTGATTATTTCAAGAAGGAAGCGATCGAC
>CAZXAM010000035.1:0-34531 GCA_964638545.1 uncultured Rikenellaceae bacterium | reverse complement strand
GCACAGGAGTCGCAGCTCTGGGAACTCTATCATACACTTCCGGATATATAAACGGGAAATTTGAAAGATGGATCAATAACACCGGCACTCACCTCTTTCCGGTGGGTGTTTCAGCAGTTCAGCAGCTATGGATCTCTCTCAACGGATTTATTTCCGGAGGAACGATGACAGCGGAGTTTATAGCCTCTGATCCGGGAAATAACGGCCTGAGCCTTGATGATGCAGGCACGATGATATATAACAGTTTTGTTGAAGGATTCTGGTCGCTGAGCACTGACGATGGTTTTAATCTCGGTGGAGGAAATGACTTCAACCTACAGCTGAGCGGAGCAGGTTTCACATCCTTCATTATTGATGCATCAACAAGAATTTTGACTCGTTCCGATGCAGGCAGCATCTGGATGGCCGAGGGAAATCATCTAGGCGGAATAGGACAGACTGCCAGACGGACAGGGCTCACCACACTTCCAGCCCAATATGCCCTTGGAGATAAAACAAACTGCCTGAGACCGGTTACTTCCCCGATAACGGGAACTGCAGAAGTTTGCACGGGACAAAATGCCGTTGCTTATTCCGTCATAAATAATCCTCTCAACACATATACCTGGACAATTGTAGGAGGGACACAGGCTTCGGGCGGAAACACGAACGCAATTACTGTCAACTGGGGGGCAGGAGGGATTGACAATGCCAGCGTAACTGTAAAAGAAAGCAATGGATGCACAGTCGGTGCTCCTGTTTCATTTCCTGTAATTATTCATTCTGTACCGCCTGAAACAATTACCGGCAAAACAAATATTGCTGAACTGACAGCAGCAGTTCCCTATTCGGTTCTGAACAGAACAGGATACACTTACAACTGGACAATCACCGGAGGCACACAGGCTTCTGGCGGCAACACAAGTGCTATTACAGTTAACTGGGGCACGGCAGGTATGGGACAAGTTGAGGTTGTGGCAGAGCTTACAGGATGCAATCCGGCACCGGCAGTAAGCATAGATGTCAGAAAATATGATGTCATTGAGAGCATTGCTTC
Source organism: uncultured Rikenellaceae bacterium (assembly GCA_964638545.1). Taxonomy (GTDB): domain Bacteria; phylum Bacteroidota; class Bacteroidia; order Bacteroidales; family VadinHA17; genus LD21. Next base: position 33,495 of record CAZXAM010000035.1, on the reverse strand, counting down.
AGGTGACTGGGATGCACCAACAACATGGGACTGCAACTGTATTCCTCTTTCCACGCAGAGTGTGAGGATCAAAAACGGACATACAGTAAACCTTCACAACTCAAATTCATTTGAAATTAACAATATGATAATCGACATAGGAGGGACACTGGATTATAACAGCCGTCCTTTCAAGGTCCATGGTGATTTTATCGTTAACGGAACATATGCCGGCGCAAGCACCAGGGTCCTTACGCTTGATGGTGTCGATAAGGAAATAGACGGGATAGGTACTGTAAACGGCGGTTTCACAATACCTACGGGAAATAAAACAATCACAACTACTTCCATTTTAAGCATTAACGCAGGAAATATAGCACTGGGCAACGCAGTGTACATTACGAATAAAGGCGCGGTTGTTCTTAATGGCAGCCTGGCGGGAGCAGCTGCTTCATCGACCTGGGAAAACTCATCAAACTCTGTCCTTGAGATCAGCGGCACCCTTCTTGCAACAGGTACTTTGAGAGCTTCAGCGCTGCGCAACCTGGTCAATTATACCGGAACAGGCGCTGCACAAGCTGTCAAGACGCCATTCAACTCCACTTATTATGATCTGACCCTTTCGGGATCGGGTGTAAAGAATCTGTCGGGAGCTATCGTCGCAAATGGCGATATTACAATTAACGGAACAAGCACCTTCGATGTCACGGCAAGCAACTATGCAATAAGCATAAAGGGAAATTGGATAAATAGCGGATCCACGTTCAACCCGAGGGCAGGTACTGTCACATTTAACGGATCATCAGACCAGTCTATAACGGGAACAGAGACTTTCAATAATCTGACATATTCCAATGCTTCAGGCAATCTTTTACTGAATAATAATGTGACGGTAAGAGGAGCTCTTGGAATGGCGGGAGGGAACATAATTACGGGAACCGGAATAATGAGGATAGGAACCGATGCAGCCAATGTCGGGTCAATTAATTATACTTCAGGAATACTGATAGGTAAAATTGAACGATGGGTAAGCTCGTTCGGCAACCTGCTATTCCCTGTTGGGGAAACAGGATCTTATAATCCAGCAGATATTTACCTGAATACCATTGCTTCATCAGGCTCAATCCTGGGAGAATTCATTCCTGTCGATCCGGGTTCAGCAGGACTGCCTCTGCTTGACGGTGCAGTTCCCGTTTCATATCATTTCAGCGAGGGATACTGGAACTTCACGGCGCTCAACGGTTTTGCATCAGGCAACTATAACGTCACTCTTGGCGCAAATAATTTCACAAGCTATACTTTAAATATAAATTCACGGGTTTTGAAAAGGACCAACGGAGGCAACTGGACCTTTGACGGAACACACAAAACTGCTGCTCCTCCGACTATTTACCGTGACAACCTTACGTTAGGGATCTCCACACTGGGTACACAATTCGGGGTAGGCTTTTCGTGCGCACCTGCAACCATCACGGGCAACATCACTCACGTTAAATGCTTTGGTGGCAACGATGGAGCAGTCAATATCACAGTTTCAGGCGGAGCACTACCGTATTCTTATTCCTGGGCTCCCGGAGGTGAAACCACGGAAGATATCAGCGGACTTATTGCCGGTCCATACGGCGTGACTGTCACAGATGCAAATCTGTGCATTACTCCGGCAATTTTCACGGTATTGCAGCCGGCACAGCTTTTAATCAGTGAAGCTGTTACAAATGTCAGCTGCGGAGGCACCAATGACGGAGCCATAAACATAACAGTAACCGGAGGCACGGCTCCCTATACCTATGGTTGGACCACTATGGATGGCAGCGGACTGAATCCTTCTTCAGAAGATCAGTCGGGTCTAACCCCCGGAACCTACAGGGTGCTGGTGCTTGATTCAAACGGATGCTCCAATTTCAAGGATATTGTTGTTCTCCAAAGTATTATACCAGTGCCGGGAATTGCAGGACCTGTTTCGGTCTGTCAGGGTTCGACAGGAAATGTTTATACTACTGAAGCCGGAATGGCAAATTATGTCTGGACGGTATCAGCCGGCGGAACAATCACAGCGGACGGAACCTCAACCGACAATAGTATTACAATTACCTGGAATGCACCCGGTGCACAGACTGTTTCCGTGAACTATGCAAACTCTTTCGGATGTACAGGAGTAACTCCCGCGGTATCCAATGTAACTGTTAATCCATTGCCGTCACCGGCAGGAATCATTTCGGGGATATCCAGTGTTTGCCAGGGACAGACATCTGTGTCATACTCTGTACCTGCAATAGCAAACGCCTCCAGTTATGTATGGGCATACTCCGGAATGGGAGCTGTAATCACAGGGGCAGGCAATTCAGTTATAGTAGATTTCTCGACATCGGCAACCGGAGGCAACCTGACGGTATACGGTGTCAATGCATGTGGCGACGGACCTGTAAGCGCGGTTTTCCCGGTGACAGTCAACCTGCTTCCCGCCCAGCCTGCCAACTTTACAACAGCAACAACGCTTGTTTGCCAGGGGGCAAACAATATAGTTTATACTGTGCCTAATGATCCTTCAGTCACATACACATGGACTTACAGTGGGACCGGAGCCACAATAACCGGAACAACCAACACTGTAATAGTCAGCTTCTCAACCACAGCCACATCGGGAGATTTATCTGTTACAGCAGGAAACGGCTGTGGGACAAGCGCTCCACGGACGATTGCCATTGCTATCGACCTCCTTCCCGGTGCTGCCGGAACAATCACAGGCACACCATCTGTATGCAGGGGGCAAACAGGAGTCTCTTATACTGTTCCGGCAATTCCAAATGCCACAAGTTATACATGGAGCTATACCGGAACAGGTGTAACTATAAATGGAACCACCAATACCGTGACCCTCGATTTCGGAGCTTCAGCAGTTTCAGGCAACCTGACTGTAAGAGGAACCAACTCATGCGGAAATGGAGCAGTCAGCGCAGTTTATGCGATCAGCATCAATCCGGACAATACTATTGTATTATCATCAGCTCCGGGAACAGACGGACAGTCTGTATGCATCAACACAGCCATAGCCAACATCACATATGCTACAACCGGCGCTACAGGCGCAACTGTAAGCGGCCTGCCTGCGGGAGTAACAGGAAGCTGGGCATCTAATACTGTGACAATCTCAGGAACGCCAACAGCCTCCGGCAGCTTCAATTACACAGTTACTCTTACAGGCGGATGCGGAATAGTTTCCGTCACCGGCACAATAAACGTTTCACCTGTAAATGCAATTACGCTGACTTCATTGCCGGCCACTGCAGCACAGACCGTTTGTATCAATTCTCCGATAGCGAATATTACCTATTCAACTACAGGCGCCACAGGCGCAACAGTATCCGGATTGCCTTCGGGCGTAACCGGAGCCTGGGCAGCCAATGCAGTGACAATAAGCGGAACACCTTCCGTATCAGGCACCTTCAGTTACACAGTGACTCTTACAGGCGGCTGTGGAACTGTAACAGCAACAGGTTCCATTACAGTCACTCCGGAAAATACGATCTCACTGACTTCATTACCCGCAACTGAAACGCAGGTGATCTGCATTAACTCATCTTTAACAAACATAACTTATGCCACAACCGGAGCTACAGGCGCAACAGTAAGCGGACTTCCGGTCGGAGTGAACGGAATATGGGCAGGGAACACAGTTACAATCAGCGGAACTCCAACAGCTTCAGGAGTGTTCCCCTATACAGTTACATTGACAGGCGGCTGCGGAGTTATCTCCGATGCAGGATCGATAACAGTGACTCCAGATAATACAATTACCCTGACATCAGCTCCGCTGACAGTAAACCAGACAGTCTGCAACAATTCTCCTATAACAAACATAACCTATTCAACATCCGGAGCAACAGGTGCAACATTTTCCGGACTTCCATCAGGTGTTACTGGTTCATGGATGGCAGGGAGTGTTACCATATCAGGAACACCGACAGTTACGGGCAATTTTCCCTACACGGTGAATCTCACAGGAGGATGCGGGTCGGTTTCTGCGAATGGCAATATTACAGTTTCAACGGACAACACTATAATTCTGACCTCAGGGCCGGGCACTGATGCTCAGACGATTTGTGTAAATACCGCTGTAACAGGAATCACCTATGCCACCACTGGAGCCACCGGCGCCACTGTCTCAGGACTTCCGGCAGGAGTAACAGGATCCTGGGCCGCCAATGTGGTTACAATAAGCGGAACTCCATCAGTATCCGGCACATTTAGCTACACTGTAACGCTGACAGGCGGCTGCGGAAATGTTTCAGTGAACGGAACAATAAATTCCACCACTGAAAACACAATCGCCCTGACCTCAGCAGCCGGAACAGACGGTCAAACAATTTGCCTGGGCGATGCTATAACAACAATTACTTATGTCACGACCGGGGCAACGGGAGCAAGCTTCACAGGATTGCCTACCGGGATGATGGTTGGCTGGGCTGGAAATACAGTTACTATAAGCGGTACGCCCACATCAACAGGAGCTTATTCATATACTATTAATCTCACCGGCGGATGCGGCTCAGTTTCGACAACGGGAACACTTACAGTGCTTCCGGTAAATTCAATAACCCTGTCATCAGGAACAGGTACTGACAATCAGACAGCATGCATTAATACTGCGATTACAAATATCACTTATTCGACTACCGGTGCAACCGGTGCAACCATCAGCGGATTACCTGCTGGAGTAACAGGTAGCTGGGCGGCAAATGTTGTCACGATCAGCGGAACACCATCAGTCCCGGGCTCATTTACCTTTACAGTCGATCTGACTGGAGGATGCGGTAATGTATCAGCAACAGGAACAATAGTTGTTTCACCAGTCAACACGATTGCACTGACATCCCTGCCTGCAACAACCGCACAGACAGTATGCATCAATACTCCGATTGCAAATATTGCATATAGTACAACAGGAGCGACAGGAGCAACAATCAGCGGCCTGCCGGCAGGAGTGACGGGCACCTGGTCAGCAAATACCGTAACAATTACGGGGACACCTTCAGTTCCGGGATTATTCAGCTACACAGTGACCCTGACAGGCGGCTGCGGGACGATAGATGCTTCAGGCACTATATCTGTCACGCCCGACAATACAGTAACCCTTACATCAGCAGCAGGAACAGATTCTCAGGCAATCTGCGTCAATACATCGCTGACGGATATCACCTATGCCACAACCGGTGCGACCGGTGCTGGTGTTTCCGGGCTCCCGGCAGGAGTAACCGGCACATGGGCAGCAGGAATACTTACCATCAGCGGAACGCCGACTGTTTCTGGTATATTCAGTTATACAGTTACTCTCAACGGTGGATGCGGTTCTGTAACCGCTGCCGGGTCAATTTCAGTTTCACCAGACAATTCGGTTATACTTTCATCACCCGCAGGTACAGATGCACAGACAATATGTATCAATAATGCCATTGCAACAATCACTTACACCACAACCGGAGCGACAGGAGCAACTGTGTCAGGACTGCCGGCAGGTGTGACCGGCAGCTGGGCATCAGATGTGTTTACTATAAGCGGTACTCCGACAGTTGCAGGTTCATTTACTTACACTGTCAACCTGACCGGTGGCTGCGGAACCGTATCAACAACTGGTGTAATTGCTGTATCAGCTGACAATACTATTACGCTGACATCGGGAGCAGGAACTGATGCACAGACATTATGCATAAACAACCTGCTGACCGCCATTACCTATTCGACGACCGGCGCAACATCAGCAATAATATCAGGACTTCCGGCAGGTGTTACCGGTTCCTGGGCTGCTGATGTGGTTACAATTAGCGGTACTCCTTCAGTGTCAGGTATATATCCTTATACTATTGATCTTACCGGAGGATGCGGGGCTGTTTCCGCTCCCGGTCTGATTGCTGTCGATCCGGAAAACACAATGGCCCTGATATCAGGTGCCGGAACTGACAACCAGACAGTTTGTATTAACACCCCCATGATTAATATAGTTTATGCAACCACTGGTGCAACAGGAGCAAGTGTTTCGGGCCTGCCCGCCGGAGTGAACGGTTTATGGGCAGCCGATGAAATGACAATCTCCGGCATCCCGACTGTTCCGGGAGTTTACAACTATACTGTCACTCTCACAGGAGGCTGCGGTAATATTACCGCTTCAGGAACGATTACCATTGCATCGGACAACACAATAACTTTGACTTCAGCTGCAGGAAGTGATTCACAGACACTTTGCATCAATACACCTGTTACTGCCATTACTTATTCAACAACAGGCGCTACCGGAGCAAATATAAGCGGTTTGCCAGCCGGTGTAACCGGAAACTGGTCAGCCGGCATTATAACAATCACCGGGACACCTTCAGAATCAGGGATCTTCCCCTATACAGTGACATTAACCGGCGGTTGTGGACTAGTGACAGCCTCAGGCACTATAAACGTCAGGCACGAGAATACAATCACCCTGACTTCTGGTCCGGGCACTGACAATCAGACTATCTGTCTTGGTGATCCTATTACGATGATCACCTATACGACAACTATTGCAACCGGAGCAAATTTCACAGGCCTTCCCATAGGTATGACAGTAGCCTGGGCTGCAGATGTTGTAACCATAAGCGGGACACCTGCAAATCCAGGAGTATTCACATACAAGATTGATCTGACGGGTGGTTGCGGAACTGTTTCGGTTACAGGCACACTGACAGTATTGCCTGTTAACACTGCCACACTTACATCTGCTGCCGGCACTGACAACCAGAATGCCTGCATCAATGAACCGATCAACAATATAGTTTATACAACATCCGGAGCCACAGGTGCTTCAGTTTCAGGGTTGCCGGCAGGGGTCTCAGACAGCTGGACAGGCGGCATTCTGACAATCAGCGGGACGCCAACTGCTTCCGGATTATTCAACTTTACAGTCACTCTGACAGGAGGCTGCGGAGTTGTGACTGCAAACGGTACAATTACTGTGGCTGATGTCAATACTATTTCTCTGACCTCGGCAGCCGGAACAGATAGCCAGTCTGTTTGTGAAGGCACATCAATTACCGATATCACTTACGCCACAACAGGAGCTACAGGCGCCGCTGTAACAGGGCTTCCTGCCGGAGTCTCAGGTAACTGGGTTGCAAATGTTTTAACGATCTCCGGCACCCCGTCCGAAACAGGTACATTCAGTTATAATGTGACTCTCACAGGCGGCTGCGGGACAATTACATCAGGAGGAACTATTAATATAAATCCAGCCCTGGTTGTCTCAGTGTCCATTTCGGCTGATGCTAATCCCGTCTGTGCAGGAACAACGGTTAACTTCCAGGCTGTGCCTGCAAATGGCGGAAGCGCGCCAGCATACCAGTGGCAGGTCAACGGTGTGAATGCAGGAATCAACAGTGACAGCTACAGCTATATTCCTGTTAATAATGATAATGTTACTGTTATCCTTACATCAAGTGAAACCTGTACAATCATCAACCCTGCCACTTCGGCAGCGATTATAATGACTGTCAATGATCTGCCGGTTGGTTCAACAACCCCAACCGATGTTAAATGTTTCGGACAACCGACAGGATCTGTTGATCTTACTCTGACAGGCGGTCTGTTACCGGTGACTTATCTCTGGAGCAACGGCGCTACAACAGAAGATCTTGCTGATGTTGTTGCAGGTGTTTATTCAGTGACGATCACCGACGCCAACAACTGTACCCTGGTTCTGCCAGCAACGATCAATGAACCACCATCTGCCCTTTCCGGAGCAATTACCTCTCAAACAAATGTATCGGTCTATGGAGGCAATGACGGAAGTGTTACAGTTGACGGGTCAGGAGGAACACCTCCCTATCTGTACAGTTTTGATGGAGGTGCATTCCAGGCCTCAGGGACATTTGGCACACTTACCGCCGGAAACAATACTGTTACGGTTCAGGATCTCAATCTGTGCACATTTGATGTGCCGGTCCTGATAACTCAACCTGTTGTGCCATTAACCGGAACTATTGCATCACAGACAAATGTCCTGTGTTTCGGTGAAGCAACAGGCAGCGTCACGGTGACAGGAGTTGACGGAGCAGCGCCTTATGAATACAGCTTCAACGGAGGAGCATACCAGTCATCAGGGACGTTTGGCAATCTTGCAGCCGGCAATTATACTGTGACAGTGAAAGATTCATATTCCAGTACCTTCGATGTGCCGGTGAATATTTCCCAGCCTGCAGCAGCACTCACGGTAGCAACTTCGGTTGAGAATGTGACCTGCCATGGAGCGGGTGACGGAATTGCTGTTGCCCTGCCTTCAGGCGGCACAGGAGTATACTCTTATTCCTGGAACACATCTCCTGCCCAGACTGCTGATACTGCCAGAAGCCTGACTCCCGGACCATATACGGTTACAGTTACCGATGCCAATGGTTGTAAAATCTCAGGCAATGTAACAATCACTGAACCTGCAGTACTGACCGTTGAATCATCATCCACGCTTGCAAAATGTCCGGATTCGGAAGACGGAACCATCACACTCGACATCTCGGGTGGAACGGGACCTTACAGCATAATCTGGCAGAACAGCGATGAAACGACGCCTTCGAGGACGAACCTCCTTCCGGGAACCTATAATGCAGTTGTGACCGATGCAAATGGTTGTGCAACAGCAGCCTCCGAAGAAGTTGGCTTCATAGGCACTTTCGAGTGTGTGGTGATACCCGAGATCCTCACTCCCGACCCGGCTGACGGATACAACGATGAATGGATAATCAGGAACATCTTCATCTACCCCGATGCCGAGGTCAAGGTCTACTCAAGATGGGGCAAACTCATCTACCACTCGAAGAATCCATCAGCAGAGCCGTGGAAAGGCCGTTACTCTAACGGTCAGCTGGTGCCGACTGATTCGTACCGGTATATTCTTGATCTGCACGACGGATCGAGGATAAGATCAGGAGTGATAAGCGTTATAAGGTAATAACCAGATAATATGATGATAAGATATATGAGATCCCCAAAGAGTTTATTGTCGCTGATCGTTCTGAGCTTTATATGCACGGCATCGTTTGCCCAGCAGGTGCCTATGTACAGCCAGTATATCATGAACGGTTACCTGGTCAATCCTTCATTTGCCGGACGTGACGGATATTCCACCGTCACCCTCACCACGAGGCAGCAATGGTTAGGCATTGAAGAGCCGCCGGCAACATATGCTGCAAGCTTTCAGACAAGAATTCTCAAAAACAGCTATATCTCGAAAGCAACATCAGTCAAGAAAAAAGTGGTCCGCCCCACCAAAGGAGGGAAGGTTGGAATCGGAGGCTACATCTTCAGCGATCATAATGGAATTATGAGGAGAACCGGATTTCAGTTCATGTATGCATACCATATTCCCTTGAAACAGATTGCCGGATATCCGAGCGATCTTGCATTCGGCCTTGCCTTTACCGGCTACCAGTTTGCAATCAACACCGACAATCTTATTTATGATTCCGGAGATCCCTTCCTGAACAATTATGACAGATCGGTATTCATACCTGATTTCAATTTCGGTGTGAGTTTCACAACGGCAAAATATTATGCCGGATTTGCCATGACAAACATTCTGAGAGGATCGTTGATGTTTGCCGACACTACCGCTATCAACAGGAATGAGCTTGGTCATTTTTATTTAACGGGCGGCTATAAGTTCGAAATAGCGACCGACTGGACAATTGAACCATCCGCTTTCATTAAGTCATCAGATTTGTTTTCCAGGACCTTTCAGGCCGATATAACCGCAAGGGTGTACTACAAAAACGATTACTGGCTTGGATTGTCTTACAGGACTAATGATGCCATTATACTTCTGGCTGGATTCAAATATGACAGGTTCCATATCGGATATGCCACAGATTTTACTGTCACTGATATCAGGAAACAGAGCCTTGGCACCCATGAACTTACGCTGGCAATAAAATTTGGTGAAAGCGCAAGGAGATATCGCTGGATAAACGCGTTCTGAGTAGTTTATATATATGTCAAAAGGTATCGTAGCAAAAGTTGCCGGTACCTTGTCGCTGTTTTTATTTTCATTTTCGGAGGCTTGTCCGCAGGATATAATTATTGATCCTGTACGACTGATGTTTTATAACACCGAGAACTTCTTCGATACCAGCGACGATCCGGTAACTGACGATGATGAATTCCTGCCCAGGGGATTGCGAAGGTGGAATTCAGCCAGGTACAGGACTAAAATCAATTCCCTGTATAAGACAATTATTGCTGCCGGAGAGTGGGAGCCTCCTGCAATTATTGGCTTGTGCGAGATCGAGAACAGGATTGTTCTTGAAGATCTGATCTACTCGACCGGACTTGCAAAGTATGAATACGGCATCCTGCATAGGGATTCTCCGGATCCGAGGGGAATAGATGTATGCCTTCTTTACAGGAAAAATATTCTTAAAGTTCTGGAATACAAGTATTTCAAACCTGATCTTACAGAGGATGCCGCATTCAGGACCAGAGATGTGCTTTATGTAAAATTCAGACTGATGGATGACACTTTGCATATATTTGTCAATCACTGGCCATCGAGGAGGGGAGGGGTGCTGGCAGCCGAGGAGCTTCGACAAACTATCGCTGCAATGGTAAGGCAGAAAGCCGATTCAATTGCACTTGCTGATGGTGAGGATGCGGCGATCATCTTTGCGGGTGATTTCAATGCGAATCCGGAAGATGAAATAATCAATTCTTTATCAAAGGATTATAAATCCGGATTGTCAATGGTGAATCTTTCGGAGTCCGGGTCAGGAAATCCCGGAACATACAGGTACAGGGGCACGTGGGAAAAGATCGATCAGGTGCTTGTGTCGCGATCCATTCTTGAAGGAAAGAAGAGGCTTGCTGCAGGCAGGGAGTCACTAAAGATATTCAACGCCGGATTCCTTTTGAAAGACGATCCGAATTATCCGGGACAAAGCCCATTCTCAACCTATAACGGGTTCAGGTACCAGGGAGGTTACAGCGATCATCTTCCTGTTCTATTGGACCTTAGTGTCAGGAAGGACTTCTGACAGGTTTCAGACCAAGCTCCCTGCCTTTTTCAATCATCAGCTTTCTTGCCGCTTCGTGTTCGTTAGGGATTATGCCGTCGAGTATAGCTTCCCTTATAGCATTCTTGATTATCCCTACTTCTTTACCGGGACTAATCCCAAAAGCGGAAATGATCTCAATGCCATCGACCGGTGGCTGGAAGTTTCTTACTGCGTCTTTTTCCTCTATCTCTTTCAGCTTTTTACGGACATATTTAAAATTCTCGAGGTGCCTCGATTTCCTCTCTTCGTTCTTTGAAGTGATGTCTGCTTCGCACAGTGACATCAGGTCGTCGATATCGTCACCAGCCTCAAAGAGCAGCCTTCTTACCGCAGAGTCGGTGACCTCCTCCTGAGAAAGTACAATAGGGCGGAGATGGAGATCAACAAGCTTCTGCACATATTTCATTCTGTCGTTCAGTGGAAGCTTCAGTCTCCTGAAAATGCCCGGAATCATTTTAGATCCCAGGAATTCATGCCCATGGAATGACCAGCCCTCGCCGGGAGTGTATTTTTTTGTTGCTGGCTTGGCAATATCGTGCAATAGGGCGGCCCACCTTAACCAAAGGTTGTCGGAATGCCTGGAGATATTATCAAGTACCTTGATTGTATGGTGAAAATTATCCTTATGAGCTTTACCATCTTTCTTTTCAACACCTTTAAGGTTATCGAGTTCTGGAAAGATCAGTTTTAAAAGTCCCGATCTTTCCAGGAGCACAAAACCTGCAGAAGGATGGGAGCACATCATAATTTTGTTGAGTTCAGCCACAATCCTCTCCTTTGAGACAATTGCAATCCGGTTTGCATTTTCCTTTATGGAATTGAATGTTTTTTCTTCAATGCTGAAGCCGAGCTGTGTTGCGAATCGGATTGCTCTCATCATTCTCAGAGGATCGTCGGAAAAAGTACTGTCGGGATCGAGAGGCGTGCGGATGATTTTGTTTTTCAGATCGTTTAATCCATCGAAAGGATCGAGGAATTCGCCAAAGGTTTCCTCATTGAGGCTTATCGCCATTGCATTGATTGTAAAATCCCTTCTCTCCTGGTCGTCTTTCAGGGTGCCATTCTCTACCACAGGTTTCCTTGAGCCCCTGTTGTATGATTCCTTTCTCGCGCCAACGAATTCGATTTCGTAGCCTCCGCAGTGGAACATTGCCGTCCCGAAATTCCTGAAGACACTTACTTTGGAATCTGCATTAAGCTTTGTTGCAGCTTTTCGTGCAATTTCTATCCCGCTTCCGATAACAACAATGTCAATATCCTTGTCACCGTGTTCTCTTTTCAGAATACAATCCCTTACCCAGCCTCCGATGACATATGCCTTCACATTTTCTGACGTGACTACCTCCGAAAGAGACCTGAATATTTTGTCATTTAGACATATATACATATATAGATATGACAATTTGTTTATTAATCCTGACAAAGTTACAATTATTAGTCAATTATGGGTAAATTAAGACCCCCTGCACCGGATGGCATAAAGATTGAGAAGTGGAGAACAATTATGTTTCAGGGATGTTTAATTAGAAAATTATATCATGACAGAACATTTGACAAAAGAGACCTTTCTGACTAAGGTATTTGATTATGAAAAAAGCAAGGAATGGAAATTTGCAGGGACCAGGCCTTGTATCATCGATTTTTATGCTGACTGGTGCGGTCCCTGCAAAATGGTAGCACCTGTACTTGAAGAGCTTGCAAAGGATTTTGACGGCAAAATGGATGTCTACAAAGTCAACACCGAGCAGGAGCAGGAGCTTGCATCCGTTTTTGGGATCAGGAGCATTCCCTCATTTCTGTTCGTTCCGACTGAAGGACAGCCTCAGATGGCTATGGGAGCTCTTCCGAAGGAAACCTTTATCAAGGCATTTAAAGATGTTCTTGGGGTGGAAAAGTAATCCATTCATCAAAAAAAGCCTTTTTGACCAAAAAAAAGCTGGTTTCAATGAAACATTTCGGAAACCATCTACGTTAAATATTAAGTAGGCAGACATGTAACAGGTTACATGATTTTTTCATGGATTTAGGTTTAGGGTAGCAGTAAATCAGGGCTTTGGTCCTGATTTACTTCTTTTATGCCAGGTCCCTGAAGATTCCGTTTATCTCCTCTTCTGTAGCTCGCAGCTTTTTCTGGCATTGCCTGATAAGCTCCGACGCACGCTTAACTTCGACTGCCAGCTTGTCGACATCCAGGTCGCCGCTTTCAATCTTCTGCAGGATCTTTTTAATATCCCCTACTGCCTCGGTGAATGAAAATTCTTTTTTGGACATATTAATGTAAGTTAATTTTAATTCCTCATTTCACTAGTTAAATCTCCTGATTTTATACCTTAAACCTAACCCCGGCCTTACCCCTTTCTGTTCTTCTCTTTATCCACTTAACCCTCCCTCCGGCTCCCTCCCTTAAGGCTAAGGGAGGGAGAGTGATATATTTTCATTCATTACCCCCTTCCCCTTACCCTTAAGGGGAAGGGTCGGGGTAAGGGTTAAGGATAAAGATTGGAAGGATGCAGTTTTTTACATTGCCTTACTCTTTATATCTCCATCCCTCAACCTTGTTTCAATAACATCATCAACGCTAACCTCAGACACACTTTTAATCAGCCTGCCATTCATCGTGGTTATTGAATAACCTCTCCTGAGCACATTCTCCGGATCGAGCATTCCGAGTGTACTTTCAAAGCCTGTAATCCCTGCGCTTATATTTTTTATCAGGTTCATGGTTCCTTTTATCAGATCGCTCCGAAGCCTCTCAACGATCATTCTTTTACCGGTTGATACCAGGCCTGCAGAAGAGATCATTCGGATCCTGAGTGATTCGATCACTCTTCTGTTTTCTTCCATTTCCGATCGCGTAAGGTCATTGATACGAATTACCAGATTATTGAGGCCTGCCTCAGCATCTGCAGATTTTCCGATCAGGAAATCAGCTACTGCCGTAGGAGTTTTCAGGGCATTGAAGGCGACAAGGTCAGTTACTGAGAGATCCTTATCATGGCCTATCCCGGTTATGACAGGTATCGGGAACTGGGTAACATGATATGCGATGTTATAGTTGTCAAACCAGCTCAGGTCGCTCTGCGACCCGCCTCCCCTTATGATTGCAACAGCATCGAACAGCTCACGATGATCTGCAATTCTGTCGAGCGCCGAGATAACACTCTTCTCGGTTTCCACACCCTGCATAACAGCTTCGAAAAGTGCAGTATAATAGACATAATTATAGCTGTTGCCTTTCAGATGGTTTGTGAAATCTCTATAGCCCGCAGCGCTCTCAGACGATATAACTGCAATTCTTTGAGGAAGAAGCGGAAATTCCAGATCCCTGTTCATGGAGATCACACCCTCTTCTTCAAGTCTCCTGATTATCAACTGCCTTCTCATGGCCATATCTCCGATAGTGTAGGCGGGATCGATATCGGAGATGACCAGTGTTAGTCCATACAGTTCATGATAATCAATTTTTATCCTGATCAGGACTTTCAAACCCTCTTTAAGTGACTCGCCGGAAGCATCGCGGAAAAATGCTCCAAGAAACCTGTACCGGTTGCTCCAGATGACTGCCCTTAAGCGCGCTCTAACATTCTTCTCACCTGGTTCTTTTTCAATAAGTTCCAGGTAGCAATGGCCGGCGTAGTTCTCCTTTAGCTCGGATATTTCAGCGGTCACCCAGTAAAAGTCAGGCAATGCCATGTAAAGGGAATCCCTGATGATCTGTTGAAGTTCTGTCAGTGAAAGCTTTTCATTCATGATCAGTTATTCAGCTTAACGATCTTGTATTTGAAAGTGCCGTTGTTGGTAATGAGCCTTATGAAATATATTCCTTGCTCCATGTTTTTAAGAGCGTCAACTCTCAGTGATCTTCCCGCAAAATGAAGGTAATCCTTTCTGTGGATTGTTCTTCCGGTAGGTGCAACAATTTCCATGGATACTACTCCGGGGTCATCCCTGAAAATGAATTCAATTTCTCCCATGGTTGGATTAGGTCCGGCTACGGCTCCCTGTTCCGGGCGGGGAAGGTACTTGTCCTGAAGGTATTCCATCGCTTTGGCCATATCGGGGATCCCGTAGCCATAAAGGGAATCAGGTAAGGAGAACTTATCAGCTGATGACTGAAGCGCCTCAATGATCTGTATATTATTTGCATCAGGCACTGCTTCCATAAGGCAGGCTGACATCCCGCTGAGCACGGGGCATGAGAACGACGTGCCGCTTGACCTAGACAGTTGTGTTTCAGACGCCTGGACAACAATGCTTACACCCAGGGCTGAGACGTCGGGCTTAACCTGTCTGTCGGCTGACGGCCCTGCTGACGAAAAAGATGAAATGTAGTTATTGCCGTCGACTGCTCCCACAGCCATTACACTGTCGCCGTCAGCAGGAGCAATGATCCGAAGCCAGGTCTTGTTTCTTTCGTTTCCCACGCTGTTAACGACGAGTATCCCTTTGGATGCCGCAATATCGGCAACCTTCGATATAAAGGTTGTATTGCCGTCCATCTCACCGAATTTATGATTCATATTAGCATCATCGAATTCGTAATATCCGAGGGATGAAGAGATTATATCTGCACCTGCGCTGTCGGCGAATTCGGCTCCTGCAGCCCAGAAATCTTCCTCCACAAGGTTTTCGCTTGTAGTTTCCTCAGTCCTTAGCAGAAGATAATCAGCATCCGGAGCTGTTCCTCTGATAGCTCCGCTGATCTGTCCGGCAAGCACCGACAATACTGCAGTTCCGTGAGTGTGGTAGCCATAGACGAACTTATTCCTGTTTACAAAATCGTATGTATCTTTTATCCCGCCGCGGCTTCGGAGAAGGGCCAGAGAGCTGGCCTTGTCGGCATTATTAAAGCCACCGTCAAGGACGGCTATAAGGATACCGGTGCCGTCATAACCGGCATTATGGGAAGCATATCCGTTCACCATTGTTATCTGACGGTCCCACGGAGGAGTCTCAGCAATTTCAGTTTCAAAATCCAGTTTGTCATCAAACCGGCTTTTTGCAATGTTGTTCATAACCAGCTTAACATCAGAAACGCATGGCAGAGACAGGAGAGGATTGATATCTGCAGGCCGGGTTGTTTTGAAGAGAGCTGTGTTCATCCATTTTGATGTTGAATGAAGCCTGAAACCGAGTGCAGAGACCTGATTTATATACTTGTCATAGACAGGAAGATCTCTGTAATCAGGCACTTCTATCCCGGATTTCTCCCTTCGTTCGATAGCTCTAGGAGACAGCAGCTGGGTTGCTGTAAATCCTGTGGGCGAATAGGTTCCCTTATCCCTGAAGTATACCCGGTAAAAATATACATATACCTGAGGATGTGCCGGGAGGGCTGATAAAGAGAATAAGATGACCAGGAGGATCCTTGTCCGGTTTCTCAAAAAAGTGGAAATCTTATTCATGGTATTATCTTACCTGTTCTTTTCCGGATCGGTAATATTTCCGGAGCTTTTCTCTATTCTTTCGAAGAACCTGGAAACTTCATCTTCTATCTGCCTGTCTTTTGTCACACCGTCAATATATGATATCTCATATTTCAGTGTCCCCTTGTCGCTGAAGACCTGCCATTTTCCATCGCGCATGTTTTTCCTGTACATGCCTTTATATTCGGGTTTGCCGTTGCTGTGCCAGGTTTCAAATTTCCCGTCAAGCTCTCCTTTAATATAGGATGCTCTCATGAGCAATTTACCGTTTTCATGGTATTGAAGCCATTCGCCTTCCCTGACTCCATTAACATAATTCACCTTTTCAGCAATCGTGCTGTCGGGGAAATATCTGGTTGACAGGCCATTCCTGACATTCTTTGTATAAGTTTCTTCGTTAATGAGGTAACCTTTTATTAATGAAGAATAGAATTTCCATTTTCCCTCCTTAAGCTGATCGGTATATTTGCCTCTGGATGAGATGAAGCCGTTTGGGTGATAAATAGTCGCGTCTGCTTGCCTGCTGTCGCTGCTGTATATCAGGACAGATTTCAAGGTATTGTTGGAATTGTACCTTTTGAATTCTCCTACAGGCTTATCGTTGACGAACGAGCCCTCATAGAGGGTGTTGCCGTTGGGATATTTTTTTATCCAGTGTCCCTGTTTCCTTCCCTGCTGGTCGGTTTTATTCAGGTCGGACCCTGTTTGTCCTGCTGCCACAATAGTGACAGTCAGGAGAAGGACTATCGATATTATATTCAGTTTCATGGAAGATGAACGGAATTGTCCTGATAAAAGTACAAAAATCGGGCCTGATTTGACTAACAAAAAAAAGGGGCTGTCTCAAAAACCTGAATCTTGCCCCCTGCCCCCTAAAGGGGGTCTAAATCTAGTAGACTATGGGAAAGTTCCGCTTTACGGAATTTAGGGGCAGTAAAAAAAGGTGGCTTTTGAGACAGCCTCTTTCTGTTATCTCTATTATTTGACTTCTTCGAAATCGACGTCTGTAACCTCGTCGTTGCCCGATTTTGAGCTTCCGCCTGTTGATCCGGGACCTGGCTGTTCGGGGCCGGGCTGCGATGCACCCTGGCCTGATGCCTGTGCGTTCTTATACATCTCTTCAGAAGCTGTCTGCCATACTGCATTAAGTTCTCCAAGAGCCTTGTCGATTGCTGCGACATCCTGGCTTTTGTGTGCCTCCTTGAGTTTTGCCAGAGCACTTTCGATGGCTGGTTTTTTGTCGGCCGGAAGCTTGTCGCCAAACTCCTTGAGCTGTTTCTCGGTCGTGAATATCATGCTGTCGGCAGTATTTATCTTATCCACTTTTTCACGGGCTTTGCGGTCAGCTTCTTCATTGGCCTTTGCTTCATCGCGCATCCTTCTTATCTCGTCGTCGCTGAGTCCTGATGAAGCCTCTATCCTTATCCTCTGTTCCTTGCCTGTTCCCCTGTCTTTGGCAGTGACATGAAGAATTCCGTTTGCATCGATATCAAAAGTGACTTCGATCTGAGGGATGCCTCTCGGGGCAGGCGGTATTCCATCAAGATGGAAGCGGCCGATTGTTTTGTTCCCTGCAGCCATTGGTCTTTCACCCTGAAGTACATGTATCTCCACTGAAGGCTGGCTGTCGGCAGCTGTAGTGAAAACCTCCGTCTTCTTGGTCGGTATTGTTGTATTGGATTCGATGAGCCTCGTCATGACGCCACCCATAGTTTCGATTCCCAGAGAAAGAGGAGTTACATCGAGAAGAAGAACGTCTTTTACTTCACCTGTCAGAACACCGCCCTGTATTGCAGCGCCTACAGCTACAACTTCGTCAGGGTTGACGCCTTTTGACGGAGTTTTGCCAAAGAATTTTTCCACGAGCTGCTGAATGGCAGGAATCCTGGTTGACCCGCCGACGAGAAGAACTTCGTCGATATCGGATACCTTGTAGCCTGAATCATTGAGAGCCTTCTGGCATGGGTCTATACATGCCTGGATAAGCTTATCGCATATTTTCTCGAACTGGGCCCGTGTAAGCGTTTTTACAAGATGCTTCGGAATCCCGTCGACCGGCATTATATATGGAAGGTTGATTTCCGTAGATGTTGAGCTTGAAAGCTCTATCTTGGCTTTTTCAGCGGCTTCCTTCAGTCTCTGAAGTGCCATCGGGTCTTTCCTGAGGTCGACGCCTTCTTCCCTGAGGAATTCTTCAGCCAGCCAGTCGATGATCATGTGGTCAAAATCGTCGCCTCCGAGATGGGTGTCGCCATTTGTCGATTTCACTTCGAAGACACCGTCGCCGAGCTCGAGGATCGAAATATCGAAAGTACCGCCTCCGAGGTCGAAAACTGCAATCTTGAGATCCTGTGATTTCTTGTCGAGTCCGTATGCAAGTGAAGCAGCCGTTGGCTCATTAATTATCCTTTTTACATTCAGTCCGGCGATCTCACCTGCTTCCTTGGTAGCCTGACGCTGAGAGTCGCTGAAATATGCAGGAACCGTAATGACTGCATCAGTCACCTCCTGTCCGAGGTAATCTTCGGCTGTTTTTTTCATTTTCTGAAGTATCATTGCCGATATTTCCTGCGGAGAATACATCCTGTTGTCGATCTTGACGCGAGGTGTGCTGTTATCGCCTTTAACGACAGTATACGTTACTCTTTTGATTTCAGTGTTCAGCTTCTCATAGGGTTCGCCCATGAATCTTTTTATGGAATAAACCGTCTTTTTGGCATTGGTTATTGCCTGGCGTTTAGCCGGATCGCCCACTTTACGTTCGCCGTTTTCCACAAAAGCAACAATGGAAGGTGTTGTTCTTTTTCCTTCACTGTTCGGTATCACCACTGGTTCGTTGCCTTCCATTACAGCAACGCATGAATTTGTGGTTCCCAGGTCTATGCCTATTATCTTTCCCATTTTATGTTGTTTTAAAATTTTTTTAAAATGATACTTATGATAAGCAATGATTATGCCATTTAAAATATGTGACAAAACGGCAGTTTTATTGTTCCAGATAAGAAGCCTATTTAGGGAATGCTGCTACAATAAGGACCTGCTTTGAAGATATAAAGAGCTATTTAACTAGCTCTGAAGGAGCTAAATATGAATAACCCCCGGTGAAGCCCTATTCTTTCATCACATCATTTTTATTATGTTCCAGCAGTGAGAGGGAGATCCCTCTCCCGCTGAAGCGGGCTCGGGATGACAGGTTGTTTTGTGGAACATTGGAGGAAGAAGCGGCGATTCGCGAGTGAAATATTTCATGAATAAAATGTCGTTGCGAATCGCCGCTTCTTCCTCCTGCTAATCAACTATATATCTGTCATCCCGAGTGCCAACGAGGGATCTTCTTGTCACTTTCTGTAATTGATTTTAATTGAGAAATGATAAAAGATGAGGATTAAGCCGGGGGTTATTCAAATTGAGCCACATTCGTGGCTGAAAGCAAATTTTATGAGCAATATCAATAGCTGAACATATAAGAAAAAGCTGCTTTCACAGAGCGATTCACCTCAGATGAACCTGGTAATTCAACGTAACAATTCCCAATTTCTATTCTGCCAGTGACCTGGATGCATAAGCTGTCAGCAATAAAAGAATTTATAGAAATGGGTTTCATCTTAACCAATTAAGTAACTTTGTCACCGTGTAACAAAAAAAACGAAACATGGCTTTACATAAAATTGTCAGGAAGGTTACCACTCATGTTCTTAATGAGATGAAGCTCAGGGGCGAAAAGATCGCCATGCTGACAGCTTATGATTATTCGATAGCACGGATTCTGGACGAAGCCGAAATTGACGTGATACTTGTCGGTGATTCGGCATCAAATGTAATGGCAGGTTATGACACAACATTGCCGATCACTCTTGACAACATGATATATCATGCTGCATCTGTAGTGCGGGGAGTTAAAAGAGCTCTGGTTGTTGTTGATCTTCCTTTCGGAACCTACCAGGGAAACTCCAAGGAAGCCCTGGCATCATCGATAAGGATAATGAAGGAGACAGGTGCTTCGGCGGTTAAGCTTGAAGGAGGTCAGCAGGTGGTTGAATCGATTGAGAGGATCCTTTCAGCAGGGATACCGGTGATGGGACACCTGGGGCTGACGCCTCAGGCTATACATAAATTTGGTACATACGTCGTCAGGGCAAAGGATGAAGAAGAAGCCCGCAGGCTGATGGAAGATGCGAAGCTTCTTGAGCAAACCGGATGCTTCGGCGTTGTATTGGAGAAAATTCCTGCCAGACTTGCCGAGGAGGTGACAACAAGTCTTAAGATCCCGGTAATTGGGATTGGGGCAGGACCCAAGACCGACGGACAGGTTCTTGTGCTTCATGACATGCTCGGGATTACAACCGAATTCTCACCGAGGTTCCTTCGCCGCTACCATAATCTTCATGATGAGATAAAGGGTGCCGTGCAGAAATATATCAGTGATGTGAGAACACTGCAGTTCCCGAACGAAAAAGAGCAGTACTAATTGATTTCGGAATTCGGATTTTTGATTTCGGATTTATGGAATGGAATCATTTTCTTTACAATCCGAAATCCACCTTCCGAAATCCGAAATTCATCAAATCCCTGGCCATGCCTGAAATACTTTACGAGGACAATCACATCATTGCAGTTAACAAGAAGGCTTCCGAGCTGTCGCAGGGAGACAAATCGGGTGATGAGTCGCTCGACACGGAGTTAAAGAAATATATTGCCAAAAAATACAATAAGCCGGGAGATGTATTCTTAGGGGTTGTGCACAGGCTCGACAGGCCCGTAAGCGGCGTGATACTTTATGCACGGACCTCGAAAGCACTGGCAAGGCTGAATGAGATGTTCAGGAATGCTGAGGTGAAGAAGACATATCTTGCTATTGTTAAGGAGAGGCCGCCTGAGGACAAGGGAACCATAACCCATTTTGTAAAAAAGAACGAGAAGCAGAATAAGACATTCGTTTATGATCATGAGGTGAAGGATTCAAAAAAAGCCACTCTTTCGTACAGGGTTGCCGGACGTTCCGACCGCTATTATCTGCTGGAAGTGGAGCTTCATTCGGGCAGGCATCACCAGATAAGGGCGCAGCTGGCTGAGATAGGCTGTCCCATTAAGGGAGACCTGAAGTACGGGGCTCAGCGTTCTAACGAAGATGGGAGCATAAGCCTTATGGCACGGAGGCTTGAATTCATTCATCCGGTTAAAAAGGAGAAACTTGTCATCACATCTCCTTTCCCTGATGGGGATCTGTGGAGAGTTTTTAACTATGAAGAACTCCAGTAACAGAAAGAGGTTTCTTATTATCCCCTCATTTTTTGGGCTAAAGCCCGATATCAGATTCATTTCGCAAACCGTTGGCTGAAGCCAACGGCAACTTCCAGATCCTTAAATATTCTCATAAATTGCTGTTTGGGAAACCATTTTGTTAATCCTCATTCTTCAGTGCTTTTTATTCAGCTACCGTCAGCTTCAGATGACGGATACAGGTTTCCCCCTGGACTTCGGACTTTAGTCCCTCTTTATTGGGCTGAAGCCCGGGATCAGTTTAGTATTGCAAACCGTTGGCTGAAGCCAACGGTAACTGACAGATCCTAAGATACTCTCATTAATTGCTATTGGTAAAAGGAATTGACTAAAATTTAATCTTCAGTGCTTTTAATTCAGTTACCGTCAGCTTCAGCTGACGGATACAGGTTCCCCACTGGACTTGAGACTTTAGTCCCTCTTTACTGGGCTGAAGTCAACGGTAACTGATTAATTCTATTCCTATTTTATTGTCTTGGTTTCAGGAGTTTCCTTTTTTACAGCATCTTTAGATTTTACATCAAGCTTTTCTTCAATCGTTTTGATAATTTCCTTTGCTTTGTCTTCATCATCGCTTTCCACGGTTATCACAACACCGTCTTTTGCAATAACGTATTTTGTCATTTCATTTTCTTCCCCGGCATCTGAATTTACTGTAACGTGAAAAGTCTTGCCATCTTTTTCTTCCCAGATTGCATCTTTGCTTCCGGTTGATTTTATAATAACATGCTTTTCACTTTTATTACCCTTGTCGTCGTCGCTTACGTAAGCATACACATGTTTCGAAGCTTCGGCTGATGGCGCGATTGTCCACTCGGCACCCTCACTGCTCATGATAATAATTTTTTCTTCCTTCTTTTTTTCACCATCAGTTTTCTGATCGATGGTAGTTGTTATATAGATATTCCCATCACCATCATCTTCAGTAATATCTGCGGTAACAGTTCCCGGTGAATCGAAATAAATAACCTTACCGTTTTTAAGAGTTACAGACCCGGGAGCATGTTCTCCTAAAAACGTTGTGTCAATAATGGTTTTTGTACCATCTTTATTGACAGTGATGATCTTAACTTTTTTCTCAGTTTTCTTTTCCTGTCCGGAAGCGATCATAAATGGCACTGCAGCTACAAGAAGGATGAGCAGCAGGCTTTTTGTAATTCTTTTCATGGCATTGATTTTTATTGTTTTACAGATCAAAATTACGGCTTAATATACCTATGGCAGTTAAAATGAGGTTAATAAGAGTTAATGAAAAGTTAAAACCTCTCCATGTTTTGAAGACATAAGTTAATTTTACGGCATGAGCAAGAACAAATTCATCGGGCTGATCTTCATGATGCTTTTTTCCATTATCGGGATCATATGGGTTCAGATGCGGTGGATAAACAAAGCAGTCGGCATCAGGAACGAGAACTTTGATTATTACGTAACTGCCAGCATCAGGCAGGCAGCCGACGCAATTGAATCGTCATGGCGAATGAACAGCTTTTTCGACGATTTCATGGTTCCGCTGGCTTCGAATGATGATACGGCTTCCGATATGACAAGCTATTTCCGCATGAACAGCTTCTCAACGGGTCCGGATGGCAGGATAAGCGTACGTGTCACAAACCAGTCAGTTACACAATCGGCGGGGGGAAAACCGGTGGTGACAATCCATGATACCACTTACACAACAGATACTTCGGGGGTGATTATGACTTCACCCGACGATCAGGGAAAGGTTGTGGTACTTGACAATCAGAATTCTGACGGATCAGTGACCGGGAGTAACTATGTAAGCCGGGAGGAATTAAGGGCATGGGCTAAGAAAAGAAGCATTGAATTGAGCAGGATGAACGACCAGATGATCGCGGAACTGTATCAGAATGAAAAATCTTTGAAAATCAGCAAGGAGGAGGTTGAATATGCACTGAACAGGGCATTCATGTTCTCACCTGTCAATCCGGCTTTTGAATTTGCAATTTTAAGAAATGGGAAGATAGAGTTTGGCAACTTCAAAAAAGCCGGCAAGAATGACTTCATCAGAAGCAGATATAAGGAGAATCTTTTTCAGGATAATATTGTACACCAGGATATTGCATTGTCAGTTGTATTTCCTGACCGGACAACGTATGTCCTCGGCTCGATGGCATGGATGCTGGGAGGATCACTTCTGTTTTCCCTGATCATACTGGCAACATTCGCACTGAGTCTCTTCTTCATTATACGACAGAAGAAGATCTCGGAGATGAAGTCTGACTTCATTAACAACATGACACACGAGTTTAAGACCCCTATTGCGACTATATCTCTTGCAGCCGATACGATTACAAATCCAAAAGTCATAAATGACGAACAGGGCATCAGGCATTTTATCGGGATGATAAAGAAGGAAAACAGCAGGATGGACAAGAAGGTGGAGACGATACTTCAGATGGCCTCACTCGACAAGAAAGAGATCCATTTCAGGTTCGAGAATCTTTCACTTCACGAAATTATAGAGCATGCCGTTGACACGGTCGATATAATAATCAGGCAGAGGAACGGCAGGGTGACATTGAAGCTGGACGCACAGGAACCGGTAATAAACGGCGACAGCGAACATGTTTTCAACCTTGTGAACAACCTTCTCGACAACGCAATAAAGTACTCCCCTGAGTCTCCTGATATAACCATTGAAACAAAGAACGCAGGCAATGGCATTGTAATGTCTGTCAGCGACAGGGGAATAGGAATGACCAGGAGCGTACAGTCAAGAATATTTGAAAGATTTTACCGTCAGGCTTCGGGCAATGTTCATGATGTAAAGGGTTTCGGACTGGGACTTAATTATGTCAGGGCTATTGTGGAAGCTCATAAGGGCACTATTGAAGTTTCCAGCGAACCGGGGAAGGGGAGCCGATTTGATGTATATTTACCTTTTAATCCAGATAATTAGAATGACACAGAAAAACGTGAAAATTTTCCTTGTCGAGGATGATCTGAGCTTTGGATCGGTCCTGAAGTCTTATCTTGAAATAAATGACTTCACCGTAGAATGGGTTGACGATGGTAAATATGCAGTGGATCATTTCCGCAAGGGGATGTTCGATATCTGCATCCTCGATGTCATGCTACCGCATGTCGACGGATTCACGATTGCCAGGGAGATAAGGCAGATAAACAATCTTGTGCCGGTCGTTTTTCTGACAGCAAAAAAGCTTAAGGAAGATGTGCTTACGGGTTATGACGCCGGCGGCGACGATTACATAACTAAGCCTTTCGATACAGAAATTCTTCTGGCAAAAATACGTGCGATACTTGCACGCAGGGAATATCAGAGCGGGACGAAAGATATTTACGAGATCGGAAAGTTTGTCTTTAACGCCAGGCTGAGAACCCTTACTTCAGGAAACGATGAGAAGAAATTATCTCCCAAGGAGGCGCAGCTTCTCGAACTCCTTGCTCTTAATCCTAATGCTCTTATAAGCAGGGAGATGGCACTTAAGAAGATCTGGGGCAACGACGATTATTTCACAGCCAGAAGCATGGATGTTTATATTACCAAGCTTAGGAAATTCCTGTCAGAAGATCCGAGTCTGAACA
Source organism: uncultured Rikenellaceae bacterium (assembly GCA_964638545.1). GTDB lineage: Bacteria > Bacteroidota > Bacteroidia > Bacteroidales > VadinHA17 > LD21. Next base: position 8,183 of record CAZXAM010000035.1, on the reverse strand, counting down.
TCAAGAATATACATGGGGCTGGATTCCAGCTTATTGTCAGCGGGGAGTGATCTTTAGGCTTTCGCTGTTGAATTGCAAAGGAAGAAGCCCGGCGCCTGATTCAATTATCCTGACTTTATTTTTTCCGCCAAGAATTATCCTGATATTTCTTCCGTTCCTGTATTCTTCTTCTGCTATCACCTGGCGGCAGTTGCCGCAGGGAGATACCGGCTCAGAAGAATGATCTGCGCCTGAGAAAGCTGCGATGGCAATAGCTACAGGCTTATCGCCAGGGTGGTTTGCTGATGCATTTGATATTGCATTTCTTTCGGCACAGATGCCTGAAGGGAAAGCAGCATTTTCAACATTTGTTCCGGCAATTATCTTTCCGCTTTCAAGCCTGAGAGCAGCGCCAACCATGAATCCGGAATAGGGTGCATAGGCATTCAGGGCAATTTCCCTGGCTTTTTTCAGCAGCTCAAGATCAGCAGGATCAAGGTCCTCGGGATTGTCGAATTCTGTATAGTTTAAGGAAATACTTTTATGCTGTTTCATAACGTTCTTATTCAGTATGGATTGTAAAGATAGGAAAAAGTGACTAGAGTGACTAACGTGACTAGAGTGACTAAAGTGACTAGAGTTATTAAAGTACTTTTATTTATTTTTGTAGAAACGAAATCGATATAATAAAGATTAGTTTAAAGATAGGGAGATTCCTCACTCCTCCGCCAGCTGGCGGATCCGTTCGGAATGACATTGGATTTTGTTGGGATGGGGGAAGGGGAAGCAGAATTCCCCCGGAATTCTGCTTCCCCTTCCCTTGTTCCCCTCCCAGAAACTGTCATTCCGAGCGAAAGCGAGGAATCTCCCGGTCTTAGACCAGTATTAAAATAGAATCGATGAATAAAGGCTTTTATATAATCTTTTTGCTGACTGTTGTTTTTCTGGCTAATGGATGCCGGTCATCGCGGCAGGCAGTCAGTTCATCAGCAGGAGAAGCGAGTGCGGCAGCGTATATCGCAAAATACAGGGATCTTGCCATAAGCGAAATGAAACGTACCGGTGTGCCTGCAAGCATAACACTTGCCCAGGGAATGATAGAGTCAAGTTACGGAAGAAGCACACTGGCCGTGGAAGGAAACAATCACTTCGGGATAAAATGCCACAATGGGTGGACAGGTCCAACCATTCGACATCACGACGACAGGAGAAATGAATGCTTCAGAAAATACAGGCGTCCGGAAGATTCTTTTTATGATCATTCGGATTTTTTAAAAACCGGGTCACGTTATAGTTTCCTGTTCGACCTGCCGGCAACCGACTATAAGAGTTGGGCAAGAGGCCTGAAGAAAGCCGGCTATGCAACGGATCCTGACTATGCAAATATGCTTATCAGGAAAATCGAGGAGAACAGGCTTTATGCTTATGATAAACTTTCAATAACCCCGGAAAATAACGTATCAGAAACAGTTATTCCAAAGCCTGACACTGCTGTGCCGATAAATGCTGAGCCAAAAAACGAAATGCAGCCTGTGAACTTTGGTGAAATTTCTCTTTCATCGCGTACACCGAGGATAATGGAGAATAACAGGATAAAGTATATTATTGTAAGGAAGGGTGAGACGGTTGAATCGCTCGAAGAGGATTTTGAGCTTCTCAAGTGGGAGCTTGCGAGATATAATGAACTTGAAAGTGGTTTTACCCCTGAACCCGGACAGATACTTTATCTTCAGCCCAAAAGAGACAGGGCGGAGCCTGGCAAAGAAACACATACAGCAAAGGAGGGCGAGACTATGTATCAGATAGCACAGAAATACGGAGTGAAGCTGAAGAAGCTTTATGAGTATAATCTTATGAATGAAGGGGAGAATCCTGTTGCAGGCCAGAAAATATGGCTCAGGACGGTTAAAACCGTTAACTGACCACAACGTGATCTGAAATGTCATATCCTCGGAGGAACTCAACGGTATTCATTCTGTTCTTCCCTTCAAGTTGAAGGTTAAGGATATTGATGTATCCCTTCCTGCAGGCTACTTTTATATAATGTTTTCCATCGGAGATCAGTGAGCCTGGCTTAATAGAATGGTCCACGTTTTCAGGAAGACTCTCGAAGATCTTGAATGAGCGTTTCCCATTCCCCGTCTGGAGGAATGATTTTGCGCCCGGATAGGGAGCAAGTCCCCTTATCAGGTTATGGATCTTCACTGGTTCATCATTCCAGTCGATAATGCAATCATCGGGGAAGATCTTGGGTGCTTCCCTGGGAACCTCTCCTTCTTTAAGGAATTTTGACTGAGGTTGAGGTTTGACTGTTCCATCGATTATACCTTCAATAGTCCTGATAACCATTCTGGCTCCCAGTTTCATAAGCCTGTCGTGGACATCGCCGGCATTCTCGAAAGGAAAGATCTGGATCCCTTCGCGCATGAGGATCATGCCCGTATCAATTTTCTCGTCAATGAAAAAAGTAGTGACTCCGGTCACTGTCTCCCCGTTCATTATTGCCCTGTTTACAGGCGCTGCTCCCCTGTAATGAGGCAGGAGAGAAGCATGGAGGTTAATTGTACCCTTTGTTGGCATCTTCCAGATCACTTCCGGCAGCATCCGGAATGCCACAACGACGAAAAGATCGGCATTGAGCTTCCTGAGTGATTCCACAAATGCGTTATCCTTCAGGTTTTCCGGCTGCATTATCGGCAGGTAGCTGAACTCGGCAAATTCCTTGACAGGAGATTTTGTGATCTTCCTTCCCCTTCCTGAAGGCTTGTCAGGAGCTGTAACGACGCCGGCTACATTAAATCCGTTCATGAGAAGTGAGCCGAGTGCAGCCACTGCAAACTCTGCTGTTCCCATGAAAACGATCCTGAGGTTTTTCATATAATTTGCCGGGGGTTACCGGACAAAACTAATAAAATATTCAGTCCTTGACAACATGCTTATAGCAGGTAAGGTTATGTCCCATCTTGTTGGCTTTCGTCTCGAGATAGAACTTGTTGTAAGGATTTGATTCTATTATGAGAGGTATTGTTTCAACAATTCTGATGCCGTATCCTTCGAGGCCTGCTCTTTTGACCGGATTATTGGAGATAAGCCTGACATTGCCGAGACCCAGTTCCCTCATTATGCTGGCGCCGACGCCATAATCCCTTTCGTCTTCACCGAAACCCAGCTTCAGGTTTGCCTGCACTGTATCCATGCCCTCATCCTGGAGGCGGTATGCTTTAATTTTATTGAACAGGCCTATTCCCCTGCCTTCCTGTGCGAGATAAATTATCACGCCTTTTCCTTCCTTCTCAACCATTTCCATGGCTCTGTGGAGTTGTACCCCGCAGTCGCATCTCATGGATCCGAAAACATCTCCCGTGAAGCAGGAAGAGTGGACACGCACCATCACCGGTTCATCTTTTGTCCAGGTGCCCTTAACCAATGCACTGTGCTCCAGTCCGTTGCTGGTTTGCCTGAATGGTATGAATTCAAAATCGCCTTTGTCGGTGGGCAGTTTCACCCTATCTCCTTTTTCAATGATGGTGTCTCTTTCAAGCTTATACCTTATCAGATCGCGTATGGTTATGATCCTGATCCCGAATTTTTTTCTCAGTTTGACAAGGTCGGTAAGTCTTGCCATCGATCCATCGTCGTTCATAATCTCCACGAGGGCTCCTCCGGGATTGAGGCCTGCGAAACGGGTAAGGTCGACAACAGCTTCCGTATGTCCAGCTCTTCTCAGCACACCTTTCGATTTGGCCATAAGCGGGAAAACATGTCCGGGCCTGCCCAGATCCGAAGGTTTAGTGCCGGGGTCCACCAGGGCCTTAATTGTCAGAGCCCTGTCCTTAGCTGAAACCCCGGTGGTTGTTTCATCGTTCACCAGGTCGACGGAAACAGTGAAATTGGTTTCATGTATTGAAGTATTGACACCTACCATAAGGTCGAGATCGAGTTCTGAGCAGCGTTCTTCCGGAAGAGCCGCGCAAATGAGTCCGCGGCCATGCTTAGCCATAAAGTTGACCAGCTCGGGTGTTATTTTTTCAGCGGCACAGATGAAATCCCCTTCGTTCTCGCGATCTTCATCATCCACAACAATAAGCAGCTTCCCCTCCTTAATGTCTTCAATTGCCTGTTCAATTGTGTCAAGCTTGTATTTAGTCATTGTCTGATTGTTTATTGTCAGGGTTTTTGATTTTTCCCAGGAATGTGATCTTAAAGATCCAGTTTCTGATCTTCCTGAAAAAATTAAGATATGTATCTATATTTAAAATTACAGAATCGTTTGATGCCTTGTATGTCAGGAATATTCCTATTGGCATCAGGATGAAGGAAGAAGCCCACATCCCTGCTATGCTTCCTATGAGCCCTTCTTCGACGAGCTTCTCTCCCGAAAGGGATATAACGTACCATACAACGAAGAAGAAGATTGAAATTACGGCAGGTGTTCCGAGTCCTCCCTTTCTTATAATAGCTCCGAGAGGGGCTCCGATAAGAAAGAAGACAAGGCATGCAAAAGGAATGGTAAGTTTTTTATGCCAGTCAACCTCATATTTGCCTATTGATCTGAGGTTCATCTTCATGGTTTCCGTTTTCCCGGTAAGGAAGGTGCTGGCGTCTTTCATTGTTTCGATGGACCGGGCTAAGACATCCATTTTCTTATTGACTGTCAGGGTGTCATAAACAGCGGTCAGGTCAAAATTCAATGAATCTGCTGACTTTACGGTTCCGGCACTGCTCATGTTATATGCGGGTGCAATTCTTCTCTCTATGTAAAGTTTCGTTTGGAGGAACTCTTTAAACTGTGTGTTCTGTCTGTTTACATAGTTCAGGGAAAGAGAATCGATGAAATGAGAGAGCATAGCCATGTCCATGCTCCAGGAAGTGTTCCGGAACATTTCGCCTCCTGTCCTTTCGAGGTCGAATCCTGAAAGGGAAAGGACGATAGTCTGTTCACTGAAAAAGTCTTTGCGTGAAGGATATTTTCTTTCGGAGGTGATTACATTTCTTTCTTCCAGTTCAGTAAAAGTATGTCCGTTGAATAATTGCATTATCATTCCCGACTCATCAGGTGTTACCTTTATATAGCCCGAATCGGCGACAGTTACCGGCGGATTTACTCTTTTATTGCGGTGATCATATATTATAAGCTTATCGAGCCTGTTTGTAGAAGGGTCCTTGGAAGTTATCTTAATGCTGAATCCGTCGATATCGCTGTTGAAAGTCCCGGCCTGAAGATTTATATCAGGGCGTTTTCGCTTGATATCCCAGAGCAGCGACCTGGCCTGGTGGTTTGAGTATGGGAGTACATAATTTGAGAAGAAGAAGGAGACGCCTACGAGGATGACAATGATTACAATTACGGGCATCATTACTCGTGTAAGGGGGATCCCTGAAGATTTTATGGCTGTAAGTTCGCTGAATTCCCCCATGTTGCCGAAGGTCATGAGCGAAGCCAGAAGTATGGCCAGGGGCAGGGCGGTAGGCACGAAAGAGAGGGAGAACTGGAAGAGCAGTTCTGCCATGATGGTGAAGTTCAGGCCTTTTCCTGCAAGCTCATCGACGTACATCCAGAGAAACTGGAGCAGCAGGATGATAAGCACGATGAAGAATGTAAGTATCAGCGGGCCGATAAATGATTTAATGACGAATTTGTCAAGTTTCTTCACTGCGTGGCAGAATTTGGATGCAAAACTACGGTTATTTTGGGAAATATTTATGGTTATTCAGGAAGATTGCTTCGTCGTCCCGCCGGGGCGGGACTCCTCGCAATGACAGCGGACATGAGAGGGTGGGGATTAAGGTGGAAGGATTGCTTCGCTGCGCTCGCAATGACAGGTGACAGTTGGCGGGGTGGGATTGGGTCATTAATAACTGTATGGTTAAAACAGCTCATAAACGGTGTCGGATGTTTCATCCACTTTTAGTATTTTTGTAATTATGGAAGAAAAAGCTAAGCCGGTATTCAATAAACGCATTTTCTGGGATGTTGATTTTGAGCAGATCGATTATGATGCCAAAGCAAATTTTGTTATTGAGCGTGTTTTTGAACGGGGCGATGTCGAGGATATCCGTCAGTGCCGAAGGTATTATGGTGATGATAAAGTGACTACCACCCTGTTAAATGCAAAGTTTTTACCTGAGCACAGAATACACCTTGCAAGTGCGGTAATTGGCAAACCATTAATTGAATTCAGATGCTACATACTGAGTCAGTTGAATCCAGGACTCTTTCCTTACTGAGAAAACTAATGGAGCTGCCATCCCTTAAGTCGTTTTCACTTGTGGGAGACACTGCCTTATCACTGCGATATGGACATCGCAGTTCAGTTGATCTGGATCTGTTTCTGCACGAGAAATTTGACTTTAAAAGTATCGAAGACGAATTAAGGAGTGTATTTGGAAATGAGTTCAATTATGAAAGCGGACATAAGAATATTGGTATCTTCTGCTATATTCAAAAGATAAAAATCGATATTGTTTACTTTCCGCATCCTCTGGTTGAAAAAATTGAGGAAGTAGATAATATCAGGATGTATAGCAGCGCTGATATCTCTGCCATGAAAATTCAGGCCATCCTCGGGAGGGCAAAGAAAAAAGACTTTTATGATTTATATGAACTGCTTCAGCACTATCCGTTGCAGCAGCTGATAGACTGGCACAAACAGAAATATCCAAGCCAGATGCTCGCCATAAGCATTCCGAATGCAATTACCTATTTCGTCGAAGCAGAAGAAAGCGAGACACCTGTGAGTTTTAAGAATCAGACATGGGAGAAGATTAAAAAGGAGATTTCAAAGAGTGTCAGCGATTATCTGAAATAGTTCTTATAAATGGGGATGTCTCAAAAGTCAAAAATCCCCACATAATTTTGACTTTATTTATTCAGACCAATTTATAGTTACACAGCGTTTCGCAGAGATTATAGTATTGCCAGGATTGATATTTTAAAACTATTCATTTTTATTAAGATTTTTGAAATGAAATTTCCTACAGGTTTAGGTAATAAACTTGTATTATTACCAAATAGATAACTTCTTTTATGCTGACAAAACTGATCCGTGCAAGAAGTACCTGACATTGTCAACGCATTTGTTACTCGATGTCGTTGCACCCTGTGCCTCTATATCCCAAGCACTCTTTTCAGATCCTCAATCTGAGCATCCCAGAGGCTTACAGCGTCTTCTTTCTCTTCCGGTTCCGAGAAATCAATTATAAATAATGCCAGGCTGTTGCTGAGCTCTTCAATATTGATCCGGAACTCAAAATAATTTGATTCTTCATTGACATCATCGAGCCATTCAAACCTGACGAATTTGCTTTCTTTCAAAGCTGCAAGCCTTGCCTTATTCTCGGTTTTGTTCCAATGAAAAGTAAACATGTCACCTTCAATTGCGACATCATCAGCAAACCACTCAGCAAGTCCCTCGGGAGTGCTCAATCTTGGGAACAGCACCTTTGGAGAGCAGTTCAGTGTATATTCAAGTTCATATTTCAATCTCATCCCCAAAACCCTTCATTACTATTCTGCAATATAGAAAAAATAATGTAACATCAGAAAATCCATATTGTTATTTACCAACAATCTGTTTATATTTGCACCCGCAAAACTACCACCCTCGCCCAACCTCCGCTATGCTACGGTTGGCAAAGCAAGGCTACGGTGGACGCGGCGAGATAGCTCAGTTGGTTAGAGCGCATGATTCATAATCATGAGGTCCGGGGATCATTCCCCCGTCTCGCTACAAAGAGAAAAACACTTGCACTTTAATTCATGCAGGTGTTTTTAGTTTTTTTGCGAAAGACAAACAAATAAAAGATTTGTTTTGAAAACCCTGAGATTGGGGGACGAGATCCCTCGATACCCTGCAGAACACTTGTCATCCCGAGCGCAGCGAGGGATCTCCAGAATGAACCACAATGCTTATAAAGAAACCTTTTTTCGACAATTAGTAAAAGAGGGAGATTTCTCGCTCCTCCCGCCGGCGAGGAATATCTTTCTTAAAGCAACAAAACTGTAAAAATGCGACTATGATGTTTTTTGGGATTATTGTCAAGTCTTGAATTGTGTTTTTAGTTTTTCTTTCCTCCAAAAAACTTAATTACACAAATCAGGCCCCTCACGGACACTTTTCAACAATTGGTCAAATTAAGTTAGGAGATACTTATTATTTAATTAATTTCGGTCTGGCTAAAATTATAACCGCTGAGCTTTTAGT
>CAZXAM010000034.1:24343-34709 GCA_964638545.1 uncultured Rikenellaceae bacterium | reverse complement strand
AACGGCATGTTAATGAACGGGGAGGCTGCACCAAGCACGACAATGTTCCCCGAACGTACCGAACCCACTTCTTTTGCAATGGAGTCGGCATCAATTATAATATGATTCTTAATCTTTTTTATCTCGGCTATGATTTCTTCAACGGGAGGATAATTGGGAATATTAATAAAAGGAACTGAGTTTGTGACAAGCCAGCCTTGTTTCGACAGCCATGGAAGATAACGAAGCGATTCCATGGGTTCGACAGAAATGATAAGATCAGCTCTCCCCAGCGGAATGATGTCTGATGCAACCGGTTTGTCTGAAAGCCTGAAGTGCGATTGGACATCACCTCCTCTCTGACTCATGCCATGAACCTCTGATTGCTTCAGAAAAAGATCGTTTTGAACGGCAGCAAAACCAATCACGGCTGCAATTGAAAGGATTCCCTGTCCTCCTACTCCTGATAATATGATATCATTCTTCATGGTTCTTCTTTTTATTCATTAGAGGAGCCCCCTTTTTTTCTCCGTGTTGCTGTCTGAATGCATTCTCTTTGCGCAATGATCACCGAAACACCCCTGAATTCAAATTCTTCCTTCATTATCCGGGTATTTTCTTCATGATTCTTTCTGAGAGGAACAATAGTCCTGATATGTTCCGGGCTGACTCCCAGTCCCACGCATATCTGCTCAAGCCTTCCTGTTGCCTGAGATTTCTGTCCGCCGGTCATTCCGGTTGTTGAGTTATCTGAAATTATGATTGTAACCGGAGAGTTCTTATTGACAGCATCGAGCAAACCCGTCATGCCTGAGTGAGTGAATGTAGAATCGCCTATAACCGCAATTGAAGGGAACAGTCCTGCATCGGCAGCTCCGACAGCCATTGTAACAGATGCACCCATGTCGACGCATGAGTTTATCGCATTATATGGAGGAAGGGCTCCGAGGGTATAGCATCCGATGTCGGAAAATACATGTCCGGGTCCATATGGGCGTTCTGCCTCAATAAGGGCATCAAACATATCAGCATGACCGCATCCCTTGCAGAAAGAGGGAGGTCGCATCGCAACCAGATCAGGAACTTTTTCCCCCAGGAGTGGTTCAAAACCAAGAGCTTTTGCGACAATTGCCGGAGTCAGCTCGCCATCCCTGGGTATTGTGCCATCAAGTTTCCCCTGGATCTTGATGCCGCTGTTAAGGAATCCTCTAAGTCCTTCTTCAATAAGAGGATACCCTTCTTCAAGAATAAGCAGTTCCCTGCATCTGCCGGCAATCTCTTTCATGAGATCGTCGGGGAATGGATATGCGGCAACTTTAAGCACCGGATATTCATTCCCGATCCCTTCAATGTTTTCCTGCAGGTAATTATAGGCAATCCCACAGGCAATAATTCCAATATCTCTTTTTTTACCATCTCTGAAGGAATTATATTTTTCCAGCCTGACGTCATACCTTACAGCATCAAATGTTTTAAGCAGAGCTTTATATTTTTTTCTTGCAATTGCAGGGAGCAGCACAAACTGAACCGGATCTTCAGGCAGAACAAGTTTTTTTTGAGGAACAGGATGACTGGTCAGCTGTACACTTGCCCTTGAGTGCGCAAGTCTGGTTGTAATCCTTAGCAGAACAGGGATCTTGTATTTCTCAGATAGTTCGAATGCATCAAAAACCATATCGTAAGCTTCCTGCTGATCAGAAGGTTCGAAGCAGGGGACAAAAGCAAATTTGGCGTAAAACCTTGAATCCTGTTCATTTTGTGAAGAATGCATTGTCGGGTCATCTGCCGAAACGACAATGAGTCCGCCATTGACGCCTGTCAGCGCCGAATTGATAAATCCGTCGGCAGCCACATTGAGGCCGACATGCTTCATTGCCACCATAGCCCTTTTTCCGGCGTATGACATACCAAGGGCTGCCTCGATTGCAGTTTTCTCATTTGCCGACCATTCCCTGTGGATGTTATTTTCAGCCGCGGTTTTCGATACCTGAATATATTCCATTATCTCGGTGGAAGGTGTTCCCGGGTAAGCGTACATTCCGCTGAGCCCCGCATCGATAGCAGCCTGTGCAATTGCCTCATCACCCAGAAGGAGTACTTTGTTCATCATAAATGTTTTTTTTTGCGATCTTTTAAAAATATTAAAATTTGGTTAAATGTTTTAACGTTATTATCAATAATGTTTACTTTGCAAACTTATTACCGTCAATTCCAGTAAAATCAGATTATTGAACAAGTTCAAATATACAGTTTTACTTCTTTTACTGCCATTTATACCGCTTAAAAGTCAGGAAGCCGGTTATGAGAGATTCGTTCAGCTGAGCGGTATTATCACAGATAAGGCTCACGCGCCGGTACAGGGGGTGGCCGTAATATCAAGAAATCTCAGAAGAGCAGCCATAAGCGAAGCGACAGGCATATATTCGATAACGACAACCCCGGGTGACACTGTAATCTTCAGAGCTGTCGGATTCAAAAGGTATCACACGATCATTCCCCAGGATTATGAGGATAAGCATTGCAAAGCGGATATCATCCTTGAGACAGATACAATCCCTATTGCGGAGGTTAAAATAATGCCATGGAGAACTTACAGTGAATTCCTTTCAGAAGTTACCAAAGAGAAGCCGGTAGATCCTACAATTGAGTTCATGAACGAAAATCTTGCCTCGATCTATGTAGCAATTTCAAATGATGTAAATGTAGGAGTCTCACCTGAAGCAGCTTTCAAGTATGCCACTGAGCAGAATTTCTCTGCAATGGCGACAAGAAACATGCTCCCGGTAAACAACCTGCTAAATCCCATATCATGGGTGAGGTTTATAAATGATGTCAGGCATGGACTTCTTAAAAACAAAACATACAACAAACCGGAGCCGGCAAAGGTAGTCAAGAAGAAGAAGAAAAATCTAAAGAAATAATCGCCCTATTCTATAACTTCGCAACTATGAGAAAGTATGAGGGCAAAATTGTCGGGATTCTCGGAACAGTGATCGTTCACCTTATTGCAGGGATAATATTCGTATCGTTTCAGCTGAAATCCTTAACCCGGGATTTATCCAAGGAATTTACAGTGGAGTTTGTAAATATTGAAGAACCTGAAAAAGAGGCTCAGCCCATTCAGCTGCCTGCTTCAGCGGTTGAAAGGATTTTGCAGGGAGATGAAGAAATGCTGAACATTGCCCGTAACCTGGCCAATAAACCTGATGTTAAAGTCGATGCATCCGAATATATCGATATGGTAAAGGATGAACTGATAAAAGACGGTAAGCTGGGTGTTGACAACTATATTGATGAGCAGAAGAGTATAAATGAGATGAATGGAGAAGAGAGTCTTGCGATGGAAGAGGAAAAGGACGAAAAAGATGTAAGCGAGCCGTCAGAATCGGAAAAACTTGCTGCAAACTATCAGGGACCGACACGTATATATTATGACCTGGCCGGCAGGACTCATACATATCTTCCCATACCGGTTTACAAATGCCAGGGATCAGGAAAAGTTGTCTTGCTGATCAGTGTCAATCCGAAAGGAATCGTCGAAGAAGCGAAGATAATTGAAAAAGAGAGTACAATTTCCGATATCTGTCTTATCGAAACCGCTATTTCCACTGCTCTCATATCACGTTTCAACGCTGACATAAAAGCCACGAAATCCCAGGAAGGAAGGCTTACTTATCAGTTTGTAGCACAGTAGAGTTGAGTGCGAGAGGGAGACAAGGAACGAAGTGACGCAGTTCCGCCATAGCGGAAGGGCGAGAGGGCGAGAGGGCGAGAGGGCGAGAGGGCGAGAGGGCGAGAGGGCGAGAGGGAGGTTAGTCAGAAAAGAGTTCCGGAAGAATTATAAAAATATGGTTTAATAAGGTCAGGGGTGTTGCGGTTGGCGGTGCGGTTATTTATAAGAGGGCTGATTGTATGAGCTTTAAGAATATCCTCCCGGGAAGGTTTAAGAAGACTCAATGCCTCTGAAGGCGGAAGCGACACGTCAACCCATTTCTTTTCATCCTCCCTGTTCAATATCGCCGGCATTCTTTTTTTTGAATTGTGTATCTCAGCCATCATCTTATTGGCGTCGGTGGTAATTACTGTAAAAGTACTCCACAGCTCTCCCGTCGATGAATGAACCCATTCACTGTAAAGTCCTGCAAGCGAAATAATTTCATCATCTGAGCCATAGATATACCATGGTATTTTACCATTTGCTGTATGCTGCCACTCATAGAAACCTCTTACAGGAATAATGCATCTTTTCGATTTGAAAGATGATGAAAAGGATGGCTTGCGGTCAATACTTTCTGCCCTTGCATTGAATGTCTTCAACCGTATCTCTTCAGCATCATTATCTGTTGCTGTCCAGGAAGGGACAAGTCCCCATTTCAGGAATCTTACGGAAGCCGGATCGCCTGAACAGATTGCCGGCAGTTCAGGCAGACCGAATGCATGGTAATAATAGCTGGGCTCATAGCGGTACTTGCCAGGGAAATTCACTCCATAGCGTTCTTCTATCTCCTCCTTTACCAGATTTACATTAACCGTGAAACACATTATCGTGAAGATGATGAATCTACAAAGCTGTTCTTCAGAGGCACCGGAAGTGAATAATCGAAAAGGTCACGATCGGGCCAGTTGCTAGCCTGTTGCAGTACCCTGTACATCATGTTATTTATTGATGTATAGATATCAGGTCCATTCCAGGCACTTGTATTGAAAAGAACAACCCATCCGTAACCATCAGGTTGTTTCTTCATGACGCCTGCGCTGCCGGGGAATGAGCCTGTTCTCCACCATGTTCCGTTAAAGACTGTTGTCTTCCAACCTACCGGAGCAAAACCATTTCTGATGTCAGTCATGAATTCTATGCTTTGCCCTGATAATATGTCTTCCCTGCTGTCCATGCCATCAATTGACAACATGAGGCGTATCAGATCAGGGGCTGTTGCCAGCCATGCACCTGCACCTCCCAGAGCCTCTATGTCATTTCCTCCATAGCTGGGGGGAACCATTTCTCCTGTTCCGTATATCGACGGCTTCAGAGGTACGTCAGCCGGTGTATAATAAGAAACTTCAAAAGGCGCTTTTTCCGACTGAAGATTATGAGCTAAAGTCATATCGTAAATCCCGACCGGTTCAAGAACTTCCTTCCTGCAGAAATCTTCATAGGACAGGCCGGAAACTTTTTCAATTACGAGTCCGAGGATCGCATAACCAAGGTTTGAATACGCTTTTCCGCTTCCCGGCCTGAAATGAAGTCGCTTGTCGAGGGCGAATCTCACAATGGCGCGGGTATCGGCGGGAGGTTTCACACCCATATTCTCAGCAATTATGACAGGCATGAACATCTGGTCTCCCCATCTCTGAGTCCATCCTCCTTCATGGCTGAGAAGATGGGCAACGGTAATGTCGTAAACACGGTTGTCGCGGGGATTGCTGAAATATGGATCATCGAGAACACCGTCGGGACCGAAGACCTTCGAATCAAGGGACAGCTTTCCCTCTTCAACAAGTTTCATCACAGCTACTGCCGTTATCAGTTTTGAGATGCTGGCTATCCTGAACTTGTTGTATGGCTGAACTTCCTCATCTGAAATTGTATCAGCATATCCGAATCCTCTTGAATAAATTAGCCTGCCATCAAGGGCTATAGCTACTGAAGCGCCTGCTATAGACCATTTATGCATGAAAGAAGTTATTGTTTTCTCAGCGGTCTCATACTCTTTTCCGGATGAATTAAGGTTAGTGAGCCTGACGTTACCAGGAGCGAGTTTATCTGTCACTAAAGCGTTCCTCTTTTCGGCTCCCGGATTGTAGCTTACAAACATCACCAGCAGGGCGACCAGTATCAATTTTCTTTTTCCAGACAAAAAGATAATTTTTCTCGGGACAAAAATATTAAAGTATTCAAATTCATTGTCCTAAAATTTATTAAATTTTGAAGGCATTTTTGATCATTTTACCATTTAAAACAGATTATTATCAGATTAGCATAAAGAATTTAACGCTAAATTTGTATTTATGGCGCTATTCAGGAAATTTCTCAAAAAAACATTAACAGCTGTAGTTCTCATCTCTCTGGCATGTCATCTTCATGCACAGGTAACATCAAAGGATACAGCAGATTATCTCCCTGAGAACAGTGTTGAAAATGCTCTTGATTATAACCTTATGGTTGCTGCCTCAAAAGGGCTTGAAACGGAAGTAGAGAGGCTTATCCTCAGGGGCGCTGAAGTAGATGCCGAAAGTATTGAGGGTGCAACCCCTCTTATTTTTGCCATATCGGCCATCAAACCCAAAGCAGTAGAAATGCTTCTCAGTTACAGCGCTAATCCGAACAAGCTGACTGTGAGAAAAGAATCTCCTCTGATAATTGCGTTAATAAGGCTTGTGGAAACAGAGGCAAAAGGGAGCAACGTTGTGACAGCCGTGTTTGAAGAGGGCTGTCTCCAGATAGCAGAATCTCTGATCAGATATGGTGCAGATATCGATTTCCGGGATGACCGCGGTGTTACGGCATTGAATTATGCGTCAGCTTACGGAAGTATTAATTTTGTCGATCTGCTGCTATATTACAGGGCTGATATAGACAAAAAGGATCTCACCGGCACAACACCATTGATGTCGGCTATATGGGCAGGCAGAGCGAATATCGCCGATCTGCTTATACAGAATGGCGCAAATCTTGAGGCCAGGGATGAAAAGGGCTTTACTCCTTTCCTTATCGCAGCTCAGAACGGCGATACGCTTATGCTGCACTACCTGATAAAGGAAGGCGTTGATCTGTACGAAAAATGCGGGGAAGGATGGGATGCCCTGGGTCTCTGCATTAAGTATGATCATTGGAACGCCATTACCATGCTCATAAAGGCAGGCAACGAATGGAGTGATCCGGAAAAGAACGCATTGAACCATTATAACATCGCAGCAAAATTCGGAAGAACCAAAGTAATCGAGCTGCTCAAACAAAGTAATTTCCCAAACACTTACAAAGCCAAGATAAGTCAGTTGGACGCGGCACTCTCTGCAAAGTTCAATACGAAAGACATTTACACAGGATTAAAATTCGTCTTTACGGAACCCAGGCGGAACATTGGTTTTCTTGCCGGATTCGACACGAAGCTATGGTATTCCAAGGTAATTATAAAGAAAGAAGACAACCTCTTTTTCCATTACCTCGACAAAAGCTCAGTCGCCTATGCCGGCATTTTCAAGAATTTCAAGCTTTCAGATAATCCTTTAAGGAGCAATTTATACTTCACTGCATCTCTCTCGGGAGGATATTGGTTCGGAAACAAATTCAAAGGGACTGAAACTTCTCCGGAAAGCAAGTTCTGCCTTCTACCTGCTGCAGGATTAAAATGGATGAAAAGAAGCTTCTCCCTTTGCGCAGAGATTGAATATATGAACAACGGATATTATAAACCGGGATCGATATGGCTGAGGACCGGTTTATCATACAATTTTGACTTTGAACTTGGAAAAACTCCTGTCAAACTTATAAAATGGTACTAGCAAAATTCACAAGAGTTATTGCAGGCATTGCATTCTTCATGATGATATCAGCAATCTTTTCATGCGAAGAACTCATAATTGTCGATTGCACCGAATGCCAGTCTTTTGAACCAGTTGAAGCAACGCTGGAAATAAAACTGGAGGAAAACCGACAGGGAACGTTGATAACAATATATGAAGGCGCACCAGAGAACAACATAATCTTTGATCAGTTTATCGCCTACGTCCAATCAGAGACCATGAGTGTAATACTCAACAAGTCGTATACTCTCACAGCCGAATATACGCGGGGCGGCAGAAAGGACATTGCGGTAAATTCGGTTATGCCCCGTGTAAAGCTTGAAGAATTAAGATGCGACGAATCATGCTACTTCATTTATGACACCAAGGTTGATCTTACACTTAAAAATTCAAGGTGAAACTTAAATAAGTATCTGATGCCGGAATTCAAACCAAAGAATCCTCTGAAATTTCTCTATTACCGTGCACTCGCCTCCATGAATTACCTGGCTGAACTGGCATCTCCTTCCAGAATTAAAAATTACCGGCAGATTCCTATAATAATAAACAATTTCAACAGGCTCGATTCTATGAAGCAGCTTATCGGAAGCCTGGAGAAGAGAGGGTATTTCAATATCTTTATAATTGATAACAAGTCGACATATCCTCCCCTTCTGGAATTCTATAAAAACTGCAAATACACTGTGTTCAGACTTGATGAAAATATCGGCATGAATGCATTATGGGGTTCCGGACTGATAAAAAAATTCAATAAAGATTACTTTGTCTATACTGATTCCGACATGGTGCCGGTGGAAGAGTGCCCTGATGATTTCCTTGATTTCTTCCTTAAAACGCTTAAGAGCCGCAGGCTGGCGCAGAAGGTAGGATTCTCACTGAAAATAGACGATCTGCCCGATTGTTATGCTATGAAGGGCGATGTGATCGAAGCTGAAAAGCAGTACTACAGATTCCGGTACGGAGAATTTCTATACTGGGCGCCTATAGCCACAACCTTCGCATTATACCGTCCGAGGGCAAAAAGGATCCATGGCAATTACTATATAGAAATGTACCGGACTGCATTTCCTTATCTTGCCCGCCATCTGCCGTGGTATATGGACAGCAGCAATCCGGACGAGGAGAACCTGTACTACATGAATCAGAAGCTGGTAGCCACATGGTATTCAAAAAAATACAAGGAAGACTACCTCGATAAGCACGATAAATGATTACCAGTTTTATATATTGACCACCGGTTTCGTTTCAAGGACAATATCGCTCTTTCTGTAGAAAACCTTTTCAAGGAACAAGCCACTCGGAGGTGCAGTCAGCTTAGCCGGTATGTCGGATGTTTCCGTGAAGAACCTTCTGACATCTTCAACCATCAGTTTTCCCCGTCCGACCTCGACCAGAACACCTGTCATCCTGCGTACTTGTTTCCACAGGAAATGGGAACCAATCACATGAAATACCAGGATATCCCCGAATTCACTTACGCTTGAATGTATCACCTCCGTTTTCGTGGAAGCCTGTTCAAGTTTAAGATCGGTGAAATTCCGGAAATCCTTCAGTCCTAAGAAATATTTTGAAGCCTGATCCATCGCTTCTGATGACAATTCATCTTTTATCCACCATACAAATTTCTTCCCGAAAGCTGTGCGTCTCCTGCTTATCTGATATTTATAGCTTCGGGCAACTGCGTCATGTCGTGCATGAAAATGAGGTTCCGACTCCTCGACATCAATTACAGATATATCGGGAGGGAGCCTGTCGTTTATCCCGTATTTAATCCGGAGCGGCGAGAGATCAGTGATGACATCAAGGTGAGCCACCTGACCCACTGCATGAACACCGCTGTCGGTCCTGCCTGCCCCGTACACATCTACTTTCTGATTTTCAAACAGTTCCCTGCAGGCATCAATTATCTCGCCCTGGATGCTCTTTCCTCCTTTTTGCATCTGCCAGCCAGAATAACGTGTTCCTTCGTATTCCAATGTAAGCTTAAACCGGCTCATAAATGTTATATTAACATGCAAAGATAGTATTACTTATATTTGCTGCTTTCAAATTCACAATCAAATGGAAACCTCATTTTTTGACTCCGGCATTTTCAGCTATGTACTTCTTCCTATATTGATCTTTCTTGCACGTATCTGTGACGTATCGATTGGAACAATGAGAATAATTTTTGTTTCGAAGGGCAAGAAATACGTTGCTCCGATACTGGGTTTCTTCGAGGTTCTGATCTGGATTATAGCAATAAGCAAGATAATGCAGAACCTTGACAACTATGTGAATTACATAGCCTATGCAGCAGGATTCGCAACTGGTAACTTTGTCGGCATGCTCATTGAAGAAAAGCTGGCTGTCGGATTCCAGATGATCAGAGTCTTCACGTATCAGAACGGCCCTCTGCTTGTAAAGAACTTCAACACAGAAGGATTTGGCGCAACCAGCGTAGAAGCACACGGGGCCAAGGAGAAGGTACATATCATTTACACTATTGTACAAAGGTCAGAGCTTCAGCGTGTCCTTGACATCATTGATGAATTCAATCCAAAAGCATTTTATACAATCGAAGATGTGAGGACTGTCAGCGAAGGAATATTTCCGGCACGAAGAAGGAATCCAGTATTTCCCTTTGCCAGTGTACTTAAGGAATGGAGGAAGGGGAAGTAGGAGGTGGAAGTGCCTAAAGTGCCTAAAGTACTTAGAGTTAAAAATCAAAAAAAATATTAAATTTGGTAAAACCAATAAAGAAGAGTATGGATCAGTTCACCAGCCACCCGTTATACAGGAAGCACGACCTTGACAGTGTAATGAGTTCATTATGGTCGTTTTACACGAAGAATTTCGTTGTATTGTTCCTGACAGCCTTCGT
>CAZXAM010000034.1:14056-24243 GCA_964638545.1 uncultured Rikenellaceae bacterium | reverse complement strand
CTTATGGCCGAAGGGAACAATATCGGAAATTCAATTGGCCGGTCTTTCACACTATCTCACAGGCGTTTCGGAGCTAACCTCGGCTGGACAGCAGTTATGTTGCTGATAGTAATCGTAGGAATGATAGTTCTTTCATCACTGATACTTCTTCCTTTTTCAGGCGGTTTTTTAAATATCCTGAAGAATCCTGAAAATGCGATGGATGCATTAAGCTTTATGTCGAATCCATGGTATATAGGTCTCTCAGCCCTGGCAAGTGCGCTATTCACGCCGGTGTTATTGATCTTTTCTGCGATAATATATTTCAATGCGAGAGCCAGGGAGAGTGAATCAATTGCAGCAGCTGATATCAGCAATGAACCCGATAAAATAAAGGTAGAGGACCTGTATGCGAAACCGTATTCAGAGGATCATCCGGATAATCCCGATAAGAAGTAAGGGCAGAATTACCTGATTACTCTTCCTGAGGCATCACCTTTCATCAACTGCTCAACCTCTGAAACCGAAACGAGGTTGAAATCTCCATGGATAGTGTGTTTCAGGCATGAGGCAGCAACAGCGAAGTTCAGAGTTTTCTGATCGTCGCCAGGGAAGGTCAGCAAACCATAGATAAGCCCTCCCATAAAAGAATCACCTCCTCCTACCCTGTCAACAATATGGGTTATCTGGTATACCGGAGCGCTGAAGAATCTGTTTCCGTCATAAAGAATCCCCGACCAGGAGTTATGATCGGCATTAATGGATCCGCGAAGTGTAATAATAATTTTGCCTGCTTCAGGGAATCTTTCCTTTAGCTTCCGGCAGACAGATTCAAATTCTGAGCTGTCAACTTTTCCGGAGGAGACATCAGCTTTGCCGGGTCTAATATCAAATACTTTTTCAGCGTCTTCTTCATTGCCGAGGATAACGTCACAGTATCTGACCAATCCCGGCATTACTTCCTTTGCAGTGGAACCCCATTTCCATAGGTTTTTCCTGAAATTCAGATCACAAGAGACATGAATTCCGGCCTTCTTTGCTGCTTTTACGGCTTCAAGACAGGTATCAGCTGCTCCCTGTGAAATTGCAGGAGTAATACCTGTCCAATGAAACCACACAGCGTCTTTGAACACCGAATCCCAGTCGATCATTCCCGGTTTAATCTCCGACACAGAAGAATGGCTTCTGTCATACACCACCTTACTGGGCCTGGAGACTGAACCTGTCTCCAGATAATAAATTCCCAGGCGGTCGCCTCCGAACAGGATATTGCCGGTTCCCACACTATGTTTCTTAAGGTCCATTATCACTGATCTTCCGATATCATTATCGGGCACTCGGGTCACAAATTCTGCCTGCAATCCGTAATTTGCCAGCGATACGGCAACATTAGCTTCTCCGCCGCCAAAAGAGGCGCAGAAAGACGAAACCTGAGAAAATCTCTGGTGCTCCGGTGTAGCCAGCCTGAGCATTATTTCACCAAATGTTACGATCTTTACTGACATGGGTAGTTTAAATTTCATTTTCGCCTTTTACATATCCGAAGTTGGCAAGAATACCTCCGTCGACGTAGAGAATATGTCCGTTGACAAAATCACTGGCTTTTGATGCCAGGAACAGGGCTGCGTTAGCCACATCCTCAGGCTGCCCCCATCTGCCTGCGGGCGTTCTGGTCATAACGAGATCGTTGAATGGATGTCCGTTTTCCCGGATTGGGCCGGTCTGGGAAGTCACAATGTATCCCGGACCAATGCCATTTATCTGAATATTGTATTTCGCCCACTCGCAGGTCATATTCTGTGTGAGCAGCTTAAGGCCACCTTTTGCGGAAGCATAGGCAGAAACAGTATTCCTGCCGTAAACGCTCATCATCGAGCACATGTTGATTATCTTGCCGTTTCGTTTTGCGATCATTCCGGGGACAACTCTCTTTGACACAATAAGCGGGGCAACAAGATCAACATCAATGACCTGTTTATAGTCGGCCACTGCCATATCCAGTATGGGGATGCGCTTTATTATTCCTGCATTATTTACCAGGATGTCAACAGGTCCCACATTCTTCTCAATCTCCGTGATCCCTCTGTCCACATCTCGTTCATCTGTGACATTGAATTTCAGGGTAAATACTTCCAGTCCGTGCTTTCCGAATTCCTCCCTGCAGATGTTAAGTTTTTCATCCGAAAGGTCGTTGACGCACACCCTGGCTCCGGCCTTTCCGAGAATTACACCAATTGCCAGTCCTATTCCATGAGTGCCTCCGGTAACGAGAGCAACCTTTTCTGTCAGATCGAATAATTCTTTCATATAACAACAATATTATTTCCGTTTTATATGCCCCCCATCCCCCCTGAAGGGGGGCTAAATCTGATACTTATAAAGCCCCCTTTAGGGGGTTTGGGGGTTATTTCATAGTGTCGGGCAGACGCGTATCCACATCCCCGTAATCCATGTTTTCACCGCACATTCCCCAGATAAAAGTATAACTCGAGGTGCCGGCAGCGCTGTGTATGCTCCATGAGGGAGATATCACAGCCTGTTCGTTCTTCATCCAGATATGGCGGGTTTCATCAGGGTCGCCCATAAAATGGCATACAGCTTGTTTTTCGGGGACTTCAAAATAAAAATAGACTTCCATGCGCCTGATATGCGTGTGAACCGGCATTGTGTTCCATACACTTCCCGTTTTGAGTTCTGTCATACCCATCTGCAGCTGGCAAGTCGGAAGGACACTTGTATGGATAAGCTTGTTGATTGTTCTGTGGTTTGCCTCTTCCGGGCTTCCCATAACAACGACTGACGCATCCTGAAGGGTTATTTTCCTTGAAGGGTATTCATGGTGTGCGGGAGCCGTATTAATATACAGCTTTGCCGGTCTGGCAGGATTAACAGATTCGAAGACAACATCCCGTGTGCCTTTGCCAAGGTACAACGCTTCCTTATGGTCAACTGTAAAATTACCTGCGCTGGTTTTGATCCGGGCTTCGCCTCCGGTGTTTATAATACCCATTTCCCTTCTTTCAAGGAAGAAGGATGATCTTACCATATCGATGGATTCCAGCGTCAGGTTTTTTTTCACAGGCATGGCTCCTCCTGCAATAATCCTGTCGTACATTGAGTAAACCATGATTATTTCATCAGGTTCAAAGATTTTCTCAATCAGAAATTCCTTCCTTATTTTTTCAGTGTCGTAGCTTTTGAAATCAGCAGGATGAGAAGAATATCTTAACTCTGTCTTCATAATTAATCAGAAAATTAGTACTATTTTTCCTTAAAATCATATCAAGACAAAAGTACGATCTTTGACAATAAACACAACAAAAACTCAGACACTTTTGGTTTTTAAAATTTACAGAACATCTTGCATATACTAAATATTTTTCACGTATCGGAAATTTTCGTGATCGTTAACGATTTTTTTCCTACTTTTAAGAGTCCTAAACCTGATTATATTGATTATTATGAAACCATTCATCCATGATGACTTTCTGCTATGCAACAAAACAGCAGCAAGACTTTATCATCAATATGCTGAAGATCTGCCTATTATAGACTTTCACTGTCATCTTTCGCCATCCATGATCTCCGAGAACCGGAAGTTCTCAAACCTTACACAGGCATGGTTGGAGGGAGACCATTATAAATGGAGAGCTATGAGAACCAATGGCATTGATGAAAAATATTGCACAGGCAGGGAATCCGATTTCAGGAAATTTCTAAAATGGGCTGAAACAGTTCCATACACTGCAGGAAATCCTCTCTACCATTGGACACATCTTGAGCTGGCAAGGTATTTCAGAATAACTGATCTTCTTTCCCCAAAAACGGCAGAAACAATCTATAAGAAGGCTGGCGACCTTCTTCAGACCGAAGAGTTCAGCATAAAATCCCTTCTAAGGAAAATGAAGGTCGAGGTTGTTTGCACAACGGATGATCCTGCAGACAGCCTGGAATTTCATAAAAAAATGAAAGGGACTTTCGAAACAGCAGTCTTACCAACCTGGCGCCCTGACAATGTTTTAAAGACTGAAGATCCCTTAAAATTCAAGGAATATATAAACAGGCTGGAAAAAGCCGGCAGCATTACGATTAAGGATTTTACATCTCTTGTTGAAGCTCTGGATGAAAGGCATAAGTTCTTCAATAAAATGGGCACCAGGGCTTCCGACCACGGTATGGACCGTTTTTATTTCACAGAATTCAGTGCTTCAGATGCTGACAAGGCGTTTAAAAAAGCCTTAAAGGGTTTGCCGCTTTCAGGAGA
This sequence comes from uncultured Rikenellaceae bacterium, assembly GCA_964638545.1. Taxonomy (GTDB): domain Bacteria; phylum Bacteroidota; class Bacteroidia; order Bacteroidales; family VadinHA17; genus LD21. The sequence goes on along the minus strand of CAZXAM010000034.1, from coordinate 20,000 downwards.
AGAATCGGAAAAATACAAAACAGCTATAATGACCGAACTCTGCAGAATGAACCACAAAAGGAACTGGACACAGCAGTTTCATGTAGGTGCCATGAGGAATAACAACAGCAGGATGTTCAGACTGATGGGTCCGGATACAGGATGGGATTCCATTGGCATCGCACAGGATGCCCTTAAAATGTCAAGGTTCCTTAGCAGCCTTGATGAAACAGATCAGCTCGCCAGAACGATCCTTTATAACCTCAATCCTGCCGACAATGAGATGATGATCACCATGGCCGGCAACTTCAACGACGGTACAGCTCCTGCAAAAGTCCAGTATGGAGCAGCCTGGTGGTTCCTAGACCAGAAAAATGGCATGGAAAAACATCTCAGGGATCTGGCATCTCTGGCGCTGCTGGGAAGATTCATAGGAATGGTGACAGATTCAAGAAGCTTCCTCTCCTACCCCCGGCATGAATATTTCAGAAGGATAGCATGCAATCTTATCGGGGAAGAAGTTGAAAAGGGCTCTATACCAGATGAAGAGGAACTCTTAAAGCCTATTATCGAAGGCATATCGTATAAGAATGCAAAGAAGCAATTTGGATTCTAACTGACCCTCCATCCCCCATAGGGGGTCTGAAAATAATCAAAATAAATATTGATAATCATGAACGAACTTAACCTGAAAAATAAAGTAGCCGTAATCACGGGTGGCGGAGGTGTAATATGCTCTACAATGGCTAAATCGCTTGCCGGAGAGGGAGTTAAGACAGTTATTCTCGATCTTAACAAGGAAGCTGCAGAGAAAGTAGCCTCTGAGATCGAAAAGGAATCCGGGGTAAAATCAATAGGAGTATCTGCAAGCGTCCTTGACAAATCATCTCTGGAAGAAGCATTGAAGGAAATCCACGAAAAAATGGGAAGGATTGATATCCTGGTCAACGGTGCAGGCGGGAACTCACCGGCAGCAACATCGAAAGTAGAAAAGATGGAAGGAAATGAAAAACCCGAGGACACATTCTTTGGCCTTAAAATTGAAGGATTCGACAAAGTGTTTGACCTGAATTTCAAGGGAACGCTTCTCCCTTCAATGGTCTTCGCAGCCGACATGGTCGACAGAAGAACAGGAGTGATTATTAATATTTCCTCCATGAACTCCTTCCGGCCTCTGACCAAGATCCCGGCTTATTCAGCTGCCAAATCAGCTGTTAACAATTTCACACAATGGCTGGCCGTTCACTTTGCAAAAACCGGCGTCAGGGTCAATGCTATTGCACCTGGATTTCTTCTGACAAATCAAAACCGCTTCCTTCTCATTGACGAGAAAACCGGTGAGCTTACCCCGCGGAGCAAGAAAATCCTGAACGGAACACCCATGGAAAGGTTTTGCACTCCTGAAGAGCTTACCGGAACACTGATCTACCTGGCTTCTGACCTTTCAAAAGCAGTGACCGGCATCATTATTCCGGTAGATGGAGGATTCAGTGCTTACAGCGGGGTTTGAAAAAGTTGCAGGTTGCATATTCCAGGTTTCAGGTTGAATCTCAAAAAAAACCTCTAACATGGAACCTGGAACATTTAATTTTTTAACAATATTGTTATGATCTATTACGCATACGGTTCAACTGATACAACAATAGACCCCGGGGAGCTTGAGCACGGTTTGTACTCTGCGCTTGCCAGGCTGGGACCGAAGAAGAAAGTCCTGGTGGTGCCGCCCGATTGCACCCGCATTCATTCGAAGTCAGGTGAAATAACCACGCTGGTTTATAAATATTACAAAGAGAACCTCAAGGATATTCTCCCTGCACTTGGCACCCACGTACCGATGACCGGCGATGAAATAAGCGAAATGTTCAGGGGTGTTCCGAAGGATCTCTTCAGGATACATGACTGGAGGAAAGATGTGATTACTGTCGGGACAATTCCCGGTGAATTCATTTCACAGATTACGGGGGGAGCTCTCGATTATTCCTGGCCAGCCCAGCTGAACAAGCTTGTCTTTAATGGCGGACACGACCTTATACTGTCGGTGGGACAGGTTGTCCCGCATGAAGTCATCGGCATGGCCAATTTCAACAAAAATCTCTTTGTAGGCACCGGAGGGCATGAGGGGATAAATAAGAGTCATTTTGTGGGAGCCGTATACGGAATGGAGCGCATGATGGGCAAATCCGATACTCCTGTCAGAAGAATGCTCAATTACGCTTCGGAACATTTCATTCCTCACCTCCCAGTCGTATATGTCCAGACTGTCATAGCCCGCAATAATTCAGGCAAACTGGTGATGAGGGGACTATTTATAGGAGACGATCCTGAAGTATTCAGGCTGGCGGCAGATCTGTCGGTGAAAGTTAATTTCACAATCCTTGAAAAGCCTCTCAAGAAAGTTGTAGTTTACCTCGACCCTGCTGAATTCAGATCCTCCTGGCTAAGCAACAAAAGCATATACAGGACCAGGATGGCTATGGCAGATAAAGGCGAGCTTATTGTTATCGCACCCGGGCTGAGAGAGTTCGGTGAAGACAAGGAAATTGACAGGCTGATAAGAAAGTACGGTTACAGAGGGACACCTGCCACACTTGCCATGGTTAAAGGAAACCAGGAACTAGAGAATAATCTCGGAGCGGCAGCTCATTTCATCCATGGAAGCTCGGAAGGAAGGTTCTCAATAACATTCTGCCCAGGTCATCTGACCAGGGAAGAGATCGAATCTGTCGGCTTCAAATATGCCGGACTTGATGAAACAATAAAAAAATATGACCCGGCGAAGCTCAGGGATGGATTTAATACATTAACCAGCGGAGAGGAGATCTATTATATATCGAATCCTGCTGTAGGATTGTGGAGTTCCAGGGAAAGGCTTGAAAAATGAATTAATATTAAATAATATGAACAAATTAGCAGATATCGGATTAATTGGACTTGCGGTTATGGGTGAGAATCTGGTTCTCAATATGGAGAGCAAGGGATTTAAAGTTGCCGTGTATAACCGTACAGTGCGGAAGGTGGATGATTTTCTTGCCGGAAGGGCAAAAGGCAAGAATATCACCGGGGCGCACTCGATTGAGGACCTTGTTAAATCTCTGGAGAGACCGAGGAAAATTATGATAATGGTCAAAGCAGGGGATGCCGTGGACGAGATGATCGGCACACTGATCCCGTACCTCGAAAATGGCGACATTATTATCGACGGAGGCAATACTCATTTTCCCGACACAAACCGGAGAACTGCCTTCGTGGAAAGCAAGGGATTGCTTTACATCGGAACGGGCGTGTCGGGAGGTGAAGAAGGAGCACTATTGGGGCCTTCAATAATGCCCGGCGGTTCAAAGGCCGCATGGCCGTTTGTAAAACCTATCTTCCAGGCAATTGCTGCAAAAGTTGAAGACGGTTCACCATGCTGTGACTGGGTTGGAGAAAACGGAGCCGGACATTTTGTAAAAATGGTCCATAACGGGATTGAATACGGCGATATGCAGCTGATATGTGAAGCCTACCAGATAATGAGAGATCTGCTTCACATGAGCGCCGATGAAATGCATGAAGTATTCAAAAAGTGGAATAAAGGCGATCTTGACAGTTACCTGATTGAAATTACGCGGGATATTCTGGCTTATAAGGACACTGATGGGAAACCGCTTGTAGATAAGATACTGGATACGGCTGGTCAAAAAGGTACAGGCAAGTGGACGGCTGTTGCCGCTCTTGACCATGGCATAGCCCTTACTCTCATCGGAGAAGCGGTATTTGCAAGATGTCTGTCGGCAGTAAAGGAAGAAAGGGTTATAGCATCGAAGGTTCTTAACGGACCACCTGCTGGATCTTCTGAAGACAGGAAGAAATTGATTGATGATCTCAAGGATGCACTCTATGCTTCAAAGATAGTCTCCTATGCACAGGGTTATGCGCTGATGAGAGCTGCGGCTTCAGAATACAAATGGGATCTCAATTACGGAGGCATTGCGCTCATGTGGAGAGGCGGTTGCATAATAAGATCTGCCTTCCTCGGTAAAATTAAAGAGGCTTTTGTAAATAACCCTTCTCTTACCAATCTTCTTCTTGATCCATTCTTCAAAGAAAAGGTCGGGAATGCTCAGAAAGGCTGGAGAAATGTTGTTGCTGCTGCAGTTAAGAATGGGATTCCTGTTCCGGCAATATCATCTGCACTTGGATATTTTGACGGTTACCGCTGTGAAAGGCTGCCTGCCAACCTTCTGCAGGCTCAAAGGGATTATTTTGGAGCTCACACCTATGAACGCACTGATAAACCCAGGGGTGAGTTCTTCCATACCAACTGGACCGGAAGAGGCGGAACAACAGCTTCGACAACCTATAACGTATAAATAATACATTAATTCAAAAATAAAACCATGTCAGAACTAACCAAAACAATTGGCCGATACAGGTGGACGATCTGCGCACTTGTTTTCTTTGCAACTACCGTCAACTATTTTGACAGGAATGTGCTCGGCCTGCTAAAACCTGTTCTTTCGGATGCCGGAATGTTTGGTGAAGATAAGGCGAACCAGGAACTTGTTTATTCCTGGATCGTAATGAGTTTCCAGATCGCTTATGCAATAGGGATGACACTTGCAGGAAGGTTCATTGACCGGATCGGAACAAAAAAAGGTTATGGATTTTCTCTTCTGGGCTGGAGTGTCGCTGCTATGGGCCACGGTCTTGCTTACAACGCCTTTTCCTTCGGATTCTGGCGTGCAGCTTTGGGTTTCACTGAGGCAGGCAACTTTCCTGCAGCCAATAAAACGATAGCAATCTGGTTTCCTAAGAAAGAAAGAGCCTTTGCAACAGGCATTTATAATTCAGGAACTAACGTTGGTGCAATTCTGACTCCATTATTTGTACCATGGATAGCTTTCCACTGGGGCTGGCAATGGGCATTCGTATTTGTGGGATTTATCGGCTTATCATGGTTGTGGTTCTGGTTTCGGATGTATGGTTCACCTGAAGAGAAACTTAAATCAGGCAAGCTTAAACAGTCTGAATACGATTATATACATAGTGATCTCGATGAAAAGGCTGACATCGCAGCTCAAGGGGAGAAAGTTCCCTGGATTAAATTGTTAAAATACAGGCAGACATGGTCATTCTTTTTTGGTAAGCTCATGACCGACGGAGTATGGTGGTTCTATCTCTTCTGGTTGCCTGCGTTCCTTAATGGTGAGAATACCCGTAAAATTGAAGCATTTAAAGCTCTCAATCCGGACTATAGCGGCGCTTCCTCCGATATTCCCGGTGTAATAACCTGGACCATTGCTGTTGCTGTTGTATACACGATAGCTACCATAGGTTCTGTTTATGGTGGCTGGTTGCCAAAAAAATTCATGAACGGCGGGATGGTTACCTTCAAGGCACGCAAACTGTCAATGTTCATATATGCTTTATTTCCTCTTCTTGTGCTGACTACAAGCTGGTTAGGACAGTTCAATACATGGTTTGCTGTCCTGGTTATCGGTATAGCCTGTGCAGCCCACCAGGCCTGGTCTGCAAATATATTTACAACCGTATCTGACATGTTCCCTAAGAAAGCTGTAGCTTCCGTTACCGGTATCGGGGGTATGTCAGGAGCTATTGGCGGAATACTGATAGCACAGGCTGCAGGTCTTCTCCTCAAGCATTTCACTGCACTTGGAAAAGTGGAAATTGGATACAGTTATCTGTTTATTTTCTGTGCTGTCATTTATGTAGCAGCCTGGGTTGTCATGCATTTCCTGGTTCCTAAAATGAAACGAGTGGAAAATCTTTAGTTTTCAGTAATGCCTTCCAAAAAAGCAAGAATAAAAGATATAGCTGAGCTGGCCGGTGTTTCAATCGGCACTGTCGACAGAGTCTTGCACAAAAGGGGCGAAGTTGCGGAAAAGACGAGGGAGAAAGTCAATAAGATCGTAAAAGATCTGGACTATTCTCCCAACGTCATCGCCCGTGCGCTCAAATCCAA
>CAZXAM010000034.1:0-13956 GCA_964638545.1 uncultured Rikenellaceae bacterium | reverse complement strand
TCGTAAAAGATCTGGACTATTCTCCCAACGTCATCGCCCGTGCGCTCAAATCCAAGAAAAAGCTGAATCTGGTTTCCCTGCTGCCGGAACCAACTGAGGAGAGCGCGTTCTGGATGAAGCATTCAGAGGGAATGATGCGGGCTATGGCAGAGCTTGACCCCTTTCCTGTCAGGTTGAATCAGGTTACCTTTGATCTCCTTGACGAGAAGGATTTTGCCAAAAAATCGGCAGACGCCTTAAACCTGCATCCCGACGGAGTAATCCTTGCTCCCATTTTCAAATCGGAATCAATAACTTTTTGCAATTGTCTTGCGAAGAATCATATTCCTTTTGTGTTCATCGACGGGTTCATTGAAGAAACTTATTTTCTGTCATATACGGGAGAAGATATTTTCCAGAGCGGAAGAGTGGCTGGCCAGCTGATTGACCTCGTAACACCCGACGACAAAGAAGTTCTGATTATCAACATTGCAAGAAACATCCGCAATGTGCACCATTTAGACAAGAGGACACAAGGCTTCCTCAGCTATTTTAATGGTTCGGGCAAGAACAAAAGGGAACTGATTAACCTCAGAATTGTCGACCCTGTCCCTTCCAATATCAAGAGGGAAATGAATAAAGTGCTTTCAAAAAATCCCGGTATAGGATCAATCTTTGTGACGGGTTCAAAATCTCATAAAATAGCAGACTACCTGGTATCAGAGGAAATCGGCACTATCAATCTGGTTGGCTACGACCTGCTCGAAAGAAATGTTCGACACCTCTTATCAGGCAAAATCAGTTTTCTAATCGGCCAAAGGCCCGAGGAACAGACATATAAAGGAATCAGGAAACTATTCGATTATCTTTCAATGGACAGAATTCCTGAAAAAATGGAATATCTTCCGGTAGATGTCGTTACATCGGAAAATGTAAAATTCTTCCTTTGAAGAGAAAATTTAAAACAAGAAAATAATGAAGACACTCGGAAAATTCTCCATCGGAATGGGTGACAGGTTCGGCCACCAGGGCACTGCCCAGCTTAAAGCTATTATTGACGCAGGCAGAAAAGGAATAGAGATCACTCCTGTCTGGAATAAGTCAAACAGGGAGCACAATACTATCGGAACCCAGCCCGGGGATGTAAGAAAAGAAGCCGACACCGTTACGAAAAAAGCAGGTTACAAAAACCCATATTTCGTTGATGCGGACCACATAAATCTCGATACTGTTGACAGGTTCATTGAGAGCTCTGATTTTTTCACAATAGATGTTGCTTCGTATATAGGCAAAAAAGCAGACGACGATGATATCAGAACTTTTGTTATCGGGGCAAAAAAATATTCCGGTGAGCTGAAAATACCAGGAATCAGGAAACCGTTGAGTGTGACGGAAAAGAAGATAACTGAAATAGCCGAAAAATATTTGTTTGCAGCCATCAAGGCCTGGGAGATATTCAGGAAGATAGAGAAGACAAAAGGCAGGGGAAATTTTGTGACGGAGGTTTCAATGGATGAAGTCCCCGATCCTCAGACACCGGTTGAGCTCTTTTTCATACTGAAAATGCTTGGTGAGGAAAATATACCTGTCCAGACGATTGCTCCGAAGTTCTCCGGCAGATTCAACAAAGGAGTCGATTATGCAGGCGATCCTGAAAAGTTCGAGGAGGAATTTGAATCTGATCTCATGGTCATTGACTACGCCATTCATGAATTCGGGCTTCCGGGCAACCTGAAAATAAGCGTTCATTCCGGATCCGATAAATTTACCCTCTATCCAATTATTGGTAAAATTATTAAGGAGCATAATAAAGGCATCCACCTTAAGACCGCAGGTACCACATGGCTTGAAGAGATGATCGGACTGGCTGATTCGGGAGGAGAAGCACTTGGTTTCGTTAAGGATATCTATGCGAAGTCACTCGAAAAGATAGAAGAATTATGTGCACCCTATGCAGATGTTATAGACATTAATATTTCCAAACTTCCGTCACAGGCAGCTGTTGCCGCATGGAGCAATAAAAAGTTTGCTGACTCGCTCAGACATATACCCGGAAATAAAGATTACAATCCAAACATGAGGCAGTTAGTGCATGTGGCGTATAAGCTGGCAGCGATGAAGATGGATGAATATTTCAGCCTTCTGGATGCAAACGAAAAGATCGTTGCAAAATGTGTTTACGAAAACATGTACGAAAGGCACATCTGCAGGCTTTTCGGTATTAAGCAGTGATCCGGCAAACTAACAAGCCCTGACTGTAAAAACAGCTATCTGTCTAGTTCAAGGGCTGCAAGGATGAACGGAGCAACACCCTTTGTATCATTATCGAACCGCTTTTCGTTGATGTAATATTCGTAAGAACCGTCCCGGTAAGGATTGCCGCCCAGACCGCATCCGCCGCAAATATTGTGGATCGTGACCATTCCTTTTTCATCGACTGTGACAAGCTCCCTTAAAAAATCATCGAACGCGGAGTTGGCAACATCCCTGTATTTCTTGTCGAGAAAGCCAAGCCTTGCCCCTTTCGCAAAAACATATATATACATCGCCGAACCTGATCCTTCAAGGTAATTCCCGGCTCTGCCTCCCTGATTCAGCACCTGGTACCATAATCCTGACTTCTCATCCCGGACTTTCAGAAGTGCATCGCATGTTTTCTGAAGGATGCTTATAAGATCATCCCTGTCAGGATGGTTCTCGGGAAGATAATCCAGAATATCAAGTATAGCCATTGAATACCAGCCCATTGCTCTGCTCCATGGATAAAGTGATTTGCCTGTTGCAGGATCGCACCATTTCTGTGATCTGCTCTCATCCCAGGCGTGCATCAGCAAGCCCGTAGAAGGATCCAGGGTCTTCTCATAGATCATTTTTGTCTGAGCCGCAGCGACATCGTACCATTCAGGAGCGTTGAACTCTTTTGCATATTGTACCATGAAGGTGGATCCCATGAAAATTCCGTCGAGCCACATCTGCCAGGGATAGATCTGTTTATGCCAGTATCCTCCCGAATTTGTTTTTGGATGTGTTTTCAGCTGTTCGATGAAATTATCCAGCGCTATTTTGTATCTGGGATCAGGATTTCTTTTATAGACTGTCATAACATTCCTTCCCGGAAAGATCCTGTCGAGATTATATTCCTTCATCCTGTAATCTGTAACCGACCCGTCAGTCTGGACAAAGTAGTTCACCCAGTTTTCCATATAGGCTGAATACTTCTGATCTATCTTCCCAAGCTTGTCGACAGCCATTCCAAGGAACGCAACATCGTAAGCCCATTTGGGTTTGCCAGCAACATACCCTGTAAGGCTGTCAGACTGGGTCATTACAGTGTTAGCCATTCTGGCTGACCACTTTAAACCTGCCCGGGATGATTTCTTATTTGACGATTGGCCGGTGCAGGAAATAAAAGCTGCCAGGATGATCAGTAGAGATATATTCTTCATTTCTTAAGGATATAGACAGTATTTTATTCTATCATTCCATGGTTTTGACACCTGTGACCGGTTTTGGCTCCAGGATATGAAGGTCAAATACAATTATCTCATTCAACCCTGCCTTGAGAAATGAAGCCGGGCAGTAGAGCCTCTTCTGTGGTCCCAGGTCCCAGAACCGTCCCAGGTTATGTCCATTGACCCAGACGATTCCCTTTTTATAGTTTGAGACGTCAAAAAAAGTATCTCCGGTTTCTGCCAGGGAGAAGTTGCCTTTGAAAAAGATCCCTTCCTTATTGACTGTTCGACCAGATGATCTCAGATCATAAATAAATTTCCAGTCCATCGGCAGTTTATAGATCTTCCAGTTCATCAGCGTCATGCCGTTCAAAGTCACCCGTTCCGTAATGCCTTTTCTGTCAATAAGATGCTGTCCATAGTTAATTCGTCCCATCCCTTCAACCAATATCTCCAGGACAGGATTGGCTGTTTTGCCAGCCGGCAGGTCAATAGTATTAATTCCTTCCCTCCTGTCGAGCCGTCCGACATATGCACCATCAAGAAAAACGGTTGCATAATCATGAATCTCTGTCACAGTAAGCTTGCCTTTTTTATGTCCGACCAGTTCTGTCTTATATAGAATAAATCCATAATCCTGTCCATAAGCCTCGAATGGCTTTGGAGTTACTGAATTTTCCGGCTGGGGAAGATTATCCCATATTGATGTAAAATTGGAAAGAAAGATTATAGGGATTTCGATAGCGTTAACCGGTTCAGGGACCTGAGGCAGTTTTTTCCCTTTCGGAAGATATGATCCGATCAGTTTCCTCAGGGCCAGATATTTTGGAGTAGCTGCACCCTGCTCGTTCACCGGTGCATCATAGTCGTAGCTTGTTACATCGGGTTCATAACCTTTTCCCCCTGAATTCGCACCGGCAGTAAAGCCAAAGTTTGTTCCTCCATGCAGAACATATAAATTGAAAGATTTTTTGTTATCCATCAGGTATTTTACTTCCTTAAGAAGGGATGCAGTATCAGGTTTGGCCCACTCCTCACCCCAGTGGGTAAGCCAGCCAGGATATGTCTCACTGCTGAAAACGGGCACCCCCGGGTTCATACGTGCTGCAAGTTCAAAGTCTTCTGCTGAACTTCCCGAATCAAGACCAACAGCGCTGCCTTGCAGAGTCCCTGCTTCAAGCATGTATTCAGCAGGACCATCGCCGGTAAATGTGGGGATATCTATACCGTTTGCGGCCCATACCTCTTTAAGCCTGTTCAGGTAGTTTCGATCATTGCCAAAGCTGCCATATTCATTCTCGATCTGAAGCATGATAACCGGGCCCCCTTTTGTAACCAGGTATGGTCTTATCTCTTCTGCCAGGCGGGCAATATATCTCTCAGCTGCAGCCATGTATCTCGGATCCATGCAACGGAGCCTGATGTCAGGAATACGGAGTAGGTAAGGAGGGATCCCTCCCAGTTCCCATTCGGCGCAAACGTACGGTCCAGGTCTCAGTATAAGCCACATTTCCTCATCCTGAACAGCCTTAATAAATCCGGAGAGATTTTTATTTTCCGTAGTAAAATCAAAAACACCTTCTTCAGCCTCGTGGTAATTCCAGAAAATATACGCAGAAATCGTGTTGCAACCCATTGCTTTTGCCATTTGGATGCGATGCTTCCAATAACTTTCAGGGATCCTGGCAGGGTGCAGTTCTCCGCTGATTATCTGGAATGGCTGATCGTCAAGGAGAAACTCCGTAGGGCTGAATTTGAAGGTATGTTTTACCTTCTGTGCGTCTGATTGAATGGAATTAAATATCATTCCAAAAAACAACATACAAACTATAATCTGCTTTATCATTTTTAAATTTTAAGTTGTTTAATTTTTCCTTGTTTTTAACCACGGTGTACACGGAGTTTTTCACGGAGTTTCTCCTCCTCCCGCACTCACGCTCTCCCCCACTCTTTCTTCATATTGCCTGAAAGCTGTGCAATTTAGCATAAAATCCATCCCTCCTGTTCATCAGTTCTGAATGAGTTCCGGTTTCAACAATTGTTCCGTTGTCGAGGACAACGATCAGGTCGGCATGCTGGATGGTTGAAAGGCGATGGGCAATCACAACTGAAGTCCTGTTCGCCATCAGTTTCAGTATTGCATCCTGCACAAGTCTTTCTGACTCTGTATCGAGGGCGGATGTTGCTTCATCGAGAATCAGGATGGGGGGATTAGCCATTATTGCCCTGGCGATGCTTATTCTTTGCCGCTGGCCTCCGCTGAGTTTGTTTCCGGATTCTCCCACCAGGTTTTCATAACCGTCTTCAGTCTCCATGATGAAATCATGGGCATTGGCAATCAGCGCAGCATCTTTAACCTTTCCCATATCCGGAATATCCAGACCGAAGGCTATATTTTCCGTGAATGAAGTGTTAAAGAGTATCGGATTCTGGCTCACAATGCCCATCAGACTGCGCAGGTCTGCCATTTTCAAATCGCGTACGTCAACGCCATCAACCAGAACACTGCCTTTATCGACATCAATGAACCGTGGAAGAAGGTCAGCAAGCGTTGATTTGCCTGCCCCCGATTTGCCAACAATTGCTACTGTCTGTCCTTTTAGTATTTTCAGGTTGATATTCTTAAGCACCGGTTCGTTATTGTATGAGAACCATACATTTCTGAACTCCAGGGATTCCTTAAACTCGCGTATCGGAATTGCATCGGGTTTTTCAACAATCTTTTCCTCAGCCTGAAATACCTGTTCGAGCCTGTCGATCGATCCCAGGCCCTTCTGAATTGTAAACCATGCTGTTGTTATGTTCTTTGCAGGCTGGATGATCTGTGAAAACACAAGAACAAAGGCAATCAGACCGTCGGAGTCGAGGTTGCCGGTTCCTTTAAGTGCCAGCGATCCGCCGACAAACAGAAGCAGCATTACAACCATGGATGAAAGTACTTCACTGAGCGGGGATGCCAGGTATGCTTTTCTGAATATCCTCTTAAGAATCTTGGAATATTGATCATTTACCGCACCGAACTGTTTTTTCATTTTCTCTTCGGCATTAAAGCCCTTTACTATCCTGAGTCCGGAAAGAGTCTCCTCAACAACTGATAACAGTCTTCCCAGTTTCTGCTGGCCTGTCAGGGATGATGATCTCAATGTCCGGCTCACACGGCCGATAAGCCACCCGCTGACAGGCAACAACGCCAGAGCAAAAAGCGACAGCTGGTAGCTAGTGATAAAAAGGTAGACAACATAAACCAGCACTGTTATCGGATCCCTGAAGATCATAGTCAGAGATGCAACTACTGAAACTTCAACCTCCTGAACATCGTTTGAAATTCGTGTCATGAGATCTCCCTTCCGGGCATCAGTGAAAAAGGAAAGGGGGAGTTTCAGTATCTTGAGGTACATTTTTTTTCTCAGATCCCTGACTGTCCCTGCCCTGATGAATGCCATTGTGTTATTTGCCAGGAAGATGAATCCATTCTTTAATATGGCGGCAACGAGGTATGCAGCACCAACCATCAGCAAAGCTTTTGCTGCTCCTGATTCTTCAATGAGGGAGGAGAAGAAATACTTTGAGTACTGATTCAGGTAATCGAGGGTTAAATGAAATTCACCTGGTGACTGAACGACAAGATTGGGTTTAAAGAGAATATTCAGAAATGGAATGATCAGTGTCAGTGAAAAGAGTGAGAAAAGTGCACTTAGAATATTAAACATAATGCTTTTTATTGCCGACCATTTATATGGTGCAATATATTTAAGCATCAGTTTTAGCTTGTCCATTGTGCAGGGAAAAGATTAAAATCCGGTGAAATTGAATGGAGTGACAGCTCTCATTTCTGCCTTAACTGTTTCACTGATATCAAGGTTCTCAATGAAAGAACGGATGGAATCGGCAGATATTTTCTGGTTCGTGCGGGTAAGGTCCAGCAAGGCTTCATAAGGTTTAGGGAAACCCTCTCTCCTGAGGATTGTCTGAAGTGCTTCGGCGACGACTGCCCAGTTATTATCAAGGTCGCTCTTTATCTTTTCCTGATTTACTATAAGCTTATTCAAGCCTTTGAGAATAGAATTAAAGGCTAATACTGAATGCCCCACCGGTACTCCTATATTCCTGAGAACAGTTGAGTCGGACAGATCGCGCTGAAGCCTTGAAACAGGGAGCTTCTCTGAAAAATGACCAAAAATGGCGTTTGCAAATCCAAGGTTTCCCTCTCCATTCTCAAAATCAATCGGATTCACCTTATGAGGCATTGCGGAAGATCCGATCTCTCCTTTCTTAATCTTCTGCCTGAAATAGTCCATCGAGATATATGTCCAGATATCCCGCGAAAGATCAAGAAGAATAACATTGATCCTGCGCATATTATCAAACAGGGCCGCCAGATTGTCATAATGCTCGATCTGGGTTGTAGTCTGTGACCTTTGCAGGCCAAGCTCTTCGTTCACGAAGTTGTTAGCGAATGATACCCAGTCGATATCCGGATAAGCAACTTTGTGAGCGTTCAGGTTCCCTGTAGCTCCGCCAAATTTTGCAGAATACGGTATCTGTCCGAAGTATTTAGACTGTTCATCTATCCTGGTGATGAAAACAGATATTTCCTTGCCCAGCCTTGTTGGAGAAGCAGGCTGTCCATGGGTTCGGGCCAGCATTGGTATATCCTTCCATTCGTCAGCAAGGGTCGCAAGAGTTTCCCGAAGCTCGAAAAGAAGCGGAAAATATACATTTATCAGCGCATCCTTCATTGAAAGAGGAATTGCCGTATTATTGATGTCCTGCGAAGTAAGTCCGAAATGAATGAATTCGCTCCACTTGCCCCAGCCCTTGTGGAAGAATTGTTCCTTAAGGAAATATTCAATTGCCTTAACGTCGTGATTGGTTATCTTTTCCCTTTCTTTTATTTTCTCTGCATCAACGGTTTCAAAATCCTCGTATATTGATCTTAGCTCCTTGAAATTTTCCTTCCTGAAATCTGCAAGCTGAGGCAGAGGGATGTTGCAGAGGGCAATAAAGTATTCCAGCTCTACCATCAGACGATACCTTATAAGTCCGAACTCGGAGAAATAAAGATCAAGCTCATTAACCTTCTGTCTGTATCTTCCGTCGAGCGGAGATATTGCAGTAAGAGAATTCAAATCCATTATCGATCTGTTTTTTGAGTTAATGATTAGAACATTATATGCAAAAGTAGTATTTTCGGGGTAGTAAAAAAAACGGAAGACCTGCGAATAGTTTTACTCATAAAATGAATATCATGCTTTCATCTAAAGTAAGAATATCAGCAGTCAGATATGCCAATACATACCCGTTTCTGTATGGACTAACAGAAACGGGTTTTGACAGAAAAGTTATTCTGTCAACAGATCACCCGGCTGAATGTGCGAAAAAGATTATTAACAGGGAAGCCGATATCGGGCTTATCCCGGTGGCAGTATTGCCGGAAGTGAAGGATTATGAGATAATAACTGACTATTGCTTGGGTGCGTACGGCAAAGTGCGAACCGTTCTGTTATTGAGCAATTGCCCATTTGAAAGAATCAGATCCGTCAATCTGGATTACAGGTCCCGCTCGTCGGTAAATCTTGCAAAGATACTGGCTAAGAACGCCTGGAGAAAGGAGTTTAAATGGAAAAGCACAACAGAGTTGTTTGACTTCTGTAATATTCCTGAAGATGAAGCTATTGTGTTAATCGGCGACCAATGTTTCCAGTTTGAGAAATGCTATAAATACAGGATCGATCTGGCTGAGGAGTGGTACAAATTCACCGGGCTGCCCTTTGCCTTTGCCTGCTGGACAGCAAACAGGAAGATTGAAGGAGAATTCCTCTCAGAGTTCAATAAAGTCCTGGGCATAGGAGTAAAAGATATACCGGCTGTAGTTAGAAAGTATGGAGGATCAGGAGTTATTATGGGAGAAGAACTGCGGGTATACCTTACGGAAAACATGAATTTCGATCTGAATGACGATAAAAGAAGGGCGATTAAGTTGTTCCTGGAATTGATGAGTAAATTATAAGGTTTAAAGCCTACCGGTTCACCGGGGCAACCGACCCCCAAACACCCCAGGGGGGGGCTAACCAACCCCCCAACCCCCCAGGGGGGCTTAAAAAAATTGTATAATGGATAATAATTTTACTAATAAATTCATAATCAGAGACTACCGGAAGGGAGATTTCAAGGGAATATCTGATCTCTGGCAGCTTACAGATCTAGTTCGTCCTGAGAGGGGCGACAACGAAAAGATCATTGAGGACAGTATCTCCATTGGAGGCTGCATGCTGGTAATGGAAGAGAAAGAGAACTCAAGGATCATCGGCACTTCGTGGATGACTTTTGACGGGCGTCGTATCCACCTTCACCATTTCGGTATACTTCCTGCATTTCAGGGCAAAGGTTTTGCAAAGAAATTGTTAAAGGAATCTCTGACTTTTGTTAAAGAATCAGGGTATCAGGTAAAGATCGAGGTACACAGGGAGAATCACAAAGCTGTCAATTTGTACAGGAATGCAGGATTCGAGTACCTCGGGGATTACGACGTGTACATCATAAGGGATACAGGCTCCATCATTTAAAGAATTTTTAACGAAAACTTCGGATTTAAATGATTATCTTTGAAACACTATGAATTTTAATCTGGTCACATATAAAAACTTTAGCGCCATGAGCAAAACAATCACTTTTAACGAGCTCCGGAAGATAAAAGATCAATTACCCTCCGGAAGTATGAAAATCATTGCAGATAAACTCGATATCAATGAGGAAACTGTAAGGAACTACTTCGGAGGGAGAAATTTTGATCGTGGACAAACAGTAGGTATTCATTTTGAACAAGGTCCGGGAGGCGGGATAGTCACCTTTGACGATACGACCATCCTTGATATCGCCAAGGGCATGATCAACAGTTAAAGATCAAATCGCATAACCTGTTCAAAAGCAAAAGCCTTGTTCTTTTGCTTTTTTTTTTTATATTTCAACATTCAGAAGCCCTTAGTGAACCTTCGTGAAATCCTTAGTGTTCTTTGTGGTAAAAAACACTTAACCACAAAGGGCACAAAGGGTAACACAAAGGAACTCAAAGTAAATTGAGGAACAGAAAAAATTTAATTCAAATTGATGATTATAAATGATTTAATTATACAGGCCGAAGAGGTTTTGATTTCATCAATCGAAGCATTTTTTACCAGTAAATGGGGTGCAACAAAACTCTGGTCGCATGATCTTTCACATCACAGGAGAGTATGGAACTATGCAAAGGAATTGCTCCAGTATTCTGAAGAGGCTGACCAGCTTTTTATTGAAAAACTGCTGATTGCATGTTATTTGCATGATATTGGAATGTCGATCGATGCAGGAGAGAAGCACGGCAGCAGGAGCAGAATAATTTGTGAATTATTTCTTGAAGAAACGAATATTAGTCCCGCTGATTGCGCAGATATTCTTGAAGCAGTTGAAAATCATGACAATAAGAACTATTCCGACTCAGCAGTTAAAAATAAACTGTTAACCCTGGTCTCTGCTGCTGACGATCTTGATGCTTTTGGTCATATAGGCATCCTTCGCTATGCGGATATTTATCTCAGAAGGGGTGCACAGGTAAAAGATCTGGGCAGGCTGGTACTTGTCAATTCCGCCGGGCGATTCAGGAATTTTGAAAGTTTCTTTTCTAATTACCCGGAACTTGTCGGCAAACACCGGCAAAGATATATGGTACTAAAGGAGTTTTACACGTCGTTAACCCAGGAGTAATTTAACATCACCCCCTGACCGTTCATATCGTCTCTCCCTCCTGATAAAGTTCAAGCTGCTCCACGAATGCAAAAAAACATCCATGTCAATATGAATGATCTTTCTCGGGTATTGCACGATTGCATGATTGCACTAAGTCGTTGCAGCTGTAGCAGCAGCTCTCTGCCTGAAATAGTTCTTAATAAAGAGCCCTGCCAGGATCAGGACCTCATCACTAACGTATGAAGTTGCTTCTCCACCTGTTCCATGCGAATGATATTTGACAACGGGTCCGTTAGCAGAACTTATACTCCATTTTGAGTTCCAGAAGTTTTCGTGCTGCCATAAGTATTCCCTGCTATTATACCTGATAGTTGCTTTTGCTTTCCAGGAGCTTATTGCCACTTCGGCGATCACAGATTCGCTTCCGGCATCGAGGATCCTGGTCTCCTGTTTGAAAAAACCCTTGATATCGAACCTGAGCTTTCTGCCGTTAAGCTCTCCATAAGCTGACCTTGAGAAAGCTTTATTGACTATCTCCCCGATCAGATCCTCGCGGTTAAATAACTGAATTTTATTGCTGAAGAACTTAGTCTTCCAGGTAATGCTGGTTTCCATATCAGGATAATATTTTATAGCAAGTTATGATATTTCAGGAAAACAAAAAAGCCGCCCTTTGACAAAGTTCAGGACGGCTTTTCAATTATGAAGGTTGGTTAGAAATTATCACGCTCCGTGTAGTGGGTATGGAGAAGTTCATGGGCAGCATGGCTGTTTGGCGTGCCCAGGAACTCCTTGTAGATCGCAATTACATCGGGATTCTCATGGGATTTACGCAGTACCATATGCTCATCTTCAGAATAAATGGCTTCCATACGCTTTTTGCGTATAGCCATGCTTGTAGGAATTGGCTGTCCTCCCCCTCCGATGCATCCTCCGGGGCAAGCCATGATCTCGATAAAGTGCCAGGGAGCCTTGCCTTCCTGTACCTTTTTCATGATCTTGTTTGCGTTGACGAGTCCGTGCCCAATAGCAGTTTTTAGTTCTACTCCTTCAAGGAATTTCCACTCGGGCAGGCATCCTGTGATCTTCACAGAAGCCTCCTTCACTCCTTCCATCCCACGAACAGGTGTTATATTCAGGTTCTGGAACGGAACCTCACGGCCGGTTACAATCTCGTACGCTGTACGGAGGGCTGCTTCCATTACACCTCCCGTTGCTCCGAAAATAACCGCTGCGCCGGTAGAATCACCCATGATTGAATCATAGTGGGATTCTTCCAGGTTTCGAAAATCTATTCCGGCCTGCTTGATCATCACTGCCAGCTCGCGCGTAGTAAGAACAAAATCAATGTCCTTGAATCCGCTGGATCTCATCTCAGGTCTGTCGGCTTCATATTTCTTGGCAGTGCAGGGCATAACTGAGACAGAAACGACTTTTGAAGCATCAATCTTCTTTTTCTGTGCAAAAAATGTCTTTGCAAGAGCTCCGAACATCTGCTGTGGGGATTTGCAGGTCGAAAGATTTGGAAGAAGTTCAGGGTATTTATGCTCAACGAATTTAATCCAGCCCGGAGAACAGGATGTAAACATGGGAATCTTTATGGACTTATCTTTGTCGACCAGGGCTTTTTTCAGTCTCGTAAGAAGTTCTGTGCCCTCTTCCATGATAGTCAGGTCAGCCGAAAAGTCAGTATCCAGAACTGAATCAAAACCAAGCTGGCGCAAAGCAGTGACCATCTTTCCGGTTACTCTTTCACCCGGATCATACCCAAGATCTTCACCCAGGGCTACCCTGACTGCAGGAGCTGTCTGCACTACCACATGCTTTTCAGGATCATAAATTGCATCCCAAACCTGATCAATATAAGTTTTCTCAACAAGAGCTCCTGTAGGACAACGGTTTACACACTGTCCGCAGTTGGTGCATACCACATGGCTCATAGGCCTGTCGTGGAATGATGATATTTTCTGATGTGCACCCTTGTTTGCTACGGCGATTGCAGATATATACTGAAGCTGTGAACAAGTTCTTACACAACGCTGGCATCTGATACATTTACTATCATCCTTGATGAATGATGGTGATGAACGGTCGATAGTATATGGATGATCTTCAACAAGGTCGAGGAAAATTGTATCCCCGAATGCAAATTCATTTGCAAGAGCCTGAAGTTCGCATTTCTGGTTCTTATAGCATTTGGTGCAATCAGACCTGTGTTCGGAAAGGAGAAGTTCAACGACATGCTTACGGGCATTTCGGACCTTAAGGGTGTTGGTATTGATTTCCATTCCCTCAGAAACCGGCAGGGCACAAGCTGCGACAAGTGTCCTGGCACCTTTCTGTTCGACAAGGCATACCCGGCAATTACCTGCAACACAAAGGTCGGGGTGATTGCAAAGGGTCGGTATGTTGATATTGAGTTTCTTGGCGGCATCAAGGACAGTTGTTCCCTTCGGCACAGAAACTTTAGCGCTATTTATTGTAAGATTTATCATTATTTAGTTCGTTTTAGATTAGTAAATGATCTCCTCCCTGAAATTCTCAACTATCGTCCTGAATGCATTACCTACCGATTGTCCGAGTCCGCATTTCGATGCAATCTTCATAGTTTCGGCAAGTTTCACCAGCTCATTCAGGTAAGTCGATTTGACTTCTCCTTTTTTCACCTTTTCAACACCTTTAAGAAGCTGTTGGCAGCCTACTCTGCAGGGAGTGCACTGGCCACATGATTCTTCAGCAAAGAAATCGAGATAGTTATGCAGGACATTATACATGGATCTTGAGCTGTTAAACAGCTTCATGG
>CAZXAM010000033.1:31319-35008 GCA_964638545.1 uncultured Rikenellaceae bacterium | reverse complement strand
TTGCTCCAGTTGATTGTTCCATTTCCGGAAGCCTGGCTTAACGAAAAATAACCGACGTTCATCGAAGTCACATTATGAAAGAAGTGAGAACCCAGTGAAGCATCGATGTTTAACTCGGGCAGATCTATCTCGACTATAATTTTTGCATTTGAGATCTGCGGCCAGGTCACCGGTATGCCAAGAAATTTGTCCCTTGTGCCCCAGCGCCCCGGCCCTATCAAAACATAGTTCCTGTTCTCCCTTAACATCTTTTCATTAATACTGTCTATCTCAGATGCCATCTCCTGAGTGTGCAGCGAATCAAACTTTTCCGGTTCGTAATATACAACGTCGCATATATAGTTAAGGACACCGTTCCCCATTGCCTTCAGCGATTCCAATAAAAGTTCATCATAATTGACTGATCCGGGGTCGATATTATATCCGGCGCCGCTTCCAATCAGAGGTTTTATCTGAAGAAGGTAAAATGAGGCGTTCCCGTTTTCATCCTTAGTGAGATCAACAGCAAATTCTATTTCTGACGGATTACCGGTGGCTTCAGTAACCACATCCAGGATTGTTTTAATCGTGGAAGCCAACGGGATATAGTTGTACTTCAGAATATCAGCGAAATTTACCACCCGCGGGCCCGGTATATCGAGGCCGGGAATGATAGTGTCATTGTCTGTATTCATCACCGATGCCGTGTGATTCAGTGTGCCATGGTTTTCCGCAGCGCTTATATCGAGCGTTATCAGACCCGCATTCTCGCCATCAAGAAGATTGAGGTTCTTTTTATCCATGTCCACTGCATAAAAATAGATCTGGGAATTCCTGTAGAGATCCTGATGTGAAACAATGTCCAGAGCAGGGTAAGCAGGAGAGAATCTGAATGCCCTTTCACCTTCAACCACGTAATGTCCGAGTCCGACAGCCAGTACGGCATATCCATCCTGTGGGGTCATGTAGGCTACAGGATAGAAATTGAACGACTGTGCTGTGCCGCTTATATGTGGGTAAAATGCATCTCCAAACCTGTTGCCGACGACTTCCTGAATTACGATAGCCATTTTTTCGAGCTCAATCTTGAAGTTGATTGCTTCAAAGTATGTCCTTGCGCCTTTTGAATAAATTGAAGAGAATACCAGTTTTACAGCATCTTCCAGCTGGTGAAGCCGCACTTCGAAATCAGGATGGTTGTTTGGAAGGAGGTATGTTCCGAAAATCCCCGAGAAAGGCTGGCTGAGGGAGTCCTCAAAGAGACTGGAGGATCTGACTGCCAATGGTTTATCAATATGCTTCAGGTATACTCTCAATTCCTTTTCGAGCGTGTAGCTTAGATTACCTTTAACGAACAGTTTCTGCAGCACCTTATAATCCTTTTCTTCTTTTACACTGTCCCATAAATGGTTACGCTCCATGAACATATCAAATTCATCAGTGCCGATTATTGCGGTAACAGGAGCTTTTACATTTATTCCGGGCAACAGCCTGCCAAGTTCAAAGCTGTAGATCAGGGTGTTTATGAAAGCAAGACCTCTGCCTTTGCCTCCGAGGGATCCTGCAGCAAGGCTGACAACATTTGTTTCGTCGATAACAGCAGATTCCTCAAAATTTACCACCCTTCCCTTGTTTGCTTCCTGCCGGCGCTTGCGGATAATGTTAATAAGGAACTCCCTGAGTTCTTTCAGTGAATTGAAGTCAGAGACTTTTATAGGATTTATCAGCTTGGCTATCTTTACTTCTCCCCTTGCCATGAGCCAGAGTGAAAAATGGTTCTTCATGGCATGATAAGCAAGAGAATCTTCAGGAATAGTTTCAAGATAAGCCTCAAATTCCTTCATCGACTTTGCAACGGCAATCTGTCTACCCTTGTTGTCGCGATAAACAAAATGGCCAAAACCCAGGTAATAGTTAATGAATGATTTCAGGTCCTGCAGAAGACTTTCAGAGTTCTTGTTTATAAAATTTGATTTCAGAGTGAATGCATATTGGGCATTCTCAGGATCAGAGGATTGCAACACTGTAGGAAGGTTCGGAGACTCTTTCTTTATATGCTGAAGAAGCTCAAAACCTGCGGTATCATTCAGTGAGCCATTCATCGGGAACCTCATGTCTGAGATGACACACAAAAGGCTATCCTTATATTTATTGTAAAGAGTAATGGATTCCTCCCAATCGGAAGCAAGAAGGACTTTAGGCCTTGCCCTCAGTTTAAGCACCTTGTAGAGCTCGTCAGTCGAAACATCTTCAATAAGGTTACGTGTTTGCTCCATCACAAGAGTGTAAAGCATTGGCAGATAACTTGAGTAATATTCTGCCGAGTCCTCTACAATGAGAATCACTCTTGTAAGTCCTTTTTTTGTATCATTATCAACATTGACTTTATCCTCAAGAAGCTTCACCATGGCAAAAAATACCTTTGATTCCCCTGTCCAGACAAAATAATTGTCGAAGGGGATCCCGGACTTTTTTTGATTCATGACAAAGGACACATCTCCCGGGTTGTTCAGTAGCAGGTAAGTTGGAAGATACGGGTATCTGTCCTTTATCTTCCTGCATAGCAACATTGGGCTTTCCTTGTGAACGCCAATCATTATGATTACCAAATCGTAATGCCTGGCTTTAAGCCGGTTGAATGCTTCATCTTCGCTCGAAACCCCTGTCACCCTTGGCAGTGAGGTCAGGCTTAACTGGTGATATTCGCCGAGCATATGATCTGAGAATCTTCCTTCTCCTTCAATTGAATAAGCATCATAGAGATTGGCGACAAGAAGAATCTCCTTCACCTGGAAAGGCTGAAGATCGTGGAACACGTCGCGTTCGGCATTATGACGCTCCAGGAACTTCTGAAGGAGTTTTCTGTTGGAAACATTTTTCGGATCATCTTCTTCCTCCTGCGGCACCCTTGACAGCCTGATTATGTCCCTGGCTTTATAGCTGTTGATGTAACCGGTTATAAGGTTTGCAATATTACGTATCAGGTCTCGCTCCTCTTTCAGAAACGGACCCTCATTCTCGATGTTGAATTCCCTGGTGTAGTATATTTCAATAGAGCCTTTCTCATTGTCTATCGTATCAAATTCCTGAAACATCTTCCAGGAGGTCTCCCTGAACTCTGGTGTAACGAATGACTGATCCATAAACCTTATCCTGGCTTCAGTGTATTCCGGAAATTGCCATGCGGCTGGAAGCAGCAGAACTACCTGTTGCAGAGTCTCTTCAATAGGTTTGCCTTCCTTAAGAATGTAGGTAGTCTGATTTATGCAGGAAAGCTCCTTAACCCTCTCCTGCTGGTCATGGAGCAGACGGTGATATTCAGGCGGGATATTGGTGTTTACATCCATCGTTAGAAAGCTGTATAAATCAGAAATTAAAAATAGTAAAAAAAAAGGAGGCGGGACGGGGGGTTATTCGACCTTCCAGACCGATCCGCTGTTCAGGAGATCATCCATGCATTTTACCTTGGAGCTTTTCTGAACATTTGCTATCTGATCAGTCAGGGCAGAATCATAGGTATGTCCGTCTACAGACCTTATAACTCCCAGTGCAACAGGAAAATCAGGATAACCCATATGAGCGAGCATGTACTGAATACCCGGATTTTCCTCATGGGCGTCATGCACCAGGAGATGCTTCTCTGAAACTCCGTTCTCACCAAGTTTAACGACTTTGAGCTTAAGCCCGTCCAGTACCAGTCCCTTGTCATT
>CAZXAM010000033.1:0-31219 GCA_964638545.1 uncultured Rikenellaceae bacterium | reverse complement strand
ATTACAAGCTCACCGACAGAAAAAGGTTCTTCGATGGTTCCGAATGGAGATGTCTTTGTTACCAGGCCTTTCTGGGATGTGGGCGAGTATTGTCCTTTGGTAAGGCCATAAATCTCATTATTGAATAAGATGATATTTATGTCTATGTTCCGTCGAATGGCATGTATAAAGTGATTGCCTCCTATTGCAAGGGCATCACCATCGCCTGTAATATCCCACACCGAGAGTTCGGGATTGGCTGCCTTCACGCCTGAGGCAATAGCAGCTGCCCGGCCATGGATACCGTGGAATCCGAAAGTATCCATATAGTATGGAAATCTGGACGAGCATCCGATGCCCGAGATAAAAGCAAATTTTTCTTTCGGGATGCCTAGCTCTGTAAGAGCTTTCTGGATTGCGTTTAAAACGGCATGGTCGCCGCAGCCTGGGCACCATCTGACTTCCTGATCGCTCTTGAAGTCTTTAGGGGTGTACTGGGTGGTTTGCTGGTCTGTCATTTTATTTCTCCTCCAGAATTTTGATGCATTTCTCTTTTATCTCTTCAATAGTAAAAGGATGTCCCTGAACTTTATTTATCTGCGAATAATTGAATTCCTGGTATTTCATTCGCAGGTAATCGGCAAACTGACCGAGGTTAAGCTCGGCCACTGCGATCTTCCTGAACCTGGTGAATATATCCCTTACATTGCCCGGCATCGGATTTATATAGTTGAAGTTGGCCAGGCTAACCTTGTAGCCTTCCTCCTGCAGTTCCTTGACAGCAGTCAGAAGGTAACCCCTTGTACCTCCCCATCCTACAAGCAAAAGATCTCCTTTTTCCTCACCCCAGACTTTCAGGTCGGGTATTTTAGCGACAACCTTTGCTACTTTTTCAGCCCTGAACCTGACCATCATCTCGTGATTTTCAGGAATATATGAAACCGTACCCTTAAGTGTTTTCTCAAGACCTCCAATTCTGTGTTCAAGTCCGGGTGTCCCCGGAATTGCCCACGATCTGGCAAGAGTTTCACAATCTCTCTTATATGGAAGGAAAGGCATTTCGTTCTTATCGGCAAATGGGGGATTTATTTTTGGAAGATCCTTCATTTCCGGAATTTTCCATGGTTCAGTTCCGTTTGCCAGGAAACCGTCGGTCAGAAAGAGCACCGGTGTCATATGTTCGAGAGCAATGCGTGATGCTTCAAAAGCATAATGGAAGCAATCGGATGGAGTGCTTGCTGCTATCACGACCACCGGACATTCACCATTTCTTCCGTAGAGAGCCTGCATGAGGTCTGCCTGTTCTGTCTTTGTCGGAAGACCAGTCGATGGGCCGCCTCTCTGCACATTAATGACCACCAGTGGAAGCTCAGCCATTACAGCCAACCCCAGCGCTTCAGATTTTAATGCCAGACCGGGCCCTGAAGTTGATGTTACAGCAAGGTATCCTGCGAAACTTGCTCCGAGTGATGTACAAATGCCGGCAATCTCATCTTCTGCCTGAAAACTTTTAACACCCAGGTCTTTTCTTGCGGCAAGCTCTTCAAGAATAGTCGTTGCCGGTGTAATCGGATACGATCCGATGAAGAGCTTCAGTCCGGCCTTTTCAGCTGCAGCCATAAGTCCCCATGCTGTAGCCGTGTTTCCGCTTATGTTTCTGTACGTGCCTTTTGCAATCTGGGCAGGTTCAATTATAATGACCGGATTCAGCGCTTCAACAGTTTCGGCGTAATAATATCCTGCCCGTAATGCAACCTTATTTGCTTCGATTAATTCAGGTTTTTTGGTAAATTTCTTTTCAAAATACTGTTCGGTATATTTTAATTTTCTGTTAAACATCCAATAGATCATTCCAAGAGCGAACATGTTTTTTGTCCTGAGGACAGATTTAGGATCAAGTCCGAAATCTTTAAGTGCTTCCTTAACCATTGAAGATACAGGAGCTGCAATGATGTTATAATTCTCAAGCTTTTCCTCGGCAACAGGATCGCTCTTGTAACCGGCTTTTTCAATATTCTTGTCAGTGAAATTATCCTTGTCAAAAATTATTGTACCGCCTTTTTTTACCCATTTTGCATTGGCTTTTATTGCGGCCGGGTTCATTGCCACGAGTACATCAGCATAATCTCCAGGCGTGTGGATCTCCGAATGACCCAGGTGGACCTGAAAACCTGAGACACCTCCGACTGTTCCCTGCGGAGCACGTATTTCAGCAGGATAATCGGGAAATGTCGACAAATCGTTTCCGAACAATGCTGCTGTATCTGAAAAAAGAGTGCCTGTAAGCTGCATACCGTCTCCCGAATCACCTGAAAAGCGGATAACAACCTCTTCCTTTTCAATAACTTTTGAATTTTTAGACATACTGTATCTCTGAAATTAATAATAAGCCTTATTTACACAATCTCAACTGCTTAAGATGATACAAATTTAGCTTTTTATAGTTCGAAAGAAACTATATAAGATGATAATACGTATGATTTTGGTCATGAAATTCAATTCCAGATATCTGCCTTCTTCAGATTTATGTCTCCTTCGAAGAACATCCTGGCGATTTTCTCAAAATATGGCGTATAGTCGGAAATGAAGAACTGGTCTTTTACTTTCCCGCCTGTATTGAGCAGGTTATTCTTTTCAAGTGTTGTCCTGAGTGTTTCAGCAACAATCCTTGCAGAATCCACAATATCTACATTGAAGTTGAAAATTTTGCTGATCTGGTTCTTTATAATAGGATAATGAGTGCAGCCAAGTATAAGGGCCTGGATACCTTTCAGCGACGGATCCGATAAATAGGCGCGTATGATAGCATTGCTGATATCATCAAAAATGAATCCTTCTTCGATCATTGGGACCAGCAATGGTGTGGCAAGGGAAACAACCGCGGTCTCTCCGGCCCTTTTCCTGATCTTGCTGTCGTAGGTACCTGAACTGATGGTTCTTTTTGTTCCGATTACACCGACTCTTTCGTAATGCTTTGTGCTGAGGAAATCCACCACAGGATCGATGACATCGATAAGAATTGTTGTATTGAATTCCTTTTTTAAGCTTTCAAAGGCAGATGCTGAAGCAGAATTGCAGGCAACAAGTACCACCTTCGAATCATGTTCGAGGAGGAATTCCGTGATTTTACTTGAATATTGCTTTATCGACTCTGCGGATTTATCGCCATAGGGAAGGTGGGCTGTGTCGCCAAAGTATACAAGGCTCTCTCCGGGAAGTATCTGCTTGATGGCATGTGCCACTGTAAGCCCTCCGACACCGGAATCAAAAATCCCAATTGGTTTTTCTTTCACAGGATGGAATGATTAAAAAAATGACCATCCGTATATTATCAGATGGTCACTTTAAAACAGTTTCATACTTATTTAATGCCAAGTTTTGCTTTGGCCATCGGCATTATATTTGTACTCTTGGTCTCATCAAAATAGAGAAGGGCTCCGCTTCCAATGTCAAAAACATAAACAAATCCGTTCTCCTTTCCTACTTCCTTGATCGCTTTATCAACTTTCTCCTGGATCGGTCTGAACATCTCCATTTGCTTATCCTGCAGGTCTGTCTGTGCTTTCGCCTGATAATCCTGGATACGCTTGTTCAGGTCGATCATCTCCTGTTCTTTTGTCTGCCTGACAAGATCAGTCCAGTTCTTGCTGTCCTTCTGGTAGGAATCGTTCATGTTATTAAGCTGAACCGACATTATCTCGAGTGTGTTCTCCAGATCCTGGCGGTATTTTTCAAGCTTGACCCGTGCTGAATCGAACTCCGGCAATGCCTGGACGAGTTCATTCCCGCTAACATGACCGAACTTCACAGTTTGAGAGTATCCGGCAGAAGCCGCAAAGAGAACAAGAGCTGTAATAGCTAAAAATCTTTTCATTTCAATAGTTTTATTTTAAAGTGCAAAAGTAATTATTTAATTGTTAATACCTAATTTTTCAAGTACCTGATCACTAATATCATACTTAGGATTAGCGAAGAGTATGTTGCCTCCGGTTGCTGTATCGAAAATTACTGCGTAACTGCCTTCGACGGCAATGTCTTTAATGGCTTTCAGTATCTCATCCTGCACGGGTTTTACAAGCTCCTCTCTCTTCTTGAAGAGATCACCCTCCATTCCGAAGTATTTATTCTGAAGCTCTTTCATCTCTTTCTCCTTTGCTATAATAGCTTCTTCCCGTTTTGTTTTCATATCCTGTGTCAGCAGTGGAGCCTCATTTTGATAAGATTTGTACATCTGTTCTACAATTGCATAACCGTCAGCTACTTCCTTTTCCCATTGCTGTGAAAGCTTGTCGAGCTGTTCCTGTGCTGTTGTAAAAGCCGGAATGTTCTTCCTGATATAGTCTGAATCAACAAATGCGTATTTCTGAGCCACAGCCATGGCAGTGGTCAGAACTAAAAATCCTATTATTAAAACTGTTCTTTTCATGATCGTAAATTAAATTTTCATCTTTAAAACTGTTGACCTATAACAAAGTGGAATTGTGATTTATTTTCACCGGACTGACCTGAAGGCACAGCATCAAACCCATAGCCCCAGTCAATACCTAAAAGTCCGAACATTGGCAGGTTAGCCCTAAGACCTACACCTGCCGAACGATTCATCTTAAAAGGATTAAACTCGCTGAGCTTATTCCAGGCCCTTCCTGTTTCAAGGAAGGCAAGTCCATAGATTGTTGCCTGCTGATTCAATGATATAGGGTACCTGAGTTCGAAAGTTATCTTTGAATAGACATTGCCAGCCGGTGAACCGGTTTTTACATCGGTGGGTGTGAGCGAACCGTTGGTATAGCCTCTGAGAGCAATAACTTCACGTCCGTAGAAGCTGTATCCAGTCATACCATCTCCGCCTACATAGAAGTTTTCAAACGGAGAAGGGCCAATGTCCTTGTTATAATGTCCGAGGTAACCAAAGGCAAATCTCGCATTGAGAATAAGCTTGTCATTCTTTGTAAGCGGGAAATAATAATCAGATTTGAATATCCACTTATGGAATTCTATCCATTTGTATCTTTCCTGGTCGCTCATATCAGGATCCGACATGTCCTTTCCGCTTATCAATGTATAGGGAGGTGTCGCCTGAACTGATAAAGTGAATGAAGATCCGCTTCTTGGATAGATCAGGTTTGGAGCGGTCGAAAACCTTGTAAGTTTGAGGTTCAGGCTCAATAAGTTGGATTGCCCGTTTTCAAAGAGGAACTTGTAATAACTATAATTATTCAAATTATATTTCGAATAGCTCAATTCACTGTAAATTGAAAAGAAGTCATCGGGCCATTCAAGTCTTTTGCCAAGGCCCAGGGAAGCCCCATCGATTATCATGGATTGCCTACCTTCTTCACCTTTTTTCGTTCCGTTAGTCATAACCGACCTGTAAAGGGAAACAGAGAAAGTATTGTTTTTCTTTCCTCCCAGCCAGGGTTCGACAAAAGAGATATTATAAGACTGGTAAAGCCTGCCATTGGACTGTGCCCTGATGCTCAGCGACTGACCATCACCCGATGGGTATGGTCTCCATTCACTGAGCTTGAAGAAGTTCCTCATGGCAAAGTTATTGAACCTGACCCCGACTGTTCCGACAAGCATTCCTGATCCCCAGCCTCCTGAGATCTCAAACTGATCGTTGGCTTTCTCTTCAAGTTGATAGAGCAGGTCTACAGTTCCGTTCGTCTGATCCTGCAAAGGCGTAGGGTTGATTTTTTCCGGGTCAAAGTGACCGAGTACTCCGAGCTGGCGGATCGACCTTATTATTTTTTCCTTGCTGAAAAGATCGCCTGGCAGCGTATAAAGCTCTCGCCTGGCAACATGTTCGTTTGTACGTATATTCCCAGTTATAAATATATTGTTAATGTAAGCCTGATCTCCCTCGAAGATCCTGATCTCCAGATCTATGGAATCACCTTCTACTTTTGCTTCAACAGGATTCAGGTTGGAGAAAAGGTATCCGTAATCGAGATAGAGGTTGCTTACAGCATCCTCAGCTCCGCTTGATCCATTAAGCCGGTCAAGGATCAGTGATTGGTTATAAACTGATCCTTTCTTTACGTTGAACACTTTATCAAGGTCTTCCTTTCTGTAAACACTGTTTCCAACCCAACTAACATTCCTGAGGAAGTATTGATTGCCTTCATCCAATTTAAGCTTCAAACCAATACGGTCTTCGCTTATATTGTACATGGAATCTGAAACTATGGTGAAATCGCGGAATCCGTTATCATTATAAAAGGTAATCAGATTCTCCTTATCTTCATCATATTTGTCACTTATATATTTCGAAGCCTTGAAGAAGTTCAGGTTCTTTTCCTTTGTGCCTTTCATCTGGCGTTGCAGTTTGCTTTCCTTGAAGCTTTCATTACCAGCGAAAGTAATCTCTCCGATCTTCACTTTTTCCTTTTTATCGATATTCACATAAAGGATTATATTGTTAGGTTGATCAGGATCATCTTTCTGAACAAATTCGACGGTAGTGTTCAGGAATCCTTTTTCTACAAAATGATCGCGCAAGATCTTCCTGGTATTGTTAAGAATGAACGAAGTAATCTGCGATCCGATTGGAAGGTTGATTTTTTCAGTAAGATCAGTGGTTTCAGAATTTTTTATGCCATTGAGCTTTACAGCTGATATCCTCGGCTGTTCCTGAAGGAAGAGATCAAGAAAAACTGTATCGTTCTTTTCAGAAACGATTGACAGCCTCACATCAGAGAATAATCCTTGTTCCATTAATTTCTTTACGGCTGTAGTGACAGCATCACCGGGGATGGTTATCTCTTGTCCCACTCTCAGTCCGGACAATGCAATAATGGCATTGATGTCCAGGTACCTCACACCTGAAACCGAGACCCCGCCAACAATGTAATCTCCCTCATTCATGAAGTCGTAGAGTTTCTGCGGCTCCTGTCCCCTGAGTGAAACACATCCCAGTACCAGAAATAATACTGCAACGATCCAATTACGTTTTCTGTTCCTCATTAACTCTTATTTTTCCAAAACCTGTTCATTCGTTTTTCCGAACCTTCGCTGCCTGTTCTGGTAGTCAATAATTGCCATGTAAAGTTCCTCCTTACCAAAATCAGGCCAAAGTATTTCTGTAAAATACAATTCTGAATAAGCCAGCTGCCAGAGAAGAAAATTGCTTATTCGTAACTCTCCGCTTGTTCTTATCATCAGATCAGGGTCTGGTACATCATTTGTGGAAAGATATTCTTTAAATTTTTCTTCATCAAGCGACTCAGCGTCTAACTTTCCGTTCCTGATCTCAAGTGCAATTTTTCTGGCTGCCTCAGTTATTTCCCACCTGGAGCTGTAGCTAAGGGCAATAATCAGATTCAGTCCGGTCGAACCGGATGTGATCTTAATAGTTTCTAATAGCCGCTCTCTTACGTCGTCTGTAAGTCTTTCATGATCACCGATAGAGGTAAGCCTGATGTTATTCTTTAACATTGTTCCGGTCTCGTTATTCAGAGATTGAACCATAAGGCTCATTAATGCAATGACTTCATCGTCGGGTCTTCCCCAGTTTTCAGTAGAGAAAGCATAAAGGGTAAGATAACGGATCCCCAGTTCAGCTGAAGCTTCAATAACTTGTCTCACTGATTCCACTCCCTGCTGATGGCCAAAAATCCTGTCCATACCATGATGTGCAGCCCATCGTCCGTTTCCATCCATAATTATGGCGACATGGACCGGAAGCTTTCCTATGTTTATCTTTTCACGGAGTGACATTTTTTATCGTCTTCTTTTACCATCTTCATCACTGTAGGCAGGACAACCAGCCAGTCTGTTATAAATTTTCCAGGTAAAACCGATCCCGAAAAATGAATACCAGTCGTTGTTATGCAGCCATGCATAATCAACAGGATCAATCATTTCATCTTTCAGGCCGTCAAATTTATCATAAAAAGATTTACGAAAGCCATATTCCAGTTCCAGACCCATGTTTTTATAAACATTGACCTTGATACCTCCCGAAAAAGGAATTACAGGCTGGACTGAAAATTCTGGTTTTATTATAAATGCTACACCTGCTCCAGCTGCGAAGTAGGGTGACCAATCCCATAGTTTCCCTGCAGTTGTGTACGGCAAAAAGTTGAATTCAAACTGAAGGGCCAGCTCACCTGTCGATCCGGTGAAAGATCTGGCCCTGTTCTGCTGGAAATCGTTTTTAAAGTCGAGGTCATTTCCCCTTAATCCCCCCATGAACAAGTCTGCACGAAGGGAATGCCTGGGGTGAAAATTATACCTGTAGAAAACACCTCCTGCAGGAAGTGGTGAATAGAAAAGCCGTGATGGATTTATATCTCCGATATATGAAGAGATCCCCCCAAAAATACCGTAATCAGCGTTGCGCTGTCCTGAAGCAGCAATGGAAAAACTTATCAACAGGAAGATCCAAGGTAATCTTTTCATTAAAACTGATCCCGCTCATTATTATCTGAACCTGGGCAAGCCGTTCCGCCCTGTTTTCAGCTTGTATGTGACTGTAAGATTTAAAAAATAATAAACGTCGTTAGCCTTGGAAAATTGTGAGGTATAACCATCCATAAAATCAGTAAAAGCATATCTTCCTCCCAGCTCAAGTCCAAAATTCAAATTGGGTGAATATATTAAAGTGGTCCCTAACCCTGCTGGAACAACAGCAGTAAATCCTCCATCTTTCAGACCTCTTGCCGGATCTTCCTGTAATTCAATCAGATCCTGATTGCATTTTACATTATATGCAGCACCGCCAATGCCGGCAAAGGCATAAAAGTCAAGCGATTTAAGAAGATGCCAAATAAATGACTCCTTTCTTCTGACAAACAGATAACTGTTTTCCGAATAATTCTTTACAAAATAATATTCTCCAATTATTGCAGGTTCAAAAAGTGATGTGGTTGCTTCCAGTTTACGTCCTTCATTGGAGCCTCTTACATCTGTTGCGTGAAACATGGCATACGTCATGCTGACTCTTGCATTGAAAGTGCGTGTAATCCTGTACTTGACACTTCCGTTTACATCAAACCTGGTCTGAAGGTAAGACAGATCCTTGAAGCCTAATATATTTTTTCCGATGGTATAACCCCCAACATCACCAAAGAAAAATGAAGGGCCTGCTCCCAACGCTGCTTCCCACCTTCTCATTTTCCAAAGCTGTGAATATGAAAGCGGAGTGACGATAAGGATAATCAGAATGACTAATATTGACCGTTTCATTATTGTTGTTGTTTAATTAACGATACAAATATATATATAAAAATAAGATAATCTCTTTGCTGTAGGAGATTCAAAATTAACCATTAAATCAGAATTTTCCATACAGGTTATTAATGCAGATCGTTAAAGTTTTCATAAACTTTTCAGTTTCGCCTGTCCAGACCCCACATCAACCTGTTCCGCAACGTACTGTAGAAATCTCTGCCTTCAAGCATAACTGTCTTCAATTTGGTGCCTGATCTGGAAATAAGTATTTCTTTGCTTATGGGGTGCCTGCTGAATCTGGAATCACAAGTCACAAGGCATTCGTCAGTCCTGGCTTCCATAACCATTCTCAGCCTGCTGTTGCCGGAAAGAAGTATTGGTCTCAGAGTGAGATTGTGTGGTGAGATGGGAGAAATGATTATACTCTCATCACCCGGAGTAAGTATCGGCCCTCCTGCACTAAGGTTGTAAGCAGTAGAGCCGGTGGCAGTTGAGATAATCAGTCCGTCGGCCCAATAGGTGCTCAGAAATACATCGTCAACATAAACATGGATCGTTATCATGCTCAGATTGGCTTTCTGAATTGTTATTTCATTCAGAGCTACAGCAGGATCACCTTCAAAAAAATGATCAGGCTTTACTATTTCTAGCATTGAACGTTCGATTATTTCATATTCATTTCTGCTGAGCTGATCAACAGATTTGGCTATTTCATCACCTGGTATGTTCGCGAGAAAACCCATTCTTCCTGTATTTACGCCAGCGACAGGCACTCCCAGCTCCCTGAATCTTAATACTGTTTCAAGAAATGTCCCGTCGCCTCCGACACTGAGAACAAGATCAGGGACAACTGACGCCGGCCCCGGATCTCCAACCATATGAAAAATCTCGATCCTGATACCTCTGGCGGTAAGCTCGCCCTTCAGCTTGTCAACAGCATCCCTTGTTTTTGGATTATTATCCTTGCTGAATATGAAAACGTTCTGTAGCATACTGATCACATGTTTAGGTATTTCATCAGGAGGTCAAATCGCTCCGAATAAAAACGCTCGATGGAATCATTTGTCGTTACCCAGGTCTTGACATCGTAATTATATCTTTCAAAGGTTCTGATCAGAGCTAGCAGGTCGGTTGTATTAACTTTCAGCGTTACCTCAAGTTTTGTCGATTCACTTGGCGATGTAATGTAAAGGCTGAGAACCTTTATGCTGTTGCTTTCAACTATCTGTGCAATCTGGGTAAGTGAATAATCCCTGTCAACCATTTCCAACACTATTACTCCACCCGGCTGGTCCATTGATGAAATAGAAGCGATACGGCTGACAAGATCGTTTGTTGTAATCACACCCCTGTAATGTCCGTGATTATCCAGAACAGGAACTACTGTCAGCTTCAGCCTTGCCGCCAATCCGATGACTTCAAAAAGATGCTGGTTGTCGTTGACGAAGGGTTTCAGAAGAGTAAGTTCATGATTACCAATTGGTTCCTCTGGCTGATTCATGTCGTAGATGTCGGTATCGGAGATCAGTCCGAGAAAGTCCTGGTTATTCACAATAGGCAAATGGGATATCCTGAATATTTCCATCCAGTTCAAAGCTGTTTGTCCTGTATCTGAAGTTTTCAGGGATGGTATTATCTCAGATATCAAGTCGTTTGCGACCATTATTGTTAATTTTCAACTAAATTACTAAAAAAAAAGCCAGTTCTGTTAATTTTGCAATACTAATACATTACGAACGAATCCCAATTTTATTTTATGACAAAGCTGAGTGTAAACATAAACAAAATTGCAACCCTGAGAAATGCAAGAGGCGGCAACATCCCGAATGTTCTCAACGCTGCCATCAACTGCCAGAACTTCGGAGCCGACGGCATCACTGTACATCCCCGGCCCGACGAGCGGCACATAAGATACAGGGATGTTTTTGACATCAGACCAATAATAAAGACTGAGCTGAACATTGAAGGCAATCCCTCTGACAGCTTTATAGACCTTGTGCTTTCCGTCAAACCCGATCAGGTGACACTTGTCCCCGACAGGCATGATGCAATAACTTCAAATGCAGGATGGGATACTTTGCGCAACAAGACTTTCCTTACAGATGTTGTTTCCACTTTTAAGAAGGCAGGTATCCGGACATCCCTCTTTGTTGACACAAAACCGGTAAATATTGAGAATGCCCTGGCAACAGGCACTGACAGGATTGAACTTTATACCGAACCATACGCTACAGGATTCAACTCAGATGCAGCAGGAGCTATTGCTCCGTTTTTGAAAGCCGCGGAACTCGCAAGAGAAACAGGGCTCGGGATCAATGCCGGGCACGACCTTAACCTGGATAATCTCGCATATTTCCACAAAAACATACCCTGGATCCTGGAGGTTTCCATAGGACATGCCCTCATCTCGGATGCAATTTACCTTGGGCTTGAAAATGCTATTCAAATGTACAAACGGCAGTTGATCGATTAAATGTTATATGAAGCTGTTCTTCAGAAGATATGGAGAAGGCCCTCCGCTGATAATCCTTCACGGATTGTTCGGTTCTTCAGATAACTGGATTACTATAGCAAAAAGATTGAGCGGCAGGTTCACGGTATTCCTTCCGGATCAGAGAAACCACGGGAATTCACCCCATTCCGATTTACATGATTATCCTTCAATGAGCTCCGACATTCTTGAATTTGCAGCCGACCGGAAACTGAAGAGTTTTTTTCTCGCCGGCCACAGCATGGGAGGAAAAACAGCCGTTCGCTTTGCACTTCAGCAACCTGAAATGATTGAAGGACTTGCTGTTGCAGACATATCTCCTTTCGCTACCAGAACCGGCAATTCAGGCTCTTTTAATCAATATCTTTCAATACTTAAAGTCCTTTCAGACACTGATGTTTCAAAAGCCAGATCAAGAGCTGACCTTGAAGAGAAGTTCCCGGAAACTTTTTTTTCAGGCCGTACAAAAGGATTGATACTTAAAAATATCAGAAGAAATGATGACGGAAGCTTTTCCTGGAAAATAAACATCAAAGCTCTGCTTTTAAACCTTGAAAAAATAGTTGACAGTGTTGTCAGTCCTCAGGAATCATTTGATCAGGTAACAGGTTTTCCAGTCATATTCCTGAAAGGAGAAAAGTCGGACTACCTTCCGTCACAAGACTTTGAAAAGATCATCAGGCTTTTCCCTGCCGCCGAATTCAGGATCATAGAAAATGCCGGTCACTGGATCCATGCAGATAATCCTGATAAAGTCATAGAAGTATTTTTCAGTTTGCTGGATTAACAGCGGATCCCTGCTAAGCGGGAGGGGCCGGAGGGCCAAATACAGTCACTGACTCGATCATGTCGTCAGGAATGTCAGGCAGGTTCATAAACCTCAGCAGGATTCTGACGATAGCAAGCACATCTTTTTCACAATAACGTATTATGCGGTTCAGATCCTTGTCTTTATAGTAGACCTTGGCAACCATGCTGCCATCGATATCGTCCTTCGGTGAAGGAATTCCCAGGACCGCTGTCAGCAATTCAAGAGATGTATAGTTTTTAAAATCTCCGAATTTCCACAGATCCATAGTATCCAGAAGCTTAACCTCCCAGGGTTTTTTCCCTGCATTATCAAGGATCTCAGGGATATTCATACTGTGGATTACCATTCTGCGGGCAATGTATGGGAAGTCAAATTCCTTTCCGTTATGGGCGCAAAGCAGTGGCTCTTTGCGTGATGAACAAAACTTAAGGAGCATTGCTGAAAATTCTTTCAGCAAGATCTTTTCATCTTCATTGTAAAATGATTTAAGCCTGAAGCCGAATGGATTCTTTTCCTTCAGGAAGCCTACAGAGATACAGATGATTCTTCCGAATTCTGAATAAATCCCTGCCCTTTCATATACATCAGCAGCTGACTGTTCCGGTGTCCTGAACAACTTGCTTTTCTTATCCCATAAAGCTTTCATGGTCCCGTTCAGATCATCCGCTGATTGAGCCTGAGGAACAGTTTCTATGTCAAGAAACAGGACATCCTCGATTTTAATATTTCCCAGCATTGCTATTCATTTAATTCAAGTCAAGATGCTTTTCAATAATAGAGATCAGCACTTCAATCCCTACCTGGTTTTCACCGCCTCCGGGTATTATTATGTCGGCATAGCGCTTTGATGGTTCAATGAACTGGAGATGTGATGGCTTAACGGTGTCATGGTACCTTTCCAGGACTTTCATCACTGAACGGCCGCGCTCGACAATATCACGCTGGATCACCCTGCCCAGCCTGTCATCCGCATCAGCATCCACAAACACCTTAATATCAAGCATCTCTCGTAAACCGGGATCAGCAAGTATAAGTATACCCTCAATTAGAACCACCTTTGCAGGTTTTATTGTAACTGTCTCCTTTGCCCTCACACAGGTGAGGTAAGAATAAAGAGGCATTTCAATTGATTTGCCTTTCTTAAGAACCTTCAGATGCTCGATAAGCAATCCGAATTCCAACGAATCGGGATGGTCAAAATTTATCTTTTGTCTCTCCTCCAAAGGAATGCTGCTGTTATCCTTATAATAAGAATCCTGCGGTATCACAACCACTTCACCTCCCGGGAGAACATCCATTAGTTTCTTTACTACAGTAGTCTTACCCGATCCTGTGCCTCCGGCTATCCCGACAATTAGCATTTAATTTGTATTTTTGCTGACAACAATCATCAAAAATAAACAAAAGTTACGATGTCTGAACTATACCCTCTCAAATTTGAGCCAATTCTGAAAGAGAAGATATGGGGAGGAACTTCACTGGTAAATCATTACCATAAGAAAGCTGATCCCGGTATTAAATATGGCGAGTGCTGGGAAATATCAGCAATCTCAGACAACCTGTCAGTAGTATGTAATGGATTCCTTGCCGGAAACAACATTGAAGAACTTATTGAGGTGTATATGGGCGATATTACCGGCGACGCAGTCTACGATAGGTTTGGTGTCGAGTTTCCCTTGCTTATAAAGCTTATTGAAGCGAAAGATGATCTTTCAATCCAGGTTCATCCCGGAAATGAAATGGCCATGGAAAGACATAAGGCTTATGGGAAAACGGAAATGTGGTACATTATCGAAGCCGAAAATGATTCAAGGATATACACCGGCTTTAAAATGCCGACCGACAGGGATACTTATCTGGAGGCCCTGGAATCAGGCAGGCTTCAGGAGCTGCTCAATGTTGAAAACCCTGAGCCGGACGATTTCTATTTTACGCCTGCTGGCAGAATCCATGCCATAGGATCAGGTATCCTTCTTGCTGAAATACAGCAGACTTCAGACGTTACATACAGAATTTATGACTGGAGCCGCATGGATGAGAACGGAAATAAAAGGGAGCTTCACAACGACCTGGCGCTGGATGCGATTGATTTCAACGCAGCAGGCAGAAACAAGTTAAAGGCTCAGCCCCTGATAAATAAAACCGAGAACCTTGTTAATTGTGAGTTCTTTACAACAAACATTATTAATTTCAATGAGAATATCAGCAAGGACTATAATCTTATCGATTCCTTTGTTATATATATGTGCATTGAAGGAGAATTTCTGATCCGCTGGAACGGGAATTCAGAGCCTGTCATCAAGGGGGAAACGGTTCTGCTCCCGGCACAGATAAAGGAAGTATCTTTGGAGCCGGCGCCTGAAGCAAAAGTGCTGGAGATATTTATTAATGATGATTTTTACAGAAATACTAAAAAGAGATAGCAAAAATGAATAAATTATTTTACACATTAATGATCCTGGTAATCCCTGTGGCATTTGCAGGGTGCAATGGTAAAAGCTCCGGGAAAAAAGGGGCTGAAACAGCTGTTGACACAATAACAGTCCCCGACACAGGATTCACAGGGATAAAAAAATACATGAGCGGGCAATATGTTGTCAGCGAGGTGACATTCAAAAATGGAGTACGCCACGGATTAATGAAATCCTTTTACCAGGGAGGCGAGGTTCGCACCACTTTCTGGTACGAGAATGGCCTGAAACAGGATTCTGCCAGATGGTATTATCAAGACGGAAGGCTTTTCAGAACAACTCCTTTCAGAAATGATACCGTTGACGGCATACAAAAACAATTCTACAGGAACGGAACCGTACGGGCCAGGATCGGATTCAGCAAAGGCATGAGGACACCATTCATTCAGGAGTATTCATCTAACGGCAAACTCGTAAAAGGCTATCCTGAGATCCTTGTGAATGTAACCGACGAATACAAAACAAAAGGAACATACAGGATAGGACTCGAATTATCGGACTTCAGCACCAAGGTTAAATTCTATAGAGGCGATTTTATTGACGGTCGCTTTGACACGCTGCAGGTAAAGCATCTCAGCACCGTTAAAGGGAAAACAGTCCTTGTACTCAAAAAAAGCAATGAGACGGGACCAGGTTCGGTAAGCGTAATTGCTGAAGTATTAACATCTCTTGGGAATAAATATCTGACAAGTAAAAAAATAGAGCTCCCTTATAATGACCTGAAATAAAACTAGGGGATGATAATAAGGTCAGCGTCATTCGTAAAAAGCAGCACGACATTAAAGCAGTGCCCGGAACCAAATGGTTATGAATTCGGGTTTATTGGAAGGTCAAATGTCGGAAAATCATCGCTGATAAACATGCTCACAGGCTGGTCGAAACTGGCCAGGACCTCCGGAGAACCCGGAAAAACTAGGACAATCAATCATTTCCTTATAAACGGGCAATGGTACCTTGTCGATCTTCCAGGCTACGGGTACGCGAAAGTGCCTTCAAAAGTCAGGGAGAAGTGGATCAAATCAGCGCGGGAATATATCCTGGGCAGAGAAAATATTGCCTGTCTTTTCGTACTTCTCGATTCGAGGCTCAAACCACAGAAATCGGATCTTGCATTCCTGCAGTTCCTGGGAATAAATGGAATTCCTGTTGCCAGGGTTTTTACAAAATGTGACAAAATCTCCGGGGCAGACCTCGATAAATCAATCGCACAATTCGATAAAGAGATGCTGAAAGACTGGGCATCGCTTCCTGTGACATTCGTCACCTCATCGGTAAAAAAGAGAGGCCGGGAAGAAATTTTGAGTTTCATTGAAGAATCTATCAACAAATTATCAAACGGAGCATGAGATCGATTGGATTGATTAATTTTGCAGGAGACAATCAGGATCACAACAGCAAAAAATATTGATATGTACGGGAAAGCTCCGATGAAACTTTTTTCCTGCAGATCGTCAAGGCAGCTCGCTGAAAAAATTGCAGAACAACTTGGGGTCGGACTTGGCAAAAGTTCAGTAACAAAATTCGCAGATGGTGAATTCCAGCCAGCATATGATGAATCAGTACGAGGCGACATGGTCTTCATCGTCCAGTCAACAACCCCCCCTGCCGAGAATCTGCTCGAGCTTCTCCTGATGATTGATGCAGCAAAAAGGGCATCTGCTTACAAGGTCATTGCAGTGATTCCTTACTACGGCTTTGCCCGCCAGGACAGGAAGGATCGCCCGAGAGTTTCCATAGGCTCAAAACTGACCGCAGACCTGCTGAGCGCTGCAGGCGTTGACAGGATAATCACCATGGACCTTCATGCCGATCAGATACAGGGTTTTTTCAATGTTCCTGTCGATCATCTTTACAGCTCTGCCCTGTTTGCTCCGTATATTGGAAAACTTAAACTCGAGAATCTGGCTGTCTCAGCCCCCGATATGGGCGGATCAAAAAGAGCTAATGCATATTCGCGCCATTTGCAGTCTGAAATGGTCTTATGTTATAAGCTCAGAAAGAAACCCAATGTTGTCGAAGAAATGTCCATAATCGGAGAAGTCGATGGACGGAATGTAATTATCGTCGATGATATGGTCGACACTGCAGGAACCCTCGTACTCGCCGCTGATATGATGAAGGAAAGAGGAGCAAAAAGCATCAGGGCTTTTGCAACGCACCCCATCCTTTCAGGAAATGCCGTTGAAAGAATAAATAAATCACCTATCGAGGAACTCGTGGTGACGGATTCCGTACCCCTGACAATCCAGTCACCAAAGATAAAGGTCCTCTCAATAGCAGAAATATTTGCCAGGACAATACAGGCTGTCAACACGAATTCTTCGATCAGTACAAATTTTGTATTCTGATTCCTTTGATATATATTTGCACTCCAAATTTTTAAATGTCGAACGTGTGATGGGGTCCCGCTCCGCGGGATTTAGTAGCACATTAACAGAAAATTAAAATGAAGACGATTGAAATCAAGGGAACTTTCCGGAGTGATTTTGGCAAGAAAACCACTAAAAAGATCCGGAAAGATGAAAGCGTGCCCTGCGTGATTTATGGAAAAGAGAAAAATATTCACTTCCAGGCGCCGGAACTTAGCTTTAAGAATCTGGTTTACACACATGAAGCCCACCTTGTCAAACTGGATATCGAAGGACAGGTGTTTAGCGTGGTGCTTCATGATATGCAGTTTCACCCTGTAACTGACAAAATACTGCATGCAGACTTTGTTCAGATCTTTGATAACAAGCCTATAATAATCGATGTGCCGGTTACAATCACCGGAGATTCTGTCGGTGTAAAAACAGGCGGAAAACTTATTGTCAACAGAAGACATCTCAAAGTGAAAGGATATATTAATGACCTTCCCGAGGATCTCGTCATTGATGTCACCGAACTTAAAATTGCTCACTCAATAAAGGTTGGCGATCTGAAATTTGACAAAATTGAATTGCTGGATCCCAAGATAACCACTGTGGTAACAGTTGCTGCCTCACGTGTCGCTCTCAAGACTGAAGAGGAAGAAGCTGCTGAAGCTGCCGC
Organism: uncultured Rikenellaceae bacterium; assembly: GCA_964638545.1. GTDB lineage: Bacteria > Bacteroidota > Bacteroidia > Bacteroidales > VadinHA17 > LD21. Next base: position 13,263 of record CAZXAM010000033.1, on the reverse strand, counting down.
TGCTGCAGCTGCTGCTGAAGGCGGTGAAGCTGCTGCTGAAGCTCCTGCAGAGGAAAAAGGCAAGGAGAAAGGCAAGGAAAAAGAGAAGGAGAAAAAATAGCTACCTGACGATTAATATTCAGGCACAATGAAATACCTGATAGTTGGCCTGGGAAACATAGGTGACGAATATTCTGACACCCGTCATAATATAGGTTTTAAAGTATTGGATGCCATGGCAAGGGCATCCAATACTGATTTTAAGGACAAACGTTATGGTTCTGTCTGCAACCTGAAATTCAAAGGCAGAGATTTCTTACTGTTGAAGCCTTCCACTTTCATGAACCTCAGCGGAAATGCAGTGAGGTACTGGATGAAAAAGGAAAACATCCCTTCTGAGAACCTCCTTGTAATCGTTGATGACATAGCACTGCCCCTCGGCAGTTTCAGGATGAGGCCGAAGGGAAGCGATGGCGGACATAATGGCCTTGCCCATATAACCTCGATCCTTGAAACAGATCAGTATGCAAGGATCAGAATAGGGATCGGCAACAATTTCCATAGAGGGTCCCAGGTTAATTACGTGCTCGGAACCTGGGATGAAGAGGAGAAAAAAATACTTGACGAAAGTATACCTGTAGTGATCGAAATGATACGATCATTCGGATTATCAGGCACAGAACTGACTATGACAGCCTTCAACAAGCTGGGCAAGTTCAGTGATAAGGAAAACAAAACAAAGTGAACGTCAGAATTGATAAATTCCTCTGGGCTGTGAGGATCTTCAAAACAAGAAGCCTTGCCTCCAATGCCTGCAGGATGGGAAGGATCCTGATCAATGATGCCGGGGTAAAGCCTTCGAGAATGATAGAAGGTAATGAAATCATCACGGTCAAAAAACCTCCTGTCACTTTTATGTACAAAGTAAAAGCGCCTGTTGAGAACAGAGTTTCGGCAAAACTGGTCACAAATTTTCTGGAAGACATTACACCTGAGTCCGAAAAGCTCAAGATCGACATCAGCCGAACACTGTCTGCAGGTTTCAGGCGGAAAGGATCAGGCCGCCCGACAAAAAAAGAGAGAAGAACGATTGACAGGTGGCAGGACGGTTATTAAGTTACCTGAACTGGTGGTATAAAGACTTAAATATGTCTTAAAATATTTTAATTTCTAAAATATTTTCCTTCTCAAAATCCATTTTTTATAACTTGCATCACCTCAGAGATCCTGTCCACAGGGATCTGTCAGGGATATTCCGGGAATGGGTAAGGAAAACATCGAAAAGTATTCAGGAGGCTATGCTGTTATTAAAGGGATAGTCGGATTCTGGCATAACAACGTCTTCTACAGAAAAGTCATCGTTCTGGGGAGCGATAATATAAGATCCGACAAACCTAAGATCTTTGCGCCAAACCATCAGAACGCACTTATGGATGCGCTGGCTGTGCTCTTTACATTGAAAGGACAGCCAATCTTCCTGACACGGGCCGACATTTTCAAGAAGAAATTTATTGCAAAAATCCTTTACTTCCTTAAGATGCTCCCGGTTTACAGGATAAGGGATGGATTCAGGAGCGTTATCGGAAATGATGAAATCTTTGATAAGACGATAGATGTTCTTAGGAACAAGCGAGGGTTGGTTATTCTTCCCGAAGGCAACCATGAAGGATACCGCAGGCTCCGCCAGCTTAAAAAGGGCATCTGCCGGGTTGCATTCCAGGCTGAGGAAGCTTCTGATTTCAATCTTAATATTCAAATCATTCCTGTTGGACTTGAATTCAGTCATTACACGCGTTACCGCCAGGTTCTTACAGTTATATATGGAAAACCAATTGAAGTAGCAGATTATCACGAACTCTACAGGAAAAGCCCTGAGATAGCCCTCAACGAACTTAGAAGCAAGCTCTCATCTGAATTAAAGAAGATAATCGTTCATATTGATTCTGAAGAAGATTATGAAGCCATAGATGAACTCCGGTCGATAATAAATGGAAGGTTCAGCGACAATATAAAATTTCCCAAATTATTCAGAGACAAGATCCTCATCGAAAAGATGAACCGCCTTAAACTGACCGACCTGCCTTTATACAGAAAGATCTGTTCATTAAGCCTGGAGGTTAAAAAGAAATCAAAAGAACTTAAAACCAGTTACAGATTGTTATCAAGGAAGAAGCATCCTCTGGGATGGCTTCTTGCCGGTTCGGTTGGACTTATAGCAACTTTCCCGCTATTCCTTTACGGCAATATTTTTAATTTGACTTTTCTGGAAATCCCTAACCTGCAAAGCAGGAAAATAAAAGATGTTCAGTTCCGTTCCTCTATCAAAATGGGCATATCACTTGCCTTATCGATAGTTCTCACTCCAATAATCTTTGCTCTGATGCTCATTCTCATTTCCCCCTGGTGGCTGGCACTGATTATCTTTTTCTCTCTTCCACTGGCAGGACTTTTAGCATGGAATCTTTACCTTCTGCTTATGAGGATCGCAGGAGGATTCAGGATCAGAAGTTATCTCATGTCTCAGAATAATGAGTACGTCCTGCTCAAGAAAAACCATGATGAACTCGTTAATCTCGTAGCAAGTCTGTAGCGATGTGGGGGAAAAATATATTTGAGGGCAGGAAGGTCTGGATTACCGGTGCTTCATCAGGTATCGGTGAAGCTCTCGTTTATGAGTTTGTCAGAAAGGGTGCAAAAGTTGCAATTTCCTCTAACGACAGCAAAGGTCTCGAAAGGGTTAAGGCAGCATGCATGGAGAGATCGGTCAATGTGAATTGCGTTCCTTTTGACCTAAGTGAAACATCAGATATCGAAACGATTGCTGCGCATCAAATCCAGGAACTCGGGGGAATTGATTTCCTGATTAACATCGGAGGCATAAGCCAGAGATCAAGAATTGATGAAACTCCCTTATGGCTCGACAGGAAAATATTTGAGATCAACTACTTCGGAACAATAGCACTTACAAAAGCTGTTCTGCCATACATGATAAGGCAGAAATCCGGGTACATTGCTGCAACAAGCAGTATTTCAGGGCGATTCGGTTTCCCTCTGCGTTCGGCTTACTCAGCCTCCAAGCAGGCATTACATGGTTTCATCGAAACTCTTTTTCTTGAAAACAAGAGAAATAATATCAAGGCCTCCGTAATCATCCCGGGCCGCGTCAGGACAAATATCTCGTTTCATGCTCTTGATGCAGGAGGAAAAGAACATGGCAAAATGGATCCGGGTCAGAACAAAGGATTAACCCCTGAAAAAGCCGCCAGGATCATTCTAAAGGGAATTATAAAGAATAAAAGGGAAATTCTTGTAGGGAGAGGAGAGCTTACAATGCTATATATCAGAAGAATATGGCCATGGCTATTCTTCAGGATCGGGGATAGAATAAAATCAACTTAATCAGCAGACTTTAATGGACACAAAAGAATATTTAATCAGCGGCATCCAGCAGATTGGGATAGGAGTCAGGGACCTTAGTGAAGCCTGGAAATGGTATATCAGCCGGTTTGGAATGGACTGCAGGATCTTCGAGGATGAAGCAGAGGCAAAATTGATGCTTCCTTATACAGGAGGACAGCCAAGAAGCAGGCATGCTGTGCTGGCGCTTAATCTTCAGAGCGGAGGCGGTTTTGAGATCTGGCAGTACAAGGGAAGAGAGCCTCTGGCATTCGATGGAGAACCAGAACTTGGAGACCTTGGGATAATTGCATGTAAAATGAAAGTCAGGAATATTGAACAGGCTTTCACCTTTTATAAGCAATATGGAGACGCAAAACCTACAAGACCTTCTGATGATCCCTGCGGAGCAGGGAGCTTCTTTGTAAAAGATCCATTCGGTAATAACTTTCAGATGATCGAACGCAACGGATGGTTTATGGATGAGAAAAAAGTTTCAGGAGGATCGTACGGTGCAATAATTGGCGTCTCGGACATCGATAAAGCCCGGATTGTTTATTCCGATATTCTTGGCTATGATGAAGTGGTCTATGACAAAACAGGTTTATTCACCGACCTTGCCTCTCTTCCCGGAAGCAATAATGAGGTAAGAAGAGTATTGCTCAGAAGAACTCAACCGGTTGCAGGCCCGTTCAGCAGGCTGTTCGGAAAAAGCGAGATCGAACTTGTTTCAAAACCAGGAAGACCAGGAGGAAGAATATTTGAAGGCAGGTTCTGGGGTGATCTGGGTTTCATTCACCTATGCTATGACATCCGCAACATGGATAATCTGAGATCATTCTGCAGTGCCAAGGGATTCCCCTTTAAAGTCGACAGCAAGAAAAGCCATGAGGGGAATAGTTTCGACATGGGTGAAGCAGCAGGCCATTTCTCTTACATAGAAGATCCGGATGGAACACTCATAGAATTTGTCGAAACTCATAAACTTCCGATACTGAAAAAACTGGGATGGTATCTGGACCTGAGAAAAAGAAATCCCTACAAGCAGCTTCCTGAATGGATAATAAAAACGCTCAGGTTCTCAAGGGTTAAGTTATAATAAAATAGGAACTTTTGCCGGATAAGCAGGGATGGACTTGTGCTAAGCACCGCGAGAAATTTCCTCCGCTTCACGGAAAACACGCATAAAATTACCGCCCCATATCTTCTCTAACTCGCTCTTTGAATAACCGCGGCGAAGAAGCTCCATAGTTATGTTTTTCATCTCTGCGACTGTCATGCAGCCTTCGACTCCCCCGCCTCCGTCAAAATCGGTTCCGATACCGACATGATCAATGCCTATGACCTGGACAACATGATCAATATGATCAACAACATCCGACACGGTTGCCAGCTTCCTGTACTTCTTGTATATCTCATCTCTTTCCTCACGCATTGCTTTCTTTTGCTCATCGTTCAGTTTGCTGAAATCGCCATATTTATTCCTGAGCTCTTTTCTCCGGGCCTCCATCTCAGGATTAGGCTCCGGTGTTTTGATATAGCTGCTAAGGATGCATATCTGAATAACTCCACCGTTTGTCTTAAGAGCCTGAAGCATGTCGTCGGAGAGATTCCGGGCGCTTGAGCAGAGCGAGCGGCATGAAGAGTGAGAAGCGATCACAGGTGCTGCAGAAGCCTTGACTACATCGTAGAATGACTTGTCGGAGATGTGCGAGACGTCCACCATCATGCCAAGTCTGTTCATTTCCCTGACCACTTCACTTCCAAAAGAGGAGAGGCCGTCATTCTCAGGTCCGGATGGGTCTGTCGATGAATCGCAGATATCATTATTTGATGAGTGGCATAAAGTAATATATCTGGCACCGCGATCGTAATAATCCTTTATACGGGACAGATCTTTGCCAACCGAATATCCGTTTTCAACTCCGATAAATGCTGCTGATTTGCCTTTCTTTTTCAATCTGTAAGCATCTTCCGGAGTCAGCGCAATCTCTGCCATCGATGAATTCTTTTTCACGTTGGCGTGAATAGCATCCAGGATTGCCAGAGCCTCATTATGAACCTGGGTGAAGGCAGAATCATTCCTGGCGCCCTGGGCTATGAAAACAGCAAAAAATTCCGCATCGAGGCCTCCCTCTTTCATCCTAGGAAAATCAACACAGCCATTTTCATTCCTCACCCCCAGATCGAAGTTTCCTTCCATAAGGTTCATAGGCGTATCGCAATGGGTATCGACCGATAAGACAGCCCGGTGGATCCTGTCAGCCTGCTTTACGAGTTTTTCCTCGCTTGTGCCGCATCCCGCAAGAAACAGAAGTGTAAACAGAATAGAAAAGTATCTCTTCATCTTCCAGTGTCTTTTATCGACGCAATATAACAAAATTGAAATCCGCTTATCTTGCGAAACGTCTGATTTAACACTAATTAACTTAACAAAAAAAAGCCCCTGATTTTAACGTCAGGAGCAGGTATGAGAGAATTGAAATAAGATGGTTATTTGTCCGGATCCGTCTTCAGGAACTCAAGGCGTTCCTTAATTGAATCCAGATATTTGGCGGAAAACGTCCCTCCTGTCCTTTTTATATTATCCAGGAATGCCTGATAATATTTAATTGCATTCTTACTGTCATTCAGCTGTTCATCATAGAGATTTGCAATTATCATGTAAATATTCGGATTATCATTTATAGCCTGTGCATGTAAAAAACTTGTAATTGCATCCCGGTACATCCCGTTACCTTTTTGCGATTCCGCCAACAGCGTATAAGACAATCCCAATTGCTTATAAATGGGAGACAGGATATTTATGACTTTTTTATAATAATATATGCTCCTTCCCATTTCCTTAAGATTAAAATAGCTTTGACCGAGATAACTACAAGTCTCATAATCAGAAGAGTCAATTTTATAAGCTTCCATTAGATAATTGATCGCAATCTGCGGCTGAAGATTGTTGCAGTAGCCTATTCCTGCCCTTTTAAGATTGATCTCTGAGGAATCTCCCGATGATAAGATCACCAGGTAGTCATCCAGGGCTCTTTTGGTATAGTTCTTCGAAAAGTAAAGCTGAGCCCTCATCGAATAAAGACTCATGTCAGCTGAGTCTATTCCTATGCCCCTTGTAAGAATAGCTATAGCAGTATCGGATTGCCTGTTCGCTGAATATAGATATGCTAAATTCTTAATTGCCGTTAAATTTTTGTCGTTGAGCGATAAAGATTTTGTATACAGATAAGTCGCATATTCATGATCCCCCTTTTTCAGGGATGCAAAGCCTATCTTGTCGAGATACATGTAGTTTGTTGAATCGTTTTTAAGAAATCTTCTGTAAATGTCAATAGCCTCATCATATCTTTTGTAAAGCATATAAATACTCGTCAGATATGATGCATAAACCCAATTCATCGAATCAATTGAGGAGAGCTGATGGAAGAGTTGTTCTGCAGGCTTATATTTCTCTTTTCCGTAATAGGCTTTTGCCAGCATGAAACTGTAAATCTTATTATAGGGATCAAGCCTGTAAGCCTGATAAAAATTTTCCAGCGATCTGTCTCCATCCAGCATATTATTATAAGCAAGACCTGATCTGAAATATATCGCAGGATCTGTTTTATCGTAGACCTGAATCTGCTTACAGGTATCAATAACATTCTCATATCGGCCCTGCATAAGCATAAGATCAAGCTTTTGTGTTATTGAGAGTTCCTGTCCAGCCAATTGATTTAAAGCCATGGCAAGGATTATACTAAGAAAGATTTTTGATTTCATGGCTTTTATTTAAGTGTCATAAAATAGGAAAAGTCAAAGGTTAATCAGATTTTGACCTATTATTTCAAAGTTATAACGAAATATTTAGTTATGCAAGAAAACAGGAATAAAAAAAGCCCCCGTCCGCCGATTGGCGGACTGGGGCAGCCATGAAAAGAATGGAAAAATTGCTTTTGGACAGTAAAAGCTTCTTTAAAGTTTTACAACTTTATATACGTTTGATAAATTTCCTTTGGTAAGCCTTAGATAATAAATGCCTGCCGGAAGCTCCTGCAGATTGATTTGTTCTTCAAGAGTACCAGCTTCGATAACAATAATTTCAACAGCCTTCCCCTGTGAGGTGACGACAGTAAGGGTCACTTCAGCATCGGGAGCTTCTCCGAAACGGATGTTCACATTGTCACTTGCAGGGTTAGGAAATACTTTTATGTCAACAAGAGTTCCCAGGTTCTCCTTGACAGCAGTTATTATCAGCTGCTGCTGGAATCCATGGGTAAGTATAAGGGAATTGTCGGTTGAGGTAAAAGTCGGGATGATTGTTTCTCCCAAAGTCCAGCTTATGGTAATGCCGGGAGCTGAATTAAAGCCTCCTGCACTGGCAATTACATCCTGTTTTAATTGAGATGAAGCTGCCAGGGATAATAATATTAAAGAAATGGTCAGGAGTGAGCGCTTCATTTTCAGATTATTTAAATACAAACTGAAACTATCTGTAAAAATATACTAAAAACTGACAATAAACAATATAATTCTTTTCATTTTCATCAGTACCGTCAAAATTGGGATGAATTGATGTTTTAACATGGTGAACCCAGCTAAACTCAAAAATCCGGCAACGAGTGATCCCATATCGGTTCTTCTGTTAATTTTGTTGATCTATCATGCAGCCGGATGAAGAAATGGCATTGGATCATTGTAGGCCTCCTGTCTCTGATATGGGGAACCAGTTATATCCTTATGAAGAAAGGGCTTGAATCCTTTTCTTCCAATCAGATAGGATCTCTCCGTATCATCATTTCTTTCATCTGTCTTCTGCCGGTAGCAATAAAGAATCTTTCCAAAATCCATCGTGATAATATTGTCTCGATATTAATAATTGCATTCTTTGGCAGTGGCATTCCTGCGTTTCTTTTCCCCCTTGCACAGACCAGGATCGACAGCTCATTAGCCGGAATGCTGAATTCCTTAAGTCCCGTATTCACGCTTTTCATCGGAATAATGTTTTACGGACAGAAAGTAATAAAGTCACAGGTTGCAGGTGTTTTCCTGGGTCTGCTGGGAGCCGCGGGACTCCTTTACAGCGGATCCTTAAGCTTTAACTACTATGGATTGTTCGTTGTGCTCGCCACTATCTTATATGGCATAAGCGCCAATGAAGCAGCTAAAATAAAGGGGATAAATGGTTTGCAGCTTACAGCTCTGGCATTCTTCATCATGAGCCCTTTTGCAATAAGTATACTCCTTCTTTCCGATATACATGCCGTAATGGAAACTGCCAACTGGATGAGAAACCTTGGATTCGTTGCAATATTGTCTGTAGTGGGGAGCGCAATAGCCCTGGCAATGTACTATTTCCTGATAAGCGACACATCACCAGTTTTTGCAGCCATGACAACCTACCTGATCCCGATTGTGGCAACTTTCTGGGGAATCGCCGATGGTGAACGCCTTACCTGGCCTATGATATTCTCTGTGCTCATCATCCTCGCCGGGGTTTATCTTATCACCCGTCCCGGATTAAGAGGCAGATTGAAAAATTTGGCACAGATTATGAGGCATTAGCACTGTTCGCCTGGAGATTTGTTCAGGAGAAAAAAATAAATTACATAAAAATGAAAAAACTCAGTCTTATCCCGGTACTCCTCCTCTTACTGGCTACGGCCGTATATTCCCAGGAAGGAGAATTTCAGTACTACAAAGACAATGGCATCAAGACATTGCTTGGAAATGAAAGACCAGGAGGCAGATATGGTTCAATTTCCCTTGGTTATTCAGGCATCGACGACCGGCAGACCCTTGTATTCGGACAGAGAATCACCTGGCTCCCGGTAAGTATGCTTGGTGTTGGCATGGGAATAAATGAATTTATCAGTGAGTACCGGCATGATGATATCTCACACCGCGACATCTATGTTATGGGAGGTTTCGGGGGTATGTACATAGAACCTATTGTTCTGCCGCGGATGCCCGTTCATGCCTCTTTCCCGATACTGATAGGATGCGGCGGGATGTCGCAGATGTACAGCGATGATTCATTTCTCCTGAGCAACATGTTTGATGATTTCCAGACATTCCTGATACTGGAACCAGGAGCAGAAGTGGAGCTCAACCTTACAAAAACAGTGCGCCTGGCTGCAGGAATAACGTACAGGTTTGCAACCCCGTTTGAGCTTAGCAGCTCTGAATCATATTCAGTGGATGTTGAATCGCTAAGGTCACTGACTTTCAAACTGGTATTCAAATTCGGGAGATTCTAGTATCTCCTGCTGAACATTTCCAATCCTTCGTCAAGCCATTTTTTGTACTCCTCAATATTCATGTTGGTGGGCATGGGCCTGATGAGAGGATTGCCCTCGTAATCAGCAATTACGTAGAGGGGCAGAGCATTGGTTTTATACCTCGATATTTCCAGGTCTTCATTCTGTTTGCCTATTGTCTTCTTCTGCTTGCCATCAAGTTTTGATATATACCATTCACCTTCCGGAAGCTGGGTCCTGTCGTCAACATAAAGTGAAATGATCACAAAATTATCCCTCAGCCGGCGAAGCACTTCCGGATCGGACCAGACCTTTGCTTCCATCAGTTTGCAGTTTGCACAGGCATGTCCCTTGAAATCGATAAGTGCTGGTTTGCCTTGTTCCTTTGCGCATGCAAGTCCCTGCTCAAAGTCATAATAGCCCTTAAGCCCCAGGGGCATTTCGAAGATATCGCCATGTTTAGGGTCGCTGCAGAGAATGCTTGCTGAAACAGGCGTGAATGCATTTGGAAGGGGAGTAATGCTTTCCTGCACTCCCTGCTGCCTGTAAAACGCAGATGTCTGCGGCGGCGGAAGCAAGGATGATAACCCCTTCAGAGGCGCTCCGAAAAGGCCAGTCACCAGGTAAACCACGAAAGTGAATACTGTAACTATCAGGAAAAATCTGAATATTCCGATGTGTTTAAGGTCGCTGTCGTGCGGGAACTTGATCCTGCCCATAAGATAAAGGCCGAGGAGTGTAAAAAGTACGATCCATATAGCCAGATAGATATCCCTTGTAATGATCCCAAAATTGTAAACGCTGTCGATCGTCATAATGAATTTCAAGCTGAATGCCAGCATGATGAATCCCAGAACTACCTTTATTGAATTAAGCCAGCCTCCTGATTTCGGCATTTTTTTCAATATTGAAGGGAACAGCGCAAAAAGCGTGAATGGCAGCGCAAAAGCAAGTCCGAAACCGAACATCCCGATAGTGGGACGAAGAACATCTCCGCTGGCTGCTTCAACAAGAAGGGCTCCGACGATTGGTCCCGTGCAGGAAAATGAGACGATCACTGTTGTCAGACCCATAAAGAAAGAAGCCAGCATCCCACCCTTATCGACTTTTGAATCGGCACTTGCGACCCATTTACCAGGAAGCACAATTTCAAATGCACCGAGAAATGAGACGGCAAAAATTATGAACAGCGAGAAGAAAAGAGCATTCGGTATCCAGTGAGTGCTGAGGGCATTGGCAAACCCTGCTCCTGCACTTGTGAGTGAAACAACTATCCCGAGCGAGGAGTAAATAAGGATTATGGCTAGCCCGAAAATAACTGCATTTATTATTGATCTTCGCCTGTTGCCAGTCTCTCTCGAAAAGAATGCAACTGTCATCGGTATCATCGGGAACACGCATGGTGTAAGAATTCCTGCAAACCCGGCGAGCATTGAAAGAAGGAAGAATACGAGCAGGCCTTTTTTTGGAGCTTCGACTGAGAATGGCTGATCTGAAATGTTTGTTTCGGCTTTTGAACCAGGAGAAGTGATCTTCCCTATCTTGATTTCAAAATCGACATCCTTGGGCGGAGAGCATGTTGCATTGTTGCATGACATGAAATTAACAAAACCCTTTACTGTAAAACCTTCCTGTTTAGCATTTATCTTTTGCCTGAACTCAGCTTTGTTGCTGAATGATTTGATCTTGAATCCAAAAGCCTCATCAAGCTTTTCCTCCGCGACAGTCACCTCAAAAACTTTGCCGTCAAGCGAAAAAGCCGGAACTGTATCGAATCCGAATGATGTTGGAATTGGTCCTCCCTCAGGCACATCCATAGAATAAATATGAGAACCCTCTTCAACCGAAGCAACAAAAACCAGCTCATAGGTACTGTCGCCTGTTTTTTCATAAGTGAAATCCCATGTTACAGGATCATAGATCTGAGCCTCTAACGAGAGCGTGAGTGAGAGTGAGAGCGCGAGTGGTATCAGAGCAATGATTTTGGAAAGAGATATTTTCATAAAGGCTACATGATATATTTTCCTTGCAAAATTAATAAAAGAGATAACAATTGAATACAGGAAAAGTTTCAGCCTTTCACAGATCTAGGTAAGATCTATCTCATTCTCATCCCTGTCATAGAAATGATATTCAAGCATATGGTAGGATGTCACAGGTTGAACTTTCAGGCTGATCCTGTATTTAAGGTTCCATTTCCTGTAGATAGAAAATATTCCCTTTTTCAGCCAGGCGGCTACGAATGGATGGACGTTCAGGATCAGTTTTCTTGTTTTTATCTTGTCGACAATGAAAGTAAGCTGATTTTGCAGCTCATCGCTGAAAAGGATTGTCGGCTTAATCTCACCTGTCCCCTGGCAGGAAGGGCACTTTTCATTTGTTACTATGTTCATTTCAGGTCTTACTCTCTGCCTCGTGATCTGCATAAGCCCGAACTTGGTAAGCGGAAGAATATTGTGTTTTGTGCGGTCTCCGGCCATTACCTCCTTCATCCTGTCGAACAGGGCTTGCTTGTTTTCGGATGACTGCATATCGATGAAGTCGATGACAATTATCCCTCCCATATCACGAAGCCTCAGCTGACGCGCTATTTCTGTTGCCGCCTCCATGTTCACTTCAAGGGCATTCAGTTCCTGGTCATTTCCTTTCCTTGAACGGTTTCCGCTGTTTACATCAATAACGTGGAGGGCTTCGGTATGGTCTATAATTAGGTATGCTCCGTGTTTGAATGATACGGTCTTTCCGAAAAGGGCTTTTATCTGCTTGTTGATCCCAAAGTGGTCAAATATCGGGATAGTTCCCTTGTAGAATTTGACTATCTTTTCTTTTTCAGGGGCTATTTCCTGGATATACTTACGTATTTCATCAGCCAGGGTGGTGTCATTTGTATAAATGCTGTTAAAAGTGACATTAAGTATATCACGCAGGATAGTGGAGGTCCTTTTCATCTCCCCTATGAATAGCCGGGGTGTTTTAATTTCCTTTTTAACTGAAGTGAAAGCTGACTCCCATTTTTTGACCAGTTCCCTGAGCTCAGCATCCAGCACGGCAACTTTTTTTCCTTCTGCGGCTGTCCTCACAATCACCCCGTAATTTCTGGGCTTAATGCTTTGCAGGAGTGTTTTGAGACGGTTCTTCTCATCAGGATTCTCGATCTTTGAAGATATTGAAACCTTGTCTGAATGAGGTATCAGGACCAGGTTCCTTCCGGCCAGGGAGATCTCTGAAGCCAATCTTGGTCCTTTTGTTGAGATCGGTTCCTTGGTTATCTGTACGATGACAGTCTGCCCCTGGGTGAGGACATCAGTTATTTTGCCATCCTTGTCAATATCCTGTTCCGGTTTGAACTTATGAACGGGGACAACCTTGCCCTGCTTCTGCAGAGCAGAAAGATAGTATTTCTGCTGGGTTCTGAATTGGGCGCCAAGGTCCAGGTAATGGAGGAAAGCATCCTTTTCATAACCTACGTTGACAAATGCGGCATTCAGCCCGGGCATGATTTTTTTCACCTTGCCCAGATAGATATCCCCTACTGAAAACCGTATGTTGCGTTTTTCCTTGTTTAACTCAATTAACTGCTTGTCTTCCAACAACGCTAAAGAGACCTCGGAATCACTTGCATCAATGATGAGATCCTTATTTG
>CAZXAM010000032.1:17468-39768 GCA_964638545.1 uncultured Rikenellaceae bacterium | reverse complement strand
ATATCCTTATTCTCCATTATCAGCTTCTCATAGAGGTTCATAATAACAGGAGATTTGCAGGGAAGGTTCAGAGCATCTGCTTCATCAGCCTGGTAGATGAGTTTTGCCCGGCTTTTCTTTTCCTCCCGTGAGACGCTGTAAGGCAATCCTGCTCCATTAATGCATCCGCCGGGGCATGTCATGACTTCAATCAGATCGTACTTTCTGCCTTCCGACTGCGCTTTCCTGAGTTTTTCAAGCCCTGTCAGTCCGTCAACGACTGCTATATTGACTTCAGTATCATCCAGTTTAAGCGTCATCTCTTTCAGGGAGCTTCCCGAACGAAGCTTTTTAAAGATCTGCTTATCGGCTTCCTTATTGTAATGCCTGAACCACAACAATCTTGCCACAGCTTCAGCAAGACCTCCCGAGACTTCAGCCAATGCAGCTGAGGATGTTCTTCCTGACATCGGTTCATCGACAGGTTCCGGTTCAATGTTAGTAACATCAATGCCATACAGCCTGATGAGCCTTACAAGCTCCCTTACAGTCATAACCGAATCAACATCGCTGATGCCCTTTCGCATCATTCCATCTCTTCTGGCTTCGAATTTCATAGCCATGCACGGAGTCGCTGAGACGGAGTATATCTTCTCAGGTTTCACACCAGTTTGTCCTGCTACGAGCGTTTTTATCAATACACCTGTTATCTGCTGAGGTGATTTCACCCTTGAAATCTGAGGAAGAAGTTCCGGCAGGAACTGTTCAGCATATTTCACCCAGGCAGGACATGCTGATATGTAAACAGGATCAGCTGACTTATTTTCTATTTTGTTTTTCAGTTGTTCTTCCAGTTCAGTGATGCATATATCAGTTCCTGTTCCGGTTGTAAATACTTTCTCGAATCCGATCTTTCGCAGGATTGCATTGAGGATTCTGTCAAATTCCTTATTATACCTTATTCCCAGTTCTTCTGCGATCACCGAAGCCACCAGAGGAGTGTACTGGATGACTTTCAACAAGTCAGGATTGTTCAGGTATTCCTGAACCTCGTTAATGTTATGCTTTTCATGAAGAGCCCCGGTTGGGCAAACGAGGACGCATTGACCACAGTGTATACAGCTTGAAAAATTGAAATCACGGTCCATTGCAGGTCCGACATGAGTCAGGCTTCCCTTGTTAATAAAATCGAGAGATGTAGAAGTGATAATCTCCTCGCAGACTCTGACGCATCTTCCGCACAGGATGCATTTTGAAAGTTCCCGCACGATAGCGGGGCTCGACTGGTCGAGTCGCGGCCTGATCTTTCTTGCACGTATCCTTCTTTCCCTGATGTTAAGTTCTTCAGATAGTCTTTGCAGCTCGCAGTTAAGGTTCTTGTCGCAATAAAGACAGTCGTCCGGATGGTTTGAAAGGAGAAGTTCGACAATTGTTTTTCTGGCGGTGATAACCCGTGGTGAATGAGTCTTTATTTTCATCCACTCCTCAACCGGCTGGGAACAGGCGGTCACAAGCCTGTCGCGTCCTTCTACTTCCACCACGCACATCCTGCAGGCACCAGTGGGAGTGAATTCCTTCATACGGCAGAGTGTAGGGATGATGATTCCGTTTCGGTTAAGAGCCGAAAGGATAGTTTCTCCTTTCTCAGCCTTGATCTTCCTGTTATTTACCGTTATTGTAAAAAGCATACCGCTATCTTACCTTAATTGCGCTGAACTTACAAACATCATAACATATTCCACACCCTGTACACTTATCCTCAACAATGAAGAAAGGCTGCAGTCTTGTTCCGTAAATTGCATTAACCGGACATTTGGAGGCGCAGGCCGTGCACCCGGTGCACTTATCAACATCGATGGAGAATGTCCTGAGGCCCCGGCAGACATTTGCCCTGCATTTACGATCGAAGATGTGTTCCTCAAACTCTTCGCGGAAATTTCTGAGAGCACTAAGAAAAGGATTGGGTGCCGTTTGTCCCAATCCGCAGAGTGATGTGTCTTTCATAACCGAGGCAATGGTTTCAAGCTGCATTACACCCTTGAATCTTTCAAGAGTGGAGCCGGAATCTTCACTTACTGGTTTTTTTATTACACTGTCAAGTATTTCCAGCATGCGTCCTGTACCCTCGCGGCAGGGGATGCATTTTCCACATGATTCATTGCGAATGAATTCCATAAAATATCTTACGAAATCTACAATGCATGTATTGTCATCGATGATCACGAATCCTCCGGCACCCAAAGGTACTCCCTTCCCGGCCATGATATCAAAATCGACAGGAATATCCAGACTGTCGGGGGTAATGAAAGATCCGGAAGCGCCTCCCAGATGAACAGCTTTAAGCTCTTTTCCATCCCTGACACCATCGGCTATGTCATGGACAATGGATTTCACAGTGGTTCCCATTTCTACCTCCACCACTCCCGAATAGCGTCCCCGTCCGGCTATGGCAAAAACCTTTGTCCCCGGACTCTTTTCTGTTCCCATGGTCCTGAACCATTCGGGGCCGTTCTCCATAATAACCGGAACATTCATCAAGGTTTCCACATTATTGATTACTGTTGGTTTAGAAAACAGTCCGGATGTTGAAGGATAAGGAGGCTTCAGCTGAGGCATTCCGCGCTTTCCTTCGATAGTGCTGAGCAGAGCTGTCTCTTCTCCGCACACAAAAGCGCCAGGTTCTTTTCTTATTGTAATGTCAAGATTGTATCCTGCCGATAATATATTATGTCCCAGGAGCCCGTATTCCCTGGCGTTGTTTATTGCATTCTGAAGCCTGTTCAATGCATGCTGTGATTCTTTCCTGAAAAATACAATGGCACTTGAAGCTCCGATAGCATAAGAAGCTATTGCTATGCCCTCTACGAGTCGGTGGGGATCGCTTTCCAGGATTGTCCTGTCGGTGAAGGCGCCCGGATCGCTCTCCTTGGCATTGCAGATCAGGTAACGTGATGATGATGATGTGTTGAGAGCCTGCTTCCATTTAAGGCCCGTAAGATACCCGCCGCCGCTTCGTCCCCTTAATCCGCTCTTTTCTATAATATTGCAGACTTCCTCAAAAGTATAATGACGGATTGCTTTTACGTAAGCCCTGTATCCTCCGCGTGCAATATACTCTTCGATGCTTTCGGGATCATAGCAACCGCAGTTGCTGAGGACCACTCTTTTCTGATATTTAAAAAAAGGTATCTCCTCCATAAACGGTATTCCCGGCCAGAGTTCAAATCCTTTTGTCCCTTGCTGGCCTGCCAGATCATCTTTATTTATGTCGTTATGAAAAATGCCGTTCAGGAGCGGATCAACTTTTTCTTCGGTGATATTCCTGAAAAACAACTTATTTTTTCCCGGGAGCTGCACGCATACCAGGGGCTCAAAGCTAAGAGGGCTGCCGCAGCCCACGTTAACGAGTTCCGTGCCCCGGGCATTATCTTCGATGTATGTTCTTATGGCGGCTTTTGTCTTCTCAGCGCCTGCAATCAGGCTGCTTGTTCCTGATGATATGAAAATGACCGGGTGGTCAACTTTCTCCCTCCTCACTTTACTGAGTACTTTTTCAGTCTCCGGAGGCAGGGTATCTGATTCCAGCAGGAGCACCTTGTCGACAAGATATTTCTTCAGATCGTCCATTTAGTCATTTTCAATTATGAACTTAAGCTTCCTGATCATGTCTGGAATCTGTTCAGGTTTCACCTTCGTGTAAAAATCTCCGTTGATGCTGATAACGGGACCATTATTGCAGCCTCCCATGCATGTCACCACTTCATAGCTCAGAGAGCCGTCCCTGCTTGTTTGTCCTGCTGCCAGACTTGTCTCCTCCCTGATTTTATCAATTACAGCCTGAGAGCCATTCAGGAAGCAGGAGGTTCCATTGCATATTTTGATCCTGACTTTACCTGCCGGGATGAATTTGAACTGATCGTAAAATGTCGCCAGCCCATATATTTTAGTTGTGCTCAATCCTACGAAATTTCCCACTCTGACAATGGCCTCCTCTGAAAGATGGCCATTCTCATCCTGGATCTCCTGCAAAAGGGGAATAAGCTCCTCTCTTCGTCCGGATTTATATTTCTTGATGATAATGTCTATATCTTTACTCATCAGGTTTTTGATTCAATACACAAATATAATATTTTATTGTTAATAAATTAACAATGTTTATTTTGTAACAATTAATTGAAAACGAATCTTACAAACCAGATATTTTTCAACACATTGATAATTAACCTCCTGCAGAGTTGAACCAGACTTATAAAGATTCAGGCCTCAGCAATTGAATGGAGTGTTTTCTCAAATGCATTCCATTAATTTAATGATTTTTACATAAAGACATCGAATGTAACCCACTGAAATAATTTGTAGATTTGTCGTATTGTTTTTTAATGAACAATGAGTAATGGCACATGGAATTGAAATGCATATTTGTCTTGGCAGCTCCTGTTTTTCGAGGGGTAACAAGGAAGTAGTAAGCTTCATCAGGGATTATCTGAAAAAGAACCATCTTGAAGATAAGGTCGTGTTCAAAGGGGCCAGGTGCATGGGGCATTGCAGCAACGGCCCTAACCTGAGGATAGGTGATGTGATCAACGAAGAAGTGACACTTTCCAAGATCGAAGGTATTCTGGAAAAGGAATTGGCTAAAATAAAATAATCGGGAGGGAGTGGTAATGAGCAAGAGAAACATATTGCCTGTTCTTCGGATCGACGACGGGAAATGCAGGAATTCATATTCCTGCGTAAGGGTTTGCCCGGTAAATGCCATTGAGGTGAGACCCCAGAAAGAACATCCGACAATACTTCCTGAAAAATGCATTGGTTGCGGGCTTTGCTTTGTTTCATGTTCACCGCGGGCAATAGAGTTTCGTGACTCCAGAAAAGAGGTGGAAGCTCTTCTTTCGTCTGGCAGAAAAGTGGCAGCCCTAATTGAACCGGCAATTGCTTCGGAATTTGATGACATTACCGATTATCGCAAATTTGTGGGAATGATTCGTCAGCTGGGATTTAACTTTGTGTATGAGGTTTCTTTCGGTGTCGATCTTATTGCTGCCAATTATGCCGAATTGTTCAGCAAAGCAGAGGGTAAATATTACATTACTGCCAACTGCCCGGCGATTGTCAAGCTGATTGAAAAATATCATCCTGAAATGGTTCCAAACCTGGCGCCGCTGGTCTCCCCTATGATTGCCACCGCCATGGTTGTAAAGGAACTTCATGGGAAGGATGTTGCCACTGTTCAGATCGGTCCCTGCATCGATGCGAAAGATGAAGCTCTTCTTTACGATTCAGGAAACCTGATTGAAGGAGTCCTCACTTTCATTGAGCTCCGCCAGATGTTCGAGGATTACAAAATCCAGGAGAGACTCGTTAAAATGTCAGAATTCGATCCTCCTCATGGTCAATGGGGAGCTCTTTATCCTGTACCAGCAGGTATCATCCAGGCCGGAGGCATAAAGCGGGATATGGTGTCGAGCCGCGTCATTACCGCATCAGGCAAGGAAGACAGCCTGGAAGCTGTTAACGATTTCGACAAGTTCACGGATACGATTAACCATCACTTCAACCTGTTCTTCTGCCATGGGTGCCTCCTTGGTCCCGGAATGGAAAACCATACGGAAAAGTTCAGAAGGAGAGCGCTGGTCAGCCGCTATACTGAAAAAAGGATCGGAACACTTGACAAGGAGCTGTGGCATAAAAACATGGACAAATGGCTGAAACTTGACTTCTCAAGAACTTTCCATCCTGATGACCAGCGCATTCCCGAACCGCCTGAGGAGGCTGTAAACGAGGTTCTTAAAATTGTCGGGAAGAATAACCCGGAAGAAGAACTTAACTGCGGGGCATGCGGTTACATGTCGTGCCGTGAATTCGCCTCCACGGTCGCCAAGGGGCTTGCAGTACCTGAAATGTGCCATACATTTAACCTGCGCAATAAGCAGGAGTATATAGAAACTCTGAGGATGACAAACAGAAAACTTGCGGAGACAAAAAAGGCTCTGAAAGAATCTGAAGAGATCGCTCTCAGGGAGAAAGATATGGCTCAGAGCGCTTCAGACATGCTTAACAATATGCTCGACAAGCTGCCAACCGGAGTTGTAATCGTTGACAACAGCCTTAAGATACTGCATTCAAACCACAGCTTCATCAACATAATTGGAGAGGATGCGAGGGCTATTTCTGAAGTAATACCCGGTTTGGCAGGGGCTGACCTCAAGACACTTATTCCATTTAATGTTTATAACATGTTCACGTTTGTCATCAAGGAGGATGAGCCCGTTGTAAGCAAGGATATTCACTTTGAGGACAAAATGCTGAATATCTCCATCTTTCCAATAAAAAAGAACAGAATGTGCGGCGCCGTTATCCGAGATCTCTATTCACCGGAAGTTCAGGGCGAAGAGGTTACCAACAGGGTCAGCGAAGTAATAGACAAGAACCTGGAAATGGTTCAGAAAATAGGATTTCTGCTGGGAGAAGGGGCGGCTGAAACCGAACAGATGCTGAATTCTATAATCGAGTCGTACAGGAAAAGAAGCGGCAGAAACAAGAAAATCTGAAAACCCGGGTGAACAAGGATTTTTACATCGAGGTAAACAGCCAGCAGAGAAATCACGACGAGGAGAGGATCTGCGGCGATGTTTTTCTCAATAAATACATAAAGGAAGAAGACAGGGTTGTTGCCGTGCTCTCCGATGGGATGGGACATGGAGTAAAGGCAAACATACTGGCGACACTTACTGCCACCATGGCGCTGAACTTCACCCGCGAACATAAGGAGATCGACCGTATTGCAGAAATAATCATGAATACACTCCCCGTCTGCAGTGAGAGAAAAATAGCATATGCCACCTTCACGATTGTTGATATTGAAAGCAGCGGCAAAGCCAATATTCTGGAATACGACAATCCGCATGCAATAATTCTCAGGGGCAACCAGCTATTTGACCCTGAATGGAAAAAGGTCGTTCTGGATAAAGGAAAGCATGCAGGACAAGTCCTCAGAACCTGCACATTTATGGCGGAGAAGGAAGACAGGATAATATTCTGTTCCGATGGCGTGGCCCAGAGTGGTATGGGCAGCGAGGCATTTCCATTCGGTTGGGAAAGAGATAATGTGGCAGGCTATGCTGCAAATCTGGTAAACAGCGAATCATCTATTTCGGCATCAGCCCTGGCAGGCAAAATAGTGACTATGGCTCACAAGAATGATGCATATAAGGCGAAAGATGACATAAGCTGCGCAATAATATATTTCCGAGAGCCTCGCAAGCTTTTGATTTGCACAGGCCCTCCATTTGAAAAGGAAAAAGATAAGGAACTTGCCGTTAAGGTCAGGGATTACGAAGGTAAAGTCATTCTGTGCGGAGGGACAACCGCTGATATAATCGCCAGGGAGCTTAGCAGAACTATTATCGACGAACTGATATTTGAAGACCCGGAACTGCCGCCTGAAAGTTTCCTGGAAGGGATCGACCTGGTAACTGAAGGCATCCTGACACTGCAGAAGGTCAATGAAATACTGAAAACATTCAACAACAGCGTGAGGCTCGGAAAAGGGCCGGCAGACAAGATCGTCAGAATGCTTATGGAAAGCGACGAGATACATTTCATAATAGGTACCAGGATCAATATAGCCCATCAGGATCCAAACCTGCCGGTGGAACTTGAGATCAGACGAACGGTTGTTAAAAGGATTGCCAGATTACTGGAGGAGAAGTGGCTGAAAAATGTGACGTTTGAGTATATCTAAATCTGGTAAAATCGAAACCAAGCATCAGGTGTAGTTGGCAGTTAACAGTAGGCAATTGGCACCTTTTTGCCAACTACATCTTGCAAACTGCCGACTTATTATCCTCTAAGATACTCCTTTACTTTTGTGAAAAGATATGGTTGGATATCAGGATAAGTAAGGTTCTCAGGGAGGTTTTCCATAAGCTTCACCTCTGCAATTTCAGAAACATCGGGGATTGCTCCCAAACGATATACTTCTGCATGGAAAAGACGGCCCCAACCTGTATAGCCATCTTTCTCAACCGAATAGGTTGCCACGCAATGAAGCTCATACTCTTCAGCTCCTGTCTCTTCCATGAGCTCCCTGCCCGCTGCATCGAAAGGTGACTCTCCATCTTCTATATGTCCTCCGGGTATTTCCCAGGTTTTCCTGTCGCGGTGCCTTACAAGAATCCATCTTCTCCGGAATAAAGCGGTTATTACCGAATAAGTAAGCTTACTGTCCGGAATAAACTCAGCATCATAAAAATTCACTTCAGCCATCCAGAAATCCATTCGTTCTGCGAATGTAAAAATATTCCGATTAACTTTGGGCTGCAAACAAAGTGTGATGATCATCCTTCTGATAATTCTTGCTATCCTCGATCTGCTTACCTTCCTTACGCTGACTGATCATTATTCTAAAGCTGCAAAGCCAAAGTATTTTATTATACTGACAATAAATATATTATTCAGTTTGTGGATATGGATAGTTCTTATCAGGGACACTACTTACAAGGGAGAATTTGATGCTCCACGGAATATAGTCTCAAAAATGAACCTTGCACTGGTGATATGTGCTGTGCTGATCCCCAGATTCATCCTGATTTTCCTTCACTTCGCCGGCAAGCTCTTCAAAATCCGGAAAGGAGGCCATTCAAAACCATTAACCCAAACAGGAATAATAATTGGAATAATTGTATTTACGATCTGCAGTGCAAGCGCACTGATCGGAAGGTTTAATTTCAGGACTGAAAAAATCACGGTACCAATAAAAGGACTTGATCAACGGCTCGAGGGGCTTAAGATCGTTCAACTCTCTGATATGCATCTGGCAAGCTTCTACCACCATAAAAGAAAACTTCAGACAGTGATAACAGGGATTAACAGCTTACAGCCTGACCTGATCATCAATACAGGAGATTTTGTCAGTTATGGCTGGAGGGAATTTGACAGGTGCGATACGATACTGGCAAAATCTGAAAGCAGATTTGGCAACCTGGCAATCCTGGGCAATCACGACATCGGAACTTATCTCCCCGGAATCTCAGAAGCTGACAGAATAAAAAATACTGACAGGATAAAGGAGTTGATTGAAGCATCAGGATACAGGCTTCTGGATAATGAGAATATCGTGATTGATATCAGGGGTGCCACGGTTGAATTTGCCGGTGTGGAGACATCCGGTCGGTTTCCGGAAATGATTCACACGGAGATTACCCAATCGATAAAAGGAGCTGACACTGCTGACCTAAGCATTATTCTGATTCACGACCCCAATCAATGGAAAACAGATATTGCCGGTAAGACAGATTTTGACCTGTCACTTGCCGGTCACACCCACGGCATGCAGATAGGAATTCTCGCCAGGAATTTGAGATGGAGCCCTGCCAGATATATTTATCCCGAGTGGAACGGTCTCTACACCGTTGGAGATCAGCACCTATATGTAAACCGGGGCCTGGGTGTTCTTGGAATTCCAATCAGGATATGGATGCCGCCCGAGATAACCTTATTGGTACTAACAGGAGGATAAAATAAAAACGGGAGGCTCAGACTGCCGCCCGTTTATTTTCCCATTTGATTATAGAATTAACCTTACTAACCTGATTAATCCACCTAACCTTACTAACCTAGCTATGAATGTCTGATTTGTATTTGAATCAATATGGGATATCTTACATTAACAAATTTCGGTGATGCTCTGTTTTATACAATTGACAACAAAACTATATGTTTTATTCCGGGCGAAATAAAAGAATTAAAATTTTAAAGAATATTTAAATCATCTGTTAGGAATATTAAGGAAAGAGGGCGAGGATCGGAAGATAAAAGACAAAAGACAAAAGAAATGCAGGGTGAAATCAGATATAGAGTGATTTTCTCGGGCCGACGGTCGATAAGCCTGATCGTCAGTCCGGATAAGGGTGTAATTGTCAGAGCGCCTTATGGAACATCCCTTAAATCGATTGAAAGATTCGTTGCGGAGAAGTCAGAATGGATCAGGAAGCATCTGGAGATGCATTCAAAGCTTATAAGAATCAATCACGGAAGAAAATACTTCGATGGGGAGATTCACCTCTTTCTGGGAAGGGAGTACAAATTGAAGCTGATAAAGTCAGAACAGCTTTATGTAAGAATAGTTAATGATGTACTTGAAGTAGCTACAAATAACACCGGCGATACCGTCATGATCAAAGCTTTACTTGATCGTTTTTACAGACATCAGGCTGAAAAATACCTTGCCGGGAGGTTTGAAGTAATAGTATGCAAGTTCAGGAACAATGGATTCTTCCCTTCCGGGTTGCGTGTCAGTCCCCTAAAGAGCAGGTGGGGAAGCTGTTCATTCCACGGAAAGATTACTATCAGCAGTGAACTCATCAAGCTGGATCCGATATTCGCAGATTATGTGATTGTTCATGAAATCTGCCATTTGAAACATCATAACCATGGAAAAGATTTCTACAGGCTGCTTGAAGAACTTGTTCCTGATTATAAATCGAAAAGAAAAGCCTTGAGACAATATCTGACCCGGTAATTATTCCGGAAGATTGCTTCGTCGTCCCGCCTTAGCGGGACTCCTCGCAATGACCTTCTCTCTATAATATACTGAATTCCTGCCCTTTAGCAGGTATTTCCAGGTTCCTGAATCCGTCTTTTCTGAGCCCGGATGCATATTTTTGCTGAGTCTCATATTCTCCATGAACGATGAATGTCTTTTCTACACCGCTCTTTTCCTGGCAGCTGAGAAACTGTATCATCTCCCTGTAATCTCCATGCCCTGAAAAGGATTCTATTTTCCTGATGTCTGCTTTAACCTTATACACTGTGCCATGGATGGAGACTTCCTTAGCTCCTCCCAGAATTCTGGCTCCAAGTGTTGTGGGCGAACAGTAACCAACACCAAGAACTGTATTTTTTGCGTCGGAGATATTATTGGCAAGGTGGTGTTTTACACGTCCTGCTTCCATCATACCCGATGCTGAGATTATCACACAGGGTTCTTTATGTTCGTTCAGTCTCTTTGAGTCTTCTACTTTATTGATATATGTCAGATTCTTAAATCCGAAAGGATCAGTATCAGACTGAAGAAGCTGCCTGAATTCCTCGTTGAAGCATTCTGGATGGACGCGGAAAACTGCAGTCGCATTTACGGCCAGGGGACTGTCGACAAAAATATCAACCCGAGGGAGTC
This sequence comes from uncultured Rikenellaceae bacterium, assembly GCA_964638545.1. GTDB lineage: Bacteria > Bacteroidota > Bacteroidia > Bacteroidales > VadinHA17 > LD21. Next base: position 28,610 of record CAZXAM010000032.1, on the reverse strand, counting down.
TGCCCTCATTGAAAAATGTATTCAGGGCATATACAATTTCCTGTGTGCGACCGACGCTGAATGCAGGGATAATAAGTTTTCCTCTTTTCTGAACGCAGGTTTCCACGAGAACATTAAGAAGCTCGGCTTCCGCTTCTTCGTTATTGTTATGAAGCCTGTCTCCATAAGTTGATTCTGTTATCAGGACATCTGTCTGCGGAAAAGGTACAGGAGAGGCAAGGATGCTGTCAAAAGGCCTTCCTATATCTCCCGTGTAGGCAATTCTTTTTATCTGACCGTTCTCGATGATCTGCAGGTTGGCTACTCCGCTTCCGAGCATATGTCCGGTATTGGTAAAACGCACCTTAATGCTGTCGTGTATCCTGAAATTCATATCGTAGGGAACACCTATAAAAAGACTCATGCAGGCCACTGCATCCTTCTGGGTATATATTGGAGTTACGAGGGGAAGACCTTTTTTTGCCCTGCGCTTGTTGAAAGTGTAAGTATCATGTTCCTGGATAAATCCTGAGTCGGAAAGCATTATTGCGCAGAGGTCGCGGGTGGCGTTTGTACATACAACAGATCCCCTGAAACCACGCTTGTACATATACGGTATCAATCCGGAATGATCGATATGGGCATGGGTAAGGATTATGTGATCTATTTCTTCAGGCTCAAAGCCCAGTTCCCTGTTCATTCCGTCTGTCTCAAGGCCTTTCCCCTGGAACATTCCGCAATCGAGCAATATTCTCTGATTAAGATCTGTGGTTATCAGAAACTTGCTGCCTGTAACTTCGCGTGCAGCTCCCAGAAATTTTATTTTCATCGATTTTAAATTAGTTTATATTCGAATTCCTATTATTGTAATGTCGTCAATCTGGGGCCCTGGCCCTTGCCATTTTTTGAACTCATTTTCCAGTATATTCCGTTGTTCGATCATCGGATGGTAGTAAATCTCCTTCAGGAGGTTCCTGAAATTGGCCATCTTGAACTTCACCCCTTCCGGACCGCCGAACTGATCGACATATCCGTCTGAGAAAATATACAGGGTATCTCCCCTGTTAACAGTTATAACATGATTTGTGAATGGTTTTTCTCCCCCGTAATGAATCCCGATAGGCATCCTGTCGGCCCTGAATTCCAATAATTCTCCTCCCTGGAATATTATCAAAGGATTGAATGCGCCTGCGAACTGAAGGATCTTCCTGTTCTTGTTAAGAACGCAAAAAGCGACATCCATGCCATCTGCAGCTTCGCCTATCTTTCCTGTCTGATGCAATGCACGCATGGTCTTGTCGCGAAGAAGGTTAAGGACCGTATCCGCTTGCAGATTCCTGTTGTTGGCAATTATCTCATTCAATGTGGAAATACCCATTGTACTCATGAATGCTCCGGGAACACCATGACCGGTGCAATCGGCAACTGTGAAAAATATGGATCCTTCATCTTCGCCGATCCAGTAAAAATCGCCTGAGACAATATCTCTTGGCTTAAAGTATATGAAATAATCGGTGAAAGACTCCTTGAAATGGTCTTCCATCGGGAGCATAGCGAGTTGAATCCTCCCGGCATATTCAATGCTGGCGGTTATTTCCTGTTTCTGGGCTGCGAGCTCGGCGGTTCTTTCCCTGACTTTCTCTTCAAGAATCTTATTCTTCTGCTGCAGCTGTTTCTCCCTGAATAAGATTATAAAAGTGATAAGTGAGAGACCTGAAAGTGTCAGCATGATATAAAAGGCCAGGGTTTTTGTAAATGGAGCCCTTATGGTGAACTCAACCTTTTTTCGTTCGCTTGTATTGCCCCATATATCTTTTGCCATGACCTGGAGCGTGTAGCGGCCAGGCTTTTCAATGGTCTCCTTATATTCAGTCTCCGTCGACCACTCCGACCATTCCTTCATTACACCATAGATCAGGTAACGGTATCTTGTTGTTTTCTCCTTAAGGTATCCCGGTGCGATTATCTTGAAATGAATCACATTGTCGCCTCTGTCAAATTTTACATCTTTCAGGTTAAAGCTTATATCCCTGTTATCCTTGATCCGTTTAATAAGAACAATTAATTCGGGATTAATCTTGGAAGATCTGCCGCGGTCGATACGGAAGAGCCGGTTTTTATTGTCAATCACCCAGATATTCGTGTCTTCAACTCCGGCAAAGACAACATCATCAAATAATTTCAGAAGAGTCAATTCCATTTCCTCAACTGTTCCCTCATCTCCGAGATAAACCCAATCATCATTTATCTTCAGGAGGGTAATATTTGAAAGGGGCATCAGATAATCCCTTACCGCAATATTTAATGATTTCGGGAAAGAGTACTTTTTAAAAGTATCAGAAGATCTGTCATAATAGTGGATCTCCGATTCAGTAAATAGGAATATCGTATCCTTTAAAAGTCTCAGTACATAGCGGTCAGGGAATTCCTTGTTTACTGTATAACTCACATAATATCTGACTGTTGAGTCATTATTAAGCTCTGCCTTGAACACAGAATCCTGTCCGCCAAGCCAGATAGTCTTACTGTTTTCTCTTGTTATTGAATAAATCGGGTTTGTGAAAGCCGGATCAAGTGATTCGCTGGTCCATTTTCCATCAAGGTACCTGACAAAGTAGCATCCCTCATTTGAAGCGATATAATAAACGCCCTCATAAGGCTGCCATCTGATATAAGTGATGTATTTACCCGGGATAAGAGGAACGGATTTGTGATCCCTGATAAAGAACAATCCCTTGTTTGTTGCAGCAAGGATGCCATAAGGCGTTGCTACGAGCTGACGGCATTTTTCATTCAGTCCCTCGACTTTGTTGTAAACGAAATTTACAGATTTGAGCTTACTGACAGTTTTCCGGGTATACCTGACCACTTTTTTCTTTGCGGCTTTTACATTTTTGTTATTGTTTGTTTCGGCCTTCTCTTCAACAGGAGGAGGATTTATCGTCTCGGTTTTTCTGCCGAAAATCTTTGAAAAAATATTCTTCCGCTTTGGCTGTTGTTCAGTCTCAGGTTCAGCTTCCTTTTCTGTTTCCGGCACGGATCGGATTTTTTGTCCTTCTACAGGAACATATGTTGTCTTTTTCACGAGATATTCCACTTCATCAAAGCTTCTGACTTCAGCGAGGTAGAATACACCTTCGCTTGATGCCACATAGAGTTCGCCGGAATACCTGAGAGCTGAAGTAAGATTCCCCTTTAGCCCCGGGAAAATGGAGTAGTTTTCCATCGGCAGGCTCAGATCAGCTCTTGTCAGACCATACTGATGCGATATCCAAAGTCCGCCGGAATTATCAGATCCTATTGCAAAAACCTCGTCGTCAGGAAGTTCTGACTGGTTATTGATCGTGTAAAGTACTTTCCCGGTATTTTTTTGAACAATTATCACACCGCCTTCAAGTGTTGAAAAGGTGTAAGCTGTATCTCCGAGTGATATTCCTTCAAAAAGTATATTCTGAATGAGGTAGCCATCATCCCTGATGTTGTAATCATAATATTTGATCCCGTCGAATAATGCCAGTGTTCCGTCGCTGCGTCCTGTCAGAACCATTGTCTTACTGTAGGGAAGTGAGAAAAGAATGTCAGTTTTTTCAGTAAGATAGCCTGTCACTATCGGGAACAGAGTATCGCTTTCGACCCGGTGAAGGCCTTTATCCATTACATTTATGAAGGCGTTTCGCGAGGTTACGAACATGCCTGTAAAAGGGAATCCGGGTTTAGCTATCAGCCGAAGGTCCTGCTTTTCCGTGGTTGTATTGTACCTTACAATCAGCTGATCGCTGTAAAACCATATAATAGAGTCACTGAAAACTATTTTCGTTATAATTCCAGCTCCGCCCAAATCGTCCGAAAGGGAAACATACCTGTATTCATCAGTTTCGTCTTTTTCAATATAACCATAATCGCCGTCACCCCCGATATAAATTCTATTGTCAGCAGGATTCTTCTGCATGGTATATGGTATTGTGGCGATCCTGATGTTCTTCCATGAAAGCCCGTCGAAAGCTGAAATACCCTTTCGGTTCGCAAAAAGCATAACCTGGTCCTGATCCTGGCAGATTGCCCAGCTCTGATTTTCAATTTCCCGGCTTTCACTGAAATGTGTAAGAAGCGGCGATCCTTGCTGTGCATGAACCGCCATCATTATGAAAAAAAACAATATCAGCGCTAAACTTCTTTTCATCCAAAAAGGTTTTCTTAAATTTCCTTTTTCAGAACGCTAAAATTACTTAAAATTTTCAAAGTTTTTCATCATAGACTTTTGCAGCGTTTAACAAGCATTGGCGATCTTCCTGATGGCAAGGGCAAGAATATGTGTAAAAATGATGGGATTGCAGGATTCAGGTACCAAGGCTTTCATTCAACTATAACTACTATTATATCCATTACGTTTGTCAGGGTGGGTCCGGTATAAATATGACCCCCTACCGCCTTGAAGAAATTGTACGAGTCGAAATCCCTGAGATAGCTTGCAGGATCCACATTCATTGACAGCGCATCATGAAATGTTTCAGAATCAACAACTGCTCCTGCCATTTCGGTACTGCCATCATTGCCATCAGTCCCGGCAGCCAGAAAAGTGATTCCTGCTATATCCTTCAGCCTCATAGCTGCAGTAAGGGCAAGGTGCTGGTTCCTTCCTCCCTTTCCGTCTCCGGTGACCTTAACAGTTGTCTCACCACCAAACAAAAGGCAGGATGGTTTTCTGATTTCTCCGCTATTTCTGTATCCCAGTGCAGAATCAATGATAAGTTTCAAGGCCTGTTCTATATCTCCGCACAGGGCGTGTGTTATAATGAAAGCAGGAAAACCCATTTCCTCAGCTTCTTTCCTGGCTGACTGCAGAGCTGTTGAGTTATTGCCTGCAAGCACCAATGAAGATCTTTTAAAATCGTCATCTCCGGGTTTCGGGGTATCCGGATGAATACCCTGAGCCCCCTCGTAAAGATATGCAATCAGCGATGCCGGCATATCGTTTTTCAGGCCGTATTTCTCGATTATCTGAAGAGCATTCGCAAACGTAGAGTTATCAGGCGATGTTGGTCCTGATGCAACCACATCAGGAGGGTCGCCTATCACATCCGACAGATATATTGTTACACAAGTTGCAGGATGGATGTGTCTTAAAAGCTGTCCTCCTTTTATCTGTGAGAGGTGTTTACGGACAATATTTATTTCTCCGATTCCGGCGCCGCATCTCACAAGCATATCGTTGAAGAACATTAATTCAAGTTGAGATGAGGAATCAGGATGATCTGAAAGCAGTGAGGATCCTCCTCCTGACCAGATGCATATTACAAGGTCATTTTCAGAGGCACAGTCTGCAATTCGCAGGATTTCCGCAGCAGCTACAAAACTGTTTTGGTCCGGCACCGGGTGACCTGCTTCTGTCACATCAATCTTTCTCAACCTGCAGAAGTGACCATGTTTTGTTACAATATGGCCTGAAGTGATCCTTTCTCCAAGGATATTTTCGAGATAGTGACCAAGAGCTGCGCTTGCCTTTCCTGCACCAAGCACATCAATCTTATTGAACAGGTTCAGATCATAGCTCACCTCTCCGATTTTCAAAAGAGAACCGTTCAATGAAACAAGATCTCTGATGATTTTCCCGGGAAGCACCCCTCTGATGCCTGCCAGAAAAATATGTTCAACTTTGTCTCTGTAGTCCATTATTGCATAACTGGTTTCCCAAAGTTAATCTGAATCTGATTTATTACAACAAAAAGAGGGAAGATACCCATACACACAGGAAGACTACTATTCCCATCACCAGTGTGGATGATGAATAGACCCTGATGGTTGTTTTGATATCGAGCCCCGAAAAACTCGAGATCACCCAAAAATAAGAATCGTTCGCATGAGAGATGACCATCGATCCGGCTCCCATTGAAAGCATAGCAAGCATTCTGCCCCATTCTGATCCGAGTCCAAGCATTTCAAGCATAGGAAGAACGAAGGAGGCTGAGGTTATTATGGCTACTGTCGACGATCCCTGGGCCGTCTTCATCAGGGCGGTTATAACGAAAGGTACCAGAATCCCTGCTCCTGTTCCGGCCATAAGCTTTCCGACAGATTCGCCTACACCTGTCTCCCTGATTACCATCCCAAACATTCCGCCGGCTGCAGTGACAATTAGTATCGGGCCAGCTTTTTCAATTGCCTCCGTGAAAACTGAATTAATGGATTCAATGTCTTTCTTTTTAAGAAGAAAAAGAGAGAGTATCACACCGGTTGCAAGCGCAAAAACAGGTTCACCGGGAATTCTGAATATCCTGAACAGCAAACTTGCGCCATCCCTGTCAAATAATGTTATCAGGGATTTAATTGTTATAAGGAGAAGGGGGACAACAACAGGCATAAATGACATCAGGGCTGAAGGAATCTTTTCATGCTTAATCTGATCAGCTTCAACCGGCTCTGCAGCCGGAGGATAGTCATGCTTCTTTACCATAAGCCTGCTCCAGAACCAGGCTGCAAGGGCTCCGGGAACTGCAAACAAAATACCGGCTAAGATCAGGTTCCCCACGTTTACACCCATAATTCCTGCTGCAGCCAGTGCCCCTGGATGAGGCGGAATAAGACAGTGTACTGAATAGAGTGAGGTGGCCAGGACTGTAGCCATGAATGCCATTGGGACTTTTGATTTTGCGCTGAAAGATTTTGCCAGACCGCTCAGGATAATATATCCGGAATCGCAAAAGATCGGAAGACCCGTAATGAAACCCGTTATACCTAAAGCCTGCGCACCTTTTTTCTCGCCTGTTTTTGAAAGAATGTAACTGGCAATGCTTATCGTGGCACCTGTTCTGTCGAGTGTGATCCCGATCATAGCTCCGAAGATTATCAGAAAACCGATCGAAGCCATAGTATTTCCAAATCCCTCCTTTATGGTGCTGACTACAGTATCAGCAGGCAAAGTTGTGAAGGCCAGGAATACCGAAACAAGAAAGAGAGCGACAAATGCCTTCAGCTTAAGGCTTGAAGTCAGATAAACAATTGCTAAAATGCTTATCGCAACGAGTATTGAAACCCCCGCAAGACTCATAGTACAACATTTAAGCCTTGTAAGTTAATATTATTATCGCTAATAACCCAGATGTATCTCAGTGACCGATTTGACAGCCCTGTCGGAAAAGAAATCGCAGGCTGCAAAGATGCGGAAAAGGCCTCCATCCTCACCTTCCCTGGTTTTTACCAGGAGGAATTCCTGCTGATCGTTACGATTGAATAATTCGGAATATGACAGCGCACTTCTGTAGCCATCCCTGGCGACGACACAGAAAATCCCGGAGCGGAGATTCTCTCTTTTTGAGGGGTAGTATGATTTTATAACATCTTTAAGCATAAATCCGTTAAATGGTATTGTGCTATGTATCCCTTTCCCTCTTCCATAGAAAATAGTATTGAAGGTTTCCTTATTAATTGATTCAGGGACCGAATTCAATTCACCAATCTGATCCTTTCCTTCAAAGAGAAGGATTTTTTCCGAGTAGATCGGCGACATGCCTTTAACTGTCGGAAAAGATTTGGGGAAAGATCTTACGGTTATCCTGACAGGATTAGAAATATTCCTCTCGGTTATAAGGTCGGCTGCGGCGACAATCTTAGATGTAACAGGAAGTGCCCAGAGGTCCTTTGTCTTTGAAGGTACTATCCTCGATACATTACTGGCAATAAGGATCTTGTGAAGATCGTTAGGGTAATATATCTCACCCCAGCTGAACACGACTTTTTCGCCTTTATCGTTTTCAATTTCCACGTAAAGGTCGATTATGGGATTGAACTCTTCAGCATTTGCTTTTTTGATCACTCTTTTCTCCAGAATATCGAAAAGGGAATACCCGTCGTATCTGAATGCTCCGGTGAACCTGTCGCCTCCTTCACTGTTGAGAAGTGTTTCCTTAACAATTACAGAATGCTTTGGAAGTGATGTAAAGTCTACTTTTCCCGGGTTGGCAATTTCTCCTTCAACTGTCAGATCAACAAGCGGAAGATCATATGTTTCGGTGTTATCGTAGAAATTGTTTGTCATATCTGTTGAATCTATGAATTGGGATGAGGTCTGATTCTTGTGTTGATCAGATGATACCTGATTGCAAGCTATTATGGCCAGGCTAAACAGGGGTAATATAAATCGGGCTCTTTTCATATATTTTATTTTTATTTAAAATTTTTATAACCACGGAGTTACACGGGGTAAACACTGAGTAAGCACGGGGTATCGCCAGCCTGATTTTTCCACAACTTCTATTCAGCCAAAAAATAAGTATGCAACAAGGATCGCTGCCGTGAAGCCGACCAGGTCAGCCAGAAGTCCGCAGCCTATTGCATGCCTTGTATTCTTAATGCCGACCGATCCAAAATATACAGCTACGATATAGAATGTGGTATCAGTGGTTCCCTGCATTGTACATGCGAGTCTGCCAATGAACGAATCGGCACCATGGGTTGTCATTGCATCTATCATAAGTCCCCTGGCTCCGCTTCCGCTGAGCGGCTTCATAAATGCCACCGGCAAAGCTCCCGTAAATCGTGTATCGATGCCCAGCCAGGCAAAGAAACCGGTTATTCCCGCAATGATAAAATCCATAGCTCCCGATGCTCTGAAAACACCAATAGCAACAAGTATTGCAACCAGGAAAGGAATTATTTTAACAGCCACATTAAAACCTTCTTTTGCGCCTTCGATAAATGCATCATAAACATTCACCTTCTTTATCACAGCCAGTACAATGAAAATGATGATTATTGAGAGAAGTATGAAATTTGCCGCAAAAGTTGATGCAACTGATATCTGATCCTTAGGAAGAGAGCTGAAGAAAATTATTATTCCGGCTATCAGTCCTGTCATTCCAAGCAGATATGCCAGAACCACTCTGTCGAGTAGGTTTATTTTCTGAATTATTGCAACACTTATCAGCCCTGCCATAAGTGCGCAGAAAGTCGAAATAAGTATCGGAATGAATATATCGGCCGGATTTGCTGCGCCAAGCTGTATCCTGTAGACTATCACACTCACAGGGATTATCGTCAGCCCTGCAGCATTCAGTACCATGAACATAATTTGTGCATTAGATGCGGTATCCTTGTTTGGATTGGCTTCCTGCATCTCCTTCATGGCTTTCAGCCCCATAGGCGTGGCAGCATTGTCGAGACCGAGCATGTTAGCAGAAAGATTCAGCATTATGGAGCCGTAGGCAGGATGTCCTTTGGGAAGTCCCGGAAACAGCTTTTCGAACAGAGGTCCCATTGCCCTGCCCAGTATAGCCACAACTCCTCCTTTCTCTCCTACCCTGAGCAAGCCCATCCATAGAGTCAGGGCCCCTGTTAGGCCGAGTGAAATCTCAAAGCCTGTCTTTGCATTCGAAAAGACTGCAGTGACAAGATCATTGAAAATCTGAGTGTCGCCGGCAAAGATCAGCCTGCCGATCGCAACAAGAAACCCGATGAGAAAAAAGGCTATCCAGATGTAGTTAAGGGCCATAGGTTGGATTTGATTGACGAAGATAACAACTAAAGGGAAAAGACAAAAGATAAAAGACAAAAGACCAAAGACAAAAGATCAAAGGAGAAAAAAAGATATATTTGTGTTACAATAATTAGTAACATGGCAAGATTTTCAAGAATAGATGTGGTCCTGAAGATGAAGGAGACAGGTATAGTTCCTGTTTTCTACCACAAGGATCCGATGGTATGCAAAAATGTCATAAAAGCCTGTTCCGAAGGAGGAATAAGAGTTTTTGAATTCACAAACCGCGGCGATTATGCACACGAGATGTTCAGTGATCTGAACAAGTGGGCGGAGAAAGAGGTGCCGACGATGATAATGGGAGCAGGTTCGGTGGTGGATGCAGGAACTGCTTCCATTTATATACAGTCGGGTGCTAATTTCATCGTGTCTCCGATCCTGAATCAGGAAATGGCAAAAGTGTGCAACAGGAGGAAGATACTCTGGTCACCGGGATGCGGAACTCTTTCTGAGATTAATCTTGCAGAAGAGCTTGGAGCGGAGATAGTGAAAATATTTCCCGGACTGTCAGTAGGAGGACCAGATTTCGTGAAAGCAATCAAGGGCCCATGTCCATGGACCAGCATTATGCCGACCGGAGGAGTCGAACCGACAGTCGACAATCTTAGGGAATGGTTTGAGGCAGGTGTTGCCTGCGTAGGTATAGGATCGAACCTTATTACAAGGGAGATCATCCAGAAAAAAGACTGGGAAGGACTCAGGAAAAGAGTAGCAGCAGCTCTTAAGGTTGCAAAAATGTTCAAGAATTTATAGTCCCGGACAGAAAAGCTTTTACCTGTAATCTTTTATTCTCCGGGGGCTCTGAATAATTCTATATTTGATATCAGAGGGCATGCCTTCGATCCGGCAATGCTTAACCTGATCTTCGAAGCATTTATTACCGGAAATTTCCTGATCACCTTGTGACCAATGGTTGTTCCTTCCAGGAGAGGTTTCCATTCTCCTTCTGTTAAAGCATCAACTTTGAATTCCTGAACTCTCTGTCCAAGATTTATATATTCCTGCAAAATAATCCTGTTTACTTCCGTCCCGGAGCCTAAGTCGATTACCACCTCCCCTGTTGTCTGATCATCGGGGGTTGTCCAGTAAGTTTCAGCATCTCCGTCGTTTACGTTTGAGGCGCCATATCTTTTTCCCCTCACACCTGATGCCGAGGCTTTTTTGCCTTTCGCCAGATCTAATGCAAATTCCTTCTCTCTCAGATCCCTGAATGCCATAAGAGCAGCCACATCCTTTTCATTAAGCAAGCCCCTTTTGTCGGGAGGCACATTGAGCAGAAGGTTGCTGTTCCTTCCGATTGAAGAGAAATATAGCTCCATCAGGTTTTCGGGCGATCTTACAAGTGAATCCTGATTCGCGTGCCAGAACCATCCCGGACGTATTGAAACATCAACTTCGGCAGGCACCCAATAGTTCCCGTTCTCGTGGCCTGCTCCCAGGATACTGGCGAAATTCCCGCCCGGATACAGTTCATCCTTATTAAGCAGGCACCAGTTAGTTAAGCTGCCCATGCCACTTTCGTTACCAACCCATCTTATGTCTGGCCCGGCATCGCTGAACATCACTGCATCAGGCTGCAGTTCCCTGACAATCTGGTGAGTATTGGGCCAGTCATAGTATACTTTGTTATTTAT
>CAZXAM010000032.1:0-17368 GCA_964638545.1 uncultured Rikenellaceae bacterium | reverse complement strand
GTTCCCTGACAATCTGGTGAGTATTGGGCCAGTCATAGTATACTTTGTTATTTATCCTTCTTAACTCTCTTGCTCCTCCGTAATAACCATCACCTCCGTTGGCTCCGTCGAACCAAACCTCAAAAATATCTCCATAGCCTGTCAGGAGTTCCTTAAGCTGGTTCCTGTAATAGACAAGATAATCAGAAGTGCCGTAAACAGAACTGTTGCGGTCCCATGGAGAAAGGTAAACACCCATTTTCAATCCATATTCATTGCAGGCTTCCCTGAGTTCTTTCAGGATATCCCCGTTCCCGTTTTTCCATGGCGAATTCCTTATTGAATGATCTGTGAATGCTGAAGGCCACAGGCAGAATCCATCATGATGCTTGGCAGTTATGATAATGCCTTTCATCCCGGCTTCGCTGGCTGTTTTTGCCCACTGACGGCAGTCGAGTTCCGTGGGGTTGAAGATTGATTCAGGTTCATCCCCGTATCCCCATTCCTTGTCTGTGAAAGTATTAACAGTAAAATGCACGAACATATAATACTCAAGTTCATGCCAGGCCAGCTGCCTTTCCGAGGGTACCGGTCCGAAAGGTTCAGGGGGCTTCACATCAGTGCAACCTGCAATCAACAGTGAAATAATTAAAACTATTAAAACAAAAGGTGGTCTATTCATATGATGACTTTATTAATCAAATAAATCTGAAACCGCAAAGGACGCAAAGGATCTAAAACCTAAGGACGCAAAGAAAATCCACAAAATAAAACTTTGCGATCTTCGCGTGGATTTCCCACCGGAGTCCCAAACCATTGGGACGGAGGTGGCTTTGCGATCTTTGCGGTTATTTTATTTTTGACAAGTCTTTTATTCTGATATTACGGAATTTAACCACTGACCCATGGCCCAGGAAGCCAATATGCCCGGTTTTGTTTTTCAATCCCGGATGATCATTTTGATCCATTGTACCTTTATCCCGTGCATCTGCAATGTCGCCATCAACAATCACAGTTCCGTTGAGTATTACTTTCACTTTTGTACCCTGAACTATCACCTCCTCCGAGTTCCATTCACCCACTGGTTTAAGATAGTCTCTTTTTGCAGGTATCACACCGTAAACAGAGCCATGATACTGGTAGGGCTGCAGGTCCGCATAAACCGGAGCGGTATTGTCGAGGATTTGAAGTTCCATGCCAACGTAGGCGGCATCACCTTCCAGCGGGGTTCTTATACCGAGTCCGTTATTTGCAGCAGGTGTCAGCTGGAATTCGAAGCGAAAATTAAAATCTGCATACTCACTGCTGGTATATAGATTCCCTCCGCTTCCGTTTTCAGGCTTAATTACAATCATTCCGTCCTCAACAACGTACGATTTTTTATTGCCTGTCCAGTTGTCAAGATTCCTTCCGTTGAACAGCGCTATGAAACCTTCGGCTCTCTCTTCGGGTGTCAGGTTATATTCACTTTCCTTTATCTCCCTTACATATATATCTCTGAATCCCAGATCGGTGCCATGAGCCTGAAGTTCGATCGGTCCTTTCGGGAAGATAGGGATGGAACGATCCCAGTAGTTTTCAAAAATGACAGAGTCAACCACAAGCTCCCCATTCAGCCATACAGAGACTTTCTCACCGATCATGATTATTCTGAAAGTGTTCCAGTCTCCAACAGGATTATCTGCAACTTTCAGCGGCTTTGAAGGATTCTTCTGGTTGTTGTATAATCCGCCCGATCCTACCTGGGCCCCTGCATCCACTCTCGATGTATCCCAAATCTGAACCTGCGGTGTTCCTCTCAGGTATATCCCGCTGTCACCATTTTTTGAGATCTTCCAGTCGACGATCATTTCAAAATCATCGTATTCCTTTATTGAGCAGAGATTTTCACCGTTGCCGTTAAACCATATTATTCCATCTTTCACGCTCCAGTTGGCAGGCACTTTCATATCAGCCTCAGCCTGTTTTCTTGCCAGTTCCGCTTTTTTCATCTTAGTCCTGGCAATCGGATTTTCGACAAGCCCCTGCCACCCTGAGAGATCTTTACCGTTGAACATCGGTTTGAATCCCTCGTCAGGTATCATTGTCTCGATGTACTTATTGATCATCTCCCTGTTATATTCGCTCTCAGGCCCTGCAACCTTGGATGCGGCTTTAACCAGGATCTCCCTCACATTCATTCCGTAAAGGCCGTTCTTTTCTCCCGCCCAAGGAAGGGCAATGAACATTGCAGCCTTTGCAGCCGCCGCACTTGTTGAAGGGTCATCAAGATAACCTGCTGCAAAGAAGAGAGCCGTGTAGGTTTTCAGACTTGTAAATTCGTTCAGAACAGTATTCTTTCTTTCACTGTCGAGAGCGAAAGGCATTATTTTCCTTAAGAGAAGAAACTTCTGCTCGTCAGGCACCATGGCAGCCTTAACCTGTGAAACATATCCATTGAAAGCCAGGCTTTCATAGGATTTGTTTCCCGAAGCGCAGATCTCATACAAGGCAGATGAAGCTGAAAAATCATTCCATGATGTAAGTGCCCGGAAGGCAAGAGCCCGGGTCTCAGGGTTTCCGTTCTCAAATTCCTTCAGGACAGCTGTGAGAGCATCCCTGCCTCCGGTTTTTGAAAGAATTGGAATGATCTTGTTTTTAAGCTTGGGTTCTCCAAGAGCTTTCATCAATACCGCAGATCTTTTTTCAGGATCGGTGATTTTTCCGGCAGCCACTGTCAAAGCTTGTCTGATAAGACTTATATGAGCCGGATTCTCATTTTCGGATAATAGCTTCATCAGCACTTCCTGATCCTTTGGCTCAGCAAGTGATTCCAACGCCCTTAAAGCAGTAAGCTTAACAGCTTCATCCCTGTCGGAGGCGTAAGGAAGAATTTCAGTAAAGTATCCGGGCTGTTTTTTCCAGGCCATAAGAGCAATTGCGCTCTTTCTGGCAGACACGGGTCCCTCCCTGAGAACAGGCAGGAGAAGATCAACCTCTTCCTTGCCGGCAATACTTCTGAATGCATTGATCGCTGCAAGCTGGTCGGCGTCGTCACTAAAGCCTTTCATATAATTGATAAGGTAAGGAGCTGCCTCTTTGCCGCTGATTCCGGCCAGTGCTTCTGCGGCTGCCTGCCTTACAGCGCCATCATTGAAATTGAGGGCAGATTCAACCAGCGATTTTGCCTCCTTGCTTCCCTTGCTGCCAAGCATAGTTATTATCTCACTCTTAGCTTCAGTTGCTGCGCCAGGGAAGAAGCTGATCCATTTCTTAACAACATCCGGATCGTCTATCGAGGCTGACATATTAATTGCGGCATTCCTGTATCTGCCGTCAGGATGCGAAGCTGCTTTCAATATCAGCGGCATTGCATCAACGCCATGCAGATCGGTATATAATTGAAGGGCAGCAGTTTTATTCTGGATATTCAGTTTATCATTACATTTTGCAATGAGCAGTTTACATATCTTATCTGCTGTCCTCATATCACCATTATTTCCGCAAACTCTCGCATAATCAAGCAAAGCGGAGGTTGCACCGGTACGCTCCCACCTGTAAGAATAACTTTTTGCTGCATTAAGGAGAACAGGGTATGCGAGGGGACTTCCGCTCTGTGCCAGGGCATTATAGGCTGATGCTTTCGTATTTATGTTTTTATCGCCAGCCCAGAATATGAATTCATTAACGGCTAATTGTGAATTCATTGCTGCCAGTGCATTCATTACAGCGGCTGCACACGGAAGCTCTACATCTCTGAGGGATTCTGCAAGGATATGCTCGGCAGTCTTTCCTCCGACAGCTGCCATAGCCGAAATTGCCGCAGAGCAATTCTCCCTGTCAGCAAGAAATAACTTCATCGCTTCGGCTGTTTTTTCATTTCCGACAATCTGAAGCTGTTTCATAAAGAAATCTCTTACACCCGGATCATTTTTACGGTTTATCGATGAAATGCAGACCCTCTCCCAGGTTTCTCTTTCACTTTCCTTTCCTGCTTTCGACAGGTACCTTGAATAAGACTCAACTGCAAACCTGTAGCTGGTATCGTCTCCTGCTCCTGCCGGCAAGATCTGGTCGCATATCCTGATCTGACCTTCTTCGCCCAGAGCTGTCATATCGCCCATAAGCTTGTCGAGATACTGAAGGTCATTGACCGGGAACTGCGCTACCAGATCAGCAATTTTTGTTTCAAGTGTCCTTTTATCCTGGGAAAATGCGAATACTGGCATTATCAGCATTACCAAAACCGTCAGAAGGATATTTTTAATCTTCATAATTCTTTCTTTTAACTTTTAACTTTTAACTTTTGACTTTCATACTTTCCATGGTCCTCTCATCGGCTGATCTATCAGCCTGTTGGCACCTTCATCGTCGATGAACCTTTGTTTAACGGGATCGTACTTCAGGTTTCTTCCGAGGCGCAATGCTATGATCCCAAGATTAACCACAGAGCATGACCTGTGCCCGTTGCTTTCATTCAATGCAAACTTTTTCCTCGTTTTAACAGATTCCGTAAAGGTTGTTATCTGAGGCTCCGGATCGGGAAGCGAATCGATTAATTTACCGAGGTCAGGGATGTCGGACCTGAAACCACGGAATATCTTACCTTGAGGACCTTCAATATAGGCGGCATTCTTATCGCGGTTTTCGCCATCGAGGATTATCTGGCACCCGTCTGCGTAAGTATAGGTTATTCTCCGCCACGATCCTACAGCATCATAATGCTGCTGCGGAGCATCAATCTCTACGGACACAGGACCTGTTTCATCCTTTCCCAGCATATACTGAACGGGGTCGAGATAATGCTGACCCATATCTCCCAGGCCGCCACCGTCATAATCCCAGTAACCGCGGAACTTTGCATGAACTCTTTCCGGGTTAT
This sequence comes from uncultured Rikenellaceae bacterium, assembly GCA_964638545.1. GTDB lineage: Bacteria > Bacteroidota > Bacteroidia > Bacteroidales > VadinHA17 > LD21. The sequence goes on along the minus strand of CAZXAM010000032.1, from coordinate 12,528 downwards.
AAGGTTTAAATGGAGCTGGTCCGAGCCATAAATCATAATCCAGTTCTTCAGGTACAGGAACCGGTTTAAGGTTATGAAGTCCGCTCCAATAGAACTTCCAGTCGTACCCTGTTGTTCCGCTGACAGTCACCTTAAGAGGCCAGCCGAGAACACCGCTGTCGATGACTTTCTTAAGCGGTCTGACTGTGGTTCCCAATCCGTAAAACTGGTCTTTGAACCTGAACCATGTATTAAGTCGGAACATACAGCCATTGTCGTTCACAGCTTCCACAACCCTGATACCCTCTCCTATAGTCCGGGTCATCGGTTTTTCGCACCATATATCCTTGCCTGCCTCTGCAGCTGTTTTTGCCATTATTCCGTGCCAGTGAGGAGGTGTGGCTATATGAATTATATCGATGTCGTCTCTGGCGATCAACTCCCTGAAATCGTGATAACCGGCAATATTGCCGCCTGCCTGTTCGATTGCCTGGCTGAGGTGGCTTTTATCGACATCGCATACGGCAAGAAGGCGTGTACCCTCATATGCAATATGGCCCTGTCCCATTCCTCCTACTCCGATTATGCCTTTCGTCAGCTGGTCGCTGGGTGCGGTATAGCCCTGACCTCCGAGTACATGACGGGGAATAACGGTAAATGCTATTGTGGCAGCAGTAGTTTTTTTGAGAAAATTGCGTCTGCCGAGGTTATGGTTTTTCATCGATATATTTGACAAATTCGTAACTAATTTAAGGCGTCGGGCGTCAGGCATTGCCCATAGCCGTTGACCGGTTATCTACATTAACGGCAGCGCATGTTGTATTGATGTCCAGAATTCATCGTCGAGAAGGTAAGCACTGCCGAGAATAGCAGCATCCTCCTTTAGCGACGAAAGAGCTACTTTGCAGCTGCATTTTTCCTTTCTCAGAGTTGCTTCGAATATCTTACCAAAGTGATCGTATGCAAGCGAAATATTCCCGCCAACCACTAGCATCTCAGCCTTGAATCCGATGAGCCATGGCGCCAGAAATATTGCAAGCCGGTTTCCGAAATCCCTGAAGAGTTCTGAAGCTGTCTTATCAGTGCCTGCCATCTCGGCAAGCTCCCTGACACCTTTAATTTCTTTTCCGGTGGCGCTTTTATACCGGCTGGTGAACCATCTTGTTGAAAAATAGTCATCGGCGATCCCTTCCCTGTAAGGAAGATGGTAAATGCATCCCAGTTTCGGCACTTCAGGTCCGTCGACTACCGGTATCCTGCCGCTTATGAATGCTGATCCCAATCCTGTACCCAAAGTAATTGAAAGAGAACGGTTTGCATGTGCAGCGCTGCCGGACCAAGCCTCTCCGACAGCAAATGATGAAGCATCATTCATGAACCTTATCAGAAAATTGTCCGCCATCTTAAGCTTAAAGGCAATGGCATCGCCTATATTGATGCCATAAAGTTTTTCATATTTTGTGACTCCTTTTATATAAGAGATACCTTTCACGTAATCGAAAGGCCCCGGCATAGCGAACCCAATGCCCTTTACTCTTTCCGGGGAGACCTTAGCGAGAACTTCAGAAAGAGCATCAGACCAAACACCTAAAATTGAATCAGCGTCAGCCTTGTTATCTACCTCCCTTCCGGCAAGAGTCTCCTTCAGGATTTTCCCTGAATTAACATTTACTGCAGCGCAGCTTATATGACTTCCTCCAATATCAGCACCAATGGCTAAGTCGCGGTTCATTTAATCACTTTTATAAATGCAAGGTTTTAATTTCCTAAAATAAGGGAAACTAGTGATAATATTCATGAATTATCCGAATTAATTATTATATTTTTGGTAACTGATTTTCCGGGAACTTCTCACTGAAACAGATAAAAAATAAACTCCATGTCAAAAGTAACCAAGGAAGATGCGCTTCTCTATCACAGCAGAGGCCGTCACGGCAAAGTTGAGGTTATCCCCACCAAGCCTTACGAAACACAATTCGATCTGAGCCTTGCCTACACCCCGGGAGTGGCATATCCATGCCTGGAAATTGAGAAACAGCCCGAAGATGTTTATAATTATACGGCTAAGGGCAACCTTGTAGCGGTTATTTCAAATGGTACTGCAGTGCTTGGTCTTGGCGACATAGGGGCTATGGCAGGCAAACCGGTGATGGAAGGCAAAGGACTGTTATTCAAGGTTTTCGCAGATGTTGATGTTTTCGATATTGAGGTTGATGAAAAAGATCCGGCAAAACTGATCGAAATCTGTGCAAAGATCGCTCCTACTTTTGGCGGCATAAACCTTGAAGATATCAAAGCTCCTGAATGCTTTGAAGTGGAGACAAGGCTGAAGGAGATGCTCGACATCCCTGTATTTCATGATGACCAGCACGGGACTGCAATAATTTCGGGCGCAGGACTCATCAATGCCCTGGAGATAACAGGAAAGAAAATAGATGAGGTTAAGCTTGTTGTCTGCGGCGCAGGCGCTGCTGCCATTTCGTGCTCCAGGCTCTATATATCTCTTGGCATAAAAAGTGAGAACATAGTTATGGTCGACAGCAAGGGTGTGGTAAATACAAAAAGGAAAGACCTGAACAAGTTTAAACTCGAGTTTGTCACCAGCAGGGATATAGACACCCTGGCTGATGCTGTCAAAGGCGCTGATCTTTTCCTGGGCCTGTCAGTTGCAAATATGCTTACTCGTGAAATGCTGGCCTCCATGGCTAAGAATCCTGTTGTCTTTGCCATGGCCAACCCTGATCCTGAGATATCATTCGAAGACGCAATGGCGACAAGGGACGACCTGATATTTGCCACAGGAAGGTCAGACTATCCAAACCAGATCAATAATGTCCTTGGATTTCCATATATTTTCAGGGGTGCTCTCGATGTCAGAGCGTCCACAATTAACGAGGAAATGAAGCTGGCGGCGTCAAGGGCGCTGGCTTCGCTTGCAAAGGAACCTGTTCCCGCCTCCGTTCTTAAGGCATACAGTATAGATAAACTTACTTTCGGGAAGGAATACATCATACCCAAGCCTCTCGATCCGAGGCTGATCTCAACTGTGGCGCCTGCTGTTGCAAAAGCTGCGATTGAAACAGGTGTCGCCAAATTCCCGGTAAGTGACTGGGATGCCTACAGGAAGAAACTGGATAAAAGAACCGGGGAACATATAAAGAAAATCGGTAAAATAGCCGGATTCTGACCTGAAGGTTCACGGTACACGGTGCAAGGTACATGGTGCAAGGCTGATATCCTGTTTGATCGCACGATTGCACGATTGCACGATTGCACGATTACACGATCTAAAAAATATCTGAACTTTCTTTTCGCGTAGCGATCAGGCTCCCGACCTTCTTCTCATACATCGATACAACACTTTCGGCAACGTTGTGAATGCTGAATGATTGCCTGTTTATTGTTGCATCAAAAAGATAATCAATGTTCACTGATTTCTTATCCAGAAAAGTCGTGATGAGGTTGTGTCTTTTTTCGTCAGTGTCGACAACGTATTCTTCTGCTTTTTCGATGTCTATCTGCTTCTTCCTCATAACATTCTCCACCCTCCAGTAGAAAGGAGCTATAAGCCTGATATGCAGTGATTCAGAGATATTGTGAGCTATTGAAACCCCTCCTCTTCCCACAAGCACAATATGACCATCCTTGCATATCGAAAGGACCACATCCTTTATTGCTTTCTTGACCCGCAGATCGCTTACAAACCCGCCTGAAAAGGCCATGATCATTTCCGACATATTGGAAAGCTCTATGCCCTTGTAGAAGTTCTCAACTCTTTCAGTATTGGTATTCAGCTCCCTTGCTATGTCGTAAATAATATCCTTATCAACCCATTTCCATTTTCCGGAGCCGGTTTTTCCGTTGAGGATTTCTACAACATTTTCAGCCACCTGACGGGCATCACAGCCTGTAAGCCTGGAAATCGTAATAACGGGTCCCTCTTCAGAACCTGATTTTTTCAGGCTTGTTTCGCGATGCCGCTGATCGAAATAATCAAAGAACTTTTCCATCTTGCTTCAGTTTTTGTGTTTGGATGCTTATAAGAAACCTCTGGAAATAACAACTATTAAGATACGAATAATTTGATTATCTTTACTTCGTTGCAAATGAAAATTCCCAAAAACAAATTAAATCTATAACTATGAGCGAATCAATTTTTTCAAAACCTGAAATGATCTGGTTTATTCTGGGCCTTGTGCTCTTTCTTCTGGAGCTGGTCGTTCCGGGTTTCGTTATTTTCTTTTTCGGTGTCGGAGCATGGGTGACCGCCCTTGTTTGTCTTATTGCCGATCCGGGTGTCAACCTTCAGGTAATAATCTTTGCAGTCTTTTCGGTTATTTCACTTCTGGCGTTCAGGAAACTTATTCAGAAGAAATTTTTTTATACCAAGGACAACAGATCTGAAGCTGTGGAAGATGAATTTACAGGTAAAGAGGCTGTTGCCGTTGAGGATTTCGGATCCGGCAAGAATGGGAAGGTCGAGTTTAAAGGCACAAACTGGAAAGCAGAATGCGAATCGGAAGTAAAGAAAGGGCAAACAGTGGTAATTATCAGAAAAGAAAACTTTAAATTAATCGTTGAACTTAAAAAATAAATAAAAATGGGAAATTCAAGCATTACTTTCATTCTTATCGGGGCAATCTTCCTTGGCTTCATTGTGATTGCATCCATGATCAAGATCGTCCCTCAGAGGACGGCTATCATCGTGGAGCGACTTGGAAAATACAGGGCTACATTCACAGCCGGGTTCCAGATACTTATTCCATTTGTCGACAAGGTACGCTACAGACATACACTAAAGGAGCAGGCTATAGATGTTCCGCCGCAGGTATGTATAACACGCGACAATATCGCCGTGGAGGTCGACGGAATCCTTTATCTTCAGGTGCTGGATCCTCAAAAAGCCTCTTACGGTATTGATAACTACAGGTTTGCATCGATCCAGATCGCCCAGACAACAATGAGGAGCATAATCGGCAAGCTTGAACTTGACCGTACGTTCGAGGAGCGTGAAACAATAAATGTCTCTATTGTTGAAGCAGTCGATAAGGCAAGTGAACCCTGGGGTGTTAAGGTAACCCGTTACGAAGTGAAGAATATTTCCCCGCCCCAGTCCATCCGTGATGCCATGGAGAAACAGATGAGAGCTGAAAGGGAAAAGAGGGCAGTAATCGCTGAATCGGAAGGAACAAAACAAGCCAAGATCAACAATGCTGAAGGCGACAAGCAGGAGTTTATCCTGAAGTCAGAAGGTGAAAAGATGAGACGCATCAATGAAGCTGCCGGACGCGCATCTGAAATCGAGCAGGTTGCCACTGCAACAGCAAACGGATTGAGGGCAATATCTAAAGCTATCTCCGAAGAGAACGGCCTTAACGCCGTGAACCTCAGGATAGCTGAACAATACCTGGGTGCATTCGCAGGCCTTGCTAAAACAAACAATACGATGATCCTGCCGTCCAACCTTTCAGACATCGCCGGTGTGGTTGCTACGGCAACATCGGTGTTCAATGAGGTGAAGGATAAGAAAAAATAGCCCCCCTAGCCCCCCTGAAGGGGGGATCAAATCGTTGTATATAATTTAATGCAACTTTAAAAAGTAGAGCCAGTTCTGTGAGCTGGCTCTATTTTTTAATATTATTTACGGATAGTTAGCCCCCCTTCTTCGCCTTCGCGTAGCCGCTTCGGCGGAGCAAGGCAGGAGGGACGGGGGGTCATGTCTGTTCATGTTCCGTCCTCAGAATGATCTCATTCTGCAGATCCTCTCCGAGGTCGTTGAAGTAATCGCTGTAACCTGCAACCCTTACTATAAGATCACGGTATAATTCCGGATGTTTCTGAGCATCACGGAGTGTTTCAGCGCTGACAACATTGAACTGGATATGATGACCGTCAAGAGCAAAATAACTTCGGATAAGAGCTGTCAGGCAGTTGTAGCTCTCCTCATCCTCAAAAAACTGCGGAGCGAACTTCTGGTTCAGAAGGGTTCCTCCTGTTCTCAGATGATCGAGCTTTGAGGCCGATTTTATCACCGATGTGGGCCCCTGACTGTCAACTCCCTGGCTCGGAGATATGCCTTCCGATAAAGGCTTGAATGCTCTGCGGCCATCAGCTGTGGCTCCAAGCACACTGCCGAAATAGACATGCGATGTCGTGGGAAGCATATTTATCCGGTGAACTCCTCCACGTGAATCGGGTCTGCCGTTGACTGCATCGTAATATATTTCGAATACCGAAACAGCATGCTGATCGGCATAATCATCGTCGTTACCGTATTTGGGTGTATTGTATATGAGGTCGTGCTGTATCTTATCATAACCTTTGAAATCAGAACTGGTAGCATCAAGAAGCTCCTTCCAAGTGAAATTCTTCTGGTCATATATATTATAATGTATGGATGTCAGTATGTCCGTAATGCTCCCAAGACCGACTCCCTGTATATAAGTGGTATTATATCTGGCACCGCCGTTGTTGTAATCCCTGGCATTGCCGATGCAGTCTTCAACCAGAAGAGAAAGGAACGGCACCGGCAGCCAGGCTGCAAATGTCTTCATGATCACATTATTGCCTCTTATCTTGATATCAGCCAGATAATTGACCTGAGCCCTGAAGGCATTCATGAGATCTTCAAAGGAAGCGTAATCAACGGCAGAACCTGTTTTGAGTCCCACCTGTGTTTTTGTTCTTTCATCGAAGCCGTTGTTCAGAGTAAGGTCCAGGATTTTGGGCAGGTTGAAATATCCTGTCAGCCAGTAAGCTTCAGTGCCGAACGCTCCTGTCTCCACACATCCTGAGGCTCCGCCGTTTCGCGCGTCGACGATACTTTTACCCTGCCTGAGCAGCTCCTGCACAATAGCTTCGGTATTGAAGCAGGATGGCTGGCCAAATCCTGTCCGGATTATGTCGAGGGCTTTATGAATATACCTGTCGGGACTTTTTCTGCTGATCTGCACCATTGAGCTCGGCTGGAGGATCCTCATCTCCCTGATCACATCTAGCAGTATATAAGTCATTTCATTAACAGCATCTGTTCCGTCGGGTTTTACACCGCCCAGATTAATAAGGCAGAAGTCGGTGTATGTACTGCTTTCGGAAGCAGTTACTCCCATTTTAGGCGGTGCCGGATGGTTATTGAACTTCACCCAGAAGCATCCCAGGAGGTCATAAAGTTCCTCTTCAGAAAGAGTTCCCTGCTCCTTCTCCTTCATGTAAACCCGGTGAAGATGCTGGTCGAGACGTCCCGGATTAAAAGAATCCCAGGGATTCAACTCTGTAATCACACCCAGATGTATGAACCAGTAGTGCTGAAGCATTTCATGAACCGTCTCAGGAGCTTCAGCCGGCACCCTACGGCAGACAGCAGCCATCTTTGAAAGTTCCTTTTTTCTGGTTGCTTCTTTTTCCTTATCTGCCAGAACCTCAAGTGCATCAGCATAGCGGTTTGCATACATTATTATGGCGTCGCATGCAATATCCATTGCAGCAAGCTCTTCATGCTTATCAAGAGCCTGTGGATCCCTGAGCCAGTCAATGCCGGCTTTGCTGTCTGCAATCTCCTTTTTAAGCTGATTAAAGCCTGTGCTGAACAATTTATATCCGAGAACTGTATGACCAGGAGCCCTCTGCTCCTGGAATTCTGTAAAGAGGCCTGCCTTGTAGGCATTCAGCCATTCGGGCGTCATCAGGCCCATGATCCTGTCGCGGTTGCTCTTTCCTTTCCAGAAAGGTATGATCTCTTTTTCATAAATCTTCTTTGTCTCTTCATCAACTTTAAATGAGACCTTTTCCCTCGAATCGAGTACTTCAAGATCGTTCAAGGTATGCAGACTTATTTCAGGATATGTCGATGTCTCTTTGGGTGCCGGTCCCCTCTCTCCTACAATCAGCTCGCCGTCGCCGACATAGAGCTTCTTGTTTCGGAGAAGGTACTCGAAAGCTTTTGCCCTCAGCACAGGCGCCGAAAGTCCCCGTGCTTCGTCGCTCTTGTAGAATTGTGTTATGAGAATTGCTCTTTCGGGAGAGAGTTTCTCAACAGCATTTAGGCTCTCTTCTTTTAATTTCTTAACTCTTTCTGACAGTATCATTTAATATTCTTTTAACTCATATTCACTTAGTGTTCCTTAGTGAAACCTTTGTGTTACTTTGTGGTTAAATCTTTTTACCACAAAGGATCACTAAGTGCACACAAAGGCGCACTAAGGCTTCTCTATCCGCCAATCTTTATTTTTAAACCTGTTTCTTCAAAATACTTTTTCAGTTCCTTCATCCTTTCCGGAGATGGAGATTCCACTCCATTCATCCGGTAAGGGATGCTGAACTTTTTATATTTGGATGATCCGATCTTATGATATGGAAGAAGATTGATTTTTTTCAGGTTACTGCATTTTATTTTCATAAAAAGTGACCGGAGCATATCAAGGTGTGCGGAGTCGTCGTTAATGCCCGGTATAACCGGCACCCTGATCCATACATCTTTTTGGCTGTCAAGAATCAACTGCAGATTGGTTAATATCAGCTCATTGGAGACACCGGTATATTGAAGGTGTTTAACGGGATCAAGATGCTTGATATCAAAAAGAAAAAGATCGGTGTATGGAATGACCGCTCTGTAGTTTTCAGCCTGTGAGTATCCGGATGTGTCGACTGCCGTATGATAGCCTTCAGCTTTGCATCTTTTAAGAGCTTCCAGAAGGAATCCGGGCTGAAGCAATGGTTCACCTCCTGAGAAGGTCACACCGCCCTTCGATTCCGAAATGAAGATCTTTTCCTTTTCAACTATCTCAAGAATTTCTTCTGCGGTGTAGTATCTGCCTGCCAGCTCTTTTTTAACGAATTCCTTATCTCCTACTTTTTCTGTTTGATCAACAGTCTCCGGCTCAGATGATATCCCTTCCGGATTATGGCACCACCAGCATGAGAGCGGACAACCTTTCATGAAGAAGGTCACACGGATGCCGGGACCATCGTGGATGGAATAACGTTTGACGCTGAAGATGAGACCTTTCATAAGAATTTAGACTGAAGACTGAAGACTGAAGACCGAAGACCGAAGACCGAGGACCGAGGACCGAGGAACTTAGGGAAAGATCAGATTAACTGGAAAAGTAATCTGAATTATTTTTAGGAATAGAACATCAGGCAGCAATAAAGACGTCGTCCGAGACGTTGCCTGTTAAACATGTATTTCAGTTTTAATATCATGGGGTTAAAACTGGTGCAAGTTAAATATTTTTTCTACTTTTAATGTCCTTTTATAAAAGATTTGTGATCCTGTCTGTCAATTATTCTTCATTCAATAGAATAAATATCAGGGAAATAGCCTTGTTCATTCTCCTGATATTCATTTCAGCATCTGACCTTCCCGGGCAGTCAGCTAAACGGTACACAATATCAGGTTATGTCAGAGAATCTGGAAGCAGGGAGCTGCTGATCGGTGTCAATGTTTATCTTTCGGACCACCGGACAGGCACCACCACAAACAACTACGGTTTCTATTCACTTACACTTCAGGAAGCCGATTCAGTTGAGATTACTGCCTCCTATATCGGTTTCCGCCCCGAGACAAGGATTATAGGCCTTCACAGTGATTACGAGCTGAACTTCGATCTTAAGTCGAATATTCTTCTCGATGAAGTGAAAATAACCGCGGAGAGGGCTGAAAGAATAAGTGAGTCGGCAAGAATGAGCACTGTAAGCGTCCCTATTGCACAGGTTAAGAACGTACCATCACTTCTCGGAGAAAAGGACGTGATGAAGGTGCTTCAGCTTATGCCAGGGGTACAAAAGGGCTCTGAAGGAAGCAGCGGACTCTATGTGCGTGGCGGAGGACCTGATCAGAACCTGATAATCCTCGACGATGCCATAGTATATAATGTATCTCACCTTTTTGGATTTTTCTCGCTTTTCAACGGAGATGCTCTGAAAAGCATTGAACTTACAAAGGGGGGATTCCCTGCACGCTATGGAGGACGCCTTTCATCAGTGCTGGAAATGAATATGAAAGAAGGGAACAAGGAAGAGTGGCATGGCGAGGGAGGTATAGGTCTGATAGCTTCAAGGCTGACGCTTGAAGGACCCCTGATCAAAGACAAATCCTCAATACTCATTTCGGGAAGAAGAACTTATGCAGATGTAATCCTGACCCCGATACTAAAGGCGACGGAAGAGACTGACGCAGGATATTATTTCTACGACCTTAACGCAAAAGTAAATTACGACTTCGGAAGGAAGAACAAGCTTTATCTGAGCGGATATTTCGGGAAAGATAAATTCCATGCGAAAGTTAATGAGGGGTATTATGAAAAGGCAGGGCTGAACTGGGGAAATGCCACGGCAACATTACGCTGGAACCACCTGTTCAGCAGCAAGCTCTTCGCAAATACATCAGCGGTATTCAGCGATTACCGGTTTGGCATCACTTATGAATCCAAGGATGATGCTCAAAACGAAAACTATTATGCGGAGTATTATTCCGGCATCAGGGACCTCTCCCTGAAATTTGATCTTGACTACCTGCCGTCACCTTCGCACTGGATAAAAGCGGGAGGTATTACCATACAGCACAGGTTCACACCTTATGTATTCATTGAAATAGATAAGCCTGTCAATGTGAACAAGAAGGAGAAAGAACAGACAGACGGGCTTGAATCGGGGATCTATATTGAGGACACATGGAAGCCTGTTCCGAATCTGAAGATCAACGGGGGATTGCGCTTCAGTCATTTCCTTGCCAACAGGGAGCAGTATCATTTCTTTGAACCCAGGATCTCAGCAGCATGGAAGCTCCCTGAAGATTTTGCATTGAAAGCCTCATATGCATCGATGAACCAGTACATCCATATGATTTCAAATACAGGGATAAGTCTTCCCACCGACCTGTGGGTGCCTACAACCGACAGGGTCAGACCGCAGCAGTCAAGGCAGGTTGCCCTGGGAGCAGTAAAGGATATGACTGTTCCGGAGATATCTTTCTCCATTGAAGGATATTACAAGACAATGAACAATGTTATCGGATACAAGGAAGGAGCAACATTCATCCAGATTGAAGAAGCAGCAACCGGCGAAGGTATAAGCTGGGAAGACAATGTAACTTCGGGCCGGGCGTGGTCGTATGGACTTGAATTCCTTATTCAGAAGAAAGAGGGACGTTTTAACGGATGGATCGGGTATACGCTATCGTGGACGCAGATGCAGTTCGATTCACTTAATTTCGGAAAGAAATTTTATGCCCGGTACGACAGGCGTCATGATATTTCACTAGTCGGAACATACAAAATAAATAATCATATAACTCTTTCAGGCACATGGGTTTACGGAACAGGAAATGCTGTAACACTACCTGTATCTGCATATCAGGCCCCCGGATACGCGGAAGTTTATATTTCTAATGAGCGTACAGGATATAACGTAAAGGAATACGGTCAAAAGAACAATTACAGAATGGCACCCTACCACAGGCTTGACCTGGGGATTCAGTTCCACAAGGAAAAGAAATGGGGGGAGCGCATCTGGGAAATATCAATATATAATGTTTATAACCGCAAGAATCCGTTTTTCTACAATATGGAGTATCACTCGAGCCACGGGCGGTCATATACCAGGCTGAAACAGGTAAGCCTTTTCCCGATTATTCCATCATTCTCCTATTCTTTCAAATTCTGACAATGAGATACAGATCATTTATATATTTTGTTTTGCTGATGTTTCTGTTTACAGGTTCCGGATGCGAGAAATATATTAACTATGTAAACTCCCCGGTATTTGAGCAGAAGATTGTGATAAATTCTTTCATTTCACCGTCTGATACAATATCTCAGATCCTTGTCAGCTCCAACCAGCCACTCTACAGCTTCTCTGAGAAGCCTGAGGATCTCGGGGACATAACGGGCACAATATCTGACGGAACAAACGAGGTTCAGCTTGATACAAATTCAACCGGACTTTATTTCAGCCGCGATAAAATGTCTGTGAGCGCCGGAAAAACTTACACCCTTAAGGTATCCAGCAGCAAAGGCCTTTTTGCTGAGGCATCAGCCACTGTTCCCCAACAACGGGAAATGATGATTAAAGTGGATACCGTTACAACAACCAGAGATATGTATGATTATTTGCCATTTAATGAATTAGTAATCACTGTTGAACTTACAGATTACCCCGGGGAAAAAAATTACTATAACATAATAGGCAAATTCACAGGATACAGATCAAATCCAAATAATTTTCATTATCTAAGGTACTGGTTTGAATACATAAATGACATAAAAGCAACCCCTGAAAATAAAATAAAATCAGATTCATGGATAGTACCATCAAACAATAATTATGATTCTGCTTTCATTAGTGTCTTTGTGATGAATACCGAAGAGTCATATTACCTGTATCATACATCTCTTTATGATTACGATCACAGCGACAACCCTTTTTCCGAATCCAAACCGGTTTATTCAAATATTAACGGTGGATTGGGAGTATTCACTTCCTTTACAATGGACTCATTGAGATTTCGGTTGAAATAATCTCAGCATCCTGATCGAATAATAATATAACTTT
>CAZXAM010000031.1:26648-43418 GCA_964638545.1 uncultured Rikenellaceae bacterium | reverse complement strand
GAAGGAGTAGCGATACATGGCTAACTGTGTTTTAGCCGGTAAATTTAGAAAATTTGACGCTTCGGGAATGCAGTCGTGCAGGTCTTGTTGCTTGTTGCTTGCTCCCCGCAACCTGGCTCCTTCGCTAAAATTGCCCACTGGGCAATTTTTTAACGCTCGGCCCTGTTGCTTGTTGCTTGTTTCCTAACTAACCCACCCCTAGCCCCCCGCCGAAGCGGGAGGATTCTTTTGGGTCTTGGGTCTTGGATCTTGGGTCTTGTGTCTTTTATCTTATATTTTTATCTTTATGGCCTTAACACAGATATTGTTAACATAATAACATAACGAAAATGAAACTAAAATCATTCCTCCTATTATTCGCGATGCTGATCGCATCAGTCCAGTTTTCAAATGCCCAGTCATCAGGGAATGCAGTTATTGATCAGCTCCTGTCGGCATGGTCGCCGAGGAATTTTAACAAAGTTCCGGTCACGGACCAGCAGATCGACCTTATCCTGAAATGCGGCATCAAGGCGCCTAGCGGCAGGAATCTCCAGCCATGGCATTTCACTGTGGTAAGCGGGGAAGCTTTGATGCAGGAAATCATACCTGATGCTATTGCCGGCAACGTGCTTTTTGTAATCTCCGGAAAAGAGAGTGCAAATGGTGTAACGCCCGATTTCGACTGCGGGCTCGCTGTTGAGAATATGTTCATTGCTGCCACTTCTCTCGGACTTGGCGGCAGGATCTATGGCAGTCCTGTTGCTGCTGCGATCAGGAACAGGGACAAGCTTCAGATCCCTGCCGGATTAAAGCCGGTAATGATCCTTCGTGCGGGTAATGTCGAAAAAAGCACCGACGCTTCTTCCGGGGCATCACCGAGGAAGGCCGTCGGGGAGATGGTGAACTTTGTGAAATAATCCTGCAATCGTGCGATCATGCAATCGTGCGATCCCATAATCTTCATGCCGGTTGCCGGTCGCCGGTTGCCGTCCCGATAGCTATCGGGAGCCGGTAGCCGCTAAACCCCTATCTTATAAACGAATATATTGTCGTCGTGCCTGATGTAAAGCATCTTATTACACACCACAGGATGCGCCCAATAGTCCGCCTTGTCTCCGGAGGGCAGCTTGAAAGATCCGGAAGTTTCATATTTTTCGGGTGTGGCCCTTATCAGCTTTAGTGTTCCGCGCTGGTCGAGCGCATATAGCATACCGTCGGCATAGGTTAATGTGCCTTCATCGGTTGTTGCTTTCCATTTTAATTCACCAGTCATGAAATCGATGCAATGCCAGCCCCTTGTTCTGCTTCCCGAGCCATAAACATAACCGTTATGGTATATGACACCGCCATGGTTATTATCCATAACAGAACTGCTCCAGATTTTTTCAGGAATGACATCTTTTCCTTTTACATTAAGCTTGTAAAGCATAGATCCCAGTTCATACCCGGTTGAAATGAATATATAGTTACCGTTGACAATCACATTATTTATATTAAGCGATTGTCCGTTAACAGCGTCGATTTTCCAGAGAAGACTGCCTGTCAGTGCTTCCACACCGTAATAACACACAGAGCTTGCTCCTATTACCTGGCGCATTCCGCCAATCTCAGCTATCACTGGCGAAGTGTAACCTTCCGCACCCGGGATCTGAGTATTTGCCCATATAAGCTTGCCTGTGCTTTTGTCGAGGCATACCTGGTGGCCTTTTTTGCCTGCCGGCCTTACATATAGCTTGTTCCCGTCGATCAGCACTGATTCAGAATAACCATATTCCGTAGAAGGTGCATCATACGTCTTTGCCAGGTCGACCTGCCATAACTCCTTACCGGTCTTTGCATCGAGCGATACCAGCAAACCCATCTCGCCAAGGAAATAGATCACTCCCTTATCATAAGTAGGAGTGCCTCTGGGGCCTGTATATGCGGCTGCCCACGACATTGTTGTTGACCATGCCTGTCCAACCGGTTTCTTCCAGACAAGTTTTCCATTCATATCAAAAGCAAACACAAAAGGCTGTTTATTCACCGACCCTGCAGTGAAGATCATGCCGCCTGCTATCGACACCGAGCTGTATCCCTCACCTATGTCGGAGATAGTCCGTACCAGCTGAGGTCCCTGTTCAGGCCACGACTTGAGAAGTCCCGTTTCCGGCGACCTGTTGGTTCGGTCAGCTCCATGGAAGGAAGGCCATTCATAAGTAGTCTGGGCCGCAGCAGCGTATGTTGCGAATAATGTTAAGACACTAATCAAAAGATTCTTGCCTAAGCTTCTATTTGTCCTTCCTGTCATAATTGAAATAAGTTTTAATATAAGGCTGCAAAATAATAATTTATGTCTAATATACAAATCAGGAACATATCTGTATCTTGTTTGTTTCCTGACTATGAAATTGTTTTATCGATTATATCATCCGGAAATATTCCAGGGTTCGCTCACCCGGAGAAACTACTTTGAAGGATGGTACTTCAAGCATGTCTCTGCTGACTCCTCTGAAGCAATCGCGGTTATTACCGGAGTCTCCCTCTCTGATGATCCGCATGCATTTATTCAGTTCATCGATGGCACCACAGCAAAAACTACTTATTTCAGATACCCGCTGAATGAATTCATTTTCAGTGCAAAAAAGCTGGAAGTGTCGGTAGGGAAATCATTCTTTTCAAAAAATGAGATAAGGCTCGATCTCGAAAATACAGATTTCAGGATAACGGGGAATATGATCTACAGTGGCATTTCCAGGTTTCCAAAAAAAATCCTGAGGCCGGGGATCATGGGCTGGTATTCGTTCATCCCGAATATGGAATGCAACCACGGTGTTGTATCTGCCAGTCACTCTGTAGAAGGCAGAATTGAGGTAAACGGGTTGGTTTCAGATTTCACCGGTGGAAAGGGTTATATCGAGAAGGATTGGGGCACCTCTTTTCCGGAATCATGGATATGGATGCAGTGCAATAACTTTGAACGCAAAGACATCTCGGTGATGATTTCCATTGCAAAGATACCCTGGTTGGGCAGCTGGTTCATGGGATTCATTTCATTTATCAGTATTGCCGGCAAAATAAACATCCTTGCCACATATAACGGTGCAAAGATCAACAGGATAAGGAAGATCGATGAAACACACACTGAAATAGTGATCAGGAAAGGTTCCTTTACATTTTCGGCAGTCACAGAAAAGAAGGGAGCAGGAACGCTCAGGGCGCCAGTAAAAGGATTAATGGAGAGTGTCATCAAGGAGAGCCTCAACTCTGAGGTAATGGTGGAGCTGAAGGATGGTAAGGACACGCTGTTTTCAGGAAGAGGCATCAGGGCAGGCTACGAGGAGACCGAAAAGATCTTTTCTTATTTCACCTGACCTTCAGCAAATCCGCTTTACTCTGTCCTCCCGGACTCACAGCAGATCGGAACGAAGTGGTGATTCCGTAACAGCGGGGGGATTTTCTTCGGTCCTTGGTCCTTGGTCCTCGGTACTCGGTATTCGGTCTCTTGTCTTGCTTTGGCAGCCGAAGCGGTGGCGAAGGAGGCCCGGCAGACTGTTACAGAAGAGGCTACCAGGAGTCTCTCCCCGGAAGTATTGCATCAGTATGCAGCGCGTTCTCAACGGAGGTTATCAGTTTAAGAGCCCCGGACTGTGAGACACGATATGCTTCTATATACAGATCTTTTTGATAGTCAGTGGCATTAAATGGGTACCGCTTTGATACAAAGTACAGGTAGTGGATATCAGGCGGTTCAGTTCCCCTTACCGACTCATCATACTGCGTAAGTGATATCGTGATCCTTGCCCTGCCATCCCTGACTTCTGTCTTAAGCAGATAAAATGTATCTATAGAACTGTTCCTCAGTACGTTGTTCAGAACAATGACTTTTTTTAATACGCCTTTCCCGATGATTATGCCGTTGAAGGGATCTCGTTCCTGAATGACCGAACTGCTGTCGCTGAATTCAGCAGTGAAGAACTTCAGAGTCCTGTTATAGAGCTCTTCTTTGCCGAGCCCCGGGCAATCGACTATTTTTTGACACGTAATATGCTCTTTGTCATCAATCTGCCACTGACATTCAATTTTCTCAGACATCTCTGGTGTTATTGGATTAAACATGCAAGTTACGAAAAGTTCCGGTAAGGCAGGATAAGTTTAAGTGTTTGAAGAAGTGCAATTAAGAAATCCGGCACGCGGCATACGGCACACGGTCTTTTCCCTCACAGATTTTTCACTGCAAATCGCATATCGCATATAATCAATCTCACTTTATAAAACAATCGAATATGATCTTCGTCCACGTTTCCATCTCTTCATAGAAATCAGCTAATCCGGATTTCTCAACCCAGGCTCCGGTCAGTTTATCCGTTTCTGATACTTCCAGATTTCGGTCAGATACACGGATATTATAAAAGAGACCGAGATGAACCCTGCTGACAGGGATTGTTTCATCATTGATAAATCCCTTAAATTCAATTGATTCTATTGAACAACCATTCGAAAATGTGACTTCTTCAAACAACTCTCTTTTCAGTTCATCAATGAGATACTGTTCCGGAGGTTTCATTGATCTGACGGGATTCATATGTCCTCCAACGCCTAAAGAGTACAGATCCTGCAATCTTTTTTCAGTCTGTCCTGAGGTCCTTTTAAATAAAAAGTATGAATTATTATGGGAGATCACCGCGTAAGGTATGATCTGCTTAAATGAAGGATTTTCTTCCAGTTCGTCCCTTTTACGAAACAGACCTTTCATGAAAATCATTTTCAGAGAATCGCTTTTGCCGTATATTAAACCTAATTCCCTGTAGGTCAATATTTCCCATAACTCCTCTGCAGGGATAGCGAATACCAGTTCCTCCATATTATTCATATTTATGGCCCCCCTGCCCCCCTAAAGGGGGGTTAATTCCTAGTCATCCTTTAAATTCATCAATAATGCTGAAATAGTCCCCTTGTTGAGGGAGAGACGCGCAGCGGAAGGAAGACTGCAAGACCGCATGACTGCATGACTTTTCTAAACCGCCATGCTCCTCCTGATCGCCGGATGAGGGTCGTAGTTTTCAACTACAAAGTCATCGATTGTCAGCTTGTCGAAAGGCTTCTCCGCGATCTTTAGACGGGGCATGGGTTTTGGCTCTCTCGACATCTGTTCGAGAATTGCAGTTACATGATCGTATTTTTCCTCATTCCCGTCGCTGGGAGCGTTTTTATTTATCCACTCTGCAATTTCAAGGTAGTCTTCCTTCCCGGTCACGCTCTTAATTTTCTGCTGGAGTTCCCTGAAATGTTCCTGATGCCACATTGTTCTCTTTCCTATTCCTGCATAAAAATGCGAGTCGCCGAAAGTATGGATGAATGTTTTC
This sequence comes from uncultured Rikenellaceae bacterium, assembly GCA_964638545.1. GTDB lineage: Bacteria > Bacteroidota > Bacteroidia > Bacteroidales > VadinHA17 > LD21. The sequence continues at coordinate 38,091 of CAZXAM010000031.1, read as the reverse complement.
GGGATCATACCTGCTTCACGGGCTATAATCTGTGTAAGGGCTGCATAGCTGGCTATATTGAAGGGTACGCCCAGGAACTGATCACAGCTTCTCTGGTAAAGCTGTAATTCCATTTCCCCCTCTTCATTTGCAGTGGCCTGGTAGAGAACGTGACATGGAGGCAGCGACATGTTTGGAGTATCGCCGGGATTCCAGGAATCGACGATATGCTTTTTACCTGTCGGATTTTTTTTCAGCCCTTTAATCATTTTTCCAACCTGGTCAATCTCAACAAACACACCTTTGTCGTGGTCGAAATATTCCCATCTTCTCCACTGTTTGCCATATATGGGTCCGGCGTCGCCCCACCTCTCTGCGAATGCGGCATCTTCCTTAATTCTCTGGCCGTAGTCCGCCATTGCCTTGTCCCAGTCGGGAGAGTATTTCACGATGTTTGCCGGGAAAATTCCTTCTTTCTGCATTTTCGGAAGGTTTGCCTGGAAGGCATCTGGCCGCCAGACATGGCAGTTATTGTCTTCGAGGTATTTTGTATTTGTATCACCCCTCAGAAACCAGATTGTTTCATGGAACATTGATGATGTGAACATCTTCTTTGTTGTCAGAAGAGGATATCCTTCCCTGAGATCATATTCATTCTGGTACCCGAACAGGGATATGATCCCTGAGCCTTTGCTTCCGCCTTTGAAATTCGAACGCCTGGAAGTGAGGATGGCCCTTGCATGATCTAAATATTGCTGCGACATCTTTTACTTTTTTTTGATTATCATGCTTTCAAAAGTATAGTTTCTTTCTGTCAACGACCGGATTCGTGTGTTTAAAGTAATGGCAAAATTATTAACAGCGGGTGTTAATCATTGTCGTGGAATCGTTCAGCCTTGCCGGTTGTTTGACATTTCAGAACTTAAAGTAATAATCGAGCAGCCATTGCCTGAACAAAGGGTCAAGGAAAAAGAGTCGGTTTTGAGAAGTATCGAGTATTTCCTTGTTGATTAGTGCCTTCTTTATTTTGACAACATTCGCAGAGGTTCCAAGCCTGAATGCAGCAATATTTTCCTGTGAGCTCATCTGCTCAGTTCCCGAAAGGAGAGCTTCAAGGAAATTCAGCTGAGTAGTGCTTAGCCCGTCAGCAATGGTTTGGAAAAGCATGCTTAACTGCAGTATAAGATCAGAAAAAGCATCTCTGACTATCTGCTCCGAACAAACCGTTTCTGTTCTGAACCAGGATAGCCTGGCCAGTTGCTGAACATAATAAGGATGACAATCTGCAAGGTCGGCGATCAGCCCGGCTTGTTCCCCGTCTATTTTCTTCCCTGTATCTGCAAATCTCTTTGTCAAAAACCCTAACCAGTCAGCTTTGCTGATCTTTTCAAGGAAAATGATGTCTCCAAATTTGTAAAAAGGCATCGACGGAGACTCAAAAACATCCATCATCATATGTCGTTTGCTCCCGTAAAGACAATATGATACGTTGTGATGATGCTGCCAGTGAGCCCTCATCTGTTTCTGGAATGCCACGGGATCTGTGAATTCAGATATATTCTGAAATTCATCAATACAGATGATAAGCTTTATTCCCTTATCCGAAGCCATTTTTTCCGCCAGATCGATAATATCTCCGGGATCTCTTTTAACTTCCTTCCAGTCGAGCCCGAGCTTTATCTCTGCACCTGGTGAGGGACTGAATGTCAAATTAGGGATGAACCTTCCCATGAATTTCCTGGCATTCTCAGCGATAACCTGGATCTTTGCTGATGATGCCTTCAGGACTTCAGTGGCCAGGTTCTGATAAAATTGTTCCTCGCTCCGGATATTGTTTAGATCTAAAAAGCAGAATTTAATTTTCGTTTTCTTCCTCCTTACAGCTTCTGATGCTCTGGCAACGAGGGATGACTTACCCCATCTTCTGGGTGAGATCAAAATTGAATTGGTCCCCGAAATGAAATTGGACACAAGCCTTTCTGTCTCAATTTTCCTGTCTGTAAAATCGTCTCTGGAAGCTATTTTTCCGAATACGAACGGTGTCTCCATGATCTCTTTTTCTGCAAAAATACTCAAAATATCAGATATAACCTATCAGTAAGTTACTTTTCTGTTAGTTACCTTTAGGTAAGTTGTGATCGCTATCATATATGATTAACGATGTACCTGCATCTATGTGCACGAAAATGAGCCGTCATACATTGTCATTGGGTCCTGCGGACCGTCATTCATTGTCATTGGCCGCTTCGCGGCGTCATTCAATTGTCATTGGGCCCGGCGGGCTGTCATTAATTGTCATTGGCCGCTTCGCGGCGTCATTCAATTGTCATTGGGCCCGGCGGGCTGTCATTAATTGTCATTGGCCGCTTCGCGGCGTCATTCAATCGTCATTGGGAATTGCCGTCATTTGATTGTAAGTGGAGATCGCTAATTGGTTTTGCCGATTGATTTTATGTAATTATTCAATCTTATGGCGATGTCGTCAATCTGTTGGATGAAGAGCTCATAGTCAGGCTTTTTCAACAGATTCCTGTTATTCGCTTTAGTTAACCATGTTTTAGCCTCAGATAAAGATCCCCTGGAATAATAGCTGAAGTTTATGTTTTCTCTGAAATGGTATCGCCCATAACCTTCAGAAAGATTGGCAGCTACAGAATCCACAGCCCGTACCAACTGTTTTCCGACAGTATCTTTGGCAAAATAATCCCATTGATCAACGATGATCCAGATCTTTTCAGCTATCCCCATCGATAACTGGTAAACCTTAAATTCTTCTAATTTCATAATTAATCCTTTTAGCACGATTATTCCTTAAAACTACAAAATAATTCAAACCAATAACAATTGAATGACAATTGAATGACCATCGAATGACAATTGAATGACAATTGAATGACAATTGAATGACAATTGAATGACTGATACTGACCCCTGCAGCCGCAAGCTGGTTTTACAGCAGTTACAAAATTTATTTGCAATTTTAAAATATCTTTTATACGAGTTCGTCTTTAGATTCAGATGACCACAAACATGAGCCCGAAAGAATCTGAAATAATATCGGAAACCTATAAAAAGGAGAAAAACAGGCTGCTCGGGTATATCAGGAACAAGGTACCTGCCGGGACTGAAGCTGAAGACATACTGCAGGATGTCTTCTACCAGCTCACGGTAGGCTTTAACGACCTCAGGAGGATCGAGAGTATCTCAGCATGGCTTTACAGGGTTGCGGAGAACAGGATCACCGATCTTTTCAGAAGAAAGAAACATGTGCAGTCCGAATTTGCCGAAAACATCCTCGAGGATGACCAGGGTCCGCTGACCCTGAGCGAGATACTGCCTGCACCTGCCCTTATGCCCGGTGATGAGGAACTCAAGGAAATGATCTGGCAGATAATCGAAATGACTCTCGACGGTTTGCCTGAGGAACAACGAAATGTATTCGTCGAAAATGAATTTGAAGACAAGAGCTTCAAGGAGATATCGGAGACAACAGGAGTGCCTGTGAACACCCTGCTGTCGCGGAAACGCTACGCTGTTATCGCTTTGAGGCAGAACCTAAGATCTGTTTATAAACTATTAAAAGAAAAATAACATGAAAGCAAAAACTATTTTTAAGTACATCGGTTTTGGTATCCTCGGTATCGGTTTTGTTATCGGCGTGATCTTCGGCGTACAGGCACTGTGGAACTGGCTCGTCCCTGAACTGTTCAACGGACCGGTATTGACTTACTGGCAGACTGCGGGATTATTCCTCTTATCCAAGATCCTTCTTACCGGAGTTGCCCCGGGAGGACATAATGACAAGAAAAAGGACTGGAAGAAAAGATACAACGAGAAATGCCGGGTGAACGATCAGAAAGACCAGGAGATAGTTGAAGGCGCCAATGCCTGATCTTTCCGGGATAATAAAGAATCAGCATGTCCGGTTACTCCTGCCGGACATCTTTTCTTCGAAACCTTAATTTAGATTTTATCTTTTGGTAAAACGTCTTTCCCAGCAGAAGTATGCTTACGTAAAAGGTTACTTCACCGAAAATAATCAGCCCGGTAATTATTCCCGCCGAAGCAGGATCTACACTACGTTCCGACTTGCGGTCTTGTTGTCATTGGCCGCTTTACCAGACATAAATGGACGGGTTAACACTCCGCAACAACGAATACCCCTTTCCCTCTGTATACAGACGATCTTATCGGCAGGTCTGCAGAACCTGTGAACCATTGCAGTCCTCCACGCGACATGTAATTACTGAAATTCCTGTAATGATCTCCTTTTGCGAGCTTTTCAATTGAATATACCAGAGTTCCGGAGAATCCGGGAGGCAGAGGACAGTTATAGTCGGCAATTATGACTTTTGATGCAATACGTTTCATTTCTTTAAGTATCTGTACAGCAAGCTCTTCACTGAACTGATGTACGGCCATGGATATAACTGCTGCATCGAATTGCTTATCTGTATAATCCTGAAGGTTGGTGGCATCCTTTACCAGGAAACTGACATTGTCAATTCCTTTCTTCTTCACGCCGGCTGAAGCGAATCTTATGAGGTCAGTGTCGAGATCGATGCCTGTCACAAACCGGGCCCTTCGTGCTATCACGACAGCAAGTGAACCTGTTCCGCAGGCGATGTCGATGACAGTTGCATCGGGCGGAATCTTTTCAGCGACAGACTGCCTCAATCCCGATAAAAGAGGATCAATGAAAATGCTGTAAAAGAGAGCTTTGATGTTCAAGAAACGCAGGTGTTTGGTTGTGGTAAAAATAGAACAAAATTATTAAAGGCATTTTCTGCATAAGAGAACTACTATATTTTCCTGGATCTTGGAGCTTGGGTCCTTGGTGCTCGGTACTCGGTGCTCGGTACTCGGTATCTTCTCATCCTCATTTCTTATCTTTACTCAATCAACCTTTACAACTGATACTTGTTTATCGGGTATTAAAGATTAAAACAAAAGAAAATGAAGATAGCAATATTGGGAATTTCAGGACGGACAGGCAGCCTGGTTGCCCGTGAAGCACTAAGCAGAGGATGGAAAGTTAACGGGATAGCAAGGAATAGAACAAAAGTCTCTGTTGCAGATGCTGATATTACGGAAGGGACTCCATATGATAAGGAAACAGTCAGGAAGGCCCTCGACGGATGTGATGCTGTTGTCAGTACCCTCAGCCTTTTTCCATCGACCCAGGGTCTTTTTTCCGGGATAAAAACTCCTCTCGATTTCATGTCTGTAAGCATCCGGAATTGTGTTGACGTTATGAAAGAGAAAGGAATCAGGAGAATAGTTCTGATGACAGCTCTTGGAGTTGGGGACTCATTCAGGGAAATACCTTTATTTTTCAGAATACTGATCAAAATCTCAAACTTAAGGCATTCGTACAGGGACCATGACCGCCAGGAGAAAGTGCTTGAGAAGTCGGGGCTCGACTGGACAGTTGTCAGGCCGGTTACGCTTACCGATGCGTCGGATGATATTTCGGTCATTTATAAACAGACAGGCGACAGGAAGTTCGGATCTTCGATCACCCGGTTAGCAGTTGCCAACTTCATCCTCGAGGCCATCGAAAAAGGTGAGTTTATCAGAAGTAAACCAGGAATTTCTAATAGGTTCCCTGACAACTGAAGGCTACGCGGAATTTCCTCACTTCGTTCGTCAATCTTTTGTCTTGGGTCTTGGGTTCCGCTAGGCGGAATTTCCTCACTTCGTTCGTCAATCTTTTATCCTGGGTCTTTTCACCTTTAAACTCGTATCTTACCTGAGCAATAGACCACATGGATACTTTGTTGTGAAGAATTTATTTCTTTCTCAATTCTTAATATTTATCTAATTTAGCCTGTCATTAATGTTCTAATCTAGAGTAAAGTTATTTTTAACTCACTGATATATATCTTGTTATGTTGTATTTAGTCAAGGAATTATGAATATAGTTTTTCTGCTTACCGGGCTGGCTGCAGGCTTCCTCATGGGTTGGCTGTTAACTAAGCTTATTGCCGCTAAGAACAAGGTAATACTGCTGGATGAGGTTAAGAATAACTACGTTCCAATGGGTTTATTTGATCAGGAGAAAAAAGAAAACAATGAAAAGGAAAACAAAATTATTGACCTGAATTCAAAAATAGCAGAGCTGGCCACAAAGTTGCTGAACACCGAGGAAAAACTTGAGAAAAACAAACAGGAACTCAGTGACCTGCATGAAAAAATGTCTCTGGAATTTAAAAATCTGTCCAATGGCATTCTCGAAGAAAAGAGCAAGAGATTCCTGGAAATGAATGAAAAGAATGTTGCAGAGATTCTGAATCCCCTGAAAGAAAAAATCAAGGATTTTGAGGGAAAGATCGACAGGATATACACCGATGAAATTAAGGAGAGAACATCCCTGAAAGAAGAGTTAAAGAGCATAATCAAGCTGAACCAACAGGTAAGCGAAGATGCCAACAGGCTCACCAGCGCTCTCAAAGGAGATAAGAAACTGCTTGGCGACTGGGGTGAGATCCAATTGGAACTTATACTTGAGAAAACAGGACTTGAAAAGGGGATACATTACCGTAAACAGGAAACCCTGAAGGATGAAGAAGGGAAAAACCTGAGGCCCGACTACATAATCAATCTGCCCGACGAAAAGCAGATTATAGTCGACTCAAAAGTCTCCCTGGTATCTTATGAAAAATACTACAACTCTGATGATGAAGATAAAAAAGCGCTGGCGCTAAAGCAGTATCTGATCGATATAGGTAATCATATCAGGGGTCTGTCTGAAAAAAGTTATCCGAAGCTGTATGGCATCAATCCTCCGGATTATGTATTGATGTTTATCCCTATTGAACCTGCTCTTGCAGCGGCCCAGAGAGAAGATCCTTCTATATTTGACAAAGCCCTGAAGAGAGATATTGTAATGGTCAGCACCTCGACCTTAATTGCTACTCTCCGGATGATCAACTTTTTATGGACTCAGGATAAACAGAAAAAAAATGTCTTTGAGATAGCTAAACAGAGTGGAGCCCTTTATGAAAAGTTTGTAGGTTTTATTGAAGATTTGTCCAATATCGGGAAAAAGATAGATGATGCAAAGGATAACTATCAGAGTGCGATGAATAAGCTGTTTGAGTCAAAGAAAAAAGGGGATACTATCATCGGAAGAATTGAAAGGATAAAAGAACTCGGGGCGGATACTAATAAGTCATTACCATCGAATATATTGGATAGACTGGAGGAAACACCTTAAGATAGTTTATGCCTTGGAGAACTAAACGGTTCTCCTTTTCTTCGTTCTTTACCGGGTGTGTCAGAAGTTGATTGTGATAATAATTATATCAGGCAATCGGATCCTGGCAAAACTCTTTTCGTCTGCATTCTTTACAGAACCTGCCAAGCCATACTTCATCAAATTGAGTCATAATGGCCTCTACGAATTTTACATCAGTCGTTATAAATCCGGATTCAAAGTTACGGGTATTGGCGCTCTTTATTCCTAAACCTGCTCCTGTCAGATTCGCAGAACCGGAATAAGCAAATTTGCCGTCGATGACGATAAGCTTGAAATGTACCCTTGGGCATAATTGCCTTTCCATGTTCTTCCAGAGCAAGGGGTACCTGTCAAAGCTTCTTCTGAAATTGGGCCCAGGTTCTTTTGCATGCAACAGGCGAATAGATACCTTCCTTCTTGCCAGCCCGTCAAGCATGCCTAAGAATGATTGAACGCTTCCTTTATGATGAACATGCAAATCCTTTATGTCGGCGGTACCGATCCAGACAAATGAGGTTGCCTTTGAGACTGGCTCAATTGCCTGTTTGTAAAGCTGATCATTTGTCAAAAAGGTTGTGCTCATTTCTTATAACGTCACGGTATACAAGCCTGTCAGGATTACTCTTTTGTCATAAACGACTGCTTTCATTTTTTCCATAATTCGTGAATATAAAAGTAAAAAAAATAAGGCGTCAGGCGGTGGGTGGAGATCGTGCAATCATGCAATCGTGCAATCCTGCAATCCTGGAGTATGCTTACTACGAGCCACGAGCCACGAGCTGCTCCTTTACTTGCCTGATAATCTGGTATATGACGACGACAGCGCTAAAGAAAAGAAGAACATTATCACCATCATAATTGCCACTCCGGCAAAGATGCTTTCAAAGACGGATTTGCTTCCCAGAGAACCTATCATCAAGCCAATAACTGCTGTTCCAGCGATTTGTCCCACACTGATGAATATCGTAATCATTCCCTGCGATGTGGCTCTGTCTTCTGCTTCTGTGTTATTCAGCATTATATATCTCAGTGAGCTGCCTGCCAGAACGGAAAGCCCAAGCCCTATAAGTACCCCGCTGAAATAGTAAATGCTTTTCTGACTTCCGGAAAGCGAGAGAATTAAAAAACCAGCCGCAAGAAGAATAAGACCTGCCATAATTATTTTTTTTACGCCGTAATTGTCAATCATCCTTCCGAATAATGGCGATCCTATTGCTGTCGCCAGGACGAACGGGATCAGCATGAAACTGGCGACCGATGGTGTAACTTCAAAGTTCTGGACAACAAACTTTGGAATGAAAACAAAGGATGCCTGCACTACTCCGGTTGCTATTGCAATCAAACCTGCTATACGGATCTGCCTGTTCAGCAGGAAACTTAACCTGATCACCGGATCACTGGCCTTGCGTTCAACAATAACGAGCAAAGCTAATCCTGCCAGAGCTGCTGCCATAGGGATTATTACTTTCAGGTCAAACAGCACAGACCCGGTTCCTGAAGTATCGATGTTATTAAGGCCGTAGGTAAATCCGGCCAGCGTGACAGCCAGAGCTGCTATTCCGCCCCAGTCTATTGCCTTGACCTTGCTGTTGGCAATCGATGGTAATATCCTGAAGCTGTAATATATAAGCACAATTGAGATTGGAATATTTATAATAAAGAGAGAATGCCATTCAAAATATCGCAACATAACTCCTGCAATAAAGGGCCCCATCAGAAATGCCAAACCGAATACAGCACCAATCAGTCCGAGAATACGTCCCCTTTTTTCAGGGGGAAACATATCACCGACGAGGGCGGAAGCGACAGGGAATATGCCGCTGGCTCCGAAGCCCTGTATAGCCCTTCCGATCAGAAGGGACTGTAAACTGTCGGACAACGACACCCATAGCGACCCTGCTGCAAAGATGACCAGCGCAGCTACGTAGATATTTCTTCGTCCGTATACATCCGATAACCTGGCAAATAAGGAGATCCCGGTGAGATTGAATAACACATAAATTGAAAATATCCAGCCTGAATAACGCGGATCGAGATGAAGAAAACTTTCTATTGAAGGTATTGCAGGACCGACAATCGAAATGTCGAGAGCGCCCATAAGCACGCCCGTAAACAGCAAGGCTATAAGACCTCTTTGGCTTTTTTGCTCCATTGAAATTGTTTTTTTGAAATTATCCGCCCCGGAAGCGTGGTCATACGATATGATTTGTCACGACAAGATAATAAATTCTGAGGTATGTATTAAGCTTATAGAAGAAGGGTGCAGGAGGAACAAAAAAGCGGCGCCATCGCTGACGCCGCACCCCCTAATCACCTGAAATCAAAACCTAAACCTATTTGACAACTGGTTTGGGATTATTCTCCTCAAACCATTTTTTCTGTTCGGGAGTAAGAATGCTCATGACTTTCGCCTGATGAGAATCCTGCAGTTCCTTCATTTTTGACTGCATATCGATCCTGAGTTTTTCCATCTCAGCCTGCTGTTTCCCCCTGAGGTCTGCAATATCCTTTTTTTGCTTATCGGTAAGGTTAGGAATATTATAGATCTGTGGCATCCTGTTCTGCATTCCCATCCCCTGGCCTCTCATACCGCCCATTCCTGGCTGATTAAAACCCTGTCTCTGATATCTCATGGCATTCGGAGGTGTTGCTTCCATGTTCATCCGGCCCATTCCCTGGCGCATACCCATTCGTCCCGGTTGCATCCGTTCCATCCTGTTAACTGATGCTGAATCAGGTCTCATCCCTCTCATTCCGCGCTGTGCATTCAGAGAGAAGCTGCCTGCTATGAAAAGCAACAGTAACATACCTGCAATTTTTCCTGAATTCTTCATTTTACCCTTATTTTTATTTGTTAATTTTCTTGTTTCAGACATATTTCACGGGTTTCCCCGGTTGTCCTGTTTTTCTGATAGACAATCAAATAAGGGTTTTGATTCTGCTTCACTCCGGAATTAACATAGTATTAACATGGAAGTCATTAGAAGATATTGAAAGGCTTCGGGCTTTGTCCGCCGAAGCTTTCTTTGACCGACGAAGCTTTAGCGTAGTCGGTAGCGGAGGTGGGCGTCAGGCTTTGTCCGGTTACCTGTAGTCGCGGCAATCATTGTCAATACATACCGACCTGAACTATGCCTGGAAATTCATTATTTTCAACCTGTCGATCACACCTGTCAGCCGCAGGTATTTCTGAACCATACCCGGCAAATGTTGAATATCTTCTTCGGTCGGAGTCTGAGCCTGTTTCCCCTTAGTACTTTCCAAAGCCTTCAAAACGGCACTCCTATATTTTTTTCATAGCACTTTCCAAACAGACGAATATTTTATAAATTGCATAATCTGCTGCATTGTTTTATGTGTGCTTTATACAAGAGCCGGTACCGAATCGAATCGTCCAGATTAAAGGGCTATGATTACAGCTCTAATGCGTTTTATTTTATAACTATATGTACAAAAGGCTTTTTCCCTTATTTCGGAGAAATAAATTCTGATAAAATACTGATCCTGAAAGAACCGGGCGAAATTGCCAGAAAATTCTGGCTGGAAATCCCAAATCATTTTCCGTTCGTAAAATTGGATGAATTCATAATCATGCCTAATCATATGCACGGAATCATTAATATCAGAAACCCGAAAAATAAATCCGCATGGCCCGTGGAGACGCCCGAATCGGGCGTCTCCACAAACCATAATACGGGGGTGGTTCCGGTTGTAGAGACGCCCGATTCGGGCGTCTCCACAAACCATAATACGGGGGTGGTTCCGGTTGTAGAGACGCCCGATTCGGGCGTCTCTACAACATTGGGAACAATAATAAATCAATATAAACGGATATGCACGATTAATATATGGAAAACAGATCCCGGGTTCCAGTGGCAATCCCGTTTCTATGATCGTATTGTACGATCTGATGCAGAATTATCACGAATAAAAAAATACATAATTGATAATCCAATTAAATATTCGAAAAAATAATCTGAATATTGTTTTACTGTGATCTGATATAAAAGGCGTCGGGCTTTGTCCGCCGAAGCTTTCTTTGACCGACGAAGCTTTAGCGTAGTCGGTAGCGAAGGTGGAGGTCAGGCTTTGTCCGGTTACCTGTAGTCGCGGCAATTAAAGTCAATACTTACTAACCTGAACTCTGCCCGGAAATTGATTACTTTCTCCCGGCTGACAGCAGAACCGATCGGCTTATCGAAACTACAGGTTTTTCAATAATCT
>CAZXAM010000031.1:24451-26548 GCA_964638545.1 uncultured Rikenellaceae bacterium | reverse complement strand
CCGGCTGACAGCAGAACCGATCGGCTTATCGAAACTACAGGTTTTTCAATAATCTTCAGACCTGCTGATTCAAGCTTTGCTATCATCCTTCTGAAATCTTTTTTTGTGACATGAATCTTCGGCTCAATTATCCAGATCAGGCCTCCGGGTTTCAGCAGTGATTTCAGTTCTTCAAACATTCTATGCTGATCCGGCACTTCATGAACCATCCAGAATGCCAAAACAAAATCTACTTTTTGCGAAACGCCGATCCTTTCAGGCTGGCAGAGATGTGATTCAACTCTATTCTCTAATTCCAGCCCTGCGATCTTAGCAGCCATCCTGTCCAGCATACCCTGCTGAAGATCGGCTGCAATTACCTTCCCATCCTCCCCGACCAGCCTGGCAATCTCTGAAGTAAAATAGCCCGGTCCGCAGCCAAGATCAAGCACAGTCATCCCCTTTTTTATAAATGGTTCAAGGATTTTCCGCGGTTTGTGCACAATCCTCCTTACGAAGTTATCGAGGGAGCCGGCAAACTCTGCAGGACAGACGTAGGGTTGCTTCTCTTTGAACATGATACCTGTCTTATTAATATTTAAGATAGTAATTTATTATGGCGCCAGGCTTTGTCCATCATGTGGAATATCAAGCTGGTTACCGCACTTTTTGCAGAAAAGAGCGTCATTATCATGAGAATCGAGCATGCAGTTTGAACAGACCTGGGTGTTGGTTCTTGGAGGAACCTTGATCATCTCGGCAGTTACAATACCTGTTGGCACTGCAATAATAGCATAACCCATGATCATTACAATAGTGGCTAAAAATTGTCCCATGGCTGTCGAAGGATAAATATCTCCATAACCCACAGTAGTAAGAGTCACGACTGCCCAGTAGATACTCCTCGGGATGCTTGAAAAGCCGTTCTCTTCACCTTCGATAAGATACATTATCGTTCCAAAGATCACCACCAATGTAACGACAACAGCCATGAACATGAGAATTTTCTCCCGACTTCGGATAAGTCCGGTCATCAGAATACGGCCTGCCGAAGTATAGCGGCTGAACTTCAGGATACGGAACACCCTCAGCAGTCTTACTGCCCTGATGACCAGAAGGCTCTGCGCTCCCGGAAAGATGAAGACTATTAAACCGGGCAATATGGCGAGCAGGTCAATGATGCCATAGAAACTGAGAATGTACTTTACCGGCTTTCTGACTACATAAATTCTTAAGATATATTCTATCGAGAAAACAGCTGTAATCAGCCATTCAGCTATCCTCATTGGCATGTAAAACTTTTTGTGTATTGGGGCGACACTGTCAAACATTACCAGAAGGATGCTGATAAAGATGAGGCAGACCAGTGAAAGATCAAAGATTTTTCCTTCCCTGGTATCGGCTTCAAAGATTATATTGTAAAGTCTTTTCTTATCTATTTTCATGAGACAGAACTTAATGTAAGTCAAAATTAGCTTTTCTGCCTGAATAAAGAAACCTGGGGAATTATTGAAAATGAATCTATCGTGTAACAGTGAATTCTTCATAAACTTTTTTTACCTGAAAAAGACTATTTTTACGGATATTAATCAAGTTTCATATGAAAACTAAAAATCTTTATAAAACCATGGTTGCTGCAGTAATGACATTTGCTCTCTGTTCCTGCTCCACAATACCAAAAGGAGCAGTTGCCGTCACGCCTTTTGACCAATCAAAATATCTTGGTAAATGGTATGAGATTGCCCGTCTCGATTTCAGATTTGAACGCAATCTGAACAATACTACGGCAGAATATTCAGTGAACGACAACGGTACGATTAAAGTCATTAACCGCGGATTCGACACTGTGAAAAATGAATGGAAAAAGGCTGAAGGAAAAGCCAAATTCGTTGGCGACAAAAATACAGCGATGCTTAAAGTGTCATTTTTCGGGCCTATCTATGGAGGTTACAATGTTATTGCTCTCGACGAAGAATACAAATATGCCCTCATAGCCGGTGAGAGCCTCAAGTACCTCTGGATCCTGGCACGGGAAACAACAATCCCCGATGATATCAAAACAAAATACCTGGAAACGGCTTCAAAAGTTGGATATGACACTTCGGAGCTGATATGGGT
>CAZXAM010000031.1:2114-24351 GCA_964638545.1 uncultured Rikenellaceae bacterium | reverse complement strand
GTGTAAACCCAGATAATGAAAGAGAGTGTGGTCACTATCAGCTGGGTGATGTTGTTTACCCTGCTGACCTTTTTCAGGTAAACGGGAGTAAGGATCAACAAAACAAAAAACACGATCTGAAGAAGGATAGGCTTCAAATCGCTTTCAGGTACCGGATAAGGCCTGACGGAAGCCTGCATGCTGCCTGCTGTATAGCCAAGAATATTTGACAATACCATATACGCGCCTATTATCTCTGACGGAATCAGCTTCACCAGCTTGTCGGAATAGGGCTGTGTGCTGTTTACTTCTCTTGCCATGACTATTGGTGTTATTGGTTGCTAAACTTAAAATTACAAAATAATCCGTGTTTTTATTGTACCTTTGACGCCAAAACAAAAATATGGGAAGATCGCAGGAAACATCAGGCAAGAAAGAAGTAAGAAACAAGAAAGAGAAAAAAAGAAAAGAAAAAGCTCAGAAAAGGGCCATGAAAAAAAATGATGGCGGAAGGAAGAGCTTTGAAGACATGATTGCCTATGTCGACGAATTCGGAAAGATCTCATCCACCCCTCCCGATCCAAACAGGAAAACTGTTGTCATTGCTGAAGATATAGAGCTCAATGTTACTAAGAACAATCCTGAAAATGCTCCCGACCCTGTACGCAAAGGTGTTGTCACCTTCTATAACGGATCGAAAGGCTTTGGTTTTATCCGCGACCTGGAATCCCAGCAAAGCATCTTCTTCCATGTGAACAACCTCCTTGAGCCGGTAGTCGAAAATAATATCGTGAATTTTGAAATAGGCAGAGGACCGAAAGGGCCTTCGGCTATGAATGTAAAGAAAGCCGTCCAGGAAAAATAACTTCTTTCCGGTTAGTCTCCCGGCCCGGTATTATCACCGGATATCCTGATAATAGAAATCCATTTAATTCTGTCCGAGTATTTTTTGTTGAATCTCAGGTGACCTGCCTGTATGGTCAGGCACAAACCGCTGTTCCGGAAACAGATCAGGAAAAAGGTTTTTTTTGTTTTTTCATATTTAATGACTTAATTTAAAAATTGATGATTAATAATTTAAGGAAAAACCGGATCCTTTTCAATCCGGCTGCGATTATCGCTTCATTCTAAGAATTAACATAAGGGACTGGATTTCTGCATTGCAATTACTGATAAAAATTATAGTCTTTCTTCCTTTTAAAACTTTTACCATGAAAAAAAGATATAACAAAACCGGATTGATTTCATTAGTCGGAATTGTTTTGTTGTTCTTCCTGTCGTCGAACCAGGCTAGAGAACCTGCTGATTCTGTTTCAAAAAAACCTGTTTACCTGAATACGGCCTATTCGTTCGAAGAAAGGGCAGCTGACCTTGTTTCAAGGCTTACTCTGGAGGAAAAGGAAAGTCTGATAGGAAACAGCATGCCAGCTGTTCCGAGGCTGGGGATAAATTCATTCAATGTATGGAGCGAGGCTCTCCATGGTGTTATGGGAGGTTTTAGCATGAGCCCTGGCGCGGGATCTCCTACTTCATTCCCGAACAGTGTCGCCCTTGGCTCATCATGGGATCCTTCGCTGATGCAAAGGGAGGCAAGCGCTATCTCTGACGAAGCAAGGGCACTGAACTCTCCGGTCATTGCGGGCCTTACTTACTGGTCCCCGGTCGTCGAACCGATCCGCGACCCGCGATGGGGAAGAACCGGCGAAGCATACGGTGAGGATCCTTTCCTGGTTTCACAGATTGCCGGCGGTTTCGTAAGGGGAATGATGGGCAATAATGAAACATACCTGAAAACAGTCCCTTGCGGTAAACATTATTTCGCGAACAACAGTGAATTCGACCGGCATGTAAGCAGCTCAAATATGGATGACAGGGATATGAGGGAATATTATCTGGCTCCTTATAAATCACTTATTGAGAGAGATAATCTGCCTTCTATAATGTCGTCATATAATGCAGTGAACGGAGTACCTACATCTGCGAGCAAACTGTACCTCGATACAATTGCCAGAAGGACTTATGGCATGAAGGGATACATTACAGGCGACTGCGCTTCAATCGAAGACATCTATACAGGTCATTATTATGTAAAAACGGCAGAAGAGGCAACAGCAATGGGTTTGAAGGCCGGCGTAGATATCGACTGCGGAAGCGTATATCAGAGAAGCGCAATAAATGCACTTAAAAGCGGCCTGATAACCATAGCGGATATCGACAAGGCCCTTCTTAATATATTTACAATCAGGATGCGTCTTGGTGAATTCGACCCTCCTGCGAAAGTTCCGTTTGCACTTTCACAGGCAAATGTCATAGGCTCGCCTGCCAATAAGGCTCTTGCCAGGGAAATAGCCACTAAAACCCCGGTGCTCCTGAAAAACGAGATCGCCGCCAAAACAGGCCGGAAAGCTCTTCCGCTTAATGCATCGGGACTTAAAAAGATCGCACTGATAGGTCCTCAGGCCGACAGGGTTGAACTCGGGCCTTATTCAGGAAGACCGTCGCAGGAAAACCTGGTATCCCCTCTCGCTGGTATAAAGAAATACCTTGCAGAAAAGGGTCTTTCGGTTGAAGTGACATCAGGGACGGGTGGAAATGCAAAAAGCAAGAGCAACCTTTTATATGTGGTAAGCTTCGAGATTAAGAAAACTGACGGCAAAACAGCGAAATTCGATGCAACTAAATACAACTCGGCTTCAAAAGGAATTACTGTAGGTTCCGGGATGGGGACAGTTGAACAGGTAAGAACAATTGATGACGGATCGTGGACCGCATATGAAAATGTTGACCTGACGAACGCAGATACAATCGGCATAGTACTCAACATCCCGACTGAAGGAGGCATTGTGGAAGTAAGGGCAGGATCTCCTGATGGCAATCTGCTTACAACATTGAATGCCACTGTTGCCGGCGGTGCGAGAGCCGGAGGCGTTTACGGCGCAGGGAGCATGATGAAAGTCAAAATCAACAATCTGGGACTCGCAGGCCCCCATACAATGTACCTGGTATATAAGGCTTCTCCCGATGCTCCGGTTGACAAAGAAACACTGGCATTGGCTTCCGGTGCCGATGTTGCAGTATTGTTTGTGGGTACCGACGAGAGAACCGCCACTGAAGAATCCGACAGGCTCACCCTTCTCCTTCCCGGAAATCAGGTTGACCTGATCAAGGCAGTGGCTGCTGTCAATCCATATACAATTGTGGTAATGCAGACGCTCGGCTGCGTTGAGGTCGAGGAATTTAAAAACCTTGCAAACATACCCGGGATAATCTGGACAGGTTATAACGGACAGGCTCAGGGTGATGCCATCGCCAGCATTCTTTTCGGAGATGTCAATCCCGGAGGCAAGCTTAACGCAACATGGTACAAGTCTGTAAATGACCTTCCTGCAATAACCGATTATACTTTAAAAGGAGGAAACGGCAAGAACGGGAGAACATTATGGTATTTCAACAAGGATGTTTCATATGAGTTCGGATACGGAATTTCTTATACTTCCTTTGAATACAGCAACTTCCGGATAAGCAGGAATTCCATTACGCCGAACGATAAAATAACCATCAGCGCCGACGTCAGAAATACAGGCGATTATGATGGCGACGAGGTGGTTCAGGTATATATGAGAACTCCTGACTCTCCTTCTTCATTGCAGAGACCTCTTAAAAGGCTGAAAGGCTTCAAGAGAGTCACAGTCGCGAGAGGTCATTCAAAAACCGTGAACATCGACATAGATTGCGCGGATCTCTGGTTCTGGGATGAGAAGAACGATAAAATGACTTTTGACCAGGGAAAATATATTTTTGAGATCGGTTCTTCTTCAAAAGATATCCGCGGATCAGTTTCAACTGAAATGAGAGGCTCTTTCATTCCCGTAATTAAAACCGTTGTTGCCGGTTGCGGCAATGTAGTAATGAGAAAGGGCTTCAGCGCCCTGACAGAAGTCACCGCAGCGATGTCGGACGACAGCTTCTACGACCTGTCAAAGGCAAAAGTGTCATTTTCGAGCAACAACCCTGCTGCCGCCACAGTTGATGAAAAAGGCGTTGTTACTGCAAAGGGAGTAGGCGTAGTAACCATCACTGCTTCCGTAACCATTGGCGATAAAACTGAATCAGGCAGTTTTTCTGTGAAGATTATGCCTGACCTGAGCCTCTCCTCGATAAAGGTGAATAACAGGAACATTCCCGGCTTCAATTCGTCCGTAAACGGTTACAGCTACATATCGAAAGGAGTATCTGCTGTCGCTCCCGTTGTGACAGTTGTTCCATCAGACCCGGCAGTAGGAGTTGAAATAATTCAGGCAAAAGGAATTCCAGGCACAGCCTCTGTTAAAATAACTGATAATGTTACGGTAGATTCAAAAGATTATTCGGTCAATTTCGGGATCAGATCCGTGAGCGAAGAATTCAACAGCAAGACTCCGGGAACTCAGTGGAGCTGGGTGCGCGAAAACAAAAATAACTGGAGCATGACAAAAATCCCGGGATCAATTGTGATAAAAGGTGAAAAAGGAGATATCGCCGGGGAGTCCAATACTGCTGAGAATTTGCTGCTCCAGAGTGCAAACACCGACTGGACAATACTTTCAAAAGTCAGCTTCTCAAGAAAACCTTCTTTGTTCAACCAGCAGGGAGGCGTTATAGCCTGGCAGGATGATGACAATTATGTGAAGCTTGTATACAGGGCAAATCCAAGGTTCAGCAGAGGAGGTGCAGGTGCGGGTGGAGTTCTCGACATGATCATTGAAAGAGAAGGTTACAACTTTTCAATTGTCAGCGCCAGAAATCCTGACGTAATTACAGATAACAATCTATCACTGATCCTGAAGCTTGAAAGAAAAGGGATGACAATAACAGGATCGTACTCCAGGGATGGAAAAACTTTCGACAGGGTGGGGACAATCGATCTGCAGTTAAAAGACACCAGGGCAGGATTGATCGTCTGCAACGGCTCTGATTCAGGCAGGCCTGCAAGGCCGGGAATGCCGGCTGCGCAGGCACCCGAACAGCAGGCAGGTGATTTTGAAGTTTCTTGCGACTATTTCAGGATAACCAGCAGCGGGTTGAAATAATATTCTGTTCTTATGTCTTTCATATATATACCGGCCGTCCTCATACTAATAGGAAATATCTTATCACCGTCAGCGGGTAGGATTTATGACCAGGAAGGGTACAAGGCGGTAATAGAGCATGAGGGTGGATTCCTTGCTGCCGGTACCGGAGGACGGATAGACCTGATATCTGCATCAGGAAATATTTTAAAGGCGGAAACATTCCCTGGTGAAAATTTCAACTGCCTGGCATCCGACGGTCGCAGGATCGTGGCCGGAGGAGACGATGGAACAATACTGATATCATCAGGAGACGGGGTCTTCCGGAAGGCTGCCACAGGCACGGATAGAAGGATCCTTTCGCTTGCCATGTTCAGGGAAAAAGTAATTGCCGGATCAGGCCGGGGAGAAATAATTACGATCGATCAGAAGGGCGCTGTCACAAGCAAAACTCTGCCGCTTAAGGGGAATATTGTATCACTCTCATCCAGGGCATCTGTTTGCTTTGGAGTAACTGATGAAGGAGAAATTATCAGTACGTCCGATGGGATAAGCTGGGACATATTTGATTTCAATAAGGTTTATTCAGGCTTTTACAAACCTTGCAGTTTCACAAAGGTACTGGCAACCGAAGACCGAATAGCCGCAGCAGGGATAAGAGATGACGGATCCCCTGTGTTAATGTTTTCAAGCCAGGGAGAAGTCTGGACGGAAAGACAACTCTTTTACACTGATGAACATGGATACCAGGACATGCTTGACGGCCTGCCGGCAGGAATCCTGTACGATGAACCCGGAGATCAGTTTTTTCTTGTCTGCACTAACGGGAAACTTTTAATACTGCCATCCTGTTCTCATTGCAATGAGCTTATAGTGGTTTCGGAAGAAAAACTTTCAGGGATATCAGGCAATGAGAGCACAATGATGCTGGTGGGCGAGAATTTTTATGTTAAAAAAGTAATTATCAGATAAATATGGTTTTATTAAAATTGTATGATCATCTAATAATTTAAAAGTGAAACCTATGAAAGTTTTTAAAGCCCTTTTAAGCAGTTTTATTTTCTCCGGACTTATAGCCGGAATATTAAATGCACAGGTAACCGACCAGGGGATACCTGCTCCCACAAATATCACGAATTCGAGGTATCCGAGGATACTCCCCGATAACAGTGTTGTATTTCAGGTTAACGCACCCCAGGCTGGCAAAGTTCAGATTGATATGGGGAAACTGTTTGATATGGAAAAAGATGAAAAAGGAACCTGGAGTGTTACAACCGACCCCCAGGTACCCGGCTTTCATTATTACTCACTGGTAATCGATGGAGTGAGGGTGGCCGATCCGGCCAGTGAGTCATTCTATGGAACCGGTAAAATGTCTAGTGCAATTGATATCCCTGAGCCGGGGGCAGATTTTTACACAATTAAGGATGTTCCGCATGGTGACATAAGGCATAAAGTCTATTTTTCAAAGACAACCGGAACATGGAGAAGCATTAATATATATACTCCTCCCGGTTATGATAAATCGCCCAGGAAGAAGTATCCTGTCCTGTATATTCAGCACGGAGGAGGAGAAGATGAAAGAGGCTGGGCCGTTCAGGGTAAAACCGACATTATACTCGATAATCTTATTGCTGAAGGAAAGGCAAAGCCGATGCTCGTGGTTATCCCGAATGGAAATGTTTCAAAACCAGGAGTGAGAGCAGGAGGTTACAACGATGAAGCAATGGCTGTTTTTATTGAAGAGATCACCGGAAGCATAATTCCGTTTATTGAAAGCAACTTCAGGGTAATGCCGGGAGCTGAGAACAGGGCTATTGCAGGTTTATCAATGGGCGGAGGTCAGGCTTTTTACGCAGGCTTGCGCAATACCGGTATTTTTTCAGGCGTCGGTGTTTTCAGTACCGGCCTTTTCGGAGGTATTTCACAAACAGGAGGATCATCCTTTGACGCTGAGAAAACAATCCCGGGGATCCTTACCAGCCCTGATTCGTTCAATAAGAAACTCCGGTTATTCTATATATCTGTCGGTGAGCAGGATCCAAGAATAGAGCCGACAAAGAAACTGGTTCAGACATTTAACGAAAAGGGACTTCGGGTTACTTTTGCCTCCTTCCCCGGAGCACATGAATGGCAGGTTTGGAGGAAATCGCTGCACGACTTTGCCCAGAGATTATTTAAATGAATATTGACCTGCCAAAAAAAACCGAAAATCTTGCTGACCATTATCAGGTATTGCAATAATTGATTTTTATACATAACTTTATTCAATATTTATAGGGTTATAGCCATGAAAAAACTGTTTAAAATATTCAATGTTACCAGGATAGCAAAGAGCCTGTACACTGGATCAATCATTATGCTTTTTTCTATTTTCTCTGTTTCAGGGCAGAAAGCTACTGTCCTTTCCCCTCATTACCTGTTTCCTGAATTCACGAAAGGAAAAGTACTTCTTAAGGGAGGTACACAGAGAGAGCTAAAGTTGAACTACAACATAATTACCGAGGAGATGATCTTTGAGTACCCCGGTAAATACCTTGCGCTTTCAGATATCGAAACAGTTGATACAGTATTTATTCAGGGCAGAAAGTTCATTCCGTCAGGGAAGGTATTCCTTGAATTGCTTTCGAACGGCAAGGTACCTCTTTTCGCAAAATACACATGCACTATAACCCCTCCCGGAAAGCCTTCAGGTTATGGCGGCACATCGCAAACATCATCAATCACGGTAGTCGATCAGCTTTTCTCCAGAGGCAGAGCCTATGAGATGGAATTACCTGCTGATTATGTGGTGGTACCTAACACGGATTATTTATTGTCAAAAAATGGAGAGTTGATCAGGTTTTATAACATAAAACAGGTTATTAAAGCCTTCCCTGAGAAAGGGTCTCAAATCAAGGAATATAACAAGAAAAGAAAAATTGATTTTAAAAATCAGCTTGATGTTATCAACCTTTTAGCTTTCTGCAATAAATAGGGCATTTTCTTATTCCGGCTTCAATCTCTTAACCTGCTAGTCTGCCTGATCATCAGGAATATAATTCTATGAACAATTATTCTTACTTATTATGAAAAATAAACGATCTGCATTTGCGCTGTTGATACTCTTTATCAACGTAATGATCGCCGGCGCCCAGGATATTCCTCCGACAACCTCGCTTGTGTACCCGGGAACTGACGGGAAGCTGGTTTATGTTGCAGACAGCCTTGGCAACAGGATCCCTGATTTTTCGAATGCAGGGTACAAGGGAGGAGGCGTGCCCATTCCATATGTGCCAACAAAGGAAACTTTATGGCCTGTGCCCGGTGATAACTCAGCCAACATACAGGCTGCTATTGACAGGGTTTCTGCCTTACCACCCGATGCATCTGGTTTCAGAGGCGCTGTTCTCCTGAAGATGGGTATATATGAGCTCGAAAAACCTGTAACCATAAAGGCATCAGGGGTTGTTCTCCGGGGGGAAGGTATGTCAGATACAGGAACAATTCTTTTTGGTAAAATACCAAAAGACAGGCAGGCTTATGGGAGGGGCGGACTGGTTAATATTAGCGGACCATCTGCTATAGCCCCGCAGGAAGACACAAAACAGGTAATTACCGATAAATATGTACCTGTAGGTGCCCGCAGTTTTAATGTTGTCGCCGCAAAGGCTTTCAAAGCAGGCGATAAAATACTTGTAAGGCGTTATGGGAATCAGGAGTGGATAAAGGCAATTGGCGAAGACAGTGTTGCCGCCGGCAGAAACAGGTGGAGACCTTTTACCATTACATATGACAGAGTGATAACAGAAGTAAAAGGCAATACCATTGTAATAGACGCTCCGATATTCACAGCTGTGGAAACACGCTGGGGAGGAGGGGATATTGTTAAATACAATGATGAGCGTATCGAACAGTCAGGGGTTGAAAACCTGCGTGGTGTTTCAGAATTTAATCCTTCTGTTCGTACCAGGAATTACGGGAATATGGATCGCGATAAACTGGATGCCAAATTTCAGTATCAGGGTGATGAATATTATTCCGACGAAAATCATGTAAGTAATTTCATAGTCATCTCAAATTCGAAGAATATATGGGTAAGGAATATCAGCGCCCTTCACTTTGTCACCAGTGTGGTGCAAAGCAATGCAGGTTCGAAATGGATAACAGTACAGGATTGTGAATCAAGAGAGCCAGTCTCCCAGCGATGGGGCGGAAGACGGTTTATATATCAGATGAACGGCCAGTTATGCCTTGTGCAAAGGTGCTTTTCACAGAAAGGGCGGCACTCTTTCGTAATGCAGGGACAGGAGTCAAGCGGGAATGTATTCCTTGAATGTACAGCTGTAAATCCTTATTCAACAAGTGAACCGCATAATCACTGGGTAAACGGGATTTTATATGATAATGTTAAAGCTCCCCTTACGGCAAGGTACTGGGATTATATGATTGGATGGGCCGGAGCTACCATTGTTTTCTGGAATTGTGAGGGAGATTTTCTGGTTCAGAGTCCGCCAACCGCCAAGAATTATTCGTTCGGACATATCGGCATAAATGCTGTTATCTTCAATGCAGGATTGCAGGATCTCACTAAACCAAATGGTCACGTAGAATCACTGGACTGGCATGTTACACCAAAAAGCCTTTACCTGACACAAATGAAAGAAAGACTTGGAGACGGAGCCGTTAATAATGTTCTGAAATAAGTTGAAAAGAGGCTGCCGGCTTTGAGCTGTTAAGTTCTGAAAAACAAATAACCGCCATGGCGTTAAAAACCATGGCGGTTAATTATTTCATAAAATCTTAAATACCCTGGATAACAATTGTTTCGCCTTTTGCCGGAGTATAATTTGTGGTTTTCCCGTTTGCCCTTACCACGCATGGATTACCGAGCAGGGATTTAATTTCTGATTTGGTCAGTTTTCCATTTTCCCAATCAAGGCTTACTTCGAATCCCCCCCTGGCTTTGAGGCCTTTCACAGAACCATCTTTCCAGGTTGGAGGCAAAGCAGGCAATAAGGAGATCTCGCCTGCGTGGCTTTGCATCAGGCATTCTGCCACAGCTGCTGTAAAACCGAAATTGGAATCGGACTGCAGTGCGCCGCTATTTTGCAGATTATTCCCAAGTCCCCCCCTGGATGTAAGAAAAAATTCTCTCATCACCTTTTCAGCCATTGCACCATTTTCCAACCTGGCCCAATCACATATATCCCAGATGTGGTTCCACCAACCCGGACTGACTTTTCGCGGTTCGAGCCACTTTGCAATAGCCTGAGCTATTTCAGGGTCTTCTCTGAGAGTAATTGAGTTGCCCGGGAAAAAGCCAAAGTTCACTGATATATTATGCGCTTCATTGCCTCTTCTCCAGTCCTCAAGCCAAACCTGAAGCAGGCCGTCTTTGCTTATCTGATAGGGTGGTATTTTTTGCAGAGCATCAGCCAGATCAGCCCCGAACTCTTTATCGACATTCAGAATCTTTCCTGCCTCAATAACATGGGGGAACAGATCTCTTATCAATGCTATGTCCATTGTTGGTGAAGAAGAAAGAAAACATTCAGGGGAATTATCACTTGTAAAATAACCCTGTTCAGGCGACATTGAGAAAGGAGTAACCAGCCATTTATACTTTGGATGAATTGTCATAATATCCATCAGAAATTGAGCAGAACCTTTCATAATAGGATAATACTTTCTGAGAAAATCGACATCACCCGTATATCGATAATGTTCCCATAAATGCTGGCAAAGCCAGGTGCCTCCTACCGGCCACATACCATATCTGGCTGCATCGACAGGAGCTGTACCTCTCCACAAATCCGTATTATGATGTACAACCCACCCTTCTGCACTGTAGTATGCTTTTGCTGTTTTTGCACCGTTCTCAGCCAGGTCGCTTATCATGTCAAATAAGGGCTGGTGACATTCGGAAAGGTTAGTGACTTCTGCGGGCCAATAGTTCATTTGAGTGTTAACGTTTATTGTATATTTGCTTCCCCAGTTGCCTAGTATGCTCTCATTCCACCTTCCCTGCAAATTAGCAGGTTCACTTCCTGCCCTGCTGCTTGAAACCAGAATATATCGACCGAATTGAAATAATTTAGCTAAAAGGTCCTGATCGGGCAAACCTTTCTTGAGATCTGCAACACGCTCATTTGTCGGCCTGAGGTTCATTGACTGATCCCCGATCTTTAAGTGAACCCTTCCCATTAGTTTTGTAAAATCCTTTAAATGATTCTTCTTCAATGCATTAAAATTCTTTCTCTTAATGTTGTCCATTATTTTATCACAGGTGGCTGCAGGATTCCCGCTGATGTCGTTATATTTTACATAATTTGTAGCTATAGCCAGTTTTAAGGTTACCGAATTAGCCTTTTTAATTACCAGGCTGGAATCGGTAGCTTCAATAGTTCCCTTTTCAGGTTTTGCGATAAGGGATGTTTGAAAATTGAGCCCTGTCCCCTCAACCTTGGCTATCAGCGAATTTACAGTTTTGGGAATGTATCTCCATGTTCCGTCCATCGTCAACTTGCGACCTTCAGCTGTTACTTTCGCTAAAAACGGGCTTTTAAGTTTTGCTTCCAGTGATATCTGTCCGGGCTTGTCGGCTGATAACCTGACAACCATTACCCTGTCGGGGTACGACATAAAAACCTCCCGGGTCATTTTAACCGATCCCTGAGTATACGTGACTTTAACCACCCCGGTTTCCATATTCAGCTCACGATAGTAATCAAGAACCGGTTCTTTTGAACCGGTAAAGTTCAGTAAAAGGTCACCAATCGGTGCATAGGCCTGTTGTGCAGCAGGTTTTCCATAGAAATGTTCATTTGCAAGATTCTCTGCCTCCTTGAATTTATCAGCAAAAACGAGGTTCTTTATTTCGTCGAAATATTTGTAAGCATCGTAGTCGTTATAATCATGCGGCCTTCCTGACCAGAAAGTTGATTCATTTAAAGCAATCCTTTCATTTTCAACCCTGCCAAATACATTGCCTCCCATATATCCATTTCCAATGAACAACCCGTCGAGCCATGCATTGCCGGCAGGTTTGTCATACCAGATAATCATCTCTTTGGATTCAGGAGATTTTTGAACAGAGTCCAAATTTGTCACAAACGAAATTGGAATTATTGCCATTATTGCAAATACGGCGATCGTAATAGGCTTAAATCTTTTCATGGAGTAATTTTTAAATTTTGTATTGCTTCTAAAAGTAATATACCACTTAAGAAAATGCAACAGATTAACCGGATAATTTTTGTCAGCAACCTTTTAATTTCTATTTTTATATTTATGAGTTTTTACCTCCCATCCGGAACAAGAAAGAAATAAAATTTACTAATGCCTTTACAGCACATTTCGCATATCATAATTATTTAACCCTACCTAATCAGCTATGAAACTTAAAATTATTTCCCTAACCGCTCTGACATTTATTATGAGCGCATTAATTGCAGGTGCACAGGATATTCCCCCGACAACAACCCTTGTTTTTCCGGGCACAGACGGCAGACTTGTTTATGTTCCCGATTCTATGGGCAATAGAATACCCGACTTTTCAAATGCGGGATACAAAGGGGGTGGCGTACCGATCCCCTATGTTGCGATAAAAGCAACAGTATGGCCGGTATCGGGTGACAACTCTGCCAATATTCAGGCAGCTATCGACAAAGTCTCGGCGTTGCCAACTGATGCCAGCGGATTCAGAGGGGCTGTTCTTCTGAAAATGGGGATGTACGACCTTGAAAAGCCAATCACAATAAAGGCCTCAGGTGTAATTCTCCGGGGAGAAGGAATGAGTGATATCGGGACAATTCTGATAGGTAAAGTTCCTAAAGAGAGGCAGGGAGGAATGTCAAGAGGTGCACTTGTAACAATCAGCGGTGCATCGGGGTTAACGCCCCGGGAGGAGACCAAACAGGTTATTACGGATAAATATGTACCCGTTGGTGCGATTAGTTTTAATGTAGTTTCTGCAAAAGCTTTTAAAGCCGGCGACAAAGTAATAGTCAGGCGAATCGGTAATAAAGACTGGATTAAAGAGATCGGAGAAGACAGTATATCAGCCGGAAGAAACCGATGGAGGCCGTTTAACATTACCTATGACAGGGTTGTGACTGAAGTAAAAGGGAATACAATTACAATAGATGCTCCAATATTTTGTGCTGTTGAGAGCCGCTGGGGCGGAGGGGAAATATTGAAATGCGACGACAGCGGACGTCTGGAGCAGGTCGGGGTGGAAAACCTGAGGGGAATTTCTGAATATAATCCTTCAGTAAGAACGACATCCTACGGAAATATGGATCGCGGAAATTTTGATGATAGAACCAGGCAGCACTATGAAGGTGATGAATACTATTCGGATGAAAACCACTATTTCAATTTTATCAGCCTGTCGAACGTCAAGAATGGCTGGGTGCGAAACATAAGTGCTCTTCACTTCGGAAGCAGTGTGGTTAATGCAGGCAATGGAACAAAATGGATAACAGTGCAGGATTGCGAATCGAGAGAACCGGTTTCGATAAGGGCAGGCGCCCGACGGTTCACTTACCAGCTCAGCGGCCAGCTTTCACTTGTGCAGAGGTGTTTTTCACAAAAGGGAAGGCACTCATTTGTGATGGGAGGTAATGGTTCAACAAACTCAGGGAACGTTTTCCTTGATTGTCAGGCTGTTAACCCATTCGCAACTAGTGAGCCGCATGCAAACTGGATTAACGGGGGACTCTATGATAACATTAAAGCGCCCCTTTCGGCACGATACTGGAAAGATATCAACATTGGGTGGGCCGGAGCAAACATTGTTTTCTGGAACTGTGAAGGGGACTATGTTTCCCAGAGCCCTCCTACTGCCAAAAACTACTCATTTGGTCACATAGGGATCAATGCTGTAATTTTCAATACATTTTTTCAGGACTATACGGCACCCAGGGGTCATATAGAATCGATGGACACCCATGTTACCCCGCGGAGCCTTTATCTCACACAGCTTAAGGAGAGACTTGGAATAGATGCTGTTAATAATATAACAGCTGAAGGACAAGCCAGATAAAATATATTGGCTTTTAGAGAAAAATAGAAGGGGGATGTCTCAGAAGTCGACAATCCCCCTATTATTTTTATTTAATTTATTCAGAACCATCTTTAGTTACACAGAGTTTCACAGAGAAGTCACAGAGTTACACAGAGTTACAAAATTTGATTACTCTGTGTCGCTCTGTGGTACTCTGGATTTCCTCTGTGTAAGTTCTTCAATTTACATTCTAAACAGCTATTGAGACAGCCTTTTCATTTCCCTGCTGAATGTGCAGGTGAATTATCACTTACAGATAATTCACATATCCTTCCATATTTGTCCGGATCTTGTAAACCCAGCTGTAACTTACTATATAGAGTGTCTTCATGTCATTATCTCCAAAGCAGAGGCTCACCGGGAAATGAGGCAGATTTATCATGCCAACAAATCCACCCTTGTTATTGAAGATCTGTACGCCATAATAGGTGCCAACATAAATGTTGCCCATTTTGTCAATGGCCATGCCATCGGCACTCGATGATTTCCCTTTTCTATCGAGAACATTATCGACCAGGAATAATTTCGCAAACTGACGACCATTTGATATAGTTCCATCTTCATTTACGTCATATGCCCAAATAAAATTTTCCTTTTCGCTGTTAACAGGGAACCATGATTCATCGTCGTAGCAATTGTTAATAAAGAGGGTTTTGCCATCGGGTGAAAGGAGTATTCCATTTGGCATTGCAAATTCATTCGGTTCGACAATCCTGGTAATTTTCTTACCATCAGGTGAAATATAATATACTGCACGGCCCGGCTGGAATTTAACAGCTTCCATGGTAAACTGAGGATCAGTAAAATAGATACCACCTTTCGAATCGGTTATGATATCGTTAGGCCCGTCAATTTTCTTGCCATCAAATTTCTCGGCAACCACTCTGACAATTTTACCTTCAGTAGTCATTTCAACAATCCTGTGGCCAATCATATCGCAGACCAGCAGATTACCGTTCTTATAAGGATAGAGACCATTAGTCTGCATCTTGCCTTCTGAAATATTCCTGTATGATCCGTCGGGACTCAATTCCACAACAGAGCTTTTATCAGGATGTGCGCCCCATCCCTGGTCGAAGCCCATATTCGAAAAATACACTTTACCGTTCATCCATTTTGGCCCTTCGCCGAAAATAATGGTCGGTTTTGTAACTGTTCCATCAACAAGGAGTTCAACTTTTGATCCTTCGGGTATAATAGCGTGGAAAGCTTCAAGTCTGGCTTTTTCCTTCTCGCTGTAATCGGTCCTTGCAGGCCAGAAAATATCAATAGCGTCGCAGCCGAGATCACCTACAAATGCACCATGAACCATGTCGCCCGGGATAAGAACAACATCGTCTTTTGCCATAGCCTGTTCGGTGTCGAGGAGAATTTCGTCGCACCCGCCGCGAAGCACAAGCATCGTTTGTTCCTCAGGATGTATGTGGCGATCGAACAATGCACCAGGATCCATTGAAATAAAGCTGATCTGGGTGTTTTTACCGGTAATAAGCCTTGAATGTGCACCTGTTGTAAGCTCGGTCAGCTGAAATTCATACAGGTCATAAACCTTATTTGGCTTTACATTAGGTGTGGCAGGCACTGCAAGATCAACATTCTTTGAAGGCAGGTTTGCCACTCCGACTTTCTGCAGATAGTCGAGGCGTACAGGGCTGTAAACTTCAACAACTTTTGCTCCGGCAGGTCCGGCAGTAAGTGCACTTTTACTGCCCTTCTCGAGATATACGAAGTCTACTCTGGGTGTTATGCTGTGTGTCCCATCCTGCGCTTCTCTCTTTACAGCTGCCATTTTAACGTTTGAGCCGTCAATAAGCTGGGCCACTTCGCCCTCGAGCACAAACATAAACCTGTCGACCGGAAGAACCTCTTCAGGAATCTGAGCATTGGGTCCAAGCTGAAGGACACCTGTCATTGTTCCCTGTCCCCAGTACAGTTTAGCATTTACACCAGGGTATAACTCAGTGCCTGCAATACTCTCAAGACTTGTGACCTTTCCTGCCTCGAGATTTGATATTACTTTAGTCTTAGGCAGGCCTGCAAGCTCTCTTCCGGCAAGTGAATATTGGGTAATAAGCTCGTCATTCTTCTGTTTCCATTCGGGAGCCGGGGAGCACTGATTCAGCATAAAGAGTGCCGAAAACAGTAGTCCGGGCAACAAGATCCTGCTTGTAATAGTTCGTTTCATAGTTGTTTTTGTTTAGTAATTTGTTCCTGATAATTAATATTTTTCAACAGTCATATTTCTCTTTCCAGCAGGGTCGGCAAGCTGGTCCATTCCAACCACATCGTATCCTATCCACTGGTACGATTTTGCAAATGCTATAGTGCTTGCCCATGCAGCATCATGTTCCTTTGTTTTAGTCCATGCAACCCGCTGCTCCTCTTTTTCAAACATCAGTTCCATTTCAAATGTGAATTTCTGTTCAGGAGATCCATTTCTCTTTGTCACGTCGGCCGGGAAAACACGTAATAGTTTTGATCCCAGGTAACCGACCTGTCTTCTCAGGGCAGGCACATAAACATTGATATAATTCTTTTCAAAAGCTGCGAAATTTGCAGGTTCAACCTCAAAGAACATCTGAAGCTTTGCCATTGTAAGGGGGACATCAACTACATCGAGTTTCCCTTTTTCAAGGGCGATACCGTAGATTACAACTTCGAGCGGTTCAGCTGACGAACTTTCAAGTGAGTGGATTTCTCCGGCTTTTACAGGTATCGCATCACCATAAGCCACATCTGCAACTTCATCGTTCACATATACTTTCCCTTTTCCCTTAATTACCAGGTATACCTCATCAACCCCGGCATGGTAGTGTCTGCCTACTGTGGAACCGACGGGAATAAGGAGATGATCAAAAAATGCCCAATTCGAGTCGAATGCTCCGGGACCAAGGGCTCTTCTGTATAAAACAGTATCTTTTCCGCCATTCATTTTAACAACAGGCCGCAGGTTTTCTTTGATTAACTGACCTGTATTTATAAATGTTGGCTTCTTCATCAGCACTGCATCAGATCTGTCGTCGGCCATCTCAAAAAGGGATGTGGGATCGGCTGAATAATTATAAGAACCCCTTCGCTGCATTCCGCCGCCTTGCGGAGGCGGGCCGGGAGTTGTTGCAGGCTGAACCGGATCGGCGATCAATACCTGGAAATTGACCCAGTCAACAGCTTTAGAGGAAGGATTATATACAGCGTGAGAATTCCCTGACTTGCATGGCACTCCGGCAGGGCCCTTTAAAAGGGCAGTTTGTCCGTTCACTGTAAACTGGCAGTCACCGTCGAGAATAAGGAACATCTCATCGGAATTAGTGTGAAAATGGTGGCCGATAGAGCTTTTCGGGCCAAGCGGGCCATGGTGCATGAAGGCAAGGTTTTTTACAGAACCTCTTCCAAGCAGGGTCTGCATCCCTAAGGTGCCTGTACCCTGGTGAACATTCTTACCGGGCATAGCTTTAGCCGGATCGGTGTGGCCTATACGATTAATAAGTGGAACAACTCCATCCTTTGCAGTTCCGGTTGGCTGTTCAGGCCGCTGGGCAGGCTGCTGGGCATAAAGAGATGAACTCATCCAGATTACCAGCATAAAAGCTGAAACAGGAGCTGGAATAGTTACTTTCGGTATCTTAATTCCCGAAAGCAAATTCATTAGGGCTTCTTTTCTTTTCATATTTACTTTATTTCAAATTAATTATTATTGTTTATCATTGGCCGGTCCTTTAACATTATCCGCAAGGTACCGGTTTCCATCGTCAGTTATGATTCTTATTCTTATTAATCAGCACAGGCCATAAAATCGTGCTCTTACAAATCTATACAAAGAGGGAAAATTTGAGAAACTTTTTCGTGATTAATTTCCCCTTAAAGAAAATAAATCGGGACTTCGGGGTACTGAAAACTCCCCGATCAGGTTTCAGGCCGCTTTATTTCCCTGATCGCAGGATAAATCTTTTTGTATTCTGATATCTGAATCCGGTATCTTTCCGCATTTTGAGAGTCTGGTTCGGTTATGCCTTCAACATGAACCATGCCGGCGGCAGCTTCCCTGAATGAAGGGAACCATCCGGCAGCTACGGCCGCTGAGATACCTGCGCCAAGTGAGGAAGCTTCATCAGAAGACATGGTCAGCACTCTTTTCCCGCTGGTATCAGCTATAATATGTCTCCATAATTCGTTTTTAGCCCCACCTCCTATTAATGCAAACTCTCCGATCCTTTCATCAATAGCTACCTCCACGGCTTCTGTGGCCAAAGACTGTTCCATTGCAATTCCTTCCAGGATTGCCCGGTAAAGATGACCTCTGTGATGACCAGAGGTTAAACCGACCATGCATCCGCGTGCGCCGGGATCCCAGTACGGATTCATAACTGCATTCCAGTAGGGCAGGATCATGAGTCCTTCGCTGCCTGGTTCTACCTGTAATGCCTCCTGAGCCAGTTGATTGTAAATCTCAGGTTTTTGAAACGGATCGATTTTAAGGATCTTTTGTATAAACCAGTCTATCAAAAATGTTCCCGACCGCAGGCTTGTCTCACAATAATAACCCTCCTCTGCGCAACAAATCATGGTACGGAAACTCCTGTCGGTCATATATTTCTTTGTAAATGTTCCTGAAACCACTGCTGTGCCCAGGTTCAGGTACGCCCGTCCGGGAATCAGTGCGTTTACCCCTGTGCCTGCAGCCTGTCCATCTCCGCCTCCGGCAATTACCGGTGTTCCGGCCCTTAATCCAGTAGCATCTGCAACCTCCCTGGTAACTTGCCCTAAGAGAGTCGCCGGAGGGAACGTATCAGGTAACTGCCCTGGTGTAATCCCGAGCTGTCTGAGGATCTCAGGGGACCATATCTTTCTTTCAAGGTCAAAAATCCCCAGCGGGTCAGCGCTTGCCCAGCTGGTCTTAAACTGACCTGTTAATTTTTTAACAAGATATGTGTGTACGTCGCAGAAACCGGAAACCTTACGATAAAGATCCTTTTCTTCTTCTTTCATCCAGGCCAGACGATAGACCACAGGTGCATAATCCTTGGGTTTTCCGGTAATACGATGGATGCGATACTCCCCTGCTTCTTTTGCGAATTTATCAACCTGGTTTTTACATCTTTCATCGAGCCAGGTGATGGCAGGCCGGACAGGTTTGTCATCCTTGTCCAACCCGACAAACGTTTCCCTTTGATTGGAAATCGAGAGCGAGGTGATCCTGTTTTTGTCAACCTTACGCGTGAGCTCCTGCAGAGACTTAGCCAGAGAGTTCCACCAATCATCAGGATCCTGCTCGTAATAATTTGGCTGAGGTGAAAATAATCGTATCGGACTATTTCCGCCGGCTATGAATTTTCCGTTAATATCCCAGGCTACAGCTTTTGTGGCGGTAGTACTGCTATCGATTCCTACAACGACTTCTGATTTCATGTTCTCTGGTGGAAATTTCCGCTTTTATGAATATCTGATTCATTCTGCTGCCTGAAGGCTGTATCCGGTTGCAAATGCAATTAGCTTCTTCTCAGTGACATCCTGCTTCATCAGGATCCCTGCCAGGCACCCTTCATGCAAAACGGCAATTCTGTCAGATACATCCATTATTTCATGAATGTCGGAAGAAATAAAAATAATACCCATGCCGTCTGCTGTCAGCCTGTCAATTAACTGATATATCTCTTCACGGGCTCCCACATCAATACCCTGTGTGGGTTCATCCAGAATGATGATCCGCGGATCAATCATAAGATTACGGGCAAGCACTACCTTTTGTTGATTTCCGCCGCTGAGCGAACTTACAGGCTGTGACGGCTCTTTAAGCTTAATGTTCAGCAGCCTGATATAATCTTTTATTTTCCTGTTCTCGGATGATGATCTGATAAAGAAATTAAGCCGGCTTAATTCCGTCAGCCGCGAAATGGTCATATTTGATTTAACCGGAAGATTCATGAAGAGGGCCTGCTCCTTCCTGTCTTCCGGGACCATGGCTATTCCTTTTGCAATTGCTTCGACGGGTGAGTTTAACGATAATGGTTTGCCGGAAAAGGTCACTGTGCCTTCCTCAACATGATCAGCTCCGAATAATGCCCGCCCAAGTTCGCTTCTGCCTGATCCGGCAAGACCGTAAAATCCAAGTACTTCACCTTTGAAGAGATCAAAGCTGATATTACGGAATCCATTGCCTCTCAGAGCATTGACCTGAAGAAGGATGTGATCTGATTTATTTGTACTTCCCGGGCGAGGACCTTTCATCTCGTGCCCTGCAATCATACTGAATAAGTGTGCTACAGTGGCATCTTCTTTCGCGATTGTCCCTGCCGAAAGCCCATCGCGCAAAATGGTTATCCTGTCGGCAATCTGAAGCACTTCCTCAATCTTGTGTGAGACATAAACAACTGATACGCCTCTCGCCGTTAATCGTCTGATTATACTGAAAAGCTGTTTTGTCTCCGGACCGGTAAGTGAAGAATTGGGTTCATCCATAATAATAATGCCTGCATCACATGAAAGAGCTTTAATGATTTCAATGCCCTGTTGTTCCGAAATGCTTAGATCTTTCACATAACTTCTTGGATCCGCAGTGAAATTTATTAAATCAAGCGCCTCTTTGGATGAATTTAACAGTTTTTGATTATTGATAATACCGAATCGCGAAATCCTGAACTTTTTCATCTGACCCATAAAAATGTTTTCCATTACATTCAGATGAGGCATCATTGTCAATTCCTGGTGAATCGTGGCAATACCTTTTCGCAAGGCTTCAAGCGGTGAATTGAATTCAACTTCTTCTCCGTTGAACATAAGCAGACCTTCATCCTGCTTTATTATCCCTCCGATAATATTCATCAGCGTGGTTTTTCCGGCGCCATTAGCACCTATTACCGCATGCACTTCACCTCGGCACAGCGTCAGATCAACCTTGTTCAATGCCTGTATCCCTCCAAAGTTCTTGGAGATACCCTTTATTTCCAGAATATAGTCTGGTTTTTCAGACATCGTGTCCTCTTTTTTACTTGCCTGAGGGGGTCAGAATCTGATCAATATTTTCAGGAGTAGCCATCGGAGTGTCTAAGAGAAGCTTTCCAAAAGGAGGAACAACACCTCCCGCAATATAATTATAAAGCCTGATGACCACATCCCTCCCCTGTAGTTTCGTGCTCTGGTCGATCAATCCCTGGATCACTCCCTCCCTGACGAGACCTGTTGTTTCCGGTAGAAAGTCATGACAAACAACCTTTACCAGGCCTTTTTTACCATTGTCCCTGACAGCATTTGCTGCTCCAAACTGGCCGCTGGCAGTAATATAAATCCCGGAAAGATCAGGAAAAGAACTCATGAAATCCATCGCCTGGGTATAAGCTATATCTGCCAGATCGACATTTTCAACTTCCCCTGCAATTGTTATTTCGGGATATTTCTCGGTTATGACATCCTTAAAACCTTTTCGCCTCAATTCATGTGCTTCAACTGCAAAAAAACCTGTTATAATGGCAACTTTCCCTTTTCCTCCGATCAGCTGTGCCATTTTTTCGCCGCAATCCCTTCCCTGCATGTAATTATCCGCACCTACAAAAAACACTCTCGGAGACTCTTTGTTTGTTTCCGAATTATATGTAGCCACTGCAACATTGGCTTCTGTTGCTTTTTGTATAAACGGTATCATTCCTTCATCACCTGCGAGGCAGGCAATACCATCGTAATTCTGGGCTATGGCTGCCTCAACAGCAATCCCGAACACATCAGCGGTATGCCGGTCACCTGCGACTATCCAGTCAACCTCAGCATTGAAATCCTTCAGGAGGCTTCCGGCTTCCATTACTCCTTCCTTTACAGGAGTCCACCATGGATTGGTCTCCATTGCAAGAAAGGCAATCCTTATTTTTTCGTTTTTTATGTTTTTAACCGGCATCACTTTACCCTCGTCGCCCGCCCGTCCCTCTGAGAAATATGCAGGAGGCTTGGCCAACACCCTTGTGCTCCGGTTCGAGGATGACCTGTTGCATGAGTAATTAAACATAATAGTTATAAGCGCTGACAGCAGAACAATGGCATATTTTTTCATAGATCAGATTTTTTTTAACTTTCCTTTGAGTAACTGGTCGAGTCCGACGGCAAGTACGATAACAACTCCTATTGTAATGGTCTGAAAATGGTTAGGGATGTGCAGCAGGACAAACGCATTCCTTAC
>CAZXAM010000031.1:0-2014 GCA_964638545.1 uncultured Rikenellaceae bacterium | reverse complement strand
ATATAACGTCCGGGAACTGTACGTTTTAAAAACAGGGTTGCCAGAATGAGCAGCAGGAGCAGCAGAACAACAGAAAATGGTACAGGTCCCAGGTATCCGCTGCCAAGAAAAATTATAAACTCATTCTGCATAGGTATATTTGATGCTACACTTCCCTTGACACCTGTTGCCAGAAGGTAGGTCAGGCCCCTTCCTATGCTCAGCATTCCAAGTGTTGTAATAAAGGGATTGATTTTGAATCTGGTTATAACAAGACCATTTGTCAATCCCAGCAATAATCCGAAGGAAAGACCGCAAATTACCGAAAGAAAGGCGCTTTCGTCATGTACCGTAATTAATCTTGCGGTAAGCATTGAAGATACTGCGAGGAGGGATCCGACAGAGAGATCGATGCCGCCTGTGACAATAACCATTGTTTGTCCGATTGCCATTATGCCTATTGTCGACATTCCCCGCAGGACGTTGAACAGATTATCCTGAGTTAGAAAATAAGGACTTGCGGCACTCATGACGACAACAATGAAAATAAGCGCCAATAACACGTTTATCTCTCTGATCTGAAGATACTTACGCCAGTATATTCCCGGATTGCTGTTCATATTCTATTCTAAATTATTAATTTTTGAATACATAAAATAAAAAGGGCGCATTTTTCGTGCACCCTTTTGACTGAAATGACATCAGCATTTAGTTTATCTGACTTTTAAATCCATAGTTTGTCATAGCTCATGCCTGACCTGTCCCATTCCGGTGTCGGTTCAAAATATTTTGCCCCTTTTCCCATCATTGCCTTAACGTTATCGTCATTAAGCTCAATGCCTAGTCCGGGTGCATCGAGCGGCACATTGGCAAATCCTTTTGTTATCATAGGCTGAGAGCCTGTCATCTTAACAAGTCCTTCCCACCATGCGTTATCTGCGTTATGATGTTCGAGGCAGAGGAAATTCTCCGTGGCTGCTGCACAATGAACGTTTGCCATCCAGGCAACAGGTGTGCTGTTTGCATGAAGAGCCATTGGAATGCCTGCCTCCTCAGCATAATCGCCTATTTTCTTTGTTTCGAGTATCCCTCCGGCGCTGACGAGGTCAGGATGGATTATGTCGACGGCATGAGCATCGATGAGTTTCTTGAAACCCCCAAGCATTCCGCCAAGCATATAAATATCCTCTCCGGTGCAGGTAGGAGTTTCAAGTGAGTCGGTAATGGTTTTCCACTGGTCGGTGTAGTACCATGCAATGCAATCTTCGAGCCATGCCAGCCGGTATTTTTCAACAGCCCTGCCCAGGCGGATCATCTGGTTAAGATCCATGTGACCGAAATGATCAACCGAAAGAGGGATTTCTGTTCCGACAACGTTTCTTACTGTTTCAACAACTTTGACAATCTCGTCAATGCCCTTGTCTGTAACCTGAACCTGGGTGAACTGATGGTCTTTCTTCCAGTAATCCGTGTAGCCGCCATTGGCATAGTCCCTCCCCATATACCAGTTATTTATGCCGCCGCCATTCTGATCCCAGTATTTATAATTTACAAGCCCTTCCTCCTTATTGTTTATCTGATGTATGCCAAGGTCCATTTTAAGCCAGGTGAAACCTTGTTCTGTCATGCGTTTTTTTAGTTTTTCAAGCTCTACTGCAGGATCCCTGTCCTCAGGTGTGTCAGCATATATCCTTATTTTGTCGCGATATCTGCCGCCAAGCAGCTGCCATACAGGCACTCCCAGGGCTTTCCCGCAGAGATCCCAGCATGCCATTTCAACAGCGCTGATACCGCAACCCTGACGGCCATGGAAACCAAATTGCCTGATTACCTTAAAGATCATTTCGACATTGCATGGATTGAGCCCTACGATCTTGCTTTTCAGGAACAGGGCAAGGCGCTGGTCGGAGCCGTCCCTTATGTCACCGATCCCATAGATTCCCTGGTTGGTGTCGATACGGATAAGGCGGTTTGCTACTGATCCCCCGCCCCCTTTCTCAGCAACCCTCAGGTCGGTGATCTTCAGATCTGAAGG
>CAZXAM010000030.1:8661-43807 GCA_964638545.1 uncultured Rikenellaceae bacterium | reverse complement strand
GTTCCTGAACAGGTTTCGGCGCTTCAGCCGCAGGTTGTTCCTGAACAGGTTTTGGCGCTTCAGCCACAGGTTGTTCCTGAACAGGTTTTGGAACTTCAGCCACAGGTTGTTCCTGAACAGGTTTTGGCACTTCGACTACAGGTTGTTCCTGAACGGGTTTTGGCGCTTCAGCCACAGGTTGTTCCTGAACAGGTTGCGGTTTCCTGTGTGCAATTCGGTTGAAGACATAATAATAAGTTGCTCCGCCTGAAGGCAGATTACCCGAAATGAATTCTACAGGGATTTTCCAGTATCCGTTGGCTCTTACAAAGACACCCGTGATATTAAAAAGGATCACATCTTTCCCCGCCTGTCCGACGATGTTAATCGATCCCCTTCCTGAAGCTCCGGTCGATTTATCCCAGGTAGAGTACCAGTTTGTCTGTTCCTCCCCGGAAACATCAATATTATCAATATAGATCCAGGTTACTTTTCCGGCTTCGGAATTATTGCATCTGAACAGGCCGTTGCCAGGATCCGTATCCGTGACAAGAGCGCTGAATCTGTACCCAATGCTTCTTCTGACACCAGAAGCACCTGGGGTGATTTTTGTTTCAGAAGTTTTTTTTCTGGAGGTGTCTGAAGGAACATTATTCTGACCAGAAATGATAGTGACAATGAATAAAAAAATAACGAATAATGCTATTCTTTTCATATTGCATGGTTTAGAGAAACAGTTCTGTCATCTTAACATGCAAGATAATTAATAGTAGAATAAAAAAGAGGATGTCTTATAAGCAAATTATATTGATTATTTTCCTTCGTGTGACTTTGTGCTTCACTTTGTGATCCTTTGTGGTTCACTGAAATAATTTTACCACAAAGGGACACAAAGGTTATCACGAAGTATCACTAAGGACTTCTGAAACCTTCTTATAATGGTTTTGATAATAATGAACTGCTCTAGTCCCGTATCGGGCCCCATTCGATAAGAATATCATTTTCGAGATAGAGCCACGTGTTTTTATAGATCCATTCCTCCTTGATGGTATTCCCGCTTATAACCCTGTTAACCTTATTAGCTTTTCCCCAGCTGTCTTTTATCATCTCGCTGTTCATGCCCTTCCATATCTTGCCTTCGATAAGCTTCGCGGCCATGCTGGAGCCATACTTTTCCTCGAGATACGAGAACCTGCTCGGTTGCTGTTCCTTCTTTACTGCCGGCTTTTCGGCCTGAACAGGCTCAGCTGTCTGTACCGCTGGTCTTGAAATGTCAATCGGGTCTTCCAGAACGGCATGGCGTCTTAAGATATAACCGTCATTTTCTTCAAAAAGAACATGGAAATATGTGCTGTCGGAACCGGTAACTTCCACAATTGATCCTTTTGGTATTATCATTATTACAGTTGTAAGGTCGTTCTTTTCCCTGAAAAGCCTGGTTGAAGTTTTTGCAAGAGCAGTCAGCCTGAGCTCCTGAACGGAAGAGGGACTTTTCCCGAGATCCTGCAGAACATCTGTTTTCTGGGTTTGCGCATTTACAGTAAAGAAAAATGAAAACAGCAAAGATGATATTATCAGCTTTTTCATAAAATGGGATTTTCCTGATAACAAGCAAAAATTATACCATTAATTAAATCGTGCAATCGTGCAATCATGCAATCATGCAATCGTGCGAGACCAATTTCAGATCTTTCTTATGAGCAACAATCCGTCGCGGACGGGTACTATGACCTTTTCGATATCCTTCTGCTGCAGGATCATATCATTGAATTCGATGATACCCCTGGTCTGGGGATCCTTTGAATTTTTTTCCAGCACTTTCTCTCCCCAGAGAATATTATCGGCAATAATGAAACCTCCCGGGTTGGTTTTACGTATAATAATATTATAGTAGTCTTTGTATTCCCGCTTGTCTCCGTCGATATAGACCAGGTCGAACATGTGATCAAGCTCCGGAACTATATCCTGGGCTCGGCCTGTGAGCTGGATAATTGTATTCTCAAACCCGGCCTTTCTGAAATATGAGCTGCTGAAATCTTTCAGCTCGTCATTTATGTCAATTGTATAGAGCCTGCCGCCGTGTTTCAGCCCTTTGGCCAGGCAGATTGCCGAATAACCCGTATATGTTCCGATCTCCAGGATTTTTAGTGGTTTGATCATCATTGAGAGAAACTCAAGAAGTTTTCCCTGGAGATGCCCGGTCGACATGTTCGGATTCACGAACCTGAGATGTGTCTGCCTGTAAAGGTCTTCAAGGAGGGGGTCTTCGGCAGTTGTATAATCAAGAAGGTATTTTTCAATCCATTTATTCATATTCAGTTATAAATGAGAGTTGAAAGTTTTGATGTTTCAAATACTTCATTTGAAATATCAAGAAGCTGCGATGATGTTATAGCATCTATTTTACTGCAGATCTCTTCAAGAGTATCGATACGGTTCATGATAAGAAGACTCTTTCCCATGCTCAGCATAAGGCTCTCATGATGTTCAAAGCCTCTGGCAAGATATCCTTTTACCTGGTTTTTTGCTTTTGCCAGCTGGATAATCCCAAGCTTTGCAGTTCTGAGCTTTTTGAGCTCTGCGTAAATCAATGCCATGCTCTTCTCAAGGTTCTGTGCATCGGTCCCGAAGTAAATAAGGAATATTCCGGTATCCCTGTAAGCATTAAAGCTTGATTCCACATTATAGGCAAGGCCGCTTTTTTCCCGCAGCGACAGGTTAAGCCGCGAATTCATTCCCTGGCCTCCAAGAATATTGTTGAGCAGGAACATACCCATTCTCCGCTTGTCCATTACAGGGAATGCAACATTTCCTATAATACAATGGTTCTGATATGTTTTTTTGTGTTTCGTCAGTGATGAAGGATTATATACTGATAATTTACCGTCGCCATTCTTCCTGGTCCTTTCGGGCATGGTTCCGAAATGCCTGTCAAAGAGTCTGAGGATTTTCTCGTCGGGAATATCACCCACGGAACAGAAGACCATACGGTGCGTATCGTAATTATTTGAAATGAATCTGCCTATATCCTTTCTGGTGAACGATTTAACTGTTTCCGGAGAACCCAGGATGTTTCTTCCCAGTGGTTGTCCGCTGAAAACCAGTTCCTCGAAATCGTCAAAGATCAGTTCTGCAGGATCATCGAGGTAGGAGTTTATCTCTTCGATAACGACATCTTTT
This sequence comes from uncultured Rikenellaceae bacterium, assembly GCA_964638545.1. Taxonomy (GTDB): domain Bacteria; phylum Bacteroidota; class Bacteroidia; order Bacteroidales; family VadinHA17; genus LD21. Next base: position 40,648 of record CAZXAM010000030.1, on the reverse strand, counting down.
TCCTTTTCAATTTCAGCTTCCGGGAAGACCGAATTAAAAGCAAGATCGCTTATCATGTCGACGGCTTTCTCATAATCTTTTGTCAGTACCGAAGCATGAATTGCTGTTTCCTCTTTTGTAGTGTATGCATTCAGCTCTCCTCCGAGCTCATCGAGCCTTGTGAGGATATAATAGGCCTTATGCTTATTTGTCCCCTTGAAGAGCATGTGTTCAATAAAATGAGCCATTCCGTGCTCCGCATCTGTTTCGTTTCTTGAGCCGGCATTTATTATCAATCCGCAGTGCGAAACCATTCCGTTTGTCCGGTGATGCACCAGCCTTATCCCGTTCGGGAGGGTATGTAGAAGAATATGCATAACAATTATATATCAGATCTTCTCCCGGAGCCGTCCCAGCTCTGAAATGGGGTCATCTTCAACCCTGCACTCTGGATTGAATATCATTGTTGACCTCGATTCAAAACTGTCTGGAGGCCAGTGAAAGTAATTATTAAAAGAAAAGATCCTGCATAGGAATTTTCAAAGGATACTGGTAATTATCAAAATTTTACGACTTCCCAGAATGCCTTCTTGGGTTTCATGTTCTCATCGAACAAAAGAGGATAGTGCTTTCCTCTTCTTGGTGTACGGTTGTCAAGCCATGACCCCCTGTCGGACAGGTTCCAGAACGTCACCCCGGTGACTACATCTTTCTTTTCCCGGAGAACATCGAATGCCATTTTGTAAAAATCTATCTGTTTCTGCTCTCTCTCGGGTGTAAAACCCAGGTTGATGGTGTCTGTTTTCGAAGTATAAATTGATACATCAAGTTCTGTCAGCTGGACTTCCAGTCCAAGGGAAGCAAATTTGTCGATTGATTCCCTGATCGCGTCTTCTGATGAACCCGGAATATCAAATTCGCCCTCGCCCGGCTGCTGATGCAATTGTCCAACATGCCTGGGGCCGCCAATATTCCAATGCGCCTGAAGTCCTACACCATGAATCGGAACACCCTGGGCAAGCATTTTTTTAAGCATTTCATAGGTCTTTTCCCTCTTTGCCGGATTCTCAGTATTGTACTCATTATAGAAAAGGACTGCATCCGGATCAGCCTCATGTGCCCACTGAAATGCTTTTGAAATAAAGTCTTCGCCGCATATAGCGTAATACTGTGTCTGCCTGTAACCTACATTTGCAGGATCTGCGTTATCTATTGCTTCATTTAATACATCCCAGGCATATATTTTCCCCTTGTAACGGGTAACAACCTGTGTTATATGGTCTTTCAGTCTTGCGAGGACAAGCTCTTTAGAAGCCTGGTTCCCCAGTGAATCTTTAAACATCCATTCACCGGTCTGGCTATGCCAGCAGAGAGTGTGGCCGCGCAGCTTCATCCCGTTTGCCTGGGCAAACTCGACAATCTTATCTGCCTCTTCCCAGTTCCATTTTCCTTCTTCGGGTTGAAGAAGCTGTGGTTTCATGACATTCTCAGCAGTCAGGCTGTTAAAATGTTTCTTAATAAATTCTCCCTGTTCTCCCTGGAGAGATCTGGGTGACACAGCAACTCCTATAGGAAAATAGTCCTTGTAAAAATCTTTCAGGCCTTTAAGGGAATCTGCAGCACTTAACTCTTTTACTCTGCCGCTTCCGCCGCAATTGCTCATCAGTATCATACCTGTAGTCAGGGCAACCACTGAAAAGAATGCAACTAGTTTTTGTTTTTGAAATGATTTTGTTTTCATAATTCTATGTTACAGTTAAAACCTATTTATCAGTTTAAAATTTTTACCGTCATAACAAAAGTTGTGACACTGGATGGGGCAAGGTTCGCCTTTAACATGTTGTCTGTAATGCGAAGCTCCTTGAGGCCTGTCAGGTTTTCGGTGGCAGAGGTTCTCCACGGAGATGCAGAAGTCGCACTTATTCCGTCCAGTTTAAGTTCCAGGGTTCGAGCTTTTACGTTGTCATTGATTGCCACAATTACCAGCTTGTTTTCCGGTTCGCTTTTATATGCAGAAACAAGTACTCCTGTACTCAGATCTGAATTTGTTTGCACCCTGTAATATCCAGGCAGTATGAACCTGCTGTAGTTGCCGATGGTATAGAGACGCTTGTCCACAGTGTATGTCTTGGTCTTCGAGTCGAGGTGCACCATTCCCTGCCCGGAATTGGGAGCAGACACAACCCACCAGTAAAGCCATGCGTTTATGCCATTCTCAGCCACGTGAGTGTGCAGCATTTGGGCCCAATATATTCCGTCGCGTATATCAGGGTAATTTCTGCCCAGGTTGCTGACCTCGGTTTGCCATATCTTCTTTTTCATATCGTGTGACGTTACCAAAGGGCCTGAACGCTGAGCCAGAGGAGGGAAGGGATCCTGTTCCGAAGTGTGATATGCGTGTACACCTACTATATCCAAGCGTGCTGCAGTTACAGAATCGGCGAGGGATTCCAGTACCGGATTCTCGGTCCATCCTCCATGCTCTCCCACTACCACTTTTACATTGATCTTGTCGCGTTCAAAAACGGGGATCAGGAACTTCAGAAAATCGTGAAATTCCTTTCCGTTCCAGTAGCAGGAAGAGTATCTGACATCGACATTAGGTTCATTGGCAATAGATATTGCATAAATATCGATTCCATGATGCTCCTTATAGCCCCGTATATACATTGAGAGGTATTCTGCAAAAGCCAGGTACTTATCGGGGCGTAAGCGTCCGCCGACAACATTGTTATTGGTTTTCATCCATGCCGGGGGGCTCCAGACAGTACTTATGTAACGGGTAGCACCACGCTTGCCGGCTTCCTTCATCAGCCAGATCTGATCATCATCGACTGTCCAGTCCCAGACTCCTTCCTGAGGTTCAATTGTAGGCGAAGCACCTCCGACAGTACCGCCGTCGCCCACTATGTTTCGAACAATGGAAAGTCCTGCTCCCTTCACAGGAGAAAAGAGAATGTCAAGGACCTCCGAACGCTGTGGTTCAGGAAAGTTCATAAGGTTTCTAGCCATTCTAAAAGCTCCGGAAGCTCCGAATCCGTCAATTTCCTGGGCGGTGCGACTCCAATACACGATACCGGTGCTTTTGGAATTTGGGTCCAGGGAAGCGGCTCCTGAAGTTGAATTTAAGCGAGCAGGCCTGCTTGTCTGCGATTGTACTGTACTCACCATAAAAAGCGCAATGACAGCACATAATGCATGTGTTAACAAAGTTTTTGTTCTCATCGACAAAGCTTTTTTGTTGTTATTTTATCTTTTTGCAGTTAATTATCTCACAGAGATTTGTGCTACGACAACAAATTCTTTGAAATTTAGCCTTTTCTTCTTTATCAAGGTTATTTCTATACCCGATTTTAAGATTTTTTAAGTTTATTGATATTCTCAGGCAGAATAACAACGCGAATTCAGAAGAATTGCAGGGTGAGGATGAGAGTATGAGTGTGAGAGCGAGTTAGGGATATTATATACTTCTATTTCGGGATGAATAGAAAATTGAGAAAAACTTGACTTTGTTTGTTTTTTGATGTAACTTTTATGGATAGTTAAAATAAAGCTGTTTTATCATGAGTTTTTTATAAAAGTCAATCAGATGAAATCCTTGAAATTAATTACATCAGTTGTGTTGTTTGTGTTGTTGGGAACGATTAATATGACCGCACAAACTGCAGGTCAAGGGAAAGAACTTATGGATCTCCTTTATAATTCAGGAGATCCCGCAAAAGCTCTGTTATTGGCCAACAAATTAGATTCTGTGAATTACAGGGATAGCAACGGATACACGCCTCTGATGTTTGCGTCATACAATGGTTATACCGAAGTCTGTAAGGCACTTATCAGAAGAGGAGCCAAGGTTGACTTTCAAACAAAAACTGGTGAAACTGCTCTTATTATGGCCGCTGCCAGAGGGAATAATGAAATAATAAGATTACTACTGAGTGAAAAATGTAAAATTGATCTCCCGAACAATGAAGGAATTACAGCTCTCGATGCAGCAGTAATAAAGGGGCATACAGAAGTTGTTAAAACATTAATTGAAAATGGTGCCAGGGTGAATTTGCAGGATAAAAATGGTTTTACTCCGTTGTTTTATGCTTCTAAATTTGGCAATTATGATATTGCAAAGCTCCTGCTTGAAAAGGGAGCAGATCCTGAGCTGCCCATAAAAGATGGAGTAACCCCATTAATGGCAGTTTCAGAGGATGGGAATACTACAATTGTAACGCTACTGCTTGTTAAGGGTGCTAAAATTGATGCCCAGGATAAAAGTGATAACTGGTCTGCTTTAATCTATGCTTCTTATTCCGGGAAGGTTGAGGCGGTAAAAATACTGCTTGATAAAGGAGCAAATGCGAACCTACAGGCTAAAGACGGTTTTACTGCCCTCATGCTAGCCTCACAGTATGGGCATACAGACGTTGTAAAGACACTTCTTGAAAGAGGGGCAAAACCTGATTTGAAGATATCAACAGGACAGACAGCATTGATGATCGCCGCTTCTCACGGGAAATCAGAAATAGTAAAACTACTGCTCGAGAAAGGAGCAGATGTAAACATCCAGGCCTCAAACGGACAAACAGCATTAATAAGTGCATCATTTGCCGGGAACGCTGATATAGTAAAACTGTTGCTTAATAAGGGAACCAATATTGAGCTGAAATCTGAAGAAGGTAAAACAGCATACGATTATGCTAAAAATGATACAATCAAAAACCTGATTGGCAGCTATAAAAAGAAATGATATTATTTACTCATTATCGGTTATATCATACAGATAATAAGCACTTTACAAAACCTATCACCGAATCCGTCACCCTTTTAAAAACAAAATCCCGCTAGACGTTGATCTTAAGGGTATATACAGTATGGGTGTGAGTCCTCCTCCGTTAAAACTTCGGAGGGACAAAGTGTGAGTTATGAGAAAACAGAACGAGAGTGTTCTCTCGGTCTGATTTCAACCTGGCAAAAAATTGACTTTGGTTTAAGCAGGGTGTAATTTTGATTTTAGAGGAATGATCACGGAAGTACACCTTTTAATCCTGAACAAATAATTATTCCTATCTGCTAATCAAAATATATTAATCAGACGGCCGTAATCACCTCTGTTGCCGATTTGCGACCTGCTGAATCAACAGCAACAATTCTGAATTCTTTCCCTGATGCAACCTCAAATGTGAAAGGTTTCTCCGAAACCTGCGGAAAATGTGGCACGCTACCTGCAATGTTGCCGTCACATAATATTTCATAGTGGGACAAAGGTTCGTTGCCTGCATAGCTGGTATCCCATGACAGTTTTATCTTTTCTGATTTTGTAAGCCTGGGATTCCGGGGAGGTGTCAGTCCTGTATCGGCCAGCTGGAAATAATTTGTCTCTCCGTTCCTTGCCCGGATACCGATCTTTTCAAGTTCGCGTCTTTCGTTTTCAGCCAGTGCATCGGGTTTTATCTGGGCCGCATAGTAATTCTGCACAAGCTGGCATTTCAGCGGATCATCATTTATTTCTCCTGTTCCGATGATAAGTGTATGAACGCCAGGAGTGGTTAATACATACTCTATCAGGGGTTTGCTTGGAACCGATTCAGTTCCTATAGTCCGTACCACGTCGCCCGGTTTATTTGAAAATCTGGGCTCCTTGGTATACATGGCACCATCGGCAAATACTTTCATGGCTATCACTCCCATGTTCCTTGCCTGTGCAACAGGTATCACATTGTATTGCATATTCAGATAGCGCCGGTCATTTACATTGATGGATACCAGCATACCATCGAGAAGATCCCATTTGTCGCGCCGGATCATTTCCATCATTGCCGGAGCATTGTTATGTCCCGAAAATCCCAGGTGCCTTACAAGTTTCTCGTTTTTCGGATTTAGTCCTGTGACGTTTGTTCCATCCCTGTAGTCGCGGAGAGCGACCAGGGCGCCAAAATTATCATTCAGGTCAGGCGGTGTTTCAAGTCCCTTATAGACTATTTCCACCTCTTCAAAAGATGTGAGATTATGAATGAGGATCATATTGACATAAGATCCTTCGGGATATGTTCCGTCACCGTTTCCGAACATTAGCGACAGAGAGCGTTTCAGATCAGCCACTGCTCCTTCTCCGTGATTTCCGTCAGATGCGTTCAGCACTTTGTTAATTCTCGGATAGCCTCCCTTTGCCCACCTGATCATTGTTTTTGTAGTCAGGAAGATAGAATCCCTCAGTTTCCGGTTGTATTCATTCTGTCCCGGGATCAGGTTTAGCTGCCTGAAAGCTTTCCCGTAGTTTTTCTGGCTGGGTCCATAAACGTTGGAGGTGTCGAAATAATTAATTCCAAGGTCAAAAGCTTTCAATATAATTCTGGCAGGTTCAATACCTTCGGGAGTCCACTGCAATGAAGCCTGTCCCCCTAGTCCCAGAGTGGTGACATCAAAATTGATCCTCCCGAAGTGTCTTTTCATTGGTGAAGGGATGGAAGCTGAAGTGAAGGAGAGTGCAGGCAGAATTGATATCCCTGCAGCTGCAGCTGCAGAGAGTTTCATAAATTTCCGCCTTGAAAGTCTGAGTTTTTTCCTGTTTACAGCCATAGCCGGATAAATTTTGTTAAGATCAGGTTTATTGTTACAAATTTAAGAAAACTAACATGATATGAATTAAAATAAGGCTTCTGGTTTTTCCCGTAAAGGTTGATTTTACGGAATAAATTTGAGTGAGTGCCCGCTCTCGCTCACACTCCCGCTCTGTTTCAAGTGGTGCCACCAGACCATCAGCGTTGATATGGACTCTGTCAAATTGACGCTAATCATCACATTATCATGTCATTATGGCACTCCAGGATGATATGGTAATTTTCTGATTTTCAATTTATTTCAGATGGAAAGATGCCTGAAAACAGCTTTAATCCGGCATGGTATTCATTTTGAGTATTTTCATAAAGAATAATGGCAGGTTTAACAAAAGAAAGGAGGCACAGACAATGGCAAATCATCTTATTTTACTGATTTCGGGTTTCTTATCGGGATGTTTCGTCACCTATTTTTTTATGAGATACAGAGCTTCTGTCTATCAGGAATCTGCAGAACAGCAATTTTCCACGTATAAGAAGGAAGCCGTAGTGATGAAGGGCAATATTGCTGAAAAGGAAGACCGGATAAACTCACTCACGACTTCAATATCTGAAAAAGAGAGTGACATACGCAACCTGCAATTTAAGATTGATGAGCAGAAGGAATCTGCAGAGCAGCAATTTTCCCGGTTTGAGAAGGAAGCCGCAATAATGAAAAATAATATTGCTGAGAAGGAAGACAGGATAAATTCTCTTACAGCCTCAATATCTGAAAAAGAAGCTGACATTCGTAATCTTAGAGTTAAGATTGATGAACAAAAGGAAGATCTGGAAAAAATGAATGAAAGGTTAAAAGATGAATTCAGGAATCTTGTAAATGAGATACTTGAGGCAAAGAACCAAAATAAAAATTAATTCGGCAGCCGGTTTGATTTATGTGTGAGTGTGAGTCCTCCTCCGTTAAAACTTCGGAGGACAAAGTGCGAGTTATGAGAAAAAAGAACGAGAGTGCTCGCTCTCGCTCTCACTCTCGCTCTTTTTTAAGTGGTGCCACCAGGAATCGAACCGGGGACACATGGATTTTCAGTCCATTGCTCTACCGACTGAGCTATGGCACCTCCTTTTCGGACTGCAAATATATAAGTCAAATCTGAGTTACCAAAATTTTACCCTTAAAAATTCTCCTGAACGCCAGAGATGGGCTATATATTGAAGTCATGTCCATGCATTTTTATTAACCGGCGATCAGGAATCTTTTTTCTTATAGAACACCTCCAGTTCAGCACTTCCTTTGCGGATATCTATTTCCAGGATATTGGCCTTCCTGACTTCCTGACGGGTCTGGACAGAAAGATCGGCAAGGAGTTCATTCATTCGGCCGGGAGCCAGCAAATCGAGGTTGGAATAACTAACTTTTATTGAACTGGTTGCCCGGTTATGCAGATAAACCTCGAGTAAAAACACCGCTGAAATTACCAGCGAGTTTACTACAACAGCACCAATCACAGGCGGCGGGATATACGCCTGGGAGTTGATGACAGATACTCCTATAGTGGCGAAAATATATGTCATCTCCTTGACTGTGAGGTCCTTTGTTCTGAAACGCAGAATAGCAAAAATGGCAAACAATCCAAGAGCCATTCCCATCTGAACTTCAATTGTTTCGAGCAGGGATACAATAAGAAATATCATAATCCCTAATATCAGGAAGGAGAATAAGAACTCGTCTTTCCTCGAGTATCTGTAGTATATTACTCTGATAAGGATGGTAAGGATAAAGAGATTGAAAAAGAATCGGATCAACAAACTCACCAGAGTATGGTCGACAGACAATGAATCAAGTGACATGTAAAAAGATTTAATTGTTAAAGTCTAATTCTGGCGCCGGTTAAAAGGCTTCGGTAAAAGTAACCATTTTTGTATAAAAGCATTTCTTTTGACTGCTTATTCATAATTCCGGTATCAACGCCCAGTATCTTATTACTGAAAAGTGAATTTATGCCTTTATCTGCAGTGTGTCCTACCACAATATGGTCTTTACCGTAGAATGCAAGTATAGAATCTATTTTACTTTCACAGAATGTGGTGTCATGAAAGTAACCCCTGTACCAGAGAGGACCATTGGTTTCATTTAAGAAAAGAAGTTCTTCATCAAAATTTAACTTCTTGAGCTTTTTACCAAGGATATTATCGGAAAATTTACGGTTTATATCTTCAACAGTAAGATTTCTCTGAACCATTTCCATTGAAATACCTGCATGGACAAAAATGATATTGTTTATTGTGATAATAACAGGTTTTGACCGCAGCCATTTACCCATTACGGTATTCTCTGAATACTGATCATAGTACCTGATCTTTGAGATCGATTCGGTTTCCGAATACTTTGGATTAACATAGCTCAGGTCCTTGCGCAAAACCATGAATTCATGGTTCCCAAGCATTACATGAACCATTCCTCCTGCTTTTTCAGCCTGTTTCTCCAGTCCAAAAAGGTGCCAGAGTACCTCATTTACCATGTCTCCCCTGTCAAAAATATCACCGACCACAACTAAATGTCCTCTGCCGAATTTCCAGTTCAGGTTTTCATCAATAATGCCTGTTGATTTTAAGAGTTTAATATACGTGTCGAACTCTCCATGAATATCAGTTATTACTCCAATGCTATCCACACGGGAGTAATTTTGTCTGCTTTTCGGTTTTAAGGTTGAAGTTGTCCAGAGATCATGATAACTGACCGGCAGACTGAACCTGTCGTTGAATTCATTGAAGTTATCCGCGGATATATATTGTCCCCTCTTTAAATTATTCTCGATCCACATTACCTTAAGCTTATTACCGGCAAAAAAAACAAAAGGTCCGTCATTTATCAGGCTGTCGGTTGCAGCATGAGGGGTCTGAGCAGACAGATTAAGATTAATAAATAATCCGATCACCAGGTATAAAAGCTCTTTCTTCATTTCCGGATCAAAAAATATTGTCCGCTCCTATGATTGTAAAAAGTATCATTACTTTTGATAACAAATGATATTACTGTTTTGTTGAATGAGATACTGTTTCTTCCATCTACGGCATTCAGTATCCGTGAGAGGATTAGCATTTTATTTTCTTTTATCATTATGTCGACTGAACAAGGATGCTGTGTTATTTGTTTTTTATAAGCCTGAAAAAGAGAGATAACCAATACTCTCCCGAAATGGCGGCAGAAATATAAAATATAAATCAATATGAATAACATATACAAACTAAAAATCATTATCCTTAAGATCTCAAGCCTGGCATTCCTCACATTTTTGTTTACATTTCCCGCTGAAGCAATTGCTGCAGACACCCTCTTCAGATCAGAAGAAATAATCGAACTTGAACTGAGGTCCGATTTCTCGGCAATCCAGAAAGAACGTGAGGGAAATCCTCAGTATCACAGCGGGGAGCTTATATATCTCTCTGAATCCGGTGAAAGGTTCATCCTCGGCGTCAAGGTAATGGCAAGAGGCAATTTTCGGCTGAAACCTGAGAATTGCAGTTTTCCTCCGCTATTCATTGATTTCAATAAGAGCGATGTGAAGAACACTCTGTTTGAGAATCAGGATAAGCTTAAGCTTGTAACGCCATGCCAGACAGACGAGGACCTTATTGACGAATACATTGTTTACAAAATGTACAATATTGTCACAGATTTAAGCTTCAGGGTAAGACTGGCAAGGATACTTTACTTTGATACAGGTACCAATAAGGTCGTTTTTAAAAGATACAGTTTCTTCCTTGAAGATAAGGATCATGTTGCCGAAAGAAACAACCTGATTCCGATAAACAAGTTCATTACTCCTTTTGATGTTAACAGGGACAACTACATAAAACTCTCTTTCTTCCAGTATCTTATCGGAAATAAAGACTGGTGGGTTACATCGAGAAAGAACACTGTTATAATGCAGGAAAAAGATTCGACAGGAGGTTTTTTTGCACTGTCATATGACTTTGATTTTTCAATGTTTGTAAACGCCGGTTATACAAAACCGAAAGGAGATTTTAATTACCCGATTGCTGACAGAAGAATATACAAGGGCATCTGCTTCACCGATGAGGAATACCAGAAGGTCTTTGAATTTTACAGAGAATTAAGGCCCATGTTCGAATCAGTTGTAAACGCACAGGAGCATATCTCCAGGTACGAAAGAAAAGAAAAACTGAGATACATTAAGGAGTTCTACACGATAATCAATAATAAGCACCTCATCAAACAAAACATTCTGAGTTCATGTGAAACCAGGCAGGATTATAAGTTGTCTGAAGATAATTAAATTCCTCTAAGCCGAGCTTTGATCATAAAATTTCGACCGGATGATATTTCATTTTTACAGACTTTCTAAGTAAACCGGTTAAAAGACAATAGATCAGGGATTCCCGAAGTATAAAAAATGTCAATTATTTTCGAATATTTTTAATTGCTGATTGCGGCGTAATATAATTTACTTATATTGGAACGCAAATCTTATTATTAAAGAAGCAATTAATACTATTGTCATGATACTTCATCAGCAATTTGTCCGTATGGCGAAGAAGCATGCCGGAAAGATGGCGGTTATTGATAAAGCCACCGGGAAGAATGTCACTTATTCACGGGCACTTATCGGAGCTCTTATCCTGAGCTCCAAATTTCAGAAATACGAAAAGGGATTCATAGGCATCATGATCCCAACTTCAGCTGGTTGTGCGCTGGCTTCAGTCGCAGCCCTTATGAGCGGAAGAATCCCTGTGATGATAAACTATTCAACGGGAGCCGAAGCCAATGCAAAGTATGCTCAGAAAAAATGCAAATTCAGAACCATAATAACTTCAAAAGCCCTGCTGGAAAAGATCAACTGTCCACTGATTGACGGGATGGTACTGATTGAAGATATAATGGCAGGGGTTACAACCGGCGATAAGCTGAAAGCCGCCCTGAAATCGAAACTCCCTGTCAACCTGATCTTTAATATGGTCCACAAAGGGAACGAAAATGACACTGCTGTTATTTTGTTTACCAGCGGAAGTGAAAAAGATCCCAAAGCAGTCCAGCTTTCCCACCGTAATATTGCATCGAATATTGAAAGCTTCGGAGAGTATATACATATTAGCGGATCGGATATCATTCTGGCAAATCTTGTATTTTTCCATGTTTTCGGGCTGACAGTGAATCTCTGGGTGACATTCTATTATGGTATGACAATGGTGTCGTATCCCAATCCTCTCGATTTCCAGACTATCAGCAAAATAGCACGTGATGAGAAGCCCACTATCATGGTTGGTACGCCTAGTTTCTTTTGGGGTTATCTGAACAAATCCGAGCCCGGAGATTTCAAGTCTCTGCGGCTCATGGTGGCGGGAGCAGATAAATGTCCTGATGCCCTCAGGGAAGGCTATTTGAAAAAGCACGGAGTTACTCTGCTTGAGGGTTATGGAGCTACCGAAACATCTCCGGTAATATCGGTCAACTCTCAGGAATTTAACAGGCCAGGCAGCACAGGTAAAGTTCTGCCCAGATTGCAGGTAAGGATTGAGAATTTTGAAACGGGCAAAGAGTGCGCTGTCAGGGAAGTAGGAAAGATCATGGTAAAAGGTGACTCTGTAATGAAAGGATATTTTGATGACCCGGACCTGACTGCTGAAGTCCTTTCCGAAGGCTGGTACAATACCGGCGACATGGGATTCCTTGACAAAGATGGCTTCCTCTGGCATGCAGGTCGTTTTAAAAGATTTGCAAAGGTTGGGGGAGAAATGGTCTCATTGGTTAAAGTTGAGAATATTCTTGAAAAACTGCTTCCTGAAGGAGTCTCCTGTTGTGTTGTTGAAGTCCCGGACCTGAAAAGAGGCTCATATATTGTAGCAACTGTATCGGCTGAGGTAAATAAGACTCATATACTCAGGATGCTGATGGATGAATTACCGGTTATAGCTTTACCAAGGGAGTTTATCATTATTAAGGAGCTGCCGATGATGAGCACCGGAAAGATAGATTTCAGAAGCGTCACAAGGATGGTTCAGGAGCTGCTGATCGCTTCCGGCAGTGACTAGTAAAAAAATTTGAATTTCATTGTGTGTTGTGTTACGGCTGCTCTGGGTTTTAATATTTATAACACAGGCGCTATGCTGTTTATTCGTTCTTCATCTTCAATGAGAAATCACTATATTTGATGAAGAGAATATCTGAAACCTCATTCAGATCGAATGACAGGAATTAACCCCTTAAACTGGTAATGATGAAAAATCTGCGAATCCCTGCATTTGTACTGGCTGTACTTTTTATATCAGGTTTCGCTGCTGAAACGTATGATGCAAACACAGCCTGGAAAAAAGTTTACCCCAAAATACAGAAACAGATCAAAGCTCCGGGTTTTAAGAAAAAAACTTACAGCATTGCAGATCACGGAGCTGTTGCCAACGATTCGGGGTTTCTTAACGACAAGGCCATTAATTTAACTATTGATTTATGCAGCAGGAATGGCGGCGGCACTGTTCTGATTCCGAAGGGAATTTGGCACACAGGTCCGGTGGTCCTTAAAAGCAAGGTGAACCTTCACCTCGAAGAAGGGGCGACGCTTCTGTTTACTTCCGATATAACCAAATATCCCACGGTGCTTACCCGCTGGGAAGGAATGGACTGCTACAACACTTCTCCGATGATATATGCCTTCGGGCAGGAAAACATTGCAATAACAGGCAAAGGAACAATCGACGGGGGCGCATCCAGGGAGAATTGGTGGGGCATGATGAGGCTTTCAGCAGAGCCCGGAAAGGAGCTAAGGGGGAGACCGCTGTTAATGGACTGGAATGAAAAGAACGTTCCAGTGGAAAAACGTATACTGGGTCCCGGCGATAACATGAGACCACAGCTGATCAATCTATATAAATGCAAAAGAATACTGATTCAGGATGTCACCCTCCTGCGTCCCGCCTTCTGGACAATTCACCCTCTGTTATGCGAAAATTTAACGGTCAGAGGAGTCACAATAAGGACAGAAGGTGCTCCCAACGGCGACGGATGCGATCCGGAATCGTGTAAAAACGTTCTTATCGAAGGGTGTTTCTTCGATACAGGCGACGATTGTATTGCTATAAAGGCGGGCCGCAATAATGACGGCCGTAAATGGAATATTCCCAGCGAAAATATAATCGTGCGCGGCTGTCATATGGAGAATGGACATGGGGGTGTAGTGATCGGCAGTGAGATCTCGGGAGGTTACAGAAACCTGTTCGTGGAGAACTGCGAGATGAACAGCCCTTCGCTCGACAGGGTTATCAGGATAAAGACTAACAACTGCCGCGGGGGAGTCGTTGAAAACATATACGTACGTAATGTAAATGTCGGGCAGTGCCGCGAAGCCGTATTGCTGATAGATCTCACCTATGAGCCGGGGGAAAAGTGCACCAGGGATTTTCCACCGTTTGTCAGGAATGTTTATCTCGACAGGGTTAAGAGCCAGCAGAGCCGGTATGGTGTTTTCATTACAGGATATCAGGATCAGACAAATATCCATAACATCAACCTGCTCGACTGTGAATGGACAAACGTCAGTGAAAACAACAGGGTCATCGGACTGGTTGAAGGACTGAAATTTACAAATACAACGATCAACGGGGTTCAGGTGAAACTTTGAGGGGGCTTACCGGGGACTGACCCTGGTCACATTACGGGACCACATTTTCATCACCTTCTGACAACTCCGGCTGCAATCTGACAGCAAGAAAATACATGACTTTTACAGAACCTGATCCTGAAGGTAATTCGTATCAACCAGGTCCGGGGCGAGAGCTTTTTGCAGGCATAAATATAAGGTTTAAGAAACACTTGACTTGTGATGAAACAAAATGTAACTTTGATATTATCACAAGAAAAATAAATAGTATGAATTAATATTAATCAGGATGAAGAAAGGAATTCTGTCAGTAGCAATTATTTTATTTACGGTCGGTTACCTGAATGGGCAATCTGTGAATTTTATCGACGGTAAATGGGCAGACGTTATAGCAAAAGCCAGATCTGAGAATAAGTACCTGTTTGTCGATTGCTATACCGAATGGTGTGGCTGGTGCAAAGTACTGGACCAAAATACTTTCAGTAATGCAAAAGTCGCGGAAATTATGAACGCGAACTTTGTTTCTGTAAAAATAGATATGGAAAAAGATTATGGAATTAATCTTGCCATGAAGTATCGAGTAAACGCTTTCCCAACAGCCCTGATCTTTAATTCAAAGGGTCAGCTGATATATCGCATTAAGGGTTATTCAGAACCAGCGGCATATCTTAAAATTCTGGACAAAGCAATGGATACTGGCTCACAATACAGCTTAAAGGGTATTTCTGATAAGGTCGATCTTGATTTTCCGCAGTTTTATAAAGATGCCTTTGCAGGAAATGGCAAGCGTAAGTGGCCGGAGGAGAAAATTGTTGCAGGATTTCTCGATCAGCAAAAAGATCTTTTCGATGAGATAAGCTGGAGTGTGTTTTCAATATGCGGAGGTGGTGAAAAATACGAACAGCATTTTCTGAACAATATAGACAAATACTCCAAACTCTATGGCCCCGAGGTTGATGATAAAGTAAATGCGATCCTTTATTCCAGGCTTAATAATGCCATTAAGAATAAGGACGGAAGCAAGTTTGCCGATTGTCTGAAAGATGCAGATAAATATCTCACCTCAGATAAGGAAGAAACCATCCAATCATTTAAACTTACCTATTATTCGGGGCTTAATGACTGGAAAAGCTTTACGCAGGAGTTTAAGCCCTATCTTGAGAAAAAAGGTTTTGAAAATGCTGGTACAATAAATTCATACTGTTGGGCGATCTATGAAAAATGCGATGATCCTGAAATTATTTCAGCAGCGTGCGGATGGATGAAAAAAACTCTTGAAAATGATTCGCAGTATGCATATGTAGATACATACGCCGCATTGCTTTACAAGAATAAAAACTATACGGAGGCTGAACGGAATGCAAACCTTGCGATAAGTATCGGTAAAAAGGCTGGTGAAAATGTCAAATCAACAGAGGAACTGCTTGAAAAAATAAAAACGGCACAAGCAAGGAAATAACGCCGTTTTAAAAATGGTTTTATCTTTTCCATGCCTTTTGCAGAACCCATCAGTATCCTGGTTACATCAAATGAGCTGAAAGGGAGAATAAAGTATTGTAATTTCCTCGCAATAGGTTCATCTGTCTCAGATTTTCTATATGCGGTTTTAAATGTCAATTTTAATTATTATCCGTACTCCCAGCTCGTTGACATTAGGATTGCTGAGGTAGGAGAACCTTTTTATAAGATCAACCCGTAAAAGATTAAATATATTTGCGATCCCGACGCTGGCTTCGATATAAGGTTTCTTCTCAAGGGTATACATCAGCAGATTATTTTCATCGTCAACAGGGAACTGGTAAAGCCCGTCAGAAAAACCAGGTTGTGGTGTATTTTTATCAGAAAGGCCTCCGTATAAGACTTTAAATGTGACCCATTCCCTCAGCTTAAGTTCCCTGAGGAGTGGTATTTTATTGAATATAAAACCATTAAAACAGTAATCGACATTGAAGGCGACATACCGGTCGCTTACAAACTCCATGAAGTTCATAAGGTTGTATGATTGTTTCTGGTATCCGTACGTCTGGTTTGCCCTGTGCACGAACGATAAAGGAAATGGCACTGTTCCGAATACTTTTCCTGCTTCCAGCGTGATGTCGGTATATCCAAGTATGGAAACATAATATCTTCTGGTAATATTCAGCTGCAGCCTCAGATAATCGAAATCGCTGAAAACAGATTTTGATCCGCCGGAGATTTTCAGGTTGTAGACAGGCTTCAGGCTGGGATAAACTGTTCTCCAGACTTTTCCCTCATAGAAAGTCTCATTTGGAGCATAGCGCAGATTTACATAGAGTTCGGATATATCAAGAAAATCTATCTGCCCTTGTCCTGGTCCGTAAACCTCGGTGTTATACCATAAATTGCCTGTGGGCTGCTGTCTTGTAAAGCTGTATCCGGCGAGGTAGGAGAAATGATTTTCATATTCGTTAAGATGCTCTATCCTGAATGTTCTGTTCATAACATATTTGTCGCTCACACCTCTCTTCAGTGAGAAAAAGAGATTGTCGGGCTGGATCAGCTGAAGCTCCTGACCCGGTATCTTAATGTCTTTCTGGTAGCTTATCTTCAGCGATTTAACCGGGAACTGGTATATTGACCGGGGTGTAAAGGACCATGTTGCCGCTCCGTAATACTTGAAATCGAGATCTTTCAATCCGAAAGCGCCGTAGCCTTCAAGAGTGATTTTTTTGCTGAGGTCGGGAGATGTTCTTAATCCAATCCTGAACCTCTGCCCCTCGACATAATTATAGCTGTAAAAACTACTTGAGGGGCCAAGCTCTATTTTACCAAGGTCAAGATAACCCGATGTAAGGAACAGAACGAAATTCATTCTTCGCCTGAAGGCAGGCAGCTGTTTAAGTGAGTCAATTGTGGTATATATCTGAAGCTCATTATTTGTCAGAGGAACAAACCTGTTTGATTCCCAGTATCCCGGTCCTCCTGATCCGGGATCAATTCTTTCTGTCTTTTCAGGTCCCCTTAGAATGAAATCGCTGATTGGTTCATTGATCTTATAGTCCTTGAAATATGAAGTTCGCTGGCCGAACAGCCCCAATGAAGTTTTTGAAACTCCGACATCTATGGAAATCTCTTCCTTCGACAGCAGCCATCCTTTTCTGTCGGAGCGGTCGAAATCCTGCATGATAATTATATCCTGGATCCAGTCGATATTTATATTTTCGTTTATTCCCATATCGATCCGCTTTACTGCATATGAGCTGTCGAGAGCCACATAAATATTGCCGTGGAACAGGAAGTCGGTCTTGCTGCGCGGTTCAAAGAAAAGCCTGATGCATTTAAGGTCGCTTACCGGAAGGGTGTCAACAATAAAATACCTGTAGAAAAGGGGAGCTGTCTGAGCCACGGGACTCAGAAATTTGCTTGTGAGAAAAAGGATCTCGTTGTCATATATATTAACATCCTGATAAAGGTAGTTCAGGTAGGCTGTGAGGCCTTTTCTGTCGAGATACTCCTCGAGATTGATTGTTTTATCTGCAATCGTCACATCTTTGACAGCCGGAGGCTCTTTCCGGAAATAGTGCTCTGAAAGGGTTTCTTTTATGAAGACGGGAAGAATATGATTGCCTACCCGGCGGGTTGTGTCTATATTTCCAAATAATAATCCAAGCTTGCCTTGCGAACCTTTTGATGTTAGTTTCTCGCTTACATTGCTCAGTGCAAACTGGATTTTTTCATATTTTTTGTATTCAAGGAAATCAGCTGTTTCAGGTCTGTTGTAATCTTTTCTTTCAATTACCCTGTTAATAAGCTCCACAGCAGGATTATCCCTGTTTCTGTATTCCCTTTTTGCCGGTTTCACTATTACCTCCTCCAGCGCGATCGAGGAAAGTGCAAGAGTGATATTTAAAGTCTGTTCTTTTCCGGGAGAAATAATCCTTGTCTCGGTCTGGTATCCTACAAAGGAAAAGACGATTGTGGTTGACTTAGCGGTCGTCTCAATTGCATATTTGCCCCTGGTATCCGTAAGTGTCCCGACCGTTGTGCCCTTAAGGTAAACGGAAACATATGGAAGGGACTCTCCTGTCAATGCATCAGTTACAGAGCCTTTTATAATTGTTTTAGCTGTTTCCTGGGAGAAAGAAAAAGGGATGGAAGCCAGGGCCAGTACAATACTGAAACAGAATATTAGGAGTGGTTTAACCTTTTGTTCCCGAATAATCATTCCTGAGTTTTAATTGACTGTTCAATTTGAATCAAATGTCGTATCTTTTTGCATAAATTTGCATACCTGGTATTAAAATCTTAAAGCCTCTTTCATGAAAGTCACTGGTTTCACGTTTATACGGAATGCCGTAAAATTCGATTATCCTGTTGTTGAAGCTATTAAATCAATCATGCCGTTGTGCGACGATTTTGTTGTAGCTGTGGGCAATTCGGACGACGATACCCGGGGACTC
The DNA here is from genome assembly GCA_964638545.1 of uncultured Rikenellaceae bacterium. Classification (GTDB taxonomy): domain Bacteria; phylum Bacteroidota; class Bacteroidia; order Bacteroidales; family VadinHA17; genus LD21. The sequence continues at coordinate 22,090 of CAZXAM010000030.1, read as the reverse complement.
ATTCAGTCGATTGACAATAAAAAGGTCAAAATAATCAACACAGTATGGGACGATTCTCCCGAAATGAAAACAGGCGGTAGGGTTTTTGCTTCAGAAACCAACAAAGCTTTCGGGGCTGTCCCCGATGGTTCAGACTGGGCTTTCTATATCCAGGGCGATGAAGTGATTCACGAGAAATACCTTGACACCATCAGGGCTGCAATGGAAAAATGGAAGGATGACAGACGGGTTGACGGACTGCTTTTCAAATACCTCCATTTCTATGGCTCATACGATTATGTGGGCATTTCACAGCGATGGTACAGGAATGAAATAAGAGTGATAAGAAACAATAAGTCAATATATTCCTACAGGGATGCCCAGGGTTTCAGAAAGGATGACAACAAAAAGCTTGATGTGAAGCCTGTAGATGCATATGTTTACCACTATGGATGGGTTAAAAAACCGGAGGTGATGCTGGACAAAATCAGGAATGCCTCGAATTTTTATGAGAATGTAAAGTGGATACAGAATGCAGGTAAGGGCCGGGAGGAGTTTGACTATTCATCCATAGATGCACTGAAACTCTTTGATGGAACACATCCTGCCGTGATGGAAGAACATATCAGGCGGAAAAACTGGAATTTCGAACACGATATTTCATATAACAAACCGAATTTGAAATACAAGGGTAAATTATTTTTGAAGAAATACCTTGGCATAAACACCTTCTACGAGAATTTCAGGATCATTTAATAAATCCCATCAAACAGCCTCATAGAATTATTAAGATGTAAAAACACCCGGATTGTGAAGCGTGGAAAAATCCGGGGGGGAGGTTACGTATTATTCTATAAGTCCTTTATATCAAAGTAACTTCAACCTCATCGCCTCTTCGTTCTGCTGAAAGATACCCTGCATAGATGGTTGCAATAACATCGGCAGCCAGCCGGCTGTCGCTTTCAATCGGATCGCCGAATGCGATGGTCCTGTAGAAGGCTTCCATCTCATGCTGATAACCTGTGAACCATCCTTCGTCGGGAGAAACTGAAGACCAGCCCTGCTTTGTCTCTGTCTTCTCGACAATGTAGACATCTTTAAAATGCCTTTCATCAGGGGTGTACGTCTGCATTGCGTTGTTGGGATTGATGTTGCAGATAGTACGATGGTTGTTGGTATTGACTTCTATCCAGTTATGAACACCTCCAAGCACCAGTTCACTGGCAAATATATCTGCGAACGTGCCATCTTCAAAGATCACATGCAATTGGGCAAAGTCTTCGATATCCGTGTATGTTGTCCGGAGATGACCCTGATCGCGGTACCCCGGCATTCTTGTTACAGCATGTGTACGGGCAGAAATGGCTGCAGGCCTTATTGGCTTCCCGTCTCTTATTTTGCCCTCAGCCTGTTTGAAATACAGGGCAGCTGAAAGTGGATGGCATCCTTTGCCGATCATTGAACCCCCGCCAGAAAATTTCCACTGTCCATAGGAAAGTGAATGTGAACCGGAATGTGATTCTTCACCATGTATCCAGAGTATCTGAGCTCCGGTCTTTTCCAGCATTTCTCTTTCCTTAATCACGGATGGAGCATATATCCAGTTTTCTGCGTACATGATCCTGCCTTTGCTTTTTTTCTCGGCTTCGAGCATCCTTTTTATGCTTTCCAGAGCAAGTTCGAGTCCTTTTTCCCTCGGGAAAGTATCTCCGCTGAAATCATTGCTGCCATTCCCGAAATAACCGGTGAATGGTTTTTCGACTATTACATGCCTCTCCTTTTCCAGCGCTGCAATAACAATTGGTTCGTGGGTTGAGGGAGGCGTGCAGACATGAACTACATCCGCATTGTCGATCATCTCTTCAGTGCTTGTGAATGCCCTGATCTTTCGTTGGTCTGTGAATTGCTTCAGTTTCTCAGTAGTAGGAGAGAAGGCGCCGGTAATCTCAGGTCTAACAGAATGAAGCCGCAACAGGGCTTCAAAATGAAACCTTGCTGCAAAACCTGATCCTGCAAATGCTGTACGAATGACTCTATCTGCCATAGTTCAATATTTTAAATATCCCTGAATTATCAGCGCAATCATTTTCTGTCCGTCGGCATTAAGATGAACGCCATCGGATGTAAGCTGTTTGAAGACAGGGGAAAGGATATCGCATGTATTTATAAAGTACACTGATTCTTCTTTCGCAACCACCTGGAGCTGTTTATTGAGCAGAGAAACGCGTTCCATGCCGCCTGCATACTTTTCACCAACCAGTTCATCCGGACCGAATGGAGGTGGTGATACTATGTATATCAGAGGTTTGTTATTATGCATGCGTTCAATCTGTTTAATTCGGGCAATCAGTTTTTTCATGTTCCCGGGAACCGCATAAAGAGAATCCCTGAAAACTGCCTTGCAGTCGTTTGTTCCGATCATTAATATTATCCGGTCGATCTTCCCGAGCTTTGCATAGGCTTCATCCATGTGATTTCCGATATTCGACAGAGTATTGAGGGAGCTTCTGCCGTTGTTGTTGAAGCCTATAGTATTGCCGGAAATGGAAATATTGAATATTGTGTCGTTCGCCCTTATCTGCTTCAGCTGGTAGACCCATCCGTATGGCAGTGCTCCGTTCGAGTCGCCGATTGTAAGGATATTCAGCGTTTTGTTTTTTTTCTGTTTTTGTCTTTGAGACACAGGAGAACCTGCCACTGCATTGTTCCCGGCGATTAATGGCATGAGCAGCAGCAGAAGAAGAATCAATATCAGTCCTGAGATACGCTGGCGCGGATTTATAATCCGTGCCTGTTCAACATATTCGAGAAGCACGGATTGCAAATCCGCGCTAGCGGAGATTTTCATTTTTATTGCTTCTTACTTAGTGCCCTTCGTGTGTACTTCGTGTTACTTAGTGGTTAAGAAATCTTTTTAAACACTAAGAACACAAAGTAAATTCACAAAGAACACAAAGGAGTTATAATTCTTTATTTCCAGTAATATATTTTCCAGCCATTTTTCCTTGCAACCCTTTCCAGCTTTTTTCCAGGATTTATGCAAACAGGATGACCAACGATACTCAAAGCAGGCAGGTCCGATATTGAATCTCCGTAATACCAGGCATCCTCCAACCTACTGTTATTTTTTTCACAGTACTGCTTCATTCTCACAGCCTTTTCTTCCCCGAAGCAGAAGGCTCCGACAGGGCGGCCGGTCAGGATCCCGTTTGCAGCTTCAAGTTCCGAACAAAGGTTATCATCCATTCCCAGGTATTCTGACATTATGTTTGCAACAGGCGCCAGTGTGGAGGAAAGGATAACAAGTCCTGCATTCTTATTTATATGTATCCTGATTTCTTCCCGGGCTTCGTTATATAATGATGGAATAAGAACTTCCCGGGTAACCCATGAACAGAGCTTTTCGAGATCCTTGACAGAAACGCCTTTCACCCAGCGGCCCATTTTGCTGATCGCTATTACCGGGTCAACAAGCCTGAATTTGTATAGAAGCGACAAATAAATGGCGTTCAGGAGATCAGCTTTGTTCAGCAGGCTTTTCTGATAGGCTCCCTTAACAAGCTCTGATCCGCTTACTGCACTTATAAGAGTATGGTCGAGATCAAAAAACGCAAAATAGCTTTTACCCTCTTTTGAAGAAGTGGTTTCCATCCGGGTTATAAATGATATTGAGAGCTTCGGGGATGATCTTGACTTTGAAGCTTTTTGAAAAGTTCAATTCCCCGTCCACATGGAACGGTACCTTTTCGGAGAATTCAATTTCGAGTGCCGGGGTCTGAAAGTAATTAACCTTTTTATCTGTAATATGTTCTCCTTTGGGAACTTTAAGGAGAAGGTTGAATCTTTGGAGGAGCTTAAGCTTCTTTATGGAGCAGACATCCAGCAATCCATCGTTTGCCAGCGCTTTTGGAGTCAGGAAAAAGCTTCCGGCAAATCTTCTGCCTATTGAAATAGTATTGATAAAGCAATCGGTTTCCTGATTATCGCCTTCACTGAGCACTTTCATTCTTTTCTCCCTGAAGAACAGGAGAACTTTAAGTATCTGGAAGATATACTTAAAAGGGCCTCCTTTTTTAACCTCGCCGGTCTCTGTAAAATTTTCAGCAGCAACCTGGGCGTCAAATCCAAGGCCCATGCCGTTGAGAAAGATCTTTTCATTCACCACTCCCGCATCCAGAGAGATAATGTTTTTCCTGAAGAAAATATCCCATTCCTTCTCTCCGAACCTGCCCGGGAATCCAAGGATCTGGATGAAATCATTGCCGGTTCCTGCAGGAATTATCCCCACGACAACATCTTTTTTGTTTATCAGCGGTCTGGCCATTTCGTTAAGTGTTCCATCTCCGCTCACGCTTATAATATATCTGTAACCTTTTTGGTAGTAGTATTCCGAAAGTTCAGTTGCATGGCCGATACGTTCCGTGAAGGTTATCTCTCCATCGATGCCATGTCTGGCGATCATACTTTCTATTTCCGGAACGAGCGTTTTTGCAAAACCGTTGCCTGCAATCGGGTTTACGATGAAAATCCATTTTTCCGGTTTAGCCTCAACCATCTCAAGTAGGTTTTACCTTTGTGAGACTTTGTGATGACCTTTGTGCTCTTCGTGGTTAAATAATTTTACCACAAAGTATCACTAAGGATTACACGAAGGATCACAAAGGAGTTGATTTAACATAAAATAATTTTAACAATATGCTGATTCAATTACGTTTTTAACCACATCCAATATTTCTTCGTCACTCTTGCCAACCAGCTCATCTTTTGGAATGGGTTTATGAATTTTCACTCCCAGCCTGGATCCGAAATCGATATAAAACCTGTTTTTGGGTTTGAGATCATAGAAACCATTAAGGGTAATAGGCATTACACCGATATCCGTTGTCCGCAGCAAGTAGATAAAGCCTCTGTAAAATGGGCTTATCTTTCCGTTCATTGTACGCGTGCCTTCAGGAAATATTGCAATGGACCTGTCACGGGTCTTTTCAACCAGTTCTTCAAGCATGTGGCGGGTATTTGTAACTGTAGGCGCTTTAAAAGGTATATAATTGATAAGCTTGAGATAACGCCTGAAAACCGGGACCTTCATGAGACGTTCATGCCCGAACCATGCCACTTCCGGATAGAATGAAACTATAGCGACGATATCAAAAAGACTTGAGTGGTTGGCCATGAGTATATATTTGCCTTTTCTGTCGAGGTTTTCCCTGCCTTCTATCTTCAGTCTTTTGAACATTATAAGAAATACCGATTTAGCCCAGTATTTGACCATTATCTGGACCGGCTTCCTTGCATTCAGGTAACACAGGGGAATGACAAACAGAACACCTACTGCTGTGTAGATATAAAGAAATCCAAAGACCGGTATTGTGAGTATGGAATAGATTCTTGAGGACATCTACGAAACAAATATCAATTGACAAAGTAAATCTATTTTGTAATATATACATCTTTTTCAGGAATTATATAAAACATATGTCTCTGCTTTCATGGAATGCTGACCCAGGCAATTATTTTAAGTTTTTTTCAAAAAATATTCTATGCAATCGATTGCTAATTCAAAATAATCGTTTTAATTTTGATACAGAGACCCTGACCACTGAAATGTTTTCAACGTTATTCCGGATATATTAAGTAGTTACTTTCAAAAGGTTATGCCTATGAAATAAAGCCAGCATATATTAACAGGAGAAGCCTGGCTATCTCCTGTAACCAGAAGTTAATTTTTATGATACTCCTGGAATAAATCAAATTTACTTAACCCTTAAATCCAAATCTATGGTACAAAAACTTTTAAGACGCATTTCGCTTCAAAAATGCCTGAAACGGATCATGCTGACATTTGGATTATTTTGCTTTCTGTTATCATGCGGAATAATCCAGGTTTCAGGTTCGTCTTCTGCAAATCCTTCAACAGACGATTTGCAGCAGAGGACTATCACTGGCCGTATATTTGACTCCAAAGGCACACCGATGCCCGGAGTCAACGTACTCGTAAAGGGCACAACTACAGGTGTTCTGACCGATGTCAGCGGAAAATATATTATTTCGGTTTCACCTGGTGCCATTCTGACCTTTTCATTTATCGGATTCGAACCACAGGAGGTCGCAGTTGGCAGTCAGAGTGTCATTGATGTAACCCTGACAGAAAGTGTTACAGGGCTTGATGAAGTAGTGGTGGTGGGTTATGGAACTGTGAGGAAGAGGGATCTTACCGGATCTGTTTCATCGGTAAAGGCAGAGGAACTCATGAAAACTGCTCCGACAACGATTCAAAAAGCCCTTATGGGAAAAACCGCGGGAGTTCTTATAGCATCAGGGAACCTGGTTAACTCCAGCTCTACTATCCGTGTGCGCGGGAACCGTTCTGTCACTGCTTCCAACGATCCCCTGTTCGTCATTGATGGGATACCGTCAACAGGCGGATTGGAAACGATAAATCCCAGCGACGTGGAATCAATTGAGATACTTAAGGATGCTTCGGCAACAGCCATTTATGGTTCAAGAGGAGCCAACGGCGTGATCCTGGTTACAACGAAGAAAGGGGAAGCAGGTAAGGTTACCGTTGAATACGACACCTACTACAGCCAGGGCTACCTCAATCGTTTCCGCAAAGTATTCAATGTTTCCGAATATACCGACTATGTAAGGGAAGGGGGACGCAAGTACATTTATGACGGCAATGGCGGTTACACACTCGATCCGACCAGTGTGTACGCTTCCCTGGAACCAGATTACAATGAAGACCTGAGCATGACATATTTCAGCAATGATCCATACGTTCTGGAATCTATAAAGCGGGGATGGGTCGATGGGAAATGGACACCCTCGAATCTTCGCGGTTTCGACTGGCAGATGGCGGGTTATCGCGACAATGCCTCTTCCACAAACCAATCCATCAGTATCAGAGGAGGTTCAGACAAAACAAGAGTTTATGTTTCCGGTTCATACATGAACCTTCATGATATTCAGCTTCAGTCGTTCCGTAAAAGGTATACCCTGCGGTTAAACCTTGATCAGGACCTGGGAAAAAGGATGACCATGGGCGGAAATATTAATTTCGGGTATACAGACTGGAGAGGCGGAAAAGGTATTTCGAGTATCTTCAATCCACTCGGGAATCCATTTTATTCGCCTGACAACGATGTTACCAAAGTAGGCGATCCGGCACTCGGAATTATTCCTAACCCGGCTGGTGAACCTTTAGCAACCAATCCTTTCTTCGATCTGGAGGGAGTCAAAAATCAGAATACGAATCAAAGATTGCTGACAAACCTTTATCTGACAGTAAACCTCCTTAAAGGACTATCGTACAGGGCAAACTTTGGGTATAACATGAACGTTACCCAGAACCAGCATTTTGCCAGTAAATATTCTACGGAGACAAATTTCGGCAATCCTCTTGCGTACCAGAATTTCGGCTTCGATCATGGCTGGACATTTGAAAACATTCTGTCGTATAATACAACTTTCAAGGCTCATTCCATAGGTGTTACGGCAGTTCAGACAAGTGAGAAGTTTATTTCCGAACCTGCCCGTGCAACCGGAAGTGCCCTTCCTATGGAAACGCAGCTCTGGTATTCACTTGGTTCGGCCTCAACACAATCTGTTACCAGCTCTTACACACAGTGGACGATGATGTCATGGCTCGGTCGTGTCAATTATACGTTCATGGACAAATACCTCTTAACTGCATCTTTAAGGTATGATGGTTCTTCACGACTTGCTGAGGGCCATAAATGGGTGGCTTTCCCGTCAGTGGCGCTGGCCTGGCGTATTTACCAGGAAGATTTCATGAAGAACATTTCCTTTATCAACAATCTTAAACTGCGTTTGGGATATGGTGTGACCGGCAACTCGGCCGTTAATCCTTACAGCACCGTAGGAACAATCACTTCAAGCCGTTACAACTGGGATAAGGCAGCCGGCGTTATGGGTTACGCTCCCAATTCACTTTCCAATCCTAATTTGTCATGGGAAAAGACAGCCCAGTACAATGTCGGTCTCGACTTTGCCATTCTCAAGAATCGTATTTCCGGAGCTCTGGAATTATATTTGCAGCAAACATATGACTTGCTGATGACCCGTACGCTGCCAAGTGTTTCAGGTTTTACAAGCATAGTTCAGAATGTTGGAGCAACAGACAACAAGGGTCTGGAAATCACGCTGAGTACTGTCAATGTCAGCAAAGGTAAATTAGAGTGGACAACAGACTGGACTTTCTCAACCAACAAGGAGGAGGTTACCAAGCTTGCTACCGGATTGCCGCAGGATCTTGTTAACAACTGGTTTGTAGGTTATCCCGTTGATACATATTACGGATATCTTGCATATCCAAGGGTCTGGGGTTCTTCCAAGGAAGATATGGATGAGATGGCAAAATTCATTGCTAACGGTATGAACTATAAACCTGGCGAGATTCGCCTCCAGGACCTCAATGGTGACTACAAGATCACAGATGTCGACCGTAAGATCATTGGTTCCAGAATGCCTAAATGGTCCGCCAGTCTGGCAAGTACTTTACAGTATGGTCCATTTGATCTCTATATGTTTTTCTATGGATCATTCGGGCAGATGGTTTACTGGAATCCGGGCATTCAGATTATCGGCCGCTACAACGGTATTAAAAATGATTACTGGACTCCTGAAAATCAGGATACCAAGTACCTGAAGCCTCAGCTGGATATACAGATGCCTGCTAACGTCGATGCCATGTATTACTGGGACGGTGATTTCCTGAAATTTTCCGATATAACGCTGGGATATACTCTGCCTACAAATCTGTTAGAAAAAGTGTCCATTAAAAGTGCACGGATTTATGTCAAGGTACAGGACCCGTACATGTGGACAAAATTTGAGGGGATCGATCCTGAAGGCGCTATTGCTCAGACACGTTCCGGAGGGAGTATCGGCACTTATAATGATGCACCTTTCACGATGAGGACCTACCTGTTCGGATTAAATGTAACATTCTAATAAGATAAGCTATGAAAATATTAAAGATATTGTTAGCAGGATTGATCTTATTCAGCTTATCCTGTCAGGATTTTCTGGAAGAGAATTCCTTTAACGCTGACTATAATTACTATAATACCGCGGCTGGGTTAGATGCGTTGACTGCAGCATGCTACCAGCAAACCCGGTGGTGTGTAAATTCTGAAACCCAGTATGCCATGGAAGATCTGGGTACCGATATCTGGATGGTTAGCGGCGACGGCTCTCATCGCGATGCTTTCGGCCAGTTTCTTTCAAATGCCATGACCCCCCAGAATGGACTCTTATCAAGTTTCTGGAATAACAATTACAGGGGGATTGCCTCGTGCAACCTTGGACTGCAAACTCTGGAGAAAAATACTGATATGGCTTCTGATAAAAAAGCCATACGCAAGGGGGAAATGCTGTTCCTGCGCGCTTATTATTATTATGAACTTGCTATTCAGTTTGGAAATGTTCCCCTGGTAACCACTCCGGTGGATTATCCGAAAACCGATTTTGCACGTTCTCCGCAAAAACAAGTCTGGGCACAAGTGATCTCTGATGCGCTCAAGGCATGGAATCTTCTCCCCTGGGCTGATGCCAGCGGAAAAGTAACAGGCGATTATGGACGGGCCAGCAAGGGTTCAGCAGGTCATCTGCTTGCCAAAGCTTATATGTTCCGCTATTGCGACAAATATGCAAAGAACCAGACAGATGCAAATATGAACGAAGACCGTGGAGGTCTTGCAACTGATGTCGATTCTGTTATTTACTTCGCCAGCCAGGTATGTAAATTCGGACCAGGGGCAGGCAGCGGCAGTAATCACGCACTGGCGCCCAACTACTCAACACTCTGGGGATGGAATCCGAAAACCGGCCTGACAGCTGAATATATGGGGCCGGAAATAGTGTTTTCAATTAATAATTCCACTACCTATTTCTATAACAATACTTCAGCAACAGATGTTAATGGCAATGGCAACCAGCTGCATCTGTATTATACGGGGCAGTTGGAAAATTATCCGCTGACAACTAAGCTCGAGAGTGGAACCTCTGTTGTACATGGAAGCAATGTTGGTGTTGTGCGCGATTTAATGACCGGCCGTCCATGGAGACGTGTAGCACCGACTCCTTATTACTATTCTGAAACCGGCCTTTATGCCGCAAAAAATTATGAAACAGGTAAATTAGGCAAACTTGTCGATTCAAGGCTTTATAAATCGCATGTATGGGTAGAATACTGTAATAACGCGAACCGGAATTACAAATGGGCTGTCTTTTCGAATGCAGCAGGCTCTTTTGATCCTGCAAGCATCGGGATGACTGTAGATGCACAAAAATACAATGTAGGCGACACTGCAATGCTCTTAACAATTGAAGATGTCAGTTTGCGTCCAGGACCCGGCACCAAAGCGGAAAAGCTTGCATTGGCTCGTGCAAAGGAAAAATACTGGCTGATACCGATGCAATCGGTAAAAGTACCTGTAATAAGGGCCGATGTCTCCGGATTTGATGTCTGTACAAACAGCTTCCCTCCCCTTGTCAAATATCTTGATAACCGGCGTGCAGCTACAAATGACCAGGGAGGTTTCAGGAACTTCTATCGTTTCCGTCTGGCAGAAACTTATCTCTTGCTGTCAGAAGCATATGCCCGCAAAGGTGATTGGGTAAATGCTGCTGCCGCACTTAATGTAGTCCGGTTACGCGCTGCATGGAAGGCAAATGAAACAAAAAGTGCTCATTTCTGGAAATATGACGGAGGTACATATGCTGACCGGAATAGTTCAACAGAAGCTGATATGACAGTTTCAACAACATTCCTGAGCAGTTTCTCAGACACCCAGCTTACCGATTTCTACATCGACGAAATGGGCCATGAAACTGCAGGGGAGATGAACCGTTTCGATCTCCATGTACGCTATGGCGCCGATTACTGGTACAACAGAATTAAAGCTACCAATTATTGGGTAAACACTGCTTCCGGCGGTAATATTCAGAAGTATCACCGTTTCCGGCCGGTACCTCAGACTTATGTTGACAATGTCAATCCGCCTGATCCGAAGCCGCAAAATTACGGATACTTTTAATAGTTAGATTGGATTAGAATCAGAACTGAGGAAAGGAATATCTTCTCCTCAGTTCTCTTATTTTATGTTTACCTGAGTCATCCTTCAGTAAACTGCTTTATACGTAAAGGTTATTTAATTATCATATATCTTGTCAGCAATTTAGATTTAGTTTACAGGATCATTCATTATGATGAAAAAGAAAAGAGAAATAACACTTTTACTTCTGGTTTACGTTTTTTTAATTGGAGTCACTAACTCTTGCAAGAAAGATGCTCCGGTTGAAGAAACCGAACTCGAGAAAAAGATAAAAGAATACAACCTGAGTGATGAAGGTCTTAAGGATTATTTTACTATCACCGGATACTTTGACATGGGTGTCGCTATATCCGCCTCCTTTGTTGATAATCCGGAAAAGGTAAAACTGATCAAGCGTCATTTTAACAGCATTACAGCTGAAAACGACATGAAATGGTCCTCATTGCAGCCGACAGAAGGGAACTTCAATTTTACAAATGCCGATAAGATTGTTGCCTTTGCACAGGCTAATGGCATGAAGGTAAGAGGACACTGTCTCTGTTGGCATAACCAGGTGCCTTCATGGATTTTCAAGGATGGAACAGCTGACGCTTCCAAAGAACTTGTTTTACAAAGGCTGCGTACACACATTACTGCAGTAGTCAACCATTTTAAAGGAAAAGTATATGCCTGGGATGTTGTCAACGAAGCTGTTGATGATGGCTCTGCCGTCTACAGGAATTCCAAGTGGTACTCTATATGCGGGGAGGACTTTATCTTTGAAGCATTCGATGCTGCCAGGGATGCAGATCCGGATGTTCTGCTTTTCTACAATGATTACTCGGCAGTTAATCCGGTAAAAAGAGACAAAATTTATGATCTGCTGGTAAAACTAAAAGCCAGGAACCTTGTCGATGGAATGGGCCTGCAGGGGCATTGGAATATAAACTACCCTGCCAGTTCCCTGATAATTGATGCATTCAACAAATATAAATCAGCAGGAGTGAAACTTCAGATCACAGAACTGGATGTATCTATCTATACTTCAGACTCTGAGACTGAGAAAGATTATACCAGCGGTGCAGCTCAACAGCAAACCCAGGCCTATGTGAGATATTTTAAGGAATTCAGAGCTTTTAAGGATGATGTGACCGGAGTCACTTTCTGGGGACTTGCTGATGACCACACCTGGCTGGACAATTTTCCGGTGCAGGGCAGAAAGAATTACCCTTTGCTGTTCGATACAAACCTGTATCCCAAACCTGCATATTTTGAAATAATTGATTTTTAATAATCAGACAGAAGTTAAGAGTTTTCATCTGCCATCGGTAGTTTTTTCACGGGAAATCAGTTAAGACGATTTACAAGGGAAGGCCTCAGTTTTAAGATATTTTAAATTTGAAATGTAATTTTTCAGGGTATATTTACAATACCTTGAATAGGGTAAGTCCAACCAAACTAAATAATTATGAGCGAGATACTTACACAACTATCACGTTGTGTGGAATTCGGAAAAATAGACAAAATATCTCCCTATCCGCCAGATATGAAAGGACAGGATGGCGCCGACGAGATTGCTAAAAAAGCCCTCGAGGAAGGTATTAAGCCCGGCGATATCCTTGAACAGGCACTCATCCCTGCCATGGCGGTCGTGGGTGATAAATTCAGCCGCAAAGTAATATATGTTCCCCAGATGCTCATGGCTGCCAAGGCAATGAGCAGCGCAATGAAACACCTTAAGCCATTCTTCCAGTCGGGCGAAACAAAACGAAAAGGAAAATTTATCATCGGAACGGTCTCCGGCGATCTTCACGACATAGGAAAGAACCTGGTGGCAATGATGATAGAGGGTGCTGGCTGGGAAATCATCGACCTGGGTGTTGATGTCAATTCCGAGAAATTCCTTAAAGCAATGAACGATAATCCCGGTGCTGTAGTGGGCCTTTCAGCTCTCCTTACAACTACTATGGAGAATATGAAAAAAACTGTTGAGGCAATACGGGGAAATTACAACAGTTCAACGATCCTTGTCGGTGGAGCACCTGTTACAATGGACTATTGTCATAAGATTAATGCGGACTTCTATTCACCCGATCCTCAGGGAGCTGTAAAATTTCTGAATCAAATTGTTTAATTGCCCCTTAACCCGACCCCCCGCGACAGGCTGGCCCCTTCGCTATCCCGACATACCATGTCGGGACTTAACGCTCGGGCCTCCCCAAGGGGGGAAATTTATATTGGTTAGGATGGGGGTCTTAAAGTTTTAAATATGCGAACAATTCTAAAAGGAAGATCAACCGAAGTAGTCATTGATACATCCGGACCTGTCATCATCATTGGTGAAAGCATAAATCCGACACGAAGAAAAAAGCTGGTTTCAACGCTCCAGG
>CAZXAM010000030.1:0-8561 GCA_964638545.1 uncultured Rikenellaceae bacterium | reverse complement strand
ATTGGTGAAAGCATAAATCCGACACGAAGAAAAAAGCTGGTTTCAACGCTCCAGGAAAACAATTTTGATCTTGTCCTTGAACTAGCTGCCAGCCAGATAAAGGCAGGGGCAGATGTGCTTGATGTCAACGTCGGATTCCCGGGTGTGGATGACGTTAAGCTGCTGCCCGAAACTGTAAAAGTCCTTCAGGACCATTTTGACGTTCCTTTATGCCTTGATTCTCCAAATCCGGCTGCCATCGAGGCAGCGCTGAAGGTTGCAGCAGGCAAATGCCTGATTAACTCAGTGAACGGTGAGGAGAGATCGCTTAACGCTCTTCTTCCGGTCGCAAAAGAATATGGTGCTGCAATAATCGGACTTTGCATGGATGACGATGGCATAACACATGATCCGGAAAAACGATTATCAATCGCAAAAAAGATAATTGACAGGGCTGTGAGCAATGGAATTAATCCTGAAGATGTTGTTATCGATCCCCTTGCAATGGCTGTAAGCGCTGATCCCAATGCATGCCTGGTAACTCTGGAGACCATCAGGCTGGTGCATCAGAAGCTCGGACATAATATAACCCAGGGAGCCAGCAATATTTCATTCGGGCTTCCTGACAGGGAGTCCCTGAACGCTGCATTCATGTCACTGGCGATTCATGCAGGGCTGACATGCCCAATCGCCAATCCGGAAAAGGTGACTTCAGCAGTACGTGCCACCGACCTTGTGCTGGGGAGAGACGATTTTGCCGTCAGATTCGTAGAATATTTCCAGAGCAGACAGCTCTAATAAATTGTAACAATGTCGTCTATTAAACCTGCCCGCAGATGGCAGCCGGCTTTCTACCCTTTTAAAAAGGAGAAATTCACACGCCGCCTGTTGGAAAAGACAGAACTGGCAATCAAGGGCCCTCTTTTCGGATGCCGGATGTGCGGTAACTGCCTTCTCCAGGAAACAGCATTCATCTGTCCCATGGAATGCCCAAAGGGTATGAGAAACGGCCCGTGCGGAGGCGTGACTCCCGAAAAAAACTGCTATGTCGACCAGACCAGGAAGTGCATCTGGTACGCTATTTATAAGAGATCACAAAAGACAGGAAGGGAAGAAAAGCTTCTTGAGGTTCTCCCTCCGCTCGACTGGAGCAAAGTGGGAACCGAGACATGGGGGGACGTTGTCCGTCAGGTCAGGAATGTTGGAACATTTAAATTCTTTAGGGGAGTGCTCTCCCGGGATAAGGAAAAGCATAACAAGGTTTGGGAAAGTGTCTTCAGGACGATCCGCCAGCCCGACTGGTGGAGAGGCGATTCAGATTATCACCCGCCAATGAACCGTGAATCGGTTACCAACCTCGAAATGCGCCTGAAAGCAGGTGAATTCGTAATCGCCACCGAAGTATCTCCTCCGCTCAGCGCAAACTCGCTTAAGCTGGTCAGGGAAATAGAGCAGGTGAAACCATACGTGACCGCAATAAACTTCACAGATTCTTCTTCTGCAATTCCAAAAATGTCAAGCCTTGCGTGCTGTAAAGTTGCAAAAGACCTCAATGCTGAACCTGTATTGCAGATAGCTGCCAGGGATATGACAAGAACCGGACTTCAGGCGAATGTTATCGGGGCTAACAGCCTTGGCATAAGAAATATACTGTGCATCACAGGAGATAATTCAATTATTGGTCCATCACCCTCTTCCGACATGAATTTTGTGGATATTGATTCCATCCAGATGCTGTGGATCATCAGAAGAATGAGGGACGAGGGCATCTACCTCGACGGAAGAAAAATAAAGAATCCGCCCAAGCTTTTTATCGGTGCAGCAACATCGCCTTTTGCCTCTGATCCTGAGCTGCAGGCAATCAGGGACCAGAAGAAAGTCAATGCCGGGGCTCAGTTCTTTCAGACAAATCTTATCTATGAACCGGAAAAGCTTGATCTGTGGCTGGAACAGCTCGATAAAAGAAATGTTCTCGAAAAAGTTTTCATTCTTGCCGGAGTGGGTCCTCTGAAAAGCTATAAAATTGCAAGTTTTCTGCATACTAAAGTGCCAGGTGTGTACCTTCCTGATAAAGTACTTAAAAGAATGGAAAAAGCAGGTGATGGTGAAGCTGAGGAAGGTGTGCAGATAGCGCTTGAAATAATTGAATCAATTAAGAATAAAAAAGGCATTAACGGAATACATCTTATGACTCTGGGCTGGGAGGAGGTTGTGGAAAGAATTGTAACCGAATCGGGATTAATAAATTAATATGTTGGCGCCGATTTGTAATCGGTGCCAGGAACAACCGGGCACGGATTACATTACGCTTCGCTTCATTAAATCCGCGCCAACGGCTATAGAAGCTAAAAGATGATTAAAAAGACCTTTCAATTTGATTTCAGCAGCCTGAAACTTACCGTTGATCAGATAGAAAGACTTCTGGGTTACCCGGAAGGTGAATCTCACGAAACTATCGCCGGCATGGTTAACAGGCTGTTGGAGGCAGCTGAAGCAGTCTGTGATCTTAAGGCTGAGTTCCGAATATGTGAAAAGATTACTTTTCACGATGCTGATAAAAGTATCGTTATGAGTAATATGATCTTCAATATCGGAAAGATCATTTATGGCCAGGTTAAAAGATCGGAATCAATCGCTTTGTTCGCCTGTACAGCCGGAGAGGAAATTGGAAAAAGAAGCCGCAGAGCCATGAAAGAAGGAGATCTTCTGGAAGGATATATTTATGATGTCATTGGAAGCGAAGCTGTTGAGGCAGTAGCTGACCTGATGCAGGATGACCTGGAGGCAGATATTGCTTTATCCGGCAGGAAAATAACAAACCGTTTCAGCCCGGGTTACTGCGGATGGAGTGTTTCAGAACAGCATAAGCTTTTCGGGCTCCTCCCGGAAAACTTCTGCGGCATCAGGCTCACGGAATCTGCACTTATGGAACCCATAAAATCCGTCAGCGGGATCATAGGAATCGGAGAGAAGGTAAAGAGGGTCCCCTATACGTGTAATTTATGTGATCTTAAAGATTGTATTTACAGGAAGAGAGGAGCATAAAAAAAACACCCCCCAACCCCCCCTCAAGGGGGGAGCAGATTTTATTTGAGATTCTTATATTTTTCAAACTCTCCGGCAATATTAGCTTCGACATCTGTGCCTGCATGAACGAGAACACGATATCGGAGCAGCAATGTTTCTCCTTTTTTCATCTGAGTATCTGTTCCGTTTAGAGGCCAGTACATAGGTGTCGGCGACATGAATCCGTAGTCGCGTGTAAACCATGGCGATGGATACCAGGGATTTTTCGGATGCTGCATTATAGCAAGACCCTCGGTTGCATTTCCGCGTTTGCCATAAAAATCTATCCACGGAGAACCTTTTCCAAAAGTTCCAGGTTCACCAAGCAGTCCTTCTGCATTGATCATTGTACCTCCATTCTTTACCGAAAGATCTGCAGACATCCTCGCACTGAAAAGGGAATGATTGGTTTTTTTGATGGTCACATCCATCAGCATTTCCATGGTTATTTCAACATCTATCTGAGTCATCGTCGCTGAGGGAGAGGTGATAGTGAATCTGCGTGTGTCCTTGACAGGCGATAGCGCTCCGGGCCTGCTCCATATGCACTCATCGGTAATAATTACCGTATCGCCGCCTTCTTTTATTATCTGGGCATTTACAGAAATGATCCTGCCGCGCTCAAGACCTTCCTGCCAGTAATTTCCTCCGTTTACCAGGTCACAACCGAAGAAAAGTGAGCTATGATGTGGGTATTCGGCGTTTCTCATCGAGGTTACCGATCCTCCTGAAACAGGACCGTTCACAGGATAGAAGAACGGGTACTTCTCATCTTCGGAGAAAATATAGCTGGTGAAGTACTTATTATCTATTGTGATGTTTATTTTCGAGCCGACCTTAACAGCCGTGATCCTGGCGGCGGGCAGGGGCAACGGGATTATCGCCCCTGCAAGAATAACCAAGATGCTCTTCAATAATATCCTCATAATCCCTTTATGTAATTTGTCCCATAAGGAGCTCTTTGCGGGCGCGAAAGCCATGAGTTGGCTTCATCGTCTTTTACAAATTTTTCCTTTATTGGATCCCAGTTCAGTTTTCTGCCAAGCTTCATTGCTATATGAGTTACAAGGCATACAGTGCATGCACGATGACCTATTTCAACCGGAGAGATAGGCTCCTGTCGCGATTTAATGCAGTCGAGCCAGTTACCCTGATGGTTAGTGCTGACATACAGGTGTTTTTCACTTTCGCTTAATGGAGTGAGAACCTTAGGATCAGATGCAGTAAGAGGAGGATTATCCTGGCCCTGCGGTATCGGATCGCTTTCGGTTGCCCTGTAGTTTCCACGTGTAACAAAGATCCATCCATCGGTTCCTTCGTATCTGACACCGTTAGGATAGCCTCCGCTGGTAAGCATTGTAATTCCGTTCGCATATTCTGCTTTAGACATGAAGTCTCCGTGAACATCCCACAGACCAGATTTCGGAAAATCTGCCACAGCTTCAATTGAAACTGGTCCTGTGAGTTCTGTGTCCATACCCCATGCAGCGGAATCGAAATGGTGCTGCCCCCATCCTGTTATCATACCAGCGCCGAACTGTTCGCATCTGAGCCATCCCGGGCGGTCATTTATGCTGTTTTGGGGGTGCACCCTGATCTCAGTATAATAAACCATCGGAGTTGAACCAAGCCACATGTCATAGTTCAGGTTTTTTGGTATCGGCATCTCCGGAGCCTCTGGTCCCGCAGGATCTCCGGGAAGGCCAATTTTGACAGTACGGAGTTTTCCGATCCTGCCATTCCTTACCAGTTCTGCAGCAACCCTGAACTGTGCGCTTGAACGCTGCTGGGTTCCTACCTGCAGAATAACCTTTTTACGCCTGACAACGTCACTGAGAAGTCTGCCCTCGGTGATGGTGAGGGAAGTTGGTTTCTCGAGGTAGATATCTTTACCCGCCAGTGCAGCTTCAATTGCAGGCTGTGAATGCCAGTGGTCGGGAGTTGTTATCATTACGGCATCAATTGATTTGTCAAGCAGCATTTCTTTGTAATCTCCGTATGTCTTTACCCCCGAAAAAGTGTTGCCGGTTTGCCGGGAATAGAAATCTTCGATCATTTTCTTCCCAATGGCTACCCTGTTTGAATCAACGTCGGCAGCAGCAACGAACTGTGCAGTGTCGAACCTGAGTGTTCCCCTGACATCTCCTGTACCCTGCCTGCCTGTTCCGATCCAACCGATAGTTATCTTATCGCTTGGAGGATTCTTGCCTATAACCCGTGCCGGTATAATTGTCGGAAAGCCGGCTATGGCTACACCTGAAAAGAGGGTCGCTTTTGCTGAGGTGTCCAGGAATTTTCTTCTGGAGATTGTTTGTTTCTTAGGATTTTGCATCGCTTTCAGATTTAGTTTGGGTATTTAATCTTTCATCACCATTATAAAGGTATCCAAACCAATTCACAAGTACAACATTTTTCCGCTTTTTAACAAATATTTGCAACCGATTGCATGTATATTGAAATTTTATTTCCAATAATCTGGGATTATAATAAATTTGTAGTGATATATGCAAATCTATGAACCGCAGCAGGGAAGTAACCATTTATGATGTAGCCAAAGAGTTGAACTTATCCCCTTCAACAGTAAGCAGGGGGCTGAAGAACCATCCTCATATAAGCAAGGAAACAATAAAAAAGATTCAGGCTGTTGCAAATAGAATGGGTTACCGTCGGAATAAATTTGCCAGCAATCTAAGGCAGAAGCACACGAATACCATTGGAGTGGTTGTCCCGCGCCTGAGCAGTTATTTTATGGCTACTGTTTTAGCCGGAATTGAAAAGGTTACTTCAGAAAATGAATATGGATTGATAATTACTCAATCGCAGGAATCGTGGAAGAAGGAAATCTCCTGCGTTTCCACGCTTTTTAACAGCCGGGTTGACGGATTGCTTGTGTCACTCGCATATGATACGAAGGACATGAATCATTTCAATATATTTTTCAACAGGGGCATTCCTGTAGTTTTCTTTGACAGGGTAGCTGACTGTCATAATTGCATAAGCATAATAATAGACAATTATAAAGCAGGATATGAAGCGACCAGGCACCTGATAGAAAAGGGTTGCAAAAGGATCGTTCATATTGGCGGCAGTATGCTGCGCAATGTTTATTCTGAACGATACAGGGGTTACCGGCAGGCGCTTTCCGATAATGGACTTCAGGATAATCCGGGCATGCTCTTTGTAAATGATATGAGCGGTCAGGCAGGGAAAGATGTGGCTCAAAAAATACTCAGGAAAAAACCTCGTCCCGACGGATTATTCTTCTCAAATGATACAACTGCCGTGGCCGCTATTGTTGAACTGAAGAAAGCCGGCGTCAGAATACCGGAGGATATAGCAATTTCCGGGTTTAATAATGAACCTGTCAGCCAGGTGATATACCCTAACCTTACAACCATTGATTACCCGGCCAGGGAGATCGGAGAGGTCGCGGCCACATCACTTATCAACAAACTGAAGAACTCAATGAAAGCTGATCTGAGCTTAGTGGTCCTGAAACATAACCTTATCATCAGGGAATCAACGCTCCGGCCAAATAATTTTATCTAACATTAAATTCTCTTACAAATATTATGCGCAGGTTTTCAATCCTTTTGATTTCATCTTTCCTCTTCACCTTGATTCAGGCTGAAGACGGATATAAACTATGGATGAGATACAGCCCGGTAAAAGATCCCCAGCTTCTGGCACATTACAATAAATATGTAAGAGGATACATGATCGAAGGATCCTCACCCGTGCTGGATGCAGCAGGGGAAGAGCTTAAAACAGCTTTGAGCCAAATGCTTGGGACAGAATTCCCCCGGGTGTCGGCCCTCAGAAAACAGGGAATAATTGTCGCAGGGACACCTGAAAATTCAGAAGTCATTGCTTCACTGAATCTGAAAAAAAAGCTCACGGGATTAAAAGATGAAGGCTTCATAATAATCAATGCCAGGCATAAGCATAGAAGGATAATTGTTATAGCCTCAAACAGTGATGCCGGAGTGTTATATGGCACATTTCATTTTCTGAGGCTGGTTCAGATGCATAGGAATATTTCGTCTCTGTCAGTTGTGAGCTCGCCAAAAACCAGGATCAGGCTTCTGAATCATTGGGATAACCTCGACAGGAGCGTGGAACGAGGTTATTCAGGCTTGTCGCTTTGGGACTGGAAGGCACTTCCGGATTCAGTCGATCCGAGATACATAGATTATGCCAGGGCAAATGCTTCAGTCGGAATAAACGGCTCAGTCCTGACGAATGTTAATGCAAATGCGCTTATACTGACACGCGAATATCTTGATAAAGTTGTTGCCATAGCTGAGATATTCAGAAAATATAATATAAAAGTTTATCTGACAGCCCGTTTCAGCGCTCCTATCGAACTTGGAAAACTCAAAACTGCCGATCCGCTGGATCCTGAAGTTATAAAATGGTGGAACAGTAAGGCTCATGAAATTTACGAACTCATTCCTGATTTCGGAGGATTCCTTGTTAAAGCTAATTCGGAAGGACAGCCCGGACCCCAGAACTACAACAGGTCTCATGCCGACGGAGCAAACCTCCTGGCTGATGCGGTTGCTCCTTATGGAGGCATTGTAATGTGGAGAGCTTTTGTGTATGACAATAATGTGCCTGACGACAGAGCCAAGCAGGCTTACAACGAATTTGTTCCGCTTGACGGTCAATTCAGGAAAAATGTTCTTATCCAGGTAAAAAATGGTGCGATAGATTTCCAGCCTCGCGAACCTTTCCATCCTCTTTTTGGTGCAATGCCAAAAACTCCGCTGATGCCTGAATTCCAGATCACGCAGGAGTACCTGGGCTCTTCTGTTCACCTGGTATTTCTGGCTCCTCTGTTTGAAGAATGCCTTAAATCAGATACATATGCCCGGGGAGAAGGAACCACTGTTGTAAAAATAATAGATGGAACTGTTGATAATCACGAACTTACAGCAATAGCTGGAGTCTCAAACATCGGAAATACAAGGAACTGGACCGGCCATCCTTTTGCACAGGCAAACTGGTATTGCTTCGGCAGACTTGCGTGGGATCCCTATATGAATTCATCTGACATTGCGGATGAGTGGATCAGAATGACTTTTTCAAATACTCAAAATACAGTTGACCTGATCAGGGAAATGATGCTGGCCTCCAGAGAGATTGCTGTGAATTACATGACACCTCTCGGTCTGCATCATATTATGTATTCAGGGCATCACTATGGACCGGGACCATGGGTAGACAAGGGCAGGCAGGACTGGACCTCAGTATATTATCATAAGGCAGACTATACCGGGATTGGTTTTGACAGAACTTCAAATGGGTCGGATGCCGTTGCCCAGTATTACCCGCCGGTAAGAGAAAAATTCGAAAAGCTGGAAACCTGTCCGGAGAATCTTCTCCTCTGGTTCCACCATCTGCCCTGGGACTATAAACTCAGGTCAGGAAGAGATTTGTGGGACGAGATATGCTTTCGTTATGATGGAGGTGTGAAATCTGTCAGATGGCTTCAGGATGAATGGAAAAAAGCA
>CAZXAM010000029.1:19201-47034 GCA_964638545.1 uncultured Rikenellaceae bacterium | reverse complement strand
ACATCCGGGGTAAGTCGGCACTTAATCTATCAACCCCGGAGTGGGTTGAATTTGTGAATCTGAAAATATATTCATAATTTTATTGCAGTGCTAAAAGTGAAAATATGTCGACTTACACCCAGTTCTTGTATCAGCTTGTATTTGGCAGTAAAGGCCATCTACCATTCCTTTCATCAGAAAATCAGGATATCCTGTTTGGGTACATTGCAGGAGTCTTAAAAAAGAAATCCTGTCATTCCTATATTGTAGGCGGGGCCAGTAATCATGTTCATATTATCACACATATTCATCCGGCAATCTGTCCTGCATATCTAATAAAGGACATTAAAGAGGCAACCCATGCATTGATACTCAGGGAGCGAAAATTATTCCTTAATTTCCCTGGGTGGCAGATTGGATACAGCGGATTTACATATCACATTTCAAGTAAAGACTCATTGATCAGTTATGTCAAGAATCAGGCTGAGCATCATAAAACCATCTCATTCAAAGATGAATTAATCAGTTTGTTAAAAGAGAATGATGTTGATTATAAGGAAGAGTATTTGTTTACATAAGATTCTTCAACACCTCCGGTGTTGTAAATTGTACCTATGCTGATACCATGGATGTAACCATGGATATTAGACTTGGATGCCTCCGGCATCGTCAATATTTTTCACCCTTATACACTACTTAATTGTTCAATCATAGAAATAAGACCTAAAGTTTTCCTGAAATAGAATTTCCTTTTCACCATTTAAAGTTCTTCATGAATCTACTTGAAAAAGATGTGTATAGAGAGTAGTGCTTTAGCAGAGAGAGCCTTACGATAATGCGGAACAAATTGTCCCGCTTCAGCGGGAGGGAATATAAGGGGGTGAGTGCATGTGCCCATTGTCTAATAATTAGACAATATTTATTATATTTGTTATATAAGAAGTTACATATGAGCAAAGAACCAGATAAGCTTGTACCGGGTGCATCGCCTACAATGATCAAAGTGATGAACATTGTAAGAAAAATTGCACCCACGGATGCCAATGTGCTGATAACAGGCGAGAATGGTACAGGCAAAGAGCTTGTTGCAAAGGAAATACATAACCTCTCAGGAAGATCAGGTGAGCTGATGGTAAGTGTGGACATGGGTTCTCTGACTGAGACGCTGTTGGAAAGCGAGCTTTTCGGGCATGTAAGGGGAGCTTTCACCGATGCCAGGGAAGACAGGAAAGGAAAATTTGAGCTTGCAGGCGGAGGAACGCTCTTTCTGGATGAAATTGGAAATCTGTCACTTCAGTCGCAGTCGAAGATACTGAATGCACTTCAAAGCAGGCAGATTACGAGGGTTGGTTCGAACAACCAGATACCCGTGAATATCAGGTTGATCTGCGCGACAAACCACGATCTTATGAAGATGGTCAGCGAAGGCAAATTCCGTGAAGACCTGCTCTACAGGATAAATACAATAATGGTTGAAGTTCCTCCTCTGCGCGACAGGGTTGATGATATTCCTATTCTCGCCAATTATTTCGTCAGAAGATACTGTGAAAAATATAACAGGGAACCGATTAAGATCAACACCCATGCACTTGAAAAACTTACCAATTACAGCTGGCCAGGGAACGTAAGAGAGCTGCAGCATGCAATTGAAAAAGCTGTCATCATGTGTGAATCGCAAGTTCTTCTTCCATCCGACTTTGAGTTCAGATCCGGTTCAAGGAATGCCTATCATCAGGAGATTACCCTTGCGGAGATGGAGAAGAAAATTATAATCGATTGCCTTAGAAGAAACGGCAACAATATAAGCGTAGCCGCGGCCAGGCTCGGAATCACGAGACAGACTCTCTACAACAAGCTGAAGAAAGCTGATCCCGGAATCTCCTAGCTTACTATCTGACCATCGAACAGGTTCACAATCCTGTGTGCATACCCTGCATCCCTGTCACTGTGAGTGACCATGATAATGGTGGTTCCCTCTTTATTCAGGTCGGTCAGAAGGTTAATGACTTCGATACCATTCTTTGAGTCGAGGTTACCGGTTGGTTCGTCGGCCAGAATAAGCTTTGGACTGGCGACAACGGCACGGGCAATAGCCACCCTTTGCTGCTGGCCACCCGAGAGCTGCTGAGGAAAGTGTTTTGCCCTGTGGGTTATTTTCATTCTTTCCAGAGCATCTTCTACCTTTTTTTTACGTTCGCTGCTTTTCATTTTCAGATAAATAAGCGGCAGTTCAACGTTTTCGTAAACATTAAGCTCATCGATCAGGTTGAAGCTCTGGAACACGAAACCGATATTCCCTTTTCTGAATACTGTCCTGTCGCGTTCCCGGAGGTTGGCAACTTCTGTGCCATTGAAAACATAGCTGCCGGATGAAGGATTGTCGAGCAGTCCGAGAATATTCAAAAGGGTTGATTTTCCGCATCCGGAAGGTCCCATTACAGCCACATATTCGCCTTCTTTAACGTTCAGATTCACTTTATTGAGAGCAGTTGTCTCAACTTCTTCAGTTCTGAAGATCTTTGTCAAATTGTTTGTCTTGATCATGATATGGAATTTATGGTTATTATTAATTGGTGAAGAGCAATTCGTTATTTGGATTTTTTAAAGACGAGTTTTTCATTTTTACCGAATGATTCATATCCTGAGACAATGACTTTTTCTCCGGGCTGCAGTCCTTCGAGGACTTCATAATATTTCGGGTTCTTTCGACCAATCGAAATATTTCTCCTGGTTGCAAATGATTCGGTGGGATCAAGGACAAATATCCATTGTCCTCCTGTCTCCTGGAAGAATCCTCCGAGCGGCACCAGCAGCGATTCTTTTGGCTGTCCAAGCTGAAGGCTGATATAATAGGTCTGGCCGGTTCTGATATTCTCCGGTACGGTATCGCTGAAAATCATATCGATCTCAAATGTCCCGCTCCTGACTTCAGGATATACCCTTTTTACAACCAGGTTGTACATACTGCCCTGCCTGTCGAGGACTGCGGTAAGCTGTGTTCTGACACGGTCAATGTAATGTTCATCGATCTGAGCTGTAACTTTGTAAGATGTCAGCACATTTATTTGTCCCATGTTAGCTCCCCGTGAAATTGACTGACCGATTTCCGGCACAAGAAGGCCAAGCTGTCCGTCGTAAGTTGCCCTTACATTAAGATTCTCGACTCGTTGCCTGACAAGCGCCAGGTTCTTCCTCATATTTTCGAGATTGAATTTTATCGTTTCCACCTGCACTGACCTGAAAACAGAATCAGCTTTCTGCCGTTCCACAAAAAGCTCCTGTGAGCTTCTTGCCATATCAAGATCTTCTTTTGACCGGATGAATTCTTCCCTCGAAATAAGGTTGTCTTTCATCAGTTCAACATTCTGCTGATATGTACGTTCCTTTCTTTCAATATCGAATTTAAGGTTAATAAGCTCTCTTTTAATAGAGATCCTTTCCTGTTCCATTGTGACCTGTGTATTCCTGAGGAAGTTCTCCTTTTCCGCGAGCTGGGCTTCACTATCGAGGATATTGAGATAAAGGTCCGGATTGCTTAATCGCAGGATTATATCGCCTTTCTTTACCATAGAGCCTTCCTCGATCAGTTTCTCTTCCACCCGGCCTCCTTCCTGGGCATCGAGGAAGATTATGTGTATAGGTTCAACTGTTCCGGGGACAGTAATATTATCATTGAACTGCCCCCTGGTAACTGTCTCAATTATCAGTTTATCCTTTTCAACCCTGTATGTTGAGGTTCGGTCCGTAAAAAAAGCCATATAGATCAGAACGATCATTAATATCCCGAGAATTATATAACCGATATGCTTCTTCTTCAAGCCTTTTTTCTTTTCGATGGGTCTGTCCATCTTTTCAATAGGAGTATCCATTGCAGTTATTTATTACACTAATTAGTTCAAAATTGTGTTCTCATATGCTCCTGTCGAGTACAACCTGATTGCAATCTGCCTTATTATAAGCTGCAGTTTTGTCCTGAGCGCCTCAGTCTCAGCCCTGAAGAGTGTTGTCTTGGCTGCCGAATAGTCAGTTACATCGACAAGTCCCGTTTCGAATTTCTTTTCAACTGCACTGAAGGATTTCCGGTTAAACTCAAGATTTGAACGGGCAGCGATAAACTCGTCCCTCCCCCGGTTATAATCGAGGCATGCATTTTCAATTTCGGCAAATAAGGAATTCTTTTCCTGTTCGAGCTTAAGGGCGGCATCATTCTTCCGGATTTTTGCAGTTCTGATATTCCTTCCGGTTACATAATTATTGAATATGGGTACGTTGAGTGACATATAGAGAGCCTGGCTGTTGTTATTCTTCAGCTGTGTGGAGAAAGAAACCTGATCCTCAACATCGCTGCCAAGGATCTTATAATATCCTGTATAAATAGAACCTCCTACAGAAAGGCTCGGCGCAATGGCGCCTTTTGCTGCAGAGATCTGTTTTTCAGAAGCACGTAGCTCATACTCAATTGCTTTCAGCCTGGGCAAAATGTCGGCGGCTATTTTATAAATACTATCGGTATTATAAGTCTGACCGTCAATCAGAATTTTATCCAGATCCGGAACAGCTATGTCAAAATCGGTTCCCGGACTGAGCTGAAGCATCTGTTTCATTGATGTAAGAGCCTGGCTGGCTGAATTGTGTGCAACCGTGTAAGCAAGTCTGTCGGAAGAGACCTGGCTCTCTATTTCATATTGTTTCGACAGTGCCTCTTTTCCTGTTTCGACAAGTTTGACTATCCTGAACTGCTGCTTCTCAGAAAGTTCGAGCTGAACCTTCGAGGCACTTTCAAGCCCCCTGGCGTAGAGCACCTGATAATAAATATCCAGAATATCGGCAATGAGAAGATTCCTTGCAATCTTCTCAGATTCGATTCCGGCTTTGAGCATGAATCTGTTTGCAGCGATAGAATTCATGGTCGAAAAGCCGTTGAATAACTGTAAATTCGTGCTTAACGAATAAGAATTACTGACATTCTGCTTAAAGGTTATGAGGTTTGTAACCGGGTCGACGGATCGCCCGATCCCAAGGCGTGCATCCGATCCCAGATTCAGGGACGGCAGAACATCCATTTTTGATTTTGCATAAGCGGCTTCTGCCGTTTCGGTCTGAAGGATCTGACGCTTCAATCCCAGGTTGTTTGTCACTGCGTAATTAATGCAGTCATCGAGAGTCCATTTTTTTTCCTGGGCTTTAGAGGGAATGCTTAATAATAAAAGAAGTCCTATTATCCAATGGATCCTGATCATATCGCGATTACTATTTATAATGACAAAGCCAAAATTATGCCAGACAGGTAAAAGGCACAATATCAGATTATTAAATCTGGTGAGATAGAAAATAATGTATATTAATTAGACAGTAGTATGTATGAATTTCATACAGTTTAGAAGGTAACTTTCAATCCAACGCGTCCGTTATCAAGTAACCCAGCCTGATAATCAAAAAATTCAGAAACATATCCTTCAGGTGAATGACATCAGTAATCAATTCTGCTAAATGCTATTTGTACTTTAGACTTTCATGCGACCTTTTTATATAAGTAAAGGCCATCATCTTTTTATTATCATTTTGTTTGAATTCTCCGTGCAGTGAGGGATGTTCTTCGTGTAAGAGCTTTTTAACTGATTTTAGCCTGACTTTGTTTTTGTATCCGGCAACATATCGATTCTTAGCATATCCAAAGTTACAATGTATTAAAGCCAAAATCAATTTATTTCAAAACCTGCAGTTTTATCGTATCCAATCCTTTCTCTGTCAACACCAGGTACTTACCTGTCAAAATCAGCTTGTAAGAGAGCTTTTTCTAATATATCTTTCAATAGTTTTCTAAATTTAAAAACTATGAAATCAATAGATTTCTATTACCGCAATGTGGGAAAAGTGGTTTTTCTGTTTCCTGAAACAGATGAGGCTCAGAAATGGATTAAAGAAAATATAACCAGGACCCCATGGCAGGATCGTGACAGAATTGAATTGGGACTAAAGTACTTTGATGAGATAGGTGATGCAATTAAATTTGACGGCCTCAGGATTGAATGTTCGGGGTAAGCTCCTGACATCACCCAGGGCTGATTCCCGGCAGAACGTTTATTGACAGAACGTCTAAATCAGGACTTAATGTTTACTAATGGATTGTTGAGTGCAACGATTCAGACAAGATACCGGCACAATGTTGTCAAGGCTTCGCTCCGATGTAATTTCTTTTCTTCTTTATTTTCCTTAAATTTGATATCCTTATTTGAATACCTGGGAGTGGTTTAATTTGTTAAATATCAGATGATCAAAACATGAAAAAGGCATTGCTACTGATCAGTCTTAATCTGATGTTAAATATTTATGAAGGAATGGCCCAGCAGGAATTACAGAAAATATTTATATTCAGCCCATTAAGATCAGATACTTCATACACATATGCCGGTTTGCCAAAAGGAGAATACACTACCCTGAGATCCTCCGTTGAGATTCTGACCAAAATCATTGAATCTCGTCCACTAGACATACATATCCTATTACCTGTTGAGCAGGATTCAGCCCTCGTGCTCTTGCTCAGGAGATCGGATAATTATATGCCTGATATCAAACTGGCAGCCGGTAATGAGATGGGAGACAGATTCCTCCACATGGATGTCATTTCTTATTATGGTTCAGTCGAGGGTATTAAAGATTCATGGGTCAGTTTTACGATTTCCAATTTAGGTTGCAGAGCAACTATGTTAATGAATGGAGAAACGTTAGTACTGTCGCCACTGGCTTTAAAGGAAAAAACTCTTTCTGATGTTCATCTGCTTCACTTTTGTTCAGAGAGATCTGATCAATACCCTGATCTTCGCGAAGATATTATTCAACCAGCAGGACCAAAAGCTGTATATTATGAGAACAACAATTTCAAAAATGAAAGTGTAAAGATTTCAGGTAATAAGAATCTGCTGCCAAGCGATACTATTGTTGTCAAAATTGCAGTTGAGTCTGACTATGATACTTATGTCGCTTTCAATGAAAATACGGATCAGGCAATGTTCTATTTGTTATCACTTTTTTCCGCTGTGTCGCAAATCTATGAGCGGGAGGTAAAAATAAAACTGATGCTCTCATATGTAAGAGTCTGGGAAACACCGGATGATCCCTATAGTTCCAGCACCACATCCGCAGGACAACTGGTTAGTGAGTTTACAGACTACTGGATCAATAACATGCAGCATGTGAACAGAAATATAGCCCATTATCATACAAAAAGACAGACGTGGCTTACTGCTATGGGCCTTTCAGGCGGGGGATCCTTATGTACAAATAATCTTTATTCCTTTTCACGGGAAATAGACATCGAAATCAACGCTATTGCTATTTATCTTGTTGCACACGAAATTGGGCATAATTTCAATGCGCCGCATACCCATGAATGTGCCTGGCCTGTAGGACCAGGGAATACTCCTGCTCCTATTGATCTGTGCGGCAACAATTGCACTGGCATAACTGAATATATAAATGGTGGCACTATTATGAGTTATTGCGGCCAGCAGACCCCGATGGTCTTCCATCCCTTGTGTAAGATTCTAATAAGGAATGTAGCCCAATCCAGCACTTGTGTAGGCGATGGCACCTCAGAATCATTCACTGTATCCGGTAAAGTTACTATCGGGGATAATGGTCTGCCCGGCGTTAATGTCGCTGCAAGTTTAGATGGACATCCTATCGCTCAAACATTAACAGACTCGAATGGAAATTATAAGTTGTCCCTGCCTGTAAATGCATATGACATTGATGCCCGTCTCAGCGGCTATGCGATTTTTGGCCGTGGAGGCCCGAACCATGCTTATGTTGCTTTGGCAGCAGATATAAATGGAGTTGACTACACAGCTACAATAGTGCCTCCGGATAAATACGAACCTGATAACAATATTTATGAGTCAAGACTGATAAATACTGACGGGACAATACAATACCATACAGTGAACCACGACAGGGACTGGGATTATCTTAAATTCAATGGAATAGCCGGTGATACAATCAGTATCTCAAACCATCCAGGGGAAGAAGGAATTGTTTCCGCCCTCGAGTTTCTAGTGTTCTACCTTTTCGACAGTGACCGTAAAACGATAATTACCAAATCTTCAAGTTACCCCCAAGTCAATTGGATTGTACCGAGGACAGATACTTATTATCTTGGGATAAGCAGTAGTGTAGGTTCCTATGGAGTTTCAATAACATCTTCAGGTCTTGCCACTTTCATCCCTGATCAATCATTGCCACAATTGAAGGTTTATCCAAATCCGGCTGATGATTATCTTGTGGTGGAAACACTTTTCGAAGGGCAATATTTAATAGAAATCAATTCGCTGGAAGGCCGGACATCCTTCCAAACCGAAATGATTGGTTCCTTATTCAGATTGGATGTTTCTTCTTTACAACAGGGGATATATACATTGACAATCAAATCAGAAAATTATAAGCAGACAGAACGAATTATAATTTATTAACGAATTGTTTGTTCAGCTTACCGGTGAGTTGGGGTCAAAGCACCTGTCAATCGGATAAAATGTTATAAATGGATGCTGAAGGCGAACGCATAACCACGAGATCCGGATTCTCACAATCAGAAAGTAACCTTTAATCCAACGCGTCCGTTATCAAGCAACCCAACCTGATAATCAAAGGAACCCGGAACATAACCGGTGGGTTTGATAGCCTGGTTATAGTTGGCAATGGATTTCCTGATATAGCTTTTACCCACAACCTTGCAAACAACAGCACCATCGATCATTAGTTCCCCTATTGCTGCAACTACCCAGCCAATGTAATATTTACTGTCGTAGACATAGTTATAATCTTCAAAATCAGATGATGCAATCCCAGTGAAAATGAGTGCCATCCCTCCTGAAAAAGTGACAATCCCTCCGATAAGCAATCCTGTTCCGGTGCCTTGAAGGCTCTTGCCTTTTTTATATTGCGACACAAAATCTGAGTTAATGCTTAACAGGCTCAGAACCTCGCTTTCGGAACGGAGAATCTCTTCAGTATAGAATTTTTTACCGCTCATTCTGAGCGGTTTGCGTATATCCTGCTGTGGTGTGTCATCCGGGAGAGATCCAAAAGCCAGAATAGAAAAACATAAACAAAGAAGTGGTGTCAGAATTGTTTTTTTCATTTTCAGGAATTTTAAGACGCAAAAGGAATTTGTTAAGACTAAATTAAATTTAATTAGTCAGAAAAAAAAGCACCGAAATTTTTTTGTATTGTTTCCCAGTCAGACCAGCAACAGGGATAAATCATATTTTTGATTCTTTCCGTATTATTAAGAACAATAGTATGTTTTGATTTGCTTAAATGCTGACTAGGTTGCCGGCTTGTGAAATTATACTATTTTTA
Organism: uncultured Rikenellaceae bacterium; assembly: GCA_964638545.1. Taxonomy (GTDB): domain Bacteria; phylum Bacteroidota; class Bacteroidia; order Bacteroidales; family VadinHA17; genus LD21. The sequence goes on along the minus strand of CAZXAM010000029.1, from coordinate 37,698 downwards.
TGTTGATTCATAATCACTCCCCGGATGCAAAGGATACCTGTAATACTTTTTATTCCATTGTTGATCATCCTTTCGTCATGCAATGCCGACAGGAAAAACACCATCAGCATTTCAGGTGCCTGGGCTCTCTATCCGTTGACCGTTAAATGGGCTGAGGAATACAGAAAGATCAATCCTGAAATAAGGATTGACATTTCAGCAGGAGGCGCAGGCAAAGGAATGGCAGACGTTCTCGGAGAACTTGTTGAAATTGGCATGGTTTCGCGTGAGATCAATCCTGAAGAACTGAAAAGAGGCGCTCTCCCCGTTGCTGTTGCCAAAGATGCCGTAGTGGCGGTGATAAGCGAAAAAAATCCTTCGCTGAATGAAATGCTTTCCAGAGGTTTGACAGTTGAAGCAGCCGCTGGAATCTGGGTAAAAGGTGATTCTAAAACCTGGGGTGATGTTTTAAATACAGGCGCAGTAAATCCTATCCATGTATATACAAGGTCGGATGCCTGCGGAGCCGCAGAAATTTGGGCTCTTTTTCTCGGGAAGAAACAGGAAGACCTCAACGGAGTAGGAATTTACGGAGATCCGGGACTTGCTCAGGCTGTGAACCAGGATTCGCTTGGGATCGGATATAACAATATCGGTTATGTCTACGACTTTAACACAAAACTTCCGGTGCCCGGACTGAAAATTGTGCCGATCGATAAAAACGGAGACAGAAAGATAAGCGAAGAAGAAGCTTTTTATGACACGATGAACGATATGATTGATGCCATTGCGTCCGGAAAATATCCGTCGCCTCCTTCGCGCGAGCTTTACTACGTGATTAAAGGCAAACCATCGGATAATATTATTTTGAAAGATTTCTTAAAATGGATCCTTTCAGATGGACAAAAATATGTCAGAGAAGCAGGCTATGTGCCTCTTCCGGAAAGCACGACAGCCTCTGAACTGAAAAAGCTCAAATAAAAAAGATGCATAAACTGAGAGCGCTAAAAGATACTGCGGTTCGCTGGTTCATGAGGATAATAGCTTTTTCCGGAATTCTTTTTCTTCTGGTGATCGGCATAGCCCTACTGGTAAAATCATTTCCTGTCATAAGGGAAAACGGTCTGTGGAAGCTGCTGGCTTCCGGCAGCTGGAAACCTTCTTCAGGCGAATTCGGATTTCTGCCTTTCATTGTAAGCACTCTCTATGTATCAGCCATTTCAATTGTCATTGCTCTTCCGCTTTCGATTCTCACTGCAATTTACCTCAATTCCTATGCATCGGGCAGGATCAGGCGTTTTTTTGAACCTGTTATCGACCTGCTTTCAGGCATACCGCCGGTCATCTATGGTGTCTGGGGAACAATAACAATAGTCCCTTTCATCGCAAAAAACTTCGCATCAGGATCTTCTTCAGGTTATTCAGTGTTGGCAGGTGGAATTGTGCTGGCTGTAATGATAATACCTCTTCTGGTCGGATTACTGACGGAGATCTTCAAATCGATCCCTGCTGAAATGACTGATGCCTCACTTTCACTGGGCGCCACAAAATGGCAGACGGTAAAGAGGGTGATACTGAGAAGATCATTTCCGGGGATCATAGCTGTTACTGTCCTTTCCCTCTCAAGGGCTTTCGGCGAAACAATGGCAGTTCTGATGGTTTGCGGCAACAGTCCAAAGATGCCGCATTCACTGCTTGATCCCGGATATCCTCTGCCAGCTCTTATAGCGAATAATTACGGTGAAATGCTCTCTATCCCAGGTTATGAATCAGCGCTGATGCTGGCTGCCTTGCTTCTCTTCGTGATTATCTTCCTGTTTAACGGTATATCAAGACTCACTCTCAGCCGCCTGGAAAAAAGATTTCATTTCTGAATATGAAAAGAAGGGAAGAAAACATATTCAAGGTCATAATGATCATCGCTTCGTTGATTATCTCCGGACTGCTTTTGTTCATTCTTGGCTCAATAGTACTGAAAGGAGTTCCGGCTCTTTCATGGGATATGATCACGAAACTTCCGGGCGGAGGCTTTTACCTGGGAAAGGAGGGCGGCGTGCTGAATGCGATAGCAGGATCTTTCTGCATAATAACAGGAGCTGTGGCTATTAGCATGATCATAAGCGTGCCGCTTGTGATGTACGTAAATTTCTACCTGCCACGGAAATCAACTTTCTCGGCCTTAGTGCGATTCACTTTCGATATTCTTCTTGGAGTACCGTCGATTGTATATGGCGCTTTTGGCTTCGCGCTGATGATCTTCCTGGGAATGAGAGCTTCGCTTGGAGGAGGGATCATAACTGTCGCAATGCTTATAACTCCTATAATGATGAGGTCCTTCGATGAAGTAACCAGACTTATGCCGCGTGAACTGTCCGACTCATTGCTTTCGCTGGGATCGACGAGGTATGAGATGATAAAAGTTATAATGCGCCAGGTTATGCCGGGTTTCATCACGGCAACACTTCTTGCCGCAGGCAGGGGAATTGGAGATGCTGCAACTGTTCTTTTCACGGCAGGATATACTGATAATATGCCCGGGGCGATAAGCCAGCCTGCAGCAACGCTTCCGCTTTCAATTTTCTTTCAGCTGGGCAGTCCGGTTGCAGAGGTGCAGAACCGCGCCTATGCTTCTGCATTGATATTAACTGTTTTAATACTTATTTTAAGCTTTGCAGCCAGGCATTTCAGCTCAAAGTTCTCAAGACACAGGATATGAAAGAAACAAATCACAGTATCAGGATCGACAACCTGAACGTATATATTGACGGGCAGCATATTCTGAAAGATATTAACCTGGCCATTCCCGGAAGGAAAATTACCTGCATCATAGGTCCGTCAGGATGCGGTAAATCGACTTTCCTGAAATCACTCAACAGGATGCATGACGAGAATCCGGGAACACAGGTAAGCGGAAGCATTTTCGTGGATAATCAGAATATTTATGACAGGAATGCAGATGTCATAAATACAAGAAAGAAAATGGGACTTCTGGCCCAACACCCCTGTCCGCTCCCCATGTCGGTGTTCGATAACGTTGCTTATGGTCCGAGGATTCACAGCCTGGGAAGGAAGAAGGAGCTAAGCGGAACTGTTGAACATTATCTGAAGCTTGTAGGACTATGGGACGAGGTTGAAGGGAAGCTTCATTCATCAGCAGCGCGCCTTTCGCTTGGTCAGCAGCAGCGTCTCTGTCTTGCACGAGGGTTGGCTACTGAACCCGAATATATCCTTGGAGATGAGGCCACTTCATCTCTTGACCCTATATCAACGAAAAAAATAGAAGAGCTGTTTATTAATTTCAGGGAGAGGTATACAATAGTGCTGGTGACTCATATCCTGAGGCAGGCCAGGAGGCTTGCCGACTATATAGTTTTCATGTACCTGGGAGAGATCGTTGAAGCCGGTCCCGCCGATGAATTTTTCAGCAATCCGAAAAAACAGCTTTCCAAAGATTATATAGCAGGAAGCTTCAGTTAACGTTTTTTTTTCGTCTTTTGTATTAAAATAGGGTTCAGGACTGATCATGAACAGCACTGTCTGAGGAATGATAGAGCAGATTAAAGGTAAATCATTGAATATAAGTGACGAGCATATAAAAGAGCTTGAAGATGAAGCAATTTATGTGATGAGGGAAGTTGCATCCCAGTTCGACAGGAAAGTGATCCTCTTCTCCGGCGGCAAGGATTCAATAGTCATGACACACATAGCCTGTAAAGCTTTCTGGCCTGCCAGGATGCCATTCAGACTGATGCATATAGATACCGGACACAACTTCGAAGAGACTTTGATATTCCGTGATGAGCTTGTGAAAGAACTAGGGGTTGAGCTTATTGTAAGATATGTCCAGGATACGATCGACCAGGGAAAGGTTGTTGAGGAATCGGGCATCAATGCCAGCAGGAATAAAGCACAGTCTGTTACATTGCTGGATGCAATTGACGAGCTGAAGATCGACGCTGCCGTCGGAGGTGCCAGGCGCGACGAGGAAAAAGCCCGCGCCAAGGAGAGGTTCTTTTCACACAGAAATGAATTTGGGCAATGGGATCCGAAAAACCAGAGGCCAGAACTATGGAACATCTTTAACGGCCACAAGAATTTCGGGGAGCATTTCAGGGTTTTTCCCCTTAGCAACTGGACAGAGCTTGACGTGTGGCAGTATATCCTGAATGAAAACATCAGCCTGCCGCTTCTTTATTACACTCACCGCAGAAAGATATTTCAGCGGAATGGCGTTTACCTGGCCTGGGCTCCCTTTATGAAACTTAAACCTTCTGAAAAGGTTTTCGAAGCTGATGTGCGGTGCCGGACAATCGGCGATATCACCTGCACCGGAGTTACCTTGTCAAAGGCTGCTACGGCAAGCGAAGTGATTAATGAGATAGCAGCAACAAGGATTACCGAAAGAGGCGGACGTTATGATGATATGAGATCAGATACATCGATGGAGGACAGGAAAAAGGAGGGGTATTTTTAATGGCGACCGGCGACCGGCAACCGGCAACCGGCGACTGGCGACCGGCAGGGATCCCCTCCTGGGAGGGGCAAGGGGTGGGTAATTTTTGTACAAAGGCAAAATGAAAATAAAACAAAATAATAGAAGTCTGCTTCGTTTCATAACCGCCGGAAGCGTCGACGATGGCAAGAGCACCCTTATCGGCAGGCTTCTTTACGACAGTAAATCGATCTTTGAGGACCAGATGGAATACCTTGTTGAATCCAGCAGACGGCTCGGAAAAGAGAGCATTGACCTTTCACTTCTCACTGACGGATTAAGGGCTGAAAGGGAACAGGGCATAACAATCGATGTGGCTTACCGGCACTTTTCGACACCCTCAAGAAAATTTATCATTGCCGACACTCCAGGTCATATGCAGTACACCCGGAATATGGTGACTGGGGCAAGCACCGCCGACCTTGCAGTGATCCTCATTGATGCAAGGAACGGAATGCTTGAACAGACAATACGCCATTCATTCATTGCCGCGCTTCTCGATATCAGACACTTCATCTTCTGCATAAACAAGATGGATCTCGTCGATTATTCGGAACCGGTCTTCCAGGGAATTAAAAATGACCTTCTCGGGATGGCGCAGAAGATGAAAATCAAAGACCTGCATTTTGTCCCGATAAGTGCAAAATACGGGGACAATGTGGTTGAACCATCGGCTAACATGAAATGGTACAATGGCAGGACGTTCATATCTCTTCTCGAGACTATCGAAATTGACAAAAAAGATAAATTTCATGAAGCGCGATTCCCGGTTCAGACTGTTATCAGACCTTATTCTGCGGAATTTCAGGATTACCGGGGATATGCCGGACGAGTTGCAGGAGGAAAATTTCAAAAGGGAGACGAGATAATTGCACTGCCTTCGATGCTCCGGTCGAAGATAAAAGAAATAAACGACGGAAAGAAAAATCTTTCTGAAGCTGTAACAGGAGATTCGGTAAGCCTGATACTTGAAGATCCCATAGATATAAGCAGGGGTGATATGATTGTTCCGGCAGGGGAAATCCCGGGATCGGGGGATGTTATCAACCTGATGATCTGCTGGTTTAATGAAAAGGCTTTGAAAGTCGGTGGAAAATATCTGGTCAGAAGCAATACCAGTGAGACGACCTGCATAGTTAAGTCGGTAAACTATCGCATCAACATGCATTCCCTCGAAAAGGATACAAAAAGTCTGAGCACAAAAATGAATGATATTTCGAACATATCGATACATACTTCAAAACCGGTCTTTTACGACAGATATGTGCAGAACAGCATAACCGGGAGCATGATCTTTATTGATGAAGGGACAAATGAAACAGTAGCTGCCGGAATGATTATAGAATAACACAAGGATCTTTAGCTATATGGATAAACATTCAGAGCGTATGGTTATTTCAGGTCAGAGGGGAGTTGTTGTCTGGCTTACGGGCCTTCCCGGTTCAGGTAAATCGACCCTTGCGGAAGGACTTGAGACCCATTTGCTCAGAATGAAAAAACTTGCATATATTCTCGATGGAGATATTTTGAGGAGAGGTCTTAATTCCGATCTTGGCTTTTCAGAAGCCGACAGGAATGAGAATATAAGAAGAGTGGCAGAGGTAGCAGCTATGCTGAAGGATGCTTCGGTAATAACCATCGTTGCCTTTATTTCTCCTTTCAGAAAAATGCGTGAGTTTGCCAGGATGCGGGCCGGCAGCGAAAATTTCATTGAGGTTTTCGTGAAGTCCTCCCTTGAGACCTGCATTAAAAGAGATCCAAAGGGTATGTACAGGAAGGCTATCAACGACAAGACAGAGAATTTCACCGGACTAACATCTCCATATGAGGCGCCTGATTTTCCTGACTTGGTTATTGATACCGAAAAACTTTCAGTTGAAGAATCAGTCGAACTGCTTCTGAAAACGGTTATTAAACATATTGAGTAACTCCTTGCCAAAATGGATTCCTTTTCGAAACTCCCAAAGTATCCCCCTGTTTTTTTTGTCAGGATCACCGATTCTGTAAGAAGGCGACTGGTAAAGTTCAGCAGGAGGTTTACTCATCCCAATGTGATAATGCTGGAGCATATGCAGAATCTCTGGCTTCTGGGGGCGATAAGCGTGGCCAACGAACTTGGGATAGCAGACATTCTTAAAGAGAAGTCAAGAACAGTAATGGAACTGGCCTCGCTGACCGGCACTGTCGAAGATCCCCTCTACAGGATTTTGAGATTGCTCGCTTCTGAAGGCATCTTCAAAGAATCGGAAGGAAGAATATTCAGCAATACCAGGGTTTCGGAATCGATGCAGGCTGGCGAGCTGAGATATTTCATTCAGCATACACTTAACAGTCTGCAATTCAGGATATTCGGAGAACTGATGCATTCCGTGAAGACGGGAAGGAGATCTTCAGAGCTATTTGTTGAAACGGGAGTATTTGAGCATATGGGTAAGTCGCAGCAGCTTAACGAACTGTACAATAAGGCCATGACTAACACCTCCAGGATGCAGGTTGCAGCGATCCTGTCGTCATTCAACTTCAGCGGGTTCAGATATGTGGTTGATGTGGGAGGCGGACTCGGATTCTTCATTTCTGCCCTTCTTTATAAATATAAAAACCTGAAGGGGACTCTGTTTGATCTGCCCCAGGTAGTCCCTGGTCTTGAGAAACTGCCGGATTTTTATGAATCAGATGAAAGATTGAAGATTGAATCCGGAAGCTTCTTTGAAAACATCCCGGAGGGCGGCGACCTTTACACTCTTAAAAATATATTGCACGGGTGGAAAGACGAAGATTCAGTCAGGATCCTGAAAAACATTAGAAAAGCGATCAATCCTGAAGGGAAGATTATAATAATTGAAGTTGTTGTTGAAGGAATTAACAAACCATCCTGGGGCAAAATGTCGGATATATTCATGATGGCAGGCCTGGATGGGAGGGAAAGAACAGCAGGGGAATTCAGAACAGTGCTTGAAGAGTCGGGATTCAGGCTGGAACAGATAAGGAAGACGGTTTCTCCCCTGAGTTTAATTATTGCAGCGCCGAAGTAAATCTTATCTTTGGCTTTCCAAATTATAATTGGTTCGCTGATCATTTTTTATGTCTTTAAAGCCTGCAGTATCAGTCAAGGATCTCGTCAAGAGGTATAAAACTACCGGAGAAGTGGCTCTCAGGGGAATCAGCCTGACCGTAAATGAAGGTGAATTCGTCGGATTGCTCGGACCGAATTCAGCAGGAAAAACAACATTCACTTCAATAATTTGCGGACTTATCAATGCCACCTCGGGAAGTGTGGCAATTTTTGACAGGGATGTCATATGTTCCCTCGGGCATTATAAAAAAAGATTAGGACTGGTTCCGCAGGAGATAGCCCTTTATTCAGGATTAACAGTTAAGGAAAACATATACTTCTATGGTCATCTGATGGGCTATCATGGAGATGATCTGAAAAAAAGGGCAAATTCTCTTATTGAGATCTTTAATCTTGGTGAGCATCTTTCAAAGCTCCTGGCTCACTGCTCAGGAGGTATTAAAAGAAGGGTGAATCTGATAAGCGGCATTATCCACGATCCTGAGCTTCTGATTCTCGATGAGCCTACACTTGGTGTGGATATTCAGCTTCGGGAAATGATTTTCAGTTACCTGGCCGGGCTGAATAAGAAAGGAACTACTATTATATATACGACTCATTACATGAAAGAGGCCGAGCTGCTTTGCACAAGGGTAAGCATAATTGATCACGGTACTCTCATTGCTGACGGATCGCCTGCAGGGCTTATTTCAGCAAACGAAGGCTGTAATGATCTTGGCCAGGTATTTCTGAAACTCACCGGCAGGGATCTGCGCGACTAGAATGACATGAAGAAGTTCCTGGCCATATTGAAGAAGGATACGTTGCTGATGATCAGGGATTGGCCCGGAATGGCCATACTGTTCATCATGCCTGCGGTTCTTCTGATCATAATAACATTTACCCAGGAAAGCGCCATTCCCTCAAAACGTTCAGGGTTGAGGATAGGGCTTGCTGATTCCGATTCAGCTGAATTCGGAAGGATGCTCATGAATGACCTCGGAAATTCAGGATATTTCAACTTTACAGCTTATGGCACGCCGGAAGAGGCACGTTCAGCTGTTCTCAACGGAGAATGCCAGATGGCAGTGATAGTCCCTGACAGTGCCACCGAGAAGCTTTATGATCTTCTGGATATCAAATCTGAAAACTCATCCTTCGCAGCAGCTGAAGATCGCGAGAAACTAACGGGGGTAATCTTTATGTACGATCCAGCGATCCAGAAAGTGTTTAAAGATGCAGTACAGATGCCTGTTACATCGCTCATTCAGCTTACTGCTGTAAAGGTTTTGACGACAAAATACACTGAGGAGGTTAATGAAAGGGTGATGGAAAACTCATCAGAAACGATTTCTGAACTTTCTAAGGGCGATTTTTTCAGCGGGATTCCCGACTTTCCATATAAACAGGCAGTTATTAATAAGTTTCGCGAAGAGCTGAAGAAGAAGGGAAAGGAATTAAAGAAAATAGAGCTTCCTTTCAGTCCTTCATTCAACTCGTCTCTTGTGGAAGTTAAGGATGTGCCAGCAAGGTTGAAGAGCCAGGATTTCCGTCCGGGCGTCCTTCAGAACAACATACCTGCTTTTACTCTTTTTGCAATGTTCTTCATTGTAATTCCTCTTGCAGGAAGCATAATAAGCGAAAAGAATCATGGCACATTCGACAGGATCAAGACAATGCCGGTTTCTTATTATCAGGTTGTGTCAGCGAAAGTTGCAGTTTTTCTCGCAATCTGCACTCTGCAGTTCATCTTTCTTCTTTTTATCGGCAAGTATATTATGCCTCTGATGGGAGAGCAAACGACTCTCGATCTGAAAGTCAATATCCCTGCTCTGCTGGCAGCTATTGCCTCCAGCAGCCTTGCTGCCATTGGCTTCGGGATAATGGTTGGAACATTTTCAAAAACACATGGACAGGCTGCCACTTTTGGCTCAGTTATGGTCGTAATAATGGCGTTGCTGGGAGGAATATTCGTTCCTGTCCATATGCTTCCTGAAACATTGAAGACTATAAGCTATATATCTCCACTGAGATGGGGCACTGATGCTTTCCTGGGAGTCTTTGCAAAATATCAGGGAATTGGGGGAATTCTCCCGGAGTTTGCACTCCTGACCGGCTTTTTCATGATCTCTATTTTTCTGGCAATCAGGATTTTTAAAAAACAGTAAACTGTTTATCCGGTTTTTTTTTCGATATCGGTATCAAAAGATATTGAATTATTCTATTTTTACGCGGGAATGACAATTTTATGAAGGAAAAAGACCTTAGTACAGATTGCGAGTACCATCAGGTGATCCTTTATGCCGAAAAGGAAGACGGAACATATGGACCGTTCCAGACAGGATCGTACATGGCTGGTGTAAATATATCGGAGCATTTCAAGGTAACGGGCAACCTCAGCAGGGCTCTGACGGAACAGCTGAAATCCGGAAAAATAAGCCCGGTCTATTATTTCATGATGCTGGAAGGGCTCAATGCTGATGAACTGGCCGGAAGGACCGGGATAGCAAAATCGAGGGTTAAAAGGCATCTTACTTTAAAGGGTTTCAGGAGAATGAGAATTGGCACCCTGAAGCTCTATGCTGATGTACTTAATATTCCGGTTGCTAATATGTTCCAGATAATATATACAATTGAAGACCGGAACTGGGATATGGGGTACCAGGGCGAAGTGGATGATTCAAAAACCGGATCAATCTCACAGAAAAGAACAGACAATCCCTTTGTAATTGAAACAGAAGTAATCAGTAACACTAAATGAGTCAGATTCCGTTTCGCCACATAATGGCAGCACACTGTGAATCCGGCACAGTTACCGCTCTTCTGAACCATCATGGCATGAACCTTACGGAACCGATGGTTTTTGGAATTGCGAGCGGAATATTCTTTGCATACCTGAAAACACCGGTAATGGATTTCCCGATGTTTGCCGTCAGAAGCACTCCGGGCCAGATTCGGAAAAAATTTTCCAGCAGGACAGGTGTCAGGTTCAAATCAAAGAAATACAGGAGCCCTGAAAAGGCAGAAAAGGAATTAAATGAGCTTCTCGACAGGAACCAGCCTGTGGCTGTTCAGGTCGACTTCTTCTATATGAATTATTTCCCGGCATGGTACCGGATTCATGTTAATGTGCATTATATTACCGTAATAGGCCGGGATGGCGATAAGTATTTTGTCAGCGACAGCTACCATCCGCAAATTGCGGAGATAAGCCGTGAAGCTCTTATGAAAGGCCGTTTTGCAGGTGGTATGATGGCTCCAAAGGGATTTATGTTCTACCCTGTTGACATCCCAGCAAAGTTTGACCTTGAAAGAGCAATAAGGGAAGGACTGAAAGGTGCAACATATAACATGCTTAAGATCCCTCTTCCCTTTATTGGGGTGAAGGGGATCCGCAGATTTGCAGATAAAATTACCGATTGGCCAAAATATGCCAGGGACGAAGATTTCCTTGCTGACAAGATATTCAGGATAACAATATTCCTTGAAGACCAGGGTACGGGAGGCGGAGGATTCAGGTTCCTGTATGCATCTTTCCTTCAGGAAGCATCGAAAATACTTAATAATCCGAGACTCGGGGAAATGTCAAAAGAGATGATGAGAATAGGCGACGGATGGAGGGAAGTATCACTGGCTTCTGCAAAAGTTGCCAAGCAGAGGGATTTCAAAAAAGAACGATTACAGGAGATCGGAGATCTCCTCAGACAGCGGGCTGATCTGGAAGAATCGTTCTTCAGCAGGCTCGGGAAAGAAATATCAAATCATAAATAATCTGCAAAATGCCATTTGATTCACTTGAGGAAATAGGGCTGGAGGTTAAGAAACTGATTATTGAGACCCTTAAGTTTGAGAATGTCAGGCCTGAAGAAATTCTTGATGATGTAAGCTTTTTCAGTGGCGAAAATAAGATTAAAATAGATTCTATTGATGTAATTGAGCTGGTTGTATCCATCCAGAAGAAATTCGATGTCAAGATCGACGACCAGAACCTTGCAAAGGATGTTATTAACACCGTAAACAGCATTTCCGAGTTTGTTTACGCACAGCATCATAAATCCTGAGTGGACAGCAGAAAACACAAAGCTTTCGGTTTTTTATTGATGGGGATAAGATTTTCCACATTGATGAAGCTTGTTTTCAGGTATGGAATTGGCTTCAGACCGCTATATTTAATGAGATTGCTGGTCCTGATACCAACATCCCTGCTCTCAGAAATATTCACATTTATTGAGAACCTTATTTACGCCAGAAAGATTAAAAGGACAAATATTGAAAATCCGCCGGTATTCATTATCGGTCACTGGAGATCAGGAACTACTTTCCTTCATCAGCTGATTTTCCTCGACAGCCGGTTCACGGCGCCTAATGTTGTTCAGACTGTAATTCCCGACCATTTTCTTTTCAGCTCTAAATACTGGATCCCCGTTATGAGGAAGCTGATGCCTGAAAAAAGACCGATGGATGAGGTTGTCATGGATCCGCTCGCACCACAGGAGGACGAATGGGCCTTGTTAAGGCTGGGAGCACCCAGCCCGATGCTGAATGTTTATTTTCCGTCGAAGAAAAAAAAGTTTTATACGGGAACAAATGAATTCATTCCCAAGGGCGATGAACTGGATCAGTGGGAAAAAAGCATACAGCTGTTTTTAAAAAAGATAACATTCCAGACTGGAAGACAGATAATTCTAAAGAATCCTTATCATACACCGCGCATTTCCCTTCTTACTGAAATATTTCCCGGAGCAAAATTCATTCACATCGTAAGACACCCCTTGAAAATAGTTCCTTCATCAGTAAATATGTGGAACATAGTAGCAGGAGAAAATGCATTCAGGGGAGGATGGAAAGACATTACAATTGGTGAAGCTGCGGAGGAAATAAATGATTTCCTGAATAGTGTCAGGAATGCTAAAGCCAGTCTCAGCGAAGGTTCTTTTACAGAGGTGAGGTACGAAGACCTGGAAAAAGATCCTGTGGGAGAAATAAAAAAGATTTATTCCCGGCTGGGATTTGCATTTACGTCAGATCATGAGAGAAGAATCCTTCATTTCATGGAAGAAAAGAATAATTACAGGAAGAACTCCTTCACCCTTGATGAGGAAGAGAAGGAGTATATCTTAAAAGCAATGGCTGGTTATATGGATCTCTATAGTTATAGCCGGACAGATTTTCATTGAAGTATCTGGAATAAGACAGGCACTGAATACCATACGCATACGGGAGTTCCGCCCTGCTTTCCTGGTTTGAAACCAGGCAATGTACCAACTACGCGCACGGCTTCCTTGTCGAGGAGAGGATCAACACTTTTAAGCATTTGTATTTCACCGACGGAGCCATCCTCTGTCACCACGAATTTGAGTATCACGCGCCCCTGAATATTGTTGGCAAGAGCCTCCTCAGGGTAGATGATATTCCTGCTTATGTACTCAAGGAGCGCCCTTTCTCCGCCAGGATACATTGGAGGTTCTTCAACCACAATGAATATCTTCTTTTCGGCTGGTATGATCTCTACAGAAGGTTCTGCAGCTACTTCGATGTTATTTGTGTCGCCATTTACGGCTGTCTCGATCAGCACTTCGGTCAGTGGCATAAACACATCGGTGACTGCTGTATCTTCAACTACCTTTGGGGCCAGGTTCTGTTTTTGTTTTATCATTCCCTTTGGCGGCTCAGGCTCAGGAACCTTGACAACCGGAGGTTTGAATGCTTCAGGTTTTACAATTACAATCCTCTCTGTACCTGCCGTTGCCGTAACAGGTTCAGTTGTCAATGATATCACAAGTGCGATTATTGTGCAGGCTGTCACGGTTCCCAGGATTGAAAAACCGGCGATCCTTTTGTAGCGTTTCCGGAGGTCGTAGGCTCCGTATTCTCTGTTGCGGTTCGCGAAAACGATATCATCGAAATCCGGAACCTTTTCTTCATTCCTCTTCATCATAGTGGTTTTTAGTTGTTTAACAATCACAGGACAACCGCGATCAACTATGCTCAAAAAGAGGCTTTCTGTTAATTAAATAACAGCAAAAAAGATGCCAGAGAAAGTCATGCAATCATGTTTTACCAGCCGCAGCTTTAGCGCAGGCTGGCAATCGTGCAATCGTGCAATCGTTCAATCAGGAAATTAACTGGTCTTGTTTCTTCTATTTATATGTTCTTGTCATTGAGGTTGGTACAACAATGACAAAATCAGCTTTCCCGGCACCTTCTTCTCCCATTTTATCAATGTCGTCCTGGAGAATTGTAGTTACAGTAACTATTTTAAGTCCGGGTGAATATTTATTCAGATACCAGATAATACCCATATACCTGTCGGAATGATAGCTGCCGTTATAATGAATAACCGTCTGTCCCTGCTTCCGGAATTTCACGATGGAGTTTGCCATTGTTGCATCCTTTATTGCCTGTGCCTTAGGCAGATTCTCTGATGCATGTCCCATCGGACCACCTTCCATTGACAGCATATCTTTGTAGCAGGGCAGCTCAGGATCATACTCGACAGGGAGAGGAGCGAAGAATTTCCTGCCTTCGTCGGAGACTTTTTCCAGGGCTTCGAATCCTCCTGATGCTACCATCGAGGCATAATGACGTGGTATGTTTGATGCAACGAATTGAAGTCCATTATCCTTTGCAAAGCTGAGAAGAGGTTTGTAATCGGTGGCATAATTATTCCATTTCCGTACTTCACTTTCAAAGGAACTTTCCTTGAAGAAGCCGGCAAAATATTCATCTATTAAAATCTGATTATCAGTCTCAAACATTTCTGCAGCGAGCACAAGGTTATTTCCTTTTTCCTTGAAAAGTCCTTTCGTCAGCTCAAGCTCCAGCCAGTGGGAGATGGGATTATCATGAAGTTCTCCGAAGAAGACTGCATCAGCTTTCAGGGCTTCTTTAAGGAGATCGCCATAATCGGCTTTTTTCCCCTCACCCGTGAAGATTTTATATGCCGGTTTATCCTGGGCCTGTATTTGTATTGTTGCAGTTGCCAGGAATACCAGGAGGCAGGAAACTAATTTCATATCTGTCCAATTTGGTTTTATGAGTGCAAATAAACCATATTTCCCGCATATTCCACAGATTCTACCTATATAATAAATCACCCCCTCACGCCCTCACGCCCTCTCCCCCTCACGCCCTCCCCCCCTCACGCCCTCCCCCCCTCACAAAGAAAGGCCGCCCCCCGGACAGCCTTCCCATTGCCTCATAATGCAAATCTCCTATCCTATTTCAAACCAAACCTGTAACTGAATTTCACGAGGAATACATTATGAGGAATATTATTGTCCCTATTGAAAAGGTCGCCCAGGTCGTTAAAGTAATCCAGCCTGCCTGATCCGTTGAAGAAATTTCTCGACTGGCTCCATACGAAGTAGATGGATGATCCCGGGTTATACTCCCATCTTACGACCAGGTTGGAAAGCCAGAACTGATAATTAAAGTTATTATTGCTGAACGAATAATCATTCGTTCCGCTGTTATCTTCATCGATATAATAGCGGTTGGAGGCAGCATCAAATTCTTCCTGCTCCGGAGAAAATATCATGTACCTGTCGCTTTGTCTTTCAGCCAAAGGATCTGAGATCATTTTATGGTCATAATATTTTCCGGAAGCCACATATGGTTGTCCCCAGTATTGCAAAGTAAGATCGGGGCTGAGGTTGAAACTTACCCTTAGGGAAGCGCTGAGCGTTTTCCTGTCGATAGAGCCGAAGATATACCTGTAACTGCCGTTGAAATCCGTCTTTGTAACGTACTGCAGGTCGCTAAATGATTTGCTGAATTCAGGGCTTAAACTGAAGGAGAGATAATTCGTGGGTTTGTAGTTGACTGATAACTCCGTATAGATGTTGTGGCGGCTCTCTTCAAATCCGATATTTCCGTTTATGTAATACTCAAATACAATTTTCTTCCGGTAATCAGTAGAGAATCCGACACGTCCGCTGATGTTCCCTGAGTATTTCATCATCGGACCGCCTCTCAGATTATCGGAAGAGAGCCCTCCTAATTCAAGGTTTCCTCCTGTCCATGCGCTCCAGTAGTTACTGAATCCCATGCTTCCGTTCCATTCAATCCCTTTTGCAACGATATCACCGCCAAAATTATTTGCGAGATAAATATCACCATTGATATTCCACCTCCTGTATATTCCTTTCGGATCCCAAACATTGTATCCTGCCCAGATAACTGATAACATCTGGTCTGACTGCTGCATATATCCCAGGTCGTTGATCTCAAAACCCGGGGTTTTCCATTTTATGCATGCAAGAAGGTTAAGATGTCCGTTGTTCTTTGTAACCTGCATTCTTCCTCCTGACCCAAAAAGAGAAGTCTTGTCAGGATCAAATTCCGCATAGTTTTTATCGGGTCTCTGGAAATAGTGTGCCGAAGATAATTGTGTACGGGAAATAGCATCCCTTGATCCGTTGACAATGCTGAGAGCCGTGTTCAGGTTGAACGACCAGTTTTTGTCCTTAAAGAACTGGGTAAAGTCAATTCCCCCGGTATAAGCTGATTTGTGCATAGAGGATCCCAGGTTGTCGTCCACCGCTCTGTTGGTACCTGTCAATATTCCTCCAAGAAGCGTTTTTCCCTCCCTGAAATCCCTTTGCACCCTTCCGACGAAATAATTTGTCATTGGCTCAACAAGGTCATGTCGCACTGTCGACCCTGCAGAATCCTTGACTTCTGCCCACATTCCGCCGGTAAGGGCTTCAACGAATCCAAGTGATAATCCATCCTTTGTTTTTCCTGTTAATTTGGCTGCCCCGAGAATGTTTGTGAAAGAAGGGACATCGGCATATTCTTTATTGCCAAGATCCGGATATCCCTGCGGTTGGCGACCTATTCTCCTTGAGTAAAAGAGATTATCATTTCCCTGTCCTCCGTCACCCAGTCCGATATTGAAATTTGTGATATTGTTTCCTTCAATGAAGAAAGGTCTCTTTTCCGAAAAATAAGTCTCGTATGCTGTCAGGTTGACTTCCGAGGGGTCGGCTTCCACCTGTCCGAAATCGGGATTGATCGTCAGGTCCATGGTCATATTGTTGGTGATGCCTATTTTTGCATCAAGACCGCCGTTGAGTCCGTACCTGCGTCCTTTTTTATTAAATGTAAAAGGACTGCCTTCCTCCTTTTTAAATGTTTCAAGCTTTGCAACGCCATAGGGAGTAACATCAAATATTTTCCTGGGTTTTATATCATTAAGTCCGGTGAGCTCACCGAAATGATGTACCAGTCCGGCAGCATTCCTGGATATGGGCTGCCAGAAGACCTGCTCATTCCTTCTGTAAATTGTTCTGACAACTTCGAGTCCCCAGACATCTCCTGAGGCTTTATCGAACCTCAGCTGGCTGAAGGGTATTTTCATTTCTGCTACCCATCCCTGTTCATTTACCGATGTTTTAACCCACCAGTTTGGATCCCATGATTCATCGTCGTTCTGTCCGTCTTCAGTGAACATGATATCATATTTTACTCCTGAGGAAGCCACTCCGAAAAAAAATGCAGTACGGAGGTCATGAAAACTGTCAAATATTACTCCGGAAAGATCTCCGTCGACATTGTCACGCCTGGTGAGGCGGTTCACAATACTGTCGGGATCGGTATCATAATTAATTATTCCGACATAAAGATTGTCTTCATCAAACAGTATTGTAAATTCAGTTTTCTGGGTTGCGGGCTGTCCGTCGTATGGCTGGTTCTGGATAAAATCGTCCTGCCATTCGCCGGTCTTCCAGACAGGTTCATCAAGAGTTCCGTTTATATCAGGAGCTTCAGTGATCCTGACTGTCTTATATCTCCTTTTTTCAGGAGTCTGTCCCGCAACGGCTGTCAGCACAACAATGAAAAACATAAGCAGGAGCAAAAGTCTTTTCATGTAGAAAGTCAGTTTTGGTTGGTTTTCGCAATAAGGACGGCCGGGAATAAAAATTGATGCAACTGAAGAGATTATTTAGAATCTTTTTAAACTAGTTTATATATAACTCTTTATTTTCTCAAGTGATGATTTAAAGTCTTTTAATCATCTGTAAAAGAATTAAAAAAGTGAGGTCATGTTAAAAGGAATTTTACAAGCTGGCTTTTTCAGTTCACTATTAGCTTATGCAGCGAGATAAGATGAATGATTAAAATTATTACCTTGGAGCCAAAATCAAAGTGATATGATAATACGCAAATCTCTTCTTTCATTAACAACGGCATTGTTTGCTGTTCTTATTCTATCCGGAAATTGCTTAAACGGACAGGTAGCATCGCCTCTTAAGGGGAAAAAGATCCTTTATGTATGGGGAGGATGGATGGGTCATGAGCCGGACAAGTGCCGTGACATCATCGTTCCCTGGATGGAATCGGAGGGGGCGCTGGTTACAGTTTCCAACACTCTTGATTCCTACACAACCTTCGATCTTAAAAAGGATTTTGACCTGATTGTCCAGGCCTGGACAATGGGAACTATTACGGGAGCGCAGGAAAGAGCGTTGGAAAGTGCAGTGAAAAGCGGAGTTGGCCTTGCCGGCTGGCATGGCGGGACTGGTGACTCATTCCGTGACAATACTGAATACCAGTTCATGGTTGGTGGACAGTGGGTCGCTCATCCCGGAGGAGTGATAGATTATACAGTCGATATTATTGATAAAAAGGATCCGGTTACGAAAGGTTTAACAGGCTTTGCAATGCATTCGGAGCAATATTATGTACACGTCGATCCAAACGTTAAAGTTCTGGCTACCACAACTTTCACCGATAAGAATGCCGACTGGATCGGAGGATGCATTATACCTGTTGCCTGGAAGAAAGTCTATGGCAAGGGCAGAGTGTTCTATTCATCCCTGGGACATGTAGCTGCCGATTTCAAAGTGCCTCAGGCCCTGGAGATTCAGAAAAGGGGGATCCGCTGGGCGGTCATGAGCAAGTATGAACCTATGGAAGCCTGGAAACAGCCTGTTTATAAGGGAGCGAAAAAGAAATAAGAATGAAGAA
>CAZXAM010000029.1:0-19101 GCA_964638545.1 uncultured Rikenellaceae bacterium | reverse complement strand
GAAGCCTGGAAACAGCCTGTTTATAAGGGAGCGAAAAAGAAATAAGAATGAAGAATAAATGCCCTTAAGCCCCCCTTCAGGGGGGGTGGGGGGCTCTTAGTCATACAGCCTGATGAACTCATAAGTGTTACCGGTGTGATCCAGAAACTTAAGGAAATCGGTTTTTGAGATAACCAGAGTGGCTGTATTTACGTTTGGGTGAAAAGCGAGTCTTTCACATTCCTGAAGTTTCTCGTCGATAAACAAATGGACATTCTTTTCGGTATCGTTAATCAGGCCGAACGGAGATACCGACCCTGGTTCCAGTCCCAGCCGCTTCATAAGCCTCTCGTCTGATGCAAAAGAGAGCTTTCCCTGCCGTAGTCTTTTTTCCAGGTCATGAATATCGAGGAGCCGCAGATGCTCGAGCACCACAAGGTAATGCCTGTTCCCCTTGTGGTTCCTGAAAAAGATGTTCTTGCATAGTCCGGAATTGTAGTCTTTCCAATGGATGATTGCATCATTGATTGTGGCAAGCGGAGGGTGTTCGTGATATTCAAAACTGACCGCCAGATCGTCAAGCATGGAATAAAGTTCTTTCTGGCCTCTCATTGCTTCATTCCTGATTTTGAGATATATTTGAATTCCATATCTACCAGCTCTGCAATATCAGCTCCGGCTTCCTTCATGTCAATGTCTTCGGCTTCGTACAGCCATTCGACGACGACAGGAACTTCAGAAGATTTGAGCCTTTTAAGTTCGGTAAAGATGTCGAAAAGAAATTTGGCGGATGAGGAATTGAAATATGAAAGATCAATATGCATCCTGACAGGGGAGTCTTTGTGAAAAACTTTGACGGATCCTTCTAAAATATCATCAACAAATGTCCTGATCCAGTCGATTACAGGATAATAAAGAGCCCTTACATCCTCCGGGGAGGAGATACCGCGAATGGCAAATATTTTTTCATCAGGTGAAAAATTTATCTCTGGCGTCAGATCTGTTGGTTCGAAGTAGAGTTTTTGCATCAGGAGCTATTTTTACAAAATTGCATCTTAATTTTAAAAGCGCAAAAAATATTTTGTTTGTACGGAAAGTTCAGAACAGATCATTGCCTTCAGATTCAGGCACATATCCCTGGTCTTCCAAAAGATCGCTACTCTTTGACGCTTCAACGGCCATCCTGTCGCACAGCTCATTTTCAGGATTATCATTATGACCTTTTATCCAGACCAGTTTTACATTATGCCGGCGGTAAACATTCAGGAACCTTTTCCAGAGATCGGGATTTTTCTTTTTCCTGAATCCTTTTGTTTCCCACTGAAACACCCATCCTTTTTCAACAGAATCAGCTACATACCTTGAATCGGTATATATCAGGGCTTTGCTGCCTGATTTTTTCAAAGCTTCCAATCCGGTTATCACAGCCAGGAGCTCCATCCGGTTGTTTGTTGTCAGCCTGAAGCCCTGTGATTTCTCAAGTCTGTGTCTTCCCGATTTCAGTACAACGCCATATCCTCCGGGACCCGGATTTCCGCTTGAAGCGCCGTCAGTATATATGATGATCTCATCGGGCATGCGGCAGGATTATGCCTGTATTCGACATAAAAAGCTTGATGGCAATCGACAGAAGGATCACACCGAAAACTTTTTTCAGGATCTGCAGACCTCCCTGACCGAGAATCTTCTCGAAAACTGATGTGAGCCTCAATACAAAATAGACGATCACCATATTGAAGACCAGGGCAATGAAGATATTTATTGTCTGGTATTCAGCTTTAAGCGAAAGTATTGTGGTTATTGATCCGGCACCAGCGATCAGAGGGAAAGCTATCGGGAAAATTGCCCCGTTGCCATGGGCATCCTGGCTGAAGATCTGTATCCCCAGGATCATTTCCATGGCTATAAGGAAGATGATGAATGCACCTGCAATTGCGAACGACGATACGTCGATGCCGAAAACTCCGAGCAGGGGAGTTCCGATAAGCAGGAATGCAAGAAAAATGGCAAGAGATGCCAATGTAACCTTGACCGATTTTATCCTGACGCCTTTCGATTTAAGGTCAACGATAATTGGAATTGATCCCGGAATGTCAATGATGGCAAACAGTACCATAAAGGCAGCCAGGATCTCCTTTAAGCTAAGGTGCATTATGAATAATTTTTGTTATCTCACTCCACAATAGTCATCTCATCCACCAGATTCTTTGCCCCTGCATAAATGTCCATAATCCATAAAACATACCTGATGTCAACTGCGATGGTACGCTGCAATTCAGGCTCATAATATACGTCGCCGCTCATGGCTTCCCAGTTGCCGTCGAATGCAAGTCCTATGAGATGGCCGTTGGCGTTAAGAACAGGACTGCCGGAGTTTCCTCCCGTAATATCATTTGTGGTAAGGAAACAGACAGGCATGTATCCTTTCGGAGAACCATACCTTCCGTATTCCTTTCTGGCATTGAGATCGATAACTCTCTGCGGCAGGTCGAATTCATAATCGCCCGGTTTGTATTTGTCAACAACACCCTGCAGGGTGGTATAATATTTATAGGTAACGGCGTCTTTAGGATCATACTCCTTAATAGTTCCGTAAGTCAGACGCATGGTGGAGTTTGCATCCGGGTACAGGGTTTTTTCAGGAGTCATTTCGCGAAGCGCGGCCACCCATAGCCTCTGCCCGGTTGCCAGATCAGAATCGAACTTGCTGCGTTCAGCTGAAACACTCTGGCCAACCTTATTGATTGAACCGTAAACAAGAAGCGCCGGATCGTTCTCAAGGACCTTTAAGCTCGGCTTGGCAAGAAAAGCATTCATCTTTGCTTCGCTGGTAAATATGGATTTGGAGAACATATTGTCAATAAACTTGTCAATGTTGCCCTTGAACTTCTTGTCAACGATATTTACATAAAAGTCGGGATGGTATTTTACAGGTACGTCGGCCCTGTAAAGCTTCAGCATTGCCTTGGTGGATTTCTGGTCGGTGGCAGCGTTGTAATCTTTGTACAGGTCGGTGAGATTTTCCTTTAATCTTTTTGTAGTCTCAGCAATTTCTTCGCTCTTGCCTGATTTCAGGCTGTTAATCAGACCTGTTCCTAACTGGCTGAAGGTCAGAATCTCGCACCCCTGAATACATTCGTTGAGATACTGAACAGCATTAAGGTATTCGGCTCTTCCTTCAATTGATTTCTTAATAAGATTAAGGGCCTCCCCGTATTTTGCCTTGCGTTCAGTATTGGCGTTGACCCATGTGTTAAACTGGTTTTCAATCTGCTGTTTCTTGGCAATTACATTGAGGTTTTTCAGCTGGTTATTCTGTCCTATCGAATACTTCCAGTAGTTTGATGAAGTAAAGTATTTTGATGCGTATTGTATATTTATTTTCGAATCGGCCTGCATGTCATTCATCCAGATGTCCTGCTTGATTCCCCTGACTTTTATTCTTATAGGGTTTGTAACCTCAAGAATTTCATTAATCTCGAATGAAGTGTAATATCTCTGGGTTCTGCCGGGGTATCCGAGTATCATGGCAAAATCACCCTCATTAAGATCCTTAATCGAAACGGTGAGCCAGTTTTTAGGCTTAAGGGGAATATTATCCTTTGAATATGATGCGGGTTTTCCATCGGGTCCCGAATAGATACGGAACACGCTGAAGTCACCGGTATGGCGCGGCCACTCCCAGTTATCGGTGTCAGATCCGTATTTGCCGATCGATGATGGCGGTGCTCCGACCAGCCTTACATCTTCATAACGTTCATAAACCAGCAGATAGAAATAATTTCCGCCATAGAATGATGATATCTGTGCTCTGTATTTATTGCCTTCCTTTGCCTCGTTTTCTATTGGTCCCCTGGCAGTATTGATCGCTGTATTTCTTTCAGATTCTGTCATTCCTGGCTTAACATTGGCAAGAACCTTATCTGTAACATCTTCGATCCTGATAAGAAAAGTGGCGGCCATGCCAGGGTTTGGAAGTTCTTCAGCAAGGGTCCTGGCCCAGAATCCGTCCTTCAGATAATCATGTTCAACGGTGCTGTGAGACTGGATCCGTCCATACCCGCAGTGATGGTTTGTGAGAAGCAGTCCTTTGGAGGAGACGATTTCGGCTGTACAACCGCCAATTGACACAACTGCATCCTTGAGGCAGGCCTTGTTTATGCTGTATATGTCTTCAGATGAAAGCTTCAGTCCGAGCTCGGTCATTTTGCCTATGTTAAGCTTTTCGATCAGTGGAAGAAGCCACATTCCTTCATCGGCCTTCGCCCTGAACCCGGCGCTGATAATAAAAATGAATAGAACTGTTAATGCTTTTTTCATGACTTATGATTTATAGAATTATTTTTAAGCAAAGCGCAAATATAGCGTTTAAATTGAATTGAGGTTATGTCAGAAGTCAATTGAAAGCTGTGTCTCGCAAAGTGAGAATGTGCGCCTGTGATACTTTGTTATTCCATGCCTGATTATTGCCTCCCTGTGAAATAAAGTGGGATAACCTTTGTTCCTGTCCCACCCGTAAACCGGAATTTCGTCGTGAAGTTTGATCATGTAATCGTCGCGAAAGGTCTTTGCAAGCACCGATGCTGCGGCTATTGAGAAGTAAATGCCGTCGCCCTTAATGATGGTTTTATGCTTTATGTCACCGTAAGGAAAGAACCTGTTCCCGTCAATAAGCAGGAACTGAGGTTTCTTTGATAAGCCGCTGATGGCTGAATGCATCGCTTTTATTGATGCCCTGAGAATATTCAATTGATCTATTTCCTCGTTACTGATAAAAGCGACATTCCAGGCTACGGCTTTTTCAATAATTTCTTCCCGGAGTTCCGATCTTTGCTTTGCGTTCAGTTTTTTTGAATCATTCAGGACCGGATGCCGGAAATTTTTCGGTAGAATGACTGCCGCAGCGAATACGGGTCCTGCCAGACACCCCCTTCCGGCTTCATCACATCCTGCTTCAATCAGGTTATTATAAAAACATGGCTTTAACATTCTGAAAATTAAGTAATCACAAAGATATTATGGTTTATCCGGTTAAAAAATTATTAATCAATAGTAAAAAAAAGATAATATTAATTACAATTTTAAATAAGTTTTTAACACATTTATTAACAAAAAAACTTGTTTTGTAAAAAATTTGCATATTTTTGGTCACTCTTTGAGATACATATTTTGATGTTAAAGGTACTCAGGATTATAATTATAAGTTTTCCTGTTCTATGGACAAACTGTCTGTCTCAGAGCATCTCACATGATGTTCTGGTTCCTCTGGCAGGCGTAGTTTCGGCAGGTCCATTTTCAATTTCACAAACAGTGGGGGAGACTGTAATTGAGACCTCAGGGTGTTCGTATTACCTTCTTACCCAAGGATTTCAGCAGAACTCCGTAAAGGGTTTTGTTGAATGGGAAGTGGATTCCAAAATAAGAGTATATCCCAATCCTGCCACAGATTTTGTTACAGTGGAAATGATCGGGGACGAGGCACGTTCTTACCAGATAGAATTTATGGATCTCACAGGCAGGATATTTATTTCGGCGAAAAAATGCTTTGGCAACGATTACTGGTATTCTGAACCATACAACGTAAAAAACCTGCTCCCGGGCCTTTATATGGTAAGAATCAAAACTGAAGACGGTTTATTTAACAGGACATTCAGGATACAAAAAATCTAAAAGTAAGATTATGACCTCAAGACTATTCAAGATTTCTCTTTTCTTGACTGCGTTCCTGACCCCGGGACTTTTCGTGACAGGACAGAACAGCGTTCCTCTGGGGATGAACTATCAGGCAGTTGCCAGGAACAGTGCAGGGAATGAAATGAAAAATACTGATCTCGAGGTCCGGTTTTCCATAATGTCCGGAGATCCAAGGTCAACCCCTATATATGTCGAAATACATAATGATGTTCACACAAATCCATACGGCGTATTCAATGTAGTTATAGGTACCGGGGTTCCCTCCGGTTCACTGAATACAAAAAGCCTTGCTGAAGTAAAGTGGGATGAAGCCGATCATTGGCTGCGCGTGGAGGTCAGATTTGATAATGACGGGGATTTTTACGACATGGGCACAATGAAGTTTTATGCTGTCCCTTATGCCCTTTACGCCCAAAAATCACTTGAGCCGGGCCCTCCCGGACCTAAAGGAGATCAGGGTGAACGGGGACTGCCGGGCGATCCGACATCGGACAACCAGACCTTGTCGGTGGTGAATATCGACGGGACTGATTACCTGGCAATAGACGGAGGAAACCAGGTGAAAATATCAAATATCGAAAAAGACGGTGATGCCACTAACGAAATCCAGGACCTGGTATATAACAGCACGACACGGGAGCTTAAGATATCAAAAAGCACGATGGAGCCAATCAGCCTTACAGAGCTGAAGAACGATGCCGATGCTGATCCGGCAAATGAACTTCAGGACCTTACACTTTCAGGCGATGTACTCTCCATTTCTAAGCTTTCAGGTGCTAAGCAGGTAAACCTTGGCGTTTACCGTGATAACACCGACAATCAGCAGCTTTCATTTTCCGAAGCAAACCATTCGCTTACGGTCTCGGGAGGCAACAGTGTCACTCTCGGCGCAATGACAGCCTTCAGAGCAAAGAAAACACTTGCCACATCAGCTCCAACACCTTTAGCTAGTGTTGACTTCATTCCTGACAATATTGAGTACAATGACGGTAATGGCCTTAACCCAACCACTGGAGAATTTACCGCGACTTATACGGGATTATATACATTTGATATTAAATACGTTGCTTCAGGTAATGGTAAAATTGTAATGATTTACAAAAACGGCAACTTATATGAAACACTTGCAGAAGGACTTACTACTGGAGCAATTATCTTCAGAACAATTACAGTTAAATTAAACGCTTCAGATAAATTTAAAATGGTTATCAATACAGGTACAGATACCAGCATTGGCACCGGCACCTTTTCGGGGTACAAGGTGTATTGATGATTTTCTTTTTCCCAGAATCATAAGAACTTGTCGTAGAATGACGGGTCATTTTTAACCGCAAAGGTCGCAAAGATCTAACGCAAAGACCGCAAAGTATTATTTGCCAAACTTTTAGCTTTGCGTCCTTTGCATAAACTTTGCGTACTTTGCGGTTAAAGGATTTCTGTTTATGAGACGCCCTCTGATTCTTCATGTTTCAGATTATTGACTACATTTGCCAAAACGTTTTTTTATGATCACCAACGAGCAGATAAAAGACCTTTCGGGACGCCGCGATGCGTTAAGGAGGTATCTTTGACATCGATGCCAAACTGCATGAGATCTCGGAAAAGGAAGACCTGTCGCGACAGCCGGGATTCTGGAATGATCCCAAACAGGCTGAGGAACTCCTGAGAAACATATCCCAACTAAAAAGCTGGACATCCGAATTTGACCGTGTCAGCACATCTGTCGACGACCTCTCTGTTATTTTCGATTTTTTCAGAGAGGGAGAAGCAACCGAGCAGGATCTGGATAATCAATATAACACATGCCTGGAACTGGTGGAAAACCTCGAGGTCAGGAACATGCTCCGCAAGGAAGAAGACCAGCTTGGGACTATCCTCAAAATTAACTCCGGCGCGGGAGGAACTGAATCGAACGACTGGGCAGCAATGCTCATGAGGATGTATCTGAGGTGGGCCGAACGCAATAATTACAAAACCAAAGAACTCGACTTTCAGCCCGGAGATGAAGTGGGGGTTAAATCGGTGACGATCGAAATCGACGGAGAACAGGCCTATGGCTACCTTAAAAGCGAAAACGGCGTTCACCGCCTTGTGAGGATATCTCCATTCAATGCCCAGGGCAAGCGTCAGACAACATTTGCATCTGTATTCATCTCACCGCTTATTGATAACAACATAGAGATTGAAATTAATCCCTCGGACATAACCTGGGAAACATACCGTTCAAGCGGAGCAGGAGGGCAAAACGTAAATAAAGTTGAAACGGCAGTCCGCCTGAGACACCATCCTTCGGGACTGGTGATTGAAAACCAGGAGACCAGATCCCAGCTGAACAATAAGGAAAATGCGTTGCGTATCCTGAAATCTCAGCTGTATGAACTCGAGCTCAGAAAAAGGATGGAAGAGAAAGCTAAAATTGAAGGAGATAAGAAAAAGATAGAATGGGGCTCGCAAATCAGATCATACACCCTCCATCCCTATAAAATGGTGAAAGATCACCGGACCGGTCATGAAACAGGCAATGTACTGGCAGTCCTCGATGGCGATCTTAATGACTTTATTAAAGCATATCTTATGGAATTTGCAGGCAAATGAACAAGAAAGAAAAATTATTTGAACAGTTTCCGCCGGCAAGCACTAAAGAGTGGATGGCAAAGATCGCGGCTGACCTGAAGTGTGAAGATCTTAACAGCAAGCTGGTCTGGAAAACAAGAGAGGGATTCGACGTTATGCCATTCTATATGAGGAATGATATAACAAATCTCCGGTATAAAGACACCTTGCCAGGCCAGTTCCCATATGTAAGAGGAAATAAAGCTTCCGGCAATTACTGGAAGATACGGCAAAATATCAAGGTAATAGATTTCAATGCAGCAAATGAAAAGGCCCGGGAACTAATAGCGAGGGGCGTGGACTCACTCGGATTTTTCATTTCTGATCCGGAGTTAATTAACGAAACAAACTTTAACGCTCTGCTTAGAGGAATTGATCCCGGGTCGACAGAGCTCAATTTCCTGACAAACGGAAAGGCAAAGGAGATAATTACGCTATTCAATGATCACGTAAGCAGAACAGGAGCAGATCCACATAAGACATTCGGCGCAGTCGAGACTGATCCTTTAGGACGCCTGATGCTGAACGGCACACTCTGCATCCCGGTCGGCAATGGATTGGATTATCTTGCTGAAGTTATAAAGCTTTCTTCAACGCTGCCACGGTTCCGGGCCATTCATCTTAAAGCATCCAGCTTTGGAAATGCGGGATGCACAATCTCAGAGGAACTTGCTTTCGGCATTTCGATGGGTGCTGAATATCTTGCCCAGCTTGTTTACAGAGACATTAAAGCCGACCTGGCCTTCTCAAAGATCCGTTTCTCTTTCAGCATCGGTTCAGATTATTTTCTTGAAATAGCGAAACTCAGAGCTGCACGACTGCTTTGGTCGACTGTTGCAAAAGGTTACGGGACAGGAGACAATTCTTCATCGCAAATGGAGATACACTCAGTTACAGCAGAATGGAACAAATCGGCTTCTGATGCTCAGATGAATATGCTGAGAACCCAGACCGAGGCAATGTCTGCTGTTCTCGGAGGCGCAGATTCGATTACAGTCGATCCCTCAGATATGGCGTTCAGGCAACCCGATGAATTCTCAGAAAGGATCGCCCGCAATCAACAGCTTATATTAAAGGAAGAAGCAAATTTTGACCGGGTTGCGGATCCCGGGGCAGGTTCATACTATATTGAAAAGCTTACATATTTCATTGCTGAAAAAGCATGGGAGATTTTCCTTGAGATCGAAGAAAAAGGAGGATTCCTTGATCAGCTGAAAAATGGAACAATTCAGGAAAAAATCAAAAAATCAGCAGGGGAGATTAACAATCAGGGATCGGGAAAGCTGATCACTATACCTGAGTTCAAAGAGGATTATGAAATAAGGAAAATAGCAAGGCCTGTTTTCCGGTCGGAGGATATCAATAACCTTCTGTCCGGTAAAACGGATCATTACAAGTCAAAGAAAAGCAATATTGAAGAGAAAAACCGGATCACTGCTGAACAGATACCGGTCAAAGGAGTATACACCAGTGAAGATCTCTCAGGGATGGAACACCTCGATTATGCTGCAGGTATTCCTCCATTTCTCCGCGGGCCATATTCAAGCATGTATGTAGTTCAGCCATGGACCATAAGACAATATGCAGGATTTTCTACAGCGGAGGATTCCAATGCATTTTACAGACGCAATCTTGCAGCGGGACAGAAGGGCCTTTCGATAGCTTTTGACCTGCCTACCCACAGGGGGTATGATTCTGATCATGAACGCGTCACAGGTGATGTCGGCAAAGCCGGGGTGGCCGTCGACTCTGTTCTCGATATGAAGATCCTTTTCGATCAGATTCCGCTGAACAAAATGTCGGTCTCGATGACTATGAACGGAGCTGTCCTTCCAATAATGGCTTTTTACATAGTTGCCGCACTTGAGCAGGGTGCAAAGCTTGAAGAACTTAACGGAACTATTCAGAACGACATTCTGAAGGAATTCATGGTAAGGAATACCTATATCTATCCTCCTGAATTCTCTATGAAGATCATTGCAGACATATTTGCATACACTACCGCAAATATGCCGAAATTCAATGCTATCAGTGTCTCCGGTTATCACATGCAGGAGGCAGGTGCCACATGCGACATAGAGCTTGCCTATACTCTGGCCGACGGTCTTGAATATCTGCGTACCGGAATAAAGGCAGGTCTTGATATAGACACCTTCGCACCCCGGATTTCATTTTTCTGGGGCATAGGCATGAACCATTTTATGGAGATAGCCAAGATGCGGGCTGCAAGGCTGCTATGGGCAAAACTGGTGAGCGGCTTTAATCCGGCAAATAAGAAATCGCTTGCACTGAGGACCCACTGTCAGACTTCGGGATGGAGCCTTACCGAACAGGATCCTTACAACAATATCGGGAGAACATGCATTGAAGCAATGGCTGCAGCCCTTGGACATACACAAAGCCTTCATACCAATGCTCTTGACGAGGCTATAGCTTTGCCGACTGATTTTTCAGCGGCAATAGCCAGGAACACCCAAATTTATCTTCAGAAGGAAACTCAGATTTGCAAGGCAATAGACCCGTGGGCAGGTTCGTACTATGTTGAGACTCTGACCCATGAGATAGCTCATAGAGCCTGGGAACATATTATGGAGATAGAAAAACTCGGAGGGATGGTCAAAGCGATAGAATCAGGCATCCCCAAATTGAAGATCGAGGAGGCTGCGGCCCGCGCACAGGCAAAGATCGATTCTGGTGCGCAGGTCATCGTTGGCACGAACAAGTACAGGCTCGAAAAAGAAAGCCCGCTTGAAACCCTTGAAGTAGATAATCCTGCAGTCAGGGAATCTCAGATTAACAGGCTCAGGCGCCTTCGTGAAGAAAGAAATGAAGCAGAATGCCAGGCTGCCCTGGATGCTCTGGCCAAATGTGCCGAATCAGGCAAAGGCAACCTTCTTGAGCTATCTGTTGCTGCGGCTTCAAAGAGAGCAAGCCTGGGCGAAATATCATTTGCAATTGAAAAGGTTACAGGAAGATATAAAGCAGTAGTACGAACTATGTCAGGAGTTTATTCATCAGAGTACAAAAACGATAAGGACCTTGAAGAAGCAAAGGAGCTGGTTTCAAGGTTTGCCGCAAAAGAGGGTCGTCAGCCCAGGATCATGGTTGCCAAGATGGGCCAGGACGGCCACGATCGAGGCGCAAAGGTTGTCTCAACCGGGTATGCTGATATAGGTTTTGACGTAGATATAGGACCCCTTTTTCAGACTCCCGCAGAAACAGCAAAGCAGGCCGTCGAGAATGATGTTCATGTGCTTGGAATCTCGAGCCTTGCCGCCGGTCACAAAACCCTTGTTCCACAGGTAATTGATGAACTTAAAAAGCTTGGAAGGGAAGATATCCTGGTTATTGCCGGAGGAGTAATTCCACCGCAGGATTATCAGTTTCTTTATGATGCAGGCGTTGCAGCGATATTCGGTCCCGGCACATCAGTTGCAAAAGCGGCAAAACAAATACTGGAGGTCTTGCTCCATAATATTGATTAAAAGACCATCGCCACTAAGACACGAAGACACTAAGGATCACCAAGGAATTCCTGAAAATTTATATTCTTTGTGTATCTTGGTGCCTTAGTGCCCTGGCGGCATAAAAGAATTTTATGAGAATATTCATTTTAATGTTGGTTATGATTGTATTTGCAGGATGCAGTCCAAAGAAATCGTTGACTGATGGAAAAGTTGTCATTGATCAGGTAGAATCTGCAGCAGCGCCGACCGATTTTCATGATGCATCAACGTGGCTGCTTGGTTATTTTACACGACAGATGATGACGAGGCCTCCTCATTCGGAGTGGTTTCAGAAAGGTTATGACAATTACAATGTAAATAAAGAAGCTGTTAATAAATTAACAGTACTCAGCAAAGAGGGAGTGACAATTAAAATCGTTATGGGCTCGTGGTGCCCCGACAGCAGAAGAGAAGTGCCCCGTTTCATGAAGATACTCGACACTTGGAACTTTCCGCCGGAAAGTATCACCTTCATTGGAGTTGATGATTCCAAGTTTGCACCGGTCGGAGGATACGATAAGCTTGACATCCAGAGAGTGCCGACATTCATCTTTTATAAAAATAATATAGAGGCCGGACGCATCATTGAGAATCCTGTTACGTCTTTAGAGCAGGATATGGTTGATATCCTGACAAAGGAATGAAAGATTAACATTTAGAATTTTACGCATATGGAAGAAGCAAAAAACAATTCGGGACAAAATCTTGGCATAGCAGCCCTGATAACTGCAATCATAACATTCGTGCTTGCTGTTATACCATGTGTCGGTCTGATAGCTATCATCCCTGGGATTATTGCAATAGTGCTGGCGGCAGTCGGCCTTAACCAGGCGCAGCGCAATGATTCTCCCAGAGGCGTTATCCTTGCCGGACTTATTATTGCAGTCATAGCCACAATGATCTCGTTTTCCCAGTATTTTGTTGTAGGAAAATTCGCCGATAAGATTAAATCTGACAATTGGACCGAGAAGGTGGAGGATATTGTGAATGATGTGCAGAATAATGTGGTCAGGGATCTTGAAGATGCAAATGTTTCAATTAAGGTTGATGACGGAGATGATAAGGTTGAAATAAACGTCGGCACAGGGCAATCCGACAAGGAAAAAACCCTTGAAGATCTTGAAAAGGGCAATGACAGCGTCTCTGTCGGAAATTAAACCTTTGGCAAATTTTAAGTTCAGGCTTAAGGAGCCTTACCTTTTTATCAATTTAATCTTTGCCGGTGTGATCATGCTTGTCATGATCTACTCCGGCATTTTTTCACCCGATAAGAACGCTTATCCTGTAGAGTGCGTTCATGAAAGGCTCACAGGCGAACCTTGTGTTTCGTGCGGGCTTTCTCACAGTTTCTCACTTATCCTTCGCGGCAGAATTGATGAAGCATATCAGTGGAATCAATACGGATTGAGGATCTTTCTTTTTTTCGCCTCCCAGCTTATTATGAGGATTGTTTTTTCAAGGATCTATATCAATCATGCTGAAATCCGCAAACAGCTGATAATCTATGACATTATTGGTTCCTCAACCATCTTTCTGATCGCTTTCATGCCATTTATGGCCTGGATTTTCACATTCTCCTGAAAATTTTAAACTGTTACGACTGGTGACTGTAAACGCCAGAGTCCATCTACCGCCTCAGACAGGACAGTCTCTTTTTTTTTGACTAGTCTTATTCCATATTATATTAATAGAGCTGATAATCAGGAGATTCCTCTCTTCGCTCGGAATGACAGGCTACTTGGGGGTATTAAAGGAAAGAGGCCGCGCGTTTTGCAGTTATCTTTCTCTTTAATTGAGTATTGTGCAAAACGCGCGGCCTCTTTCCTATTCTAACAACAATCCTCATGTCATTCCGAGCGAAGCCGACGCAGGAGGCGAAGAGAGGAATCTCCAAGACTTTATACCGAATTAATTATGAGGCCTTTGTCATAAGCAATAGTCCTGGAATGAGACCGACACAGGAGGCATAATGAGGAAGTTCACCGTTATAAATATGAATAATTGAAAAGATGTGTATAAAGGGTAGTTCAAAAGGAGGGGAAATTGTGTCTGGTTAATTCTTACTTTCTCCTCCTCAGAGGAGGAGAGCCTTCCGCTAACGCGGAACAAGTTGTCCCGCTTCAGCGGGAAGTACTCCCGACTTGTCGGGAGGGAGGTGGTATTATTATTCAAGTCCAGCAAGTAAATCATAAAGCAGATCGCTCTCAAAACCTTTTGATAAACCATATCTCAGCAATTTCCCTTTCAGATCATACTGGTTCTTGGCTTTAACAGTTCTTCTGTGCACAGAAATCAGATCCTCTATTGTCTTTCTATAGGTTTCATTATCAATTGAGTCAAGGGCACTTTTAATTATTTCCCCTGGTATTTTCTTTGTCTTAAGGAAAGCCCTGATTTTGACTTTTCCCCATTTGTTATACCTGAATTTGTCTTTCACAAATGCTTCAGCATACCTTTTTTCATTGATAAAATTTTCCTTTATCAGGTTGATGATTATCTTGTCGTTGTCGTTTTCTCCAATACCCCACGACTGAAGCTTTGACATGATATCATCGGTGCAATACTCCCTTTTCGAACAGAGAGACATCGCTTTGGAGAGCGCGGTTTTATAAAGTTCATTTTCAGCCATTCTTTACGGCTTTGATTATTCTGTCCCTGCCGTTGAGATCTTTGATGACCTCGATCGCGATATATCCGTATTGTTTAAGCAGATCTTCCATAGCAGACCCCATGGCCTCGTTGATCTCAAAATAAATCTTGCCTCCCGGCTCTGATATGTCCATGGCGATTTTAATTACCCCGGTATAGTATTTCAGTGGATCTGAATCTGGAACGAATAACGCTGAATGAGGCTCAAAACCGAGCACATTGACAGACATAAATCTTTTTTCTGACTCACGGACATAAGGTGGATTGCTGACTATGATGTCTGTTTTAGGGTAATTGATGACATCAAAATTGAATATATCCGCTTTCATGAAACTGACAGAGGCCCCGTTCAGCTTTCCATTTTCCCTTGCTATCGCCAACGCTCCTTCAGAAATATCTATACCCGTAACGGATGTGCCAGGGAGGTTTATTGCAAGAGCAATAGCAATGCAGCCTGATCCTGTTCCGAGATCCAGTATTGTACCCCTGAATTCCTTGTTCTCCTTCAAAATAAGATCAACCAGCTCCTCTGTTTCAGGTCTCGGTATAAGTGTCTCTCCGTTCAGCTTGATAGTACAGTTATAAAAGCTTGTTTCTCCCAGAATGTACTGAAGAGGTTTCCCTGTCTTCAGCTCCCTGCATATGCTCCGGATTCGTGCTGCCTGCTTTGAGGTAAGGGGACTATCGGGGAAAGCAGATTTATACTGACCGGATGTTGCAAAGAGCGACCGTGCAATAATATTTGCAAAAGCCCTTGTTTCCGATTCAGGGTATATAAAATCAAGTTCCCTTGCAAGGAAGAGCCTGATATCTTTTATTGTTTGTATATTCACGGACATAGATCAAAATTAGCACTTTCGAAGGAATGCCACAGGATGATGACGTAAAATTCATGGAACGGTGCCTCAGCCTTGCCTCTAATTCGGAAGGGAGGACATACCCGAATCCTCTTGTGGGATCGGTCATAGTTTATAATGGAAAAATCATCGGCGAGGGTTACCATCTGAAGTCCGGAGGCCCTCATGCAGAAGTTATTGCTGTAAATTCAGTAAAAGAAAGGGAGCTGCTTTGTAAATCAACGCTTTATGTGAACCTGGAACCATGCTCTCATTACGGGAAAACACCTCCGTGCACAGATCTTATAATTTCCAGCGGGATCAGGAGAGTAGTTGCGGGCACAACCGATACAAGTGAAAAAGTGTCGGGAAAGGGATTCTCATCACTGAAAGAGAATGGTTGCGATGTTTTAACAGGAGTGCTTGAAGCTGAGTGCAGATGGATCAACAGGAGGTTTTTCACATTCCATGAGAGGAAGAGGCCTTATATTATTCTCAAATGGGCACAGAGCGCCGATAGACTGCTTGACGCTGAGCGGATCAGGGGCCAGATCCGTGAGCCGCTCTGGATAACCGGAAATGCCGAAAGGATCCTTGTTCACAGGTGGAGGGCTTCCGAACAGGCTATTCTTGCCGGCGCCGGGACTGTCAGATGTGATGATCCCAAACTGAACGTAAGAGACTGGACTGGACAGAACCCTCTGAGAATCATACTCAGCAGTACCGGTGAAATCGATGGCAATTCCTCTCTGCTGAAAAGCGATGGCCCGACCCTTATGTTTACCCATAATTCTGATGCAAAGACCGGCAGGGCTAAGATGGTCAGGCTTGACAGGGAAACAGGGTCGGCATCACAAATAGCAGGATTCCTTTATGAATCAGGTATTCAGTCGCTGATTGTTGAGGGAGGGGCAAAGGTCCTTGAGCACTTCATTTCAGCAGATCTGTGGGATGAGGCCAGGATCTTCACAGGGAAGGCAAATTTCGGAAAGGGGGTAAGGGCTCCTTCTGTCCGGGGAAGAACATTTTCCAGTTTTTTGTTCGGGGGAAGCACTCTGGAAGTTATACTGAATGACCATAATCAGGGGTAAAGCCTGATGATTTATTAAAATAAATAGTTAATTTTGTGTTGATAAGTCATGTTTAAGATATAAAGCTATGAGCAAGCGAATATTTCTGTTTATAACAATCATCGCATTGGCATCCGTTTGTGCATATAGCCAGAATGGTAAAAAATTCTACAAGGCAGGGAATAAATTCCTGGAAACATTTAAATACGAAGATGCCGTTTCGCAATACTCCAGCGCAATAGAAATAGAGCCTTCGAACGCCGTTTTTTACATTGCCAGGGGAAGAGCATATGAAGAGCTTTTAAAATATGAAAATGCGAAAAATGATTTTGAAAAGGCCATTGTCTTTTCCCCCAAAAATGTTGATGCATATGTCAGGCTTGGAGCTGTTCTCAACAAGCTTGGCCGCTACAACGAAGCATTGGTCAGGCTGAACCGTGCAACGGGGATTGATAAAAGAAACAAGTCAGCATATCCTGAAAAAGTCATAACGCTTAAAAACCTGGAAAAATACGAACTGGCGCTCAAAGCATCGGATACGGCATTGATCCTGATGAAGGATGATCCCAGGAATTATTATTGGAGGGGTATCATTTATTCCGAGCTTAATAATGATTTTTCGGCAAAGAAAGAGTTCGACAAGGCTATTTCAAAGGACAAAAGCAAAAGGTACTTTGAGCCACGGCTCGCTCTGGCCAAGATCCTTCTTAAAAGCGGCGATTCAAAGGGAGCGATGGAACAATGCAATGAAATAATCAGAATCGATGACAAGGATACTGCTGCTTACACTATGAGAAGCAAAGTCTATAAAGCGAATCTGGATTTTCCTAATGCTATCAACGATATTTCCAAGAACATACTTATCGATAAAACCAATCCACAATTTTTTCTTGTCAGAGGGCAATATTACCAGGAGTTCAATCAGCACAGGGATGCTATAAATGATTTTACTCAACATCTCATCCTGAATCCAAAAAACTATAAAGCATATTTCGACAGGGCCAGATCGTACGAAGCAATAAGGGAATTCGAAAATGCTATGAAGGATTACCAGAGTATTGCCACATTGATGGAAAATGATCCCGAAACCTACCGGGCCAACAAATTGCTGGACGATGCAAAAGCAAAACTCTATGACCTGAAGCGTGAAGAGGTTGCTCCTGAAATTTCAGTTGTTAATCCTGTCATAATATCTGAATCTGATTCACTCGAAATCAGGGGAACCAGCAACAACCTGCTGATCTCCGGAAAGATAAGAGATGACAGTCCAATCAGATCATTCACCATTAACGGTGAAAAAATCAATCTGAACCTTAAGAACGGAGCCCTTGAGTTTCTTTCCGAGATAGATGTCACAGGTGTTGATAAAGTAAGACTAGTTGCAATCGATGACTATAACAACGAAAAATCGGTTTCTTATTTCATAAAACGGACTGAAATCAACAGACCCAAAGTAATCATAATAGCCCCATATGCTTCGGAGGATAACAAACTATATCCTGATAAGAATACACAAACACTTTTCATTCAGGGAAAGATCACCGATGAAAGCAGGATCAAATCCATCTTTATTGACGGTGTTTCCGGCAGCTATAACGCACTGGAACGAGATCCTTCATTTACAGCTTTTGTAGATATTCTGAACAAGGACAGAATAACAGTCGAGGCTGAAGATATTTATGGCAACAAAATTTCGGACGAATATATTTTAGTCAGGGATGGAGCTATAATATCAGAGACAAATCCTATGGGGAATACATGGGTTTTCTTCATTGAGAATTCAGGTTATGAGAACTTTGCAAGTCTCGGAGGTCCCATAAAGGATGTTGAACTGATGACAAGAGCCTTATCAAACTATCAGATAAACAGGATCGTCACTAAAAAGAATATGACCAAGGCTCAGATGGAAAATTTCTTTACAATTGAGCTCCGGGATCTGATAAAGGCGAACCAGATCAAGTCATTGATGGTCTGGTACTCGGGTCATGGCAAGGTCGTTCAGGAAGCCGGACACTGGATTCCTGTTGACGCTGAACTGGATAAGGAGTCTACTTATTTCAAGCTCAGCGTATTACGCGCATCGATGGAAAGTTACCAGAACTATCTTACTCATACACTTATTGTTACCGATGCTTGTGAAACCGGCCCGGGATTCTACCAGGCAATGCGGAGCGCGGATACAAAAAAGAGAAGCTGCGATGACTGGCAGGCAACTCAATATAAATCATCCCAGGTCTTCGGATCTGCAGAAAAGGAACTTGCCGTCGATGATTCACAATTCACCCAGACCTTTGCAAATGCGCTGAACAATAATCGCAATGCATGCATTCCCATTGAAGATGTAGTTCTGAAAGTATCATCCGTCGTCAGTAAAAGCAGTAAGCAAAAACCATATTTCGGAACAATTTCCGGATTAAGGGATGAAGAAGGGACTTTCTTCTTTATAGCCAAGTAGGATGAGAATAGTATACAGGTCCCGCATAACTGAGGTCATCAGGCTTTTGTGCTTGATGATCTTATTTTTTGCATTATCGCAAAGGTTTTTGCCGGCCCAGACCTTGTTTTTCGAAAAATTTGGCCCGGAACAGGGATTTGTCGGCCATTCCAAGGTTTATTCAGTTTTGCAGGACAGGAACGGACTTATATGGTTCGGAACAGAAACAGGGGTTTCCAGATTCAATGGCTCAGAGTTCCGGGACTTCTCTTCTGCTGACGGAATGTCAGGAGGAGGAGTAATGAGCATTTTCGAGGATT
>CAZXAM010000028.1:0-47311 GCA_964638545.1 uncultured Rikenellaceae bacterium | reverse complement strand
CGTCGATGAGATGATAGCTTCCTCGTCAGAGGATCCGGAGATAAGGGAGTGGCTCAGCGAATATGTGAATTCAAAGCTCAGCGAGGAAAAAAGCTGGAACCCAAAAGATGATATTTTACGACTTGCTGAGGAGATCTTCAAGGAGAGATTCAAAATGCTTTCGGAAGAAGAAAGATACAGATTGCAGGATAAAAAATTTCTTCTGCAGTATATTGCCAACCTGCGGTCCATAAAGGAGGAGTTTGAGAAAACTATGTTCAGCGCCGGAGAAATAAGCGTCGGACTGTTTTCTGACTATGGTCTGACTGATGACATGTTCTATCAGAAAGGAAAAGGGATCCCCGGGTTTATCAGGGCTCTTGCTTCCGGGAAGCTTACAGAGCCTAAGACGTATGTAAGGGCAATTTTGGCTGAACCCCCGAAATGGGCAACAAAAACCCCTGCTCCGGAGCTTCAGAATGCCATCTCGGCAGGCCTCGGGAAGGCTCTTCGCACCGCAATAGAATTCTACGATGCAAATATCGTTAATTACAACAGTACTAGGGAGATACTTTCAAACATATATGCTGTCGGGATACTCTCGGACATACTGAAAAGAGTCAGGTTGATCGCTTCGTCTGAAAACAGCTTCCTTATCTCGGATGCCGGTGAATTGTTACATGATATCACCTCGGGAGATCAGGCTCCCTTCATATATGAGAAGATCGGGAACAGATATGAAACCTATATGATTGATGAGTTTCAGGATACATCCATGCTTCAGTGGAAAAATTTTTTCCCCCTGATTGAGGAAAGCATGGGGAGGGGAAATGATAACCTGGTTGTTGGGGATATTAAACAATCGATATACCGTTTCAGGAACAGCGACTGGAGGATACTGGGGAAAATGCTTGATATACAAATACCCGAAAGCAGACTGGTTGGAATTCCTCTTGCCACAAACTGGAGAAGCTCAGCCAATGTAATAAGGTTTAACAACACAATTTTCAGCCTGCTGCCAGTATTTATTGATAAACTCTTTGAGGAAGATCAAGATCCGCCCCGATTCAGTGAAATTTATGCCGAGGCTGTTCAGTGTGATCCCGGGATTAAAAGCGGGGGATTTGTCAGGCTCGAGTTCCTGGAAAATGATTACGAATCTGTCTTTAATAAGAGGGGAAAAGAATCAAGAAAAAAAACCAGTGGCTGGGAGAATAAAGTCCTCGACAGGTTGCCCGAAGTGATAGAGCAAATTCAGGACAAAGGTTACTCCGCCTCGGATATCGGCATTATTGTGAGATACGGGAGTGAAGGAACTGATGTTCTGAATAAGATGATACAGTACGGTAATTCATGTTCCGGCGAGAAGAAGAGTCGTTATAATTACAAAATAGTATCGGACTATTCGCTGGCACTCTCTAACTCGCCTGTTATAACATTTATCATCTCTGCCCTGCGGGTTCTTAATAATAATGATGATGACGTAAACCGTGCTGCCATGCTGAGATATTATCTTCTGGCAACAGGTAAAAGTGAAGCTGAAACTGTCCCGCTGAACAGGGATTCGATCAGAAAGGGGGCTCCGGATCACTATCCTGAAGGACATGCGGAATTTATGCAAAGGACTGCATGTCTGACCCTGTTTGAAGCGGTGGAGAATATAATAGGCTTTTACGGAGTTGGAAAACATAAATGGAACGTAGCATACCTAAGTACATTCCAGGACCTTGTAATAAGTTTTTCAGCAAAGGGTAAAAATGATTTCACATCTTTTCTGAACTGGTGGGATATAACCGGCCGCAATAGTTCGGTGGTGCTTCCTGCTGTTCAGGATGCAGCACGGATATTTACCATTCATAAGGCCAAGGGATTGGAATTCAAGGTGGTGATCCTGCCGTTTCTTTCATGGAATGATGACCATAGTACGCATCATCACGAAATAACGTGGGTACGGCCACCAGATATGGCTCCTTTCAACGAGCTTGGAATAGTACCTGTGCGGTACAGGCGGAATCCTCCTGCAACAATTTTCAGTGATTTCTTCAGAAAGGAAAAATATTCAGCATTTCTCGATAACCTTAACCTGTTGTATGTCGCTCTTACCAGGGCAAAGGATGCAATTTTTGGCTTTGCAGCTGCAACTCCTGATGAGAACAGCGGGATTTCCAGGCTCCTCAGGGAGGCTGTGACTTCCGGAATCAACCCTGCGGGAGAATCAGGATTAACACCTGCACTGTATTTTGATGATACGACCAATACATTTGAATTTGGTAAAATGGCAAATCAGGTATCAGATGAATATGAAAGCCAGGATAAGGTACTAAACGAATACGCGGTTTACCGTCAGCCTGAATCGCTGAAACTGAAGATCCATGGTGAAAATTATTTCCTTGCCGGCAGGGAGGAAGCCGTCAGCAGGATCAATTACGGAAAGATGATGCATAAGGCATTTGAATATGTCGATACGGAGGATGACATACCCGGAGCTGTCGAAAGACTGGTGCTGGAAGGTCTGATACCGTCCTCTGAAAGAGGGTCGATGATTTACAGGCTTCATGAACTTATTTCTTCAAAAGAAGTAAAAGATTGGTTCAGGAAAGGGAACAGAGTGTTGAGGGAATCTGCTATCCTCATGCCGTCGGGAAGTATAAAAAGACCTGACCGGGTGATCCTTGAAGACGCAAAAGCTGTAATCATCGATTTTAAATTCGGAGAGGAAAGAGATGACTATCAGGAACAGATCGTTCAGTACTGCGATCTCCTGAAGAGTATGGGCCACGATAATGCCGAAGGGTACATCTGGTACGTTGACAGGAACAAAATCATAAGGGTGTGATGAGTTATCCGTGGGGACATGACAGGCGTTTCAATGCCTACTCCAGTTATTTCAGGAAGCTGTTTGGCGGAAGGGTGCAGAAGCTTTCCATAGATGCGGGCTTCACCTGTCCTAACCGTGATGGATCCAAAGGAACAGGCGGCTGTACGTATTGCAATAACGACGCATTCAATCCTTCTTATTGTTCACCTGACAAAAGTATCACCCTTCAGATTGAAGAAGGAATAAGTTTTCATCAGAAGAGGTACCGGAGAGCTGGTTCATATCTTGCTTACTTCCAGGCCTATTCAAATACGTATTCATCACTTGATACCATGAAAAAACGGTACAGTGAGGCTCTTGACTATCCGGGAGTTATCGGCCTGATTATTGGCACCCGGCCTGATTGCATTGATAATGAGAAGATTGGGTACCTGAAAGAGCTTTCAGAAAGATATTACGTTGCAATAGAGTACGGTATAGAATCATGCTATGATAAAACACTTAAAAGGATTAACAGGGGACACTCTTTCAATGAAGCCGTAGAGGCTGTTCGCGCAACATCGGAGCTTGGCATAAAGACAGGCGGCCATTTTATATTCGGATTGCCTGGTGAGACAAGGGAGGATATGCTTGCCGAAGCTGATATCATTTCAAAGCTTCCTCTCGACACTGTCAAGTTCCACCAGCTTCAGATCATTAAAGGAACACATATGGAGAAGGAGTATCTGGAAAATCCTTCTGAGTTCAGTCTTTTCTCCTGGGAGGAATATCTTGATTTTTTCGTCAGGTTCATTGAAAGGCTTAATCCTGCGATCGTGGTTGAACGCTTCACCGGTGAAGCCCCTCCAAGATTTCTGAAAAGCCAGCTCTGGGGCAAAAAGCGGAGTGATCAGATTGTAGGATTGATAGAGAAAAAGCTCGGGGAGCTTGACACCTGGCAGGGCAGGCTCTATAAGACTTGAATAAAAAAAACGCACGATTCAAGGATCCGCCAGTTGGCGGAGATCGAAGCCCCGCTTTTCAGGATAAACTCCGCGGAGATTCCGCAAAGCGGAAGCACGATTGCACGATAGCACGATTGTACGATAATTATGGAACACTTTCTTCAAAACATAGCCCGATCCCTCTATTCAGAGCATGGAAACAACCTGAAGAGCCACTGTCTTGTGTTTCCGGGCAGACGCTCGGGTTTATTCTTCCTGAAATACCTTTCTGCCTTTCTTGAAAAGCCTGTCTGGATGCCTTCGGTAATAACGATCAATGACCTGTTTCGTTCACTTTCTAAGCTGCGACAAGCTGAAAATGAGACACTTCTTTTAGAACTGTACAGAGTTTTCACAAACCTGAGCCAGAGCGGGGAGAGCTTCGATGATTTTTACTTCTGGGGAGATATGGTGCTGAACGATTTTGACGATGCTGACAAATATCTTGCCGACGCGGAGAAACTTTTTCAGAATGTAACCGACCTGAAAAAAATAGACCAGCAATTTGGAGGTCTTTCTTCAGAGCAGCTTGAGGTGGTTCAGAGATTCTGGACAAATCTGGATCCAGGGAAAAGCACTGAAGCAAAGGAAAAATTCACAGGGATATGGAAAATTCTATCAGTTCTGTACAAAGAGTTCAATACCGCATTAAAGAAAAAGAACCTTGCATATGAGGGCATGATTTTCAGGGAAGTGGCAGAGAATTTTGATTTATTAAGCTCTTCCGGATTGAAATGGGAGACATTTCATTTCATCGGGTTTAATGCGCTGAATGTCTGCGAAAGAACACTGATGCTTAAACTGAAGGAAGCTGGCAGAGCCAGGTTTTACTGGGATTACGATGAATCTTATGTTAACGAAAACGGAATGAATTCTGCAGGTTTCTTCCTTAGGAACAACCTGAAGGTATTTGGCAACGATATGCCTGCCGGCTGGAACTTCAGAACTCTGTTATCATCAGGCAGCAGAATGATAAAACGGCGTATTATTGAAACTTCATCCGACATCGCTCAGGTTAAACTTCTGGCAGAACTGATAGGTGAGATACCAGACCTTAATCATGACAATGCGCATGATACTGCAGTTGTGCTTGCCGACGAGACCATGCTTCTTCCGGTTTTATCGAGCTTGCCGGCGGAAAGCTCCGACATAAACATTACGATGGGTTATCCCCTGAAACATTCATCTCCATATTCTCTTGTACGACAGCTTTTCGACTTGCAAAAAACATCCAGATCTGTTAGCGGAGCAGGGTTTTTCGGTTACGAGGAAACCACAAAGCTCTTAAAGAACGAACTTATATGGGCCCTGTTAAGCGAAGAAGAAAGGAAGATCCCTGAACTGATTATCAGGAATAATCTTTTCCTTGTCCCTGACAGCCTTTTCAAAAACTCCGGATTCCTGTCAAAAATATTTACCCGGCCTTCATCAGCCTCGCAGATGTCTGACTACTTTAAAAGCGTTCTTTCTGAAGTTGTGCAGGATGAAAATTCCGGAGTCACCCTCGGCAGCATGCCCAGGAAAGTCCTCAATGAATTCATTTACATGATAATACTTGCCATTAACCGGCTTGAGACAGTAGTAAACAGTCCGGATATAAAACTTACTTCGGCAACCTGGGCCAGACTGCTTGACCGGATACTAAGGATGCAATCTGTGCCTTTTTCGGGAGAACCACTTTCCGGAATACAGATAATGGGGATACTTGAAACAAGAACGCTCGATTTTAAGAACCTTATAATGTTGTCGGTTAACGAAGGAATAATGCCGGCTTCGACTGTTTCCTCCTCATTTATCCCTTTCAGTCTGAGGCAGGCCTTCGGTCTTCCGTCACTAAATCATCAGGAGTCGGTTTATGCTTATCATTTCTACAGACTTCTTCACAGGGCTGAAAATGTGACATTTGTTTTCAACTCCAATACTGAAGGCCTGAAAAGCGGGGAAATAAGCAGATTCCTCAAGCAGATGATGTATGACCCTTCATTAAAACCTGAAACCGCCGCTTTGAGTTTCGTAATCGATAATCCGGTCTCAATCGGAAATACCATACAGAGAAGCACTGAGCATAGTCAGAGACTTAACAGCAGGTTTCCTTCAGGCAACAACGACAGGCCATTCTCTCCATCAGCCCTCAACACGTGGCTCAACTGCAGGATGAAATTTTACTATCAGTATGTCAACGGACTATATGAACCAAAGAAAGTTATCACTGAGATAGATCCTGCCCGGCTTGGATCAATGGTCCATGCAGTGATCCGGAGCTTCTACATGAACCTGATTGGAAAAACAATCAGTTCAGAAATTATCTCAGGTTTTTTGGAAAACAAACCGGCGCTGTATGATCAAATAGATAGGTCGGTAAATGAAGTTTTGAAACGTGAGGAAAGCTCATTTACAGCAATTAATGAGATGATGGTTCGGGAGGTTCTCGAGACCTATGTAGTTCGTATCCTGGAGACTGACATTGCATATTCTCCTTTCACAATAGTATCGGTTGAACAGCCATTTGCATTCAGGCTCTCCGTTGATGATGGTGGGGTAAATCGCGAAGTTCCGGCCGGAGGAAATATTGATCGTGTGGATATCAAGGACGGCGTCACCAGGATTGTAGACTATAAAACAGGAATTACATCCGATTCTGTCGAAAATATTGAGGCGCTTTTCGAAGATGACAGGGACAAGCCTCTTGACGCCTGGCTTCAGACACTGTTATATTGTGAAGCATACCTGTCGCAGGTGCCGGATGCAAAGGTCAGACCCTCGGTTTACAAGCTGAAGATGAAAACGGGAGGCGATGTGACGGATAAGCTTATCATAGGCGATGTAATAGTTGAAAACTATGCGTCGGTCAGGAAAGAGTTTCTGGAGAAACTTGGATCGGCAGTAAAGTTGGTTTTCAACAACGAGGAGCCTTTTAAAATGA
Source organism: uncultured Rikenellaceae bacterium (assembly GCA_964638545.1). Taxonomy (GTDB): domain Bacteria; phylum Bacteroidota; class Bacteroidia; order Bacteroidales; family VadinHA17; genus LD21. The sequence continues at coordinate 40,608 of CAZXAM010000028.1, read as the reverse complement.
CCGGGAAACAATTAAGGAAATGCAGTTACTGCCCTTTCAGGGTATTATGCGGACGGTAAAAAAGTATATCAGGAGAGCTCCTTTTAATCAATACGAGATTCAACAGCGGTAAATTCAATTTCAAGGTTGCCCGTATAACAGGCGGAAAAGTCGATTTCTACTTTTCCATCTCACGCTGGAGGGCTGCCATCTTAATTGCTGTTATCGCAGCTTCCACGCCTTTGTTTCCGTGTCTTCCCCCGGCCCTGTCAGCAGCCTGCTCATGATCCAACGTAGTGAGAACTCCAAAAATGAAAGGGATGTTATAATCTAGATTTAGCTGGGTTATCCCCTGAGTAACCCCCTGACAGATGTAGTCAAAATGCGGTGTTTCTCCCTGTATAACGCATCCAAGGCATATTACTCCGTCAAGATCGTCGTATTCTGCAAGAAACTGTGCGCCAAGGGTAATCTCGAAGCTGCCGGGCACATGTTTAACTACAATATTGTCTTCAGATGTACCATGTTCGATCAGCGTGCTTTTTGCGCCATCCAGGAGGGCCTGGGTGATATCTTTGTTCCAGTCCGAAACGACAATTCCGAATCTCATGTCCCCTGCATCGGGAACATTGTCAGGATTGTGGTCCGACAGATTGGAAGTGGCCATCTTACTTCTTTAGGAGGTTGACCCGTGCGATATATTTATCAATCGACATACCTTCAGTGGACTCGGGATATTCATTCTTTATCCTTTCATAAAGCTTGAGGGCTTCATCATATTTGCCATTCAGTTCATGAATCTCACCAGCTTTCATTAGATATATAGGTGTGTTGAATGAGTTTTTAGCAAAATCTGCTGCTTCGAGGTATTTAGCAACACCTTTATCGAGGTCACCAAGTTCTACATAAGCATCTCCCGTGGCACCGATGGCAAGAGATCCGATCATCTTATCTTTCTTTGAATATTTTTCAAGGTATTCGATGGCATCATTGTACTGCCCAAGATGAAGGAAACATATGCCTGCACTGTATCTCGCCAGGTTGCCGGCTCTGGTAAATTTATACTCGTCTGCAATATCAATGAATCCCAGGTAATTTCCGTCACCGTTAAGTGCAAGGTTGAGAGAATCCATTTCGAGGTATCTCTCAGCCATATACATCTGCGACTGTGCTTCCTCGTTCTGTTTTCCAAGGTAAATCCTTCCCAGCCAGAAGATTCCTATCAGTACGACAATTACTCCAAGGCCGATAAGCAACTCTTTGTAATGTGTTTCAAGGAATTGCTCTGTTGAGGTTAGTGTTTGTTCAACATTCTTTATAGTCTGAGGATTCCCTTCTTTTGTTTTCTTTGCCATTTCTGTAAAATGTTTAACGTCAAATTTTGCAACCGCAAAAGTAATTATTTTAAGCTATTTTTAAAATTTATCTCACTATTATCCTGAGAGTGATGCATCATCACAGGGAAAGAAAGCGATCTTTTCATAAATTTGTGACGTTACAAAGTAAAAAATGTACCTCAGCAGACTCTCACTTACCAACTTCAAGAATTACGAAAATACACTTCTCGAATTCTCGCCGCGGGTTAACTGCCTTGTCGGAAATAACGGCGTCGGAAAGACAAACATTCTTGATGCCATTCATTACCTGTCGCTTACAAAGAGTTTCTTCAACAACATCGACAGCATAAGCATCAGGCACCCCGAAGATTATTTCATGATAGACGGGACATTCAATTGCGATGGCGAGGAAGACAATATTTTTTGTGCCTTCCAGAGGCAAAAGCAAAAAATACTTAAAAAGAACGGCAGGGAATACCAAAAGCTTTCGGATCATGTCGGCAAATACCCGGTGGTTATGATTTCTCCGGCCGACAGCGCACTTATTTCTGAAGGAAGCGAGGAGAGGCGCAAATTCTTGAACAAGATAATCAGCCAGTATAACCCTGAATATCTCGAGGCGGTGCTGAGTTACAGCAAAGCCCTGCAGCACAGGAACAAGCTTCTTAAGGATTTCAGACTTTCAGGAAAGTTTGACAATGAATCACTTCTGATGTGGGATTCCAGGCTCGTAAAATACGGAACCTATATTTATGCGGAAAGGAATAACCTTGTAGGTGAGCTCATCCCCGTATTCCAGGAGTATTATTCAATGATATGCTCGGGAAAGGAAAAAGTAAGGCTTTCATACAAGTCCCATCTTTCAGAGGGAAACTTCAGCGAAGCACTCTTAAATTCTGTGGTAAAGGACCGCATCCTCGAATACACTACGGTGGGTATCCATAAAGACGATCTGCTGCTCGAAATGAATGATCATTCAGTAAAACTTCTGGGCTCCCAGGGTCAGCAGAAATCTTACCTTACGGCACTCAAGCTGGCTAAATTCGACTATATCAGGCGAAAATCAGGGATTTCGCCAATTCTTCTGCTCGATGATATCTTCGACAAGTTTGATGCTGAGAGGGTTGAGCAGATCATCAGGCTCGTGGGAAACCAAAGGTTCGGACAGATATTTATAACCGATACTCACCAGAGCCGCCTTCATGATATACTGTCTTCACATGGGACCGACTATAAGCTTTTCAGGATCAGTAATAACAATGTCGGTGAGGTTATCCATAACGGGATACAGGAAAAATGAGGCGCAGCAAAACCATCTCACTGGCTGAAGCCCTGAAGGATTATATCAGGGAAATGAACCTCGAAGGAAAGCTAAATGAGGTGGGAGTGATCAATTCGTGGGAGGAAACAGTGGGACGAGCTATCGCTTCGAGAACCTCAAAAATATATATCAGGGACAAGGTGCTTTACGTTCACCTTAACTCTTCTGTTGTGAGGAACGAGCTGCTTATGCTCAGGCAGGAACTGATGGAAAAGCTTAATTCGAAAGCTGGCGCTGAGGTAATTAAGGATATTGTGTTAAAATGACCCCCCCTTCAGAGGGGCTACCCTTTATACACAAATATTATATGGTACTGATATTCAGGAGATTCCTCGCTTTGCTCGGAATGACAGGTTACTTGAGGGTATTTAAGGAAAGAGGCCGCGCGTTTTGCAGTTATCTTTCTCTTTAATTGAGTATTGTGCAAAACGCGCGGCCTCTTTCCTATTCTAACAACAATCCTCATGTCATTCCGAGCGAAGCCGACGCAGGAGGCGAAGAGAGGAATCTCCAAGACTTTATACCGAATTAATTATGAGGCCTTTGTCATAAGCAATAGTCCTGGAATGAGACCGACACAGGAGGCATAATGAGGAAGTTCACCGTTATAAATATGAATAATTGAAAAGATGTGTATAAAGGGTAGTTCAGGGGGGCAGGGAGGCCGGTATATAAAATGGAGGGCAGGAGGGAAGAGGGTTATTTTATTTCATACTTATTCCCGATTATCCGTATGTTTTTCTTAAAATGCTTTGCGGAAGAAAATCCGAAAGTCTGATTGTTAAAATTCAACACTGCTTTTTTATTTTCAATATTGATCTCCACTTCTGCACTGCTGTCCCTGTTAATTATCACATCTGCCATCAGCAGAGCCTTTTCTATCCCGTCACCTCTTTTGAAGTTCCAGACCTCGTCGGGCAATGCAAGGCGGTCTCCATCGTATATCGACTCATTCGGAAGAATAGTCAGCTTTCCATGGATTCCGGCAATGCTCTCATTGACAAAGTCGTTTAAACAGACCGGATTTCTTTCAATTGCAGCTTTGACAAAAGGGATCCAGTCAATCTTGTCCATCTGCCTGTAAACATAGAGCGTGAGACGTGCCAGTTCCAATTCTTCCGCCAGATTAATTATTTCACTTATGACCTCTTCTCTGGTGTTCTCGACTGAGATTTCCGGGACCAGGTTGTTTCTGAATTCTTTTGCAGGATCGGGAAGTTTTGGGTTGGTTGAAATAAACTGTTCAAGGTCTTTGAACATCATTTTGATTTCATCAGTCTGGATCTCTCCTCTTATCGTATTGAAGAGGTCCATGATCTCTTCCAGTCCCTTATCATTGTTTTTGTCAATAAGCTCTTCAGCTTCATTCAGCAATATTTTTCCCTGCAGCTTACTAAGGTGAAATTCATCGCCTTCGATCTCCCTGATGAGTTGGGCTCTTGTTTCCTCTGCAACGCTGAACCTGCTGTTGTGTTCATATTCGAACATTTTTTCAAGGGAAATATATCTTTTTTTGCCTGAGCATTCACATTCAAACTGGAATAATGATTTGTACCTCGACTTGAACCTGAGAAAATTAATGAATACATGACTTGTCAGGTCTGTCGAAAGGAATTCCCTTAACCTTTCTGTAAAAAGGGTATATGCTTTTCTGTCTATAGTAGCCTCTTTGTATATAGTGTGTATATATCCCGAAATATGGGTGACTATAGTGACTTTTTCATTTTCAAGGGCTCTGCGGGCTTTTTCAGACAGGGATGTGCCGTTGAACCACATATTTTTTGTGACAATCCTTCTGTTGTTTGTAATAAGCCCCTCTTTTTCTGTTACGAAATTCTGTGAATGCAAGGGAGTTGCAATCAGGAACATTTTTTCGAGAGGGATCATCCCTACAACAAACATTGCAGAGGCATAAAGAGCTGAGAGCGAAACGCATTCTCCGGCACCTGTTGTGAAATTCTCCTTATGGCTGAAAGCAGTCATTGCCTCTATGGTTTCTGTCTTCCAGTATGGGATCACATCAGAATTGAACTGGTCGAGACCAAAATGCTTCCGAATGTCTATATCGAAATAATATTTGTCACCTTCATAACCGAAAAGAGCATTTGACTGCTTAAGCAGTTCTATGTCGAAGAAATCCCTGAATCTCTCGATCTCTTTTCCTTTAGTTGTGAGGCCCCAGGTGGCAAGATCAAGATTGAATACATAGTTCTGGATAATGTACTGTTTAATCCTGTTGGCTTTATAAGTAAATCCTTTTTTTCCAATTCCGTCGAACCATGGATCCTCTCTCCATTTCCACAGGATGGGCGACATGATATTGGCTAGAACCAGAGGATAGAACAGTTCAGGAAATATGAAAATCTCCATATCCGACAGTGTAAATGCTGACGAATATTTCTCAAGGATTTTTCTGTCGGAAAAATCAGTTCCGGATTGCTGGTACATATCAGAACCTCTCAATATCAGGGAAGAAAAAGAAGGCTTCCCTTTCTGCATTTTCATCACTGTCCGATCCGTGGACAGCATTCATCTGAACCGAAACCGCGAATATCTTTCTTATTGTACCGGGTTCAGCTTTGGCGGGATCTGTTGCTCCTATGAGCTTTCGGAACTCATCCACGGCATTTTCATGACGAAGGATCATAACAATAACCGGACCGGATGACATGAACTCCACCAGGCTTTCGAAAAAGGGTCTCTCACGGTGAACAGCATAGAATAATTCAGCCTGCTCTTTTGTCATCTTCAGCATTTTCAGTGCTTCGATTTCAAAACCTGCTTCATTTATCATCGCAAGTATAGGTCCTGTCTTGCCTGTCCTTACAGCATTCGGCTTAATGATAGAGAAAGTAAGATTACCGTTCATTGGGGTGATTCACTTATTGAGTTATCGGTTCTGCTCTTCAGATATATTCCTTATCTTTGACCATTTACAGAACTGCAAAGGTGCGTGAATCATTCAAATATTCAAAAGAATTGGCAAAACTTTTTGCCGCCTCTGATAATATTTTGCTGATCAGTCACATAAATCCTGACGGTGACGCAATAGGATCTCAGCTCGCCCTGTATCATTATCTTAAATCAACAGGGAAGAATGCTGCAATGATTGCACCCAACAATCTTCAGGATTTCCTGAAATGGATGGATGGAGCCGATCTGATAAATGTTTTTATCAGACACAGGGACAAGTGCAGGGATATGATCGGACAGGCGGATCTTATTATCATGGTCGATTTCAATCAGTCAAACAGGTTGGGAGAGGCTGAGCCTTTTGTCCTCGCTTCGAAGTCGAAGAAAGTTGTCATCGACCATCACCTGAATCCGGATAATTTTGCAGACCTCCTGATATCGGATCCCTCTCTCTGTTCAACTTCGGAACTTATTCACGGACTCATATCGGAGTTAGGAGGAAGGACCTTTAACAGCAAGTCCTACGCCGAAGCTCTTTATGTAGGTATCATCACTGATACTGGAAACTTCGATCATGGCAACTATACCGGAAAGACTCTGAGAATAGTTGCAGACCTGCTCGATACCGGCATCGACAAGGTTATGATCCAGAATTTGATTTACAATAATTTTTCTGCCGACAGGATGAGATTGCTGGGATATACACTGAATAAGAAAATGGTAATACTTCCCGAGTTCAGAACAGCATATATTTATCTTACAAAAAGCGAACTGGATTCATATAGTTATACAAAGGGGGATACAGAAGGATTCGTGAATATGCCCCTCTCGATTGAAGGTGTCGATTTTTCAGTGCTTTTTATTGAAAAAGATGGGTTTGTGAAGCTCTCTTTCCGCTCAAAAGGGACTTTCGCAGTCAATGAATTTGCTTCCAGATTTTTCTTTGGAGGAGGTCATTTGAATGCTTCGGGCGGTGAGTATAAAGATACTCTTGAAAATACAATTGACTATTTCCTGAAGATCCTTAAAGAGAATCCCGGAGTTCTGAAAAATTAAGCTTATAAATGATAATAAGAGCTCTTGCAATACCGTTATTAATTCTGATGGCTCTTTCCTGCAATTCTGAGAGTCAGAAAAAAAATGAGCAGAAAGAAATAGGGAAAAAGGAAATGGCGGATCTTAACCGTTACATGGTTAGGAAAGACAGGGAGAGAATTGAGAATTATATTACCAGGAAGGGACTGAAGATGACTGAAACCCGGTCGGGTTTATGGTTCATGATAAAGAGAGAAGGTACCGGCAGAAATTTTACAGACGAGGACAAAGTGATCATGGAATATGAATGCAGTCTCCTCGACGGGACAGCTGTTTATTCATCAAAAGAGAGAGGACTTAAAGAGGTTGTCCTTGGAAGCACCAGGATTGAACCGGGGCTGGATCAGGGCCTCAGGATGCTTAAACCGGATGGAGAGGCCTTGTTCATAATTCCGCCTTTTCTTGGCTGGGGATTGCCGGGTGATGGTGAGCAAATACCCCCGCGGTCCATTCTGGTATATAATATTAAGATAGTCGGCAATTATTGATATGTGAAGTTGTTAAAAGTGATTAATATGAAGAATATTGAAAGAAGAAACAGGTATATAATCCTGGCAGCTTTTGCTGCATCGATTCTAATTATGACAGCGGGATGTGATCCTTCCAAATCTCTTGAGAAGGAAGAAGCTGCTCAGATCCAGAAATATCTTGATTCGCATTCAGATATAGATTATGTCCTTAAGCACAGCGGTTTGTATTATTTTGATGAAACTGTCGGGACAGGGGCTTCAGCGGTAACTCATGATACGGCGTACGTTTTTTATAGGGGATTTTCCATTGACGGAAACCAGTTTGAGACTAATATTGGTACTACCGACACTCTGATCAGACCTGTAAATGAAGGATGGTTAATCGAAGGATTTGATGAAGCCCTTACTTATATGAAGGTAGGTGGGAAAGCAAAGGTCGTCATTCCGTCCCATCTGGGCTATTTTAATTATGTCCCGATGCTTTTTGATATCTACCTGGTGAAGCTTGTTCCCGGACCAGGGGGGAATCGCAAATAGGATCATCCCAGGATAAACACTGTCAGCCTGTCGTTAAGATCCGGGATATCTTTTTTCCATTCTGATACTCTCATTGTTCTTATCCATTCGCTGGAAAGAGTGATATCGCAGGCGATGCATAACATAGTGTCATTGCTGCATGTTGTAATTACTGATTCCAGAGTCTTCTGGTTCCGGTATGGTGTTTCCATAAAGATCTGGGAGTAGCCTTCATGGGCCCTTCTTTCAATCTCCCTGAGTTTCACGGCTCTTTCACCCGGTTTTACCGGAAGATATCCATTGAAGGAGAAATTTTGTCCGTTGAGCCCCGAAGAGATGAGAGCCATTATGATGGAGGAAGGCCCGGAAAGAGGAGTAACCGTAATCTGTTGCCTGTGTGCCAGGGATATGAGCAATGCTCCGGGATCTGCTATCCCGGGAAGGCCTGCTTCGCTCATTAGTCCAAGGTCATGTCCGTTATGTACAGGATCAAGGTAGTGATCAATATCCGATTCTGCAGTATGTTCGTTCAGTTCGTAAAAAACCGAGGAGTCGATCGGAAATGTTCTGTCAACCCTGCGTAAATATCTTCTTGAGCTTTTAATGTCCTCAACGACAAAATGCCTTAGTCTCAGCATTATCTCTGTTGTCCTGGCCGGAATAACTGCCGTATAGTCATCTCCACCCAGTGTAACCGGTATGAGGTATATCCGTCCCTTCATATAATTCTGTTTATCAAATGTACCAAATTTTACCGATCAATAAAAAGCAGGATGAAGTTGCCAGATTTAGATTTTTAAATTAGGTTTGTCAGGAAATATCCTATTGGTGAAAATTACTTTTCTGGGGACTGGTACTTCCCAGGGTGTTCCCGTAATAGCCTGTGAATGCCCTGTCTGCTTATCAGGTGATCCGCACGACAACCGCCTGAGAACTTCACTTCTATTTGAATCAGAAGGGATTACACTGCTTTTTGATGCAGGACCCGACTTCAGGCAGCAGATGCTGAGGGAGAAAGTAAAGAAGCTGGATGCTATATTGATAACCCATGAACACAAAGATCATATTGCAGGAATGGATGATGTGAGGGCGTTCAATTATAAAAGCCAGGATGCTATTGATATATATGCTGAAGATAGAGTGCAGAAAGCCATAAAGAGAGAATTTTCATACGTCTTCTCGGAATACCAATATCCGGGGATACCGAAAATGAGGCTTAACGAAATCCCTGATTACGAATTTAAGATCGGGGACATTCCTGTCACTCCAATTCGCGTAAGGCATATGAATATGGAGATTCTTGGTTTCAGGATAAGAGATTTTGCATACATCACCGATGCCAATTACATCCCGGAACAGAGCAAAGAAAAGTTGTTTGGAGTCAAATACCTGGTTATTAATGCACTTAGAAAAGAAAAGCACATTTCTCACTTCAGCCTCCGGGAGGCTGTTGATCTGATCAGGGAGATATCGCCCAGGAAAGCATTCATTACACATATAAGCCACCAGATGGGACTGCACAAGGATGTATCTGAAGAACTGCCTGCCGGGATATTTCTGGGCTACGACGGATTAAGCCTGGTATGCGATTAATGACGCTAATACCTTTTTCTCCTGTAGTTTTTCTGCAGCTTCTTCTGATAATTGGGTGAATAGAAGAATCTGTTCCTTCCGAGCCGTGGTGTATTAACTCTTGAGGCTTCCTTTCTTTTTGCAACCCATGTGTTCTTTCTTGTCGGTGCGCAACCCGAAAAGATGGCAATAACAAGAAAAATCAGAGAGTACTTTAGTATTCTGTTAATTTTAGACATCAGCCAAGTCAGGTTTCACAAACATTAAATATACAATATTTTAATCGAAGAAAAAAAAAGATCGGTCATTCAGTAAAGTGTATTTGTCATAAAACGCTAAAAACAATTTGTTTAGTGCCCTCTGTGTTATATATTGCATTTAATAAATGATCCTGCCAAGATGCACAAGTTCATTCTGTCACTGCTGATGCTGGCTGCACTGCCTGTATATTCCCAGACAATTCCCCGTCCATCGTTAAGCTTCGTGCTAGGTGAAAAACTTTACCGAACTTCCGATTCGGAAGCAATAGTAACCGACACTCTGATCATGCAGGTATTCGACAGCAAAATCAGAGTGTCAATGACTATACCGTCAGATAAACAGGAAGAATGGACAAGTAATGTGGTTTTTGAGAATGTTGGAAACGACACTGTCATTCTCAGCAATGTTGTGCCCTTTGGAGAAAACAGGAATTCTGTTTACATAACAGGTTTTGGACCGCCGGATCTTGCGCGTGCATGTCTGTTTCGTCCCGGATTCAGGCCTGTGAGGTTAATATTGCCCGATAATGCCTGGGAGATAGGATATTCTTCATTTTCTTCCGGTGACAACCTGTCGGTTTGTGCCATTGCCAGAAGACAGAAGACAGAAGGAGGGCAGAAAAGAAGGTATGAAACGGTTCTTCCCCCGGCTTCCAGAGTGGCTTACACATTGCATGCAGACTTCTTTTCCGGAGAATGGCAGAATGGTTTGAGAAAAATGTTCAGGGACAAATTAATATATGATCTTGACAAATTTGACAATTCTCTCTTCGAAAGAACAGATCTTCATTGGATAAAAGAAAGTTACCTTATGGTTCTGAATGCAGCCTGGGACATAGAATTTTATGACAGGCTGAGCGGAAAATACACCTATCCCGAATTTCTTAAAAAGTATATTGATTTATTTGGCAGCATCGATGCATTCATGCTGTGGCCTACATGGCCGCGACTCGGACTCGATGAAAGGAACCAATGGGATCTGTTCAGGGATCTGCCGGGGGGAACTGGTCAGCTGCGTAATTTTGCGAGGATGTCAAGGCAATACGGCACAAGATTCTTCATTAATTCAGTTCCATGGGACAACAGTACGAGAAAGGAAGGAGAAATAAAAGGCATGGCACAGCTTATTGCCGAAACTGAAGCCGACGGCGTTGTTCTCGATTCTAGGGGAGGTGGAAGCACATATCCCGAGCTGCAGGCTGCAGCCGATAGTGTACGGAAGGGGGTCATCATGTACTACGAAGGCATGCCCTATATGAAAGATATGCAATATATGACAGCCTCCAGGGTTCATAATGCGATATACCTTAGCCCGGAACTTAATATTGACAAACTGATAAAACCGGATTGCTCGATATTCAGGGTTTGCGACGCAGGAGAAGACATTATTCACAGAGAAATAGCAATATCGTTCTTTAATGGGTATGGAACCGAACTTAATCTGGTGAGACCGGGAGGAAGAAATGAGAATTACGAATCAGACCTGAATTTCCTGGCATTGACAACATTTATTCTCCGGCAGAATAATGATGCTTTTCTCGACAAAGACTGGACCCCACTGATTGAGACCCTGACAGACGATGTTTTTGTAAATAAATGGAATTCAGGAGATAAGACTATTTTTACCGTGCTGAACATGAAAGCTGAGGGCTTCTCAGGGAACCTCTTCAGAACTGATCTTAAAGAAGGGCGGCATTTTGTTTCTTTGTGGAACCACGAGAACATAACGCCTGAAACAGCAGGTAATTCAATATTTATCCCGGCACGGGCCGTGGGCTGGCTTGCCGCTAATAAGGGAACAAGACTTGAGGGATCGGTTGAATGCATTGCAGAGTTCCCCGATATTCTGAAATCAAAGATCATAGGGGATTCAATAAAAATCTGTGCTCCCGAAAAAGGCGAGGTAATCATCTGGAAGGGAAATCCCTCTTATCAGGGCACCAGCAGGAAATTATCTTTTAAAAACGACACTGTGATCAGGGTTAAGGATATCTTCGGTTATTATGAAGGAAAGATTGTAATCCAGCTCCTTGAAGGCAGGCTCCTGAAAGATGAGAATGTTCTTTCAATCAAGGGGGGGAAACCATGGCTTGTCAGCAAAAGTGTGCCGACAAAGAGAGCCGGGTCGGTTCCTGCAGGAATGGTTCTGGTCCCGGGTACGACCTTCTCTTTCGATGTAACAACAGGTGAGGACTTTATACCATATCCTGACGTAAGCGGTAAGGAGATTCCGGTTGACAGTTTCCTGATCGATAAATATCCGGTCACGAATGCTCAGTATCTGGAATTTCTTGTCAGTTCCGGCTATGTGCCTTCTGATACGACAAGGTATCTGAGGAACTGGGTGAACGGATCATTCATACAGGGGCAGGACAAGTACCCTGTAGTTTACGTTAGCATTGAAGATATGAAAGCTTATGCAGCATGGGCAGGGAAGAGGCTGCCTACAGAAGCTGAATGGCAGCTTGCAGCTCAGGGAACAGGTAAACGACTCTGGCCGTGGGGGAATGAGTTTCACGGAACAAACTGCAATAATGCTTTCGGGAGGCCAACCCCTGTTGACGCTTTTTCGAAAGGACAAAGTGAGTACGGTGCGATGGACTTTGTGGGAAATGTATGGCAGATGACTAACGACCTCTATTTTAATGGCACAAACTACTTTGCTGTTATCAGGGGGGGCAGCTATTATAATCCTGAATCAAGCTGGTGGTATATCAAGGGAGGACCTCAGCCTCTGAACAAAACACAGATCATGCTTCTTGTATCGCCGGGTTATGACAGAAGTGCGACAGTAGGATTCAGATGTGTAAAAGATATCGATTCGAATAATTTTAAAACAAGATAATATTTTTCACATGCACTCACCCCCTCCCGATAGCTATCGGGACCGCTCTCTGTTAAAACACTACCCTTTATACACATTTTTTCAATTATTCATCTTTATAACGGTGAACTTCCTCATTATGCCTCCTGTTTCGGCTTTATTCCAGGACTATTGCTTATGACAAAGGCCTTATAATGAATTCGGTATAAAGTCTTGGAGATTCCTCTCTTCGCCTCCTGCGTCGGCTTCGCTCGGAATGACATGAGGATTGTTGTTAGAATAGGAAAGAGGCCGCGCGTTTTGCAGTTATCTTTCTCTTTAATTGAGTATTGTGCAAAACGCGCGGCCTCTTTCCTTAAATACCCTCAAGTAACCTGTCATTCCGAGCAAAGCGAGGAATCTCCTGAATATCAGTATTATATAATATTTAAGTATAAAGGGTGGTGTTAAAACAAAGAGGGGGCTTCTGACATTATACTAAATAAAATCCCCCTCTTTCCGCCAACTGGCGGAGAGAGGGGGACAGAGGGGGTGAGTACATGTTATTTAAACCTTAAGTTTCTTTTCGATTTCGTTTATCTGATTTCTGAAATGCTTGTCGGTGTCAATCAGGTTGTTTACAGTCTTGCAGGCATGAAGTACCGTTGCGTGGTCTTTTCCGCCGATATGTGAACCTATGCTGGCAAGTGAGGCTTTGGTAAGGCTTTTTGAGAAATACATCGAAACCTGCCTGGCCTGGACGATTTCCCTCTTGCGTGTTTTACCCTGGATGAGCTCAATAGGGATCTTGTAATATTCGCAGACTATCTTCTGGATGTATTCTATTGTAATCTCTTTTCTTGAAGTGCTGATAAGTTTTTCAACCATCAGTCTTGCAAGGTCGAGAGAGATCTCTTTTCTGTTCAGTGTCGATTGGGCATAAAGCGATATAAGGACCGCTTCTAGCTCCCTGATGTTGTTGGAAATATTGGCGGCCAGGAATTCAAATATCTCTTCGGGGAGTTCTATGCCGTCGTTGTATGCTTTCTTCTTAAGTATGGAGAGGCGTGTTTCATAATCAGGTCTCTGAAGATCGGCCTGGAGACCCCATTTGAACCTTGAAAGGAGACGCTGCTCCATTCCCTGGAGATCTACGGGTGGCTTGTCGCAGGTAAGGATTAGCTGCTTGCCAGACTGGTGAAGATGGTTAAAGATATGGAAGAAGGTATCCTGAGTTTTTTCCTTCCCGGCAAATTCATGAACATCATCCAGGATCAGGACATCTATCATCTGATAGAAATGAAGGAAGTCATTTTTGTTGTTGTTCCTGACAGATTCGACAAACTGTGTCTGGAACTTGTTTGCATTTACATAAAGGACGATCTTATCGGGATGCTTTTCCTTGACCAGTATTCCGATAGCCTGTGCAAGGTGAGTTTTGCCCAGTCCGGAATCGCCATAGATCATCAGGGGGTTGAATGCAGTTCCTCCAGGATTGTTTCCAACAGCGATGCCTGCAGACCTTGCCAGCCTGTTGCATTCTCCCTCAACGTAATTATTGAAGTTGTAATCAGGATTCAGCTTGGGATCGAAGTGTATTTTTTTGATTCCCGGGATTATAAAAGGATTCTTTATTTCAGGAGGTGCTACTTCAAAGGGTACCTGAACGGGTTTATTATGCAGGTCGGTTTTGTTTCTGGAAGGGTACTTGACTGTATAAGGCTTGCCGTCTGAGAAATTTGCATTTTCCATCACCACGTTGTACTCCAGCTTTGCGTCGGTGCCGATCTCTCTCCTGAGAGTCTTCCTGAGAATATCGATGTATTGTTCTTCAAGATACTCGTAGAAAAAGGGACTAGGCACCTGTATCGTCAGAACATTATTCTCAAGTTTTAGCGGCAGTATCGGTTCAAACCACGTTTTAAAGCTGACAGACGGAATGATGTCACGTATGATTCGCAGACAATTATTCCATACGTCATGGTGTGTTTTGTTCATTTAGGCAGGTTATTTTTTTAAAGGTACGTTTTATGCTGATTCATGTAGCAATATTTGTAAAAAAAAATCTTATAAAAAATTTTTTTTTTGCTTGGTTTTGTCAAATATAGTATATGTTTTTAATCATCAGTAACTTATATGAAAATATTTTTCTATTAATTGTATATGCCTGATTATCAGGTAGTTACAAAATTTTATATCGGTTTCTGTGTGTCTTACAATTCATTAGGTGTTCTTACTCAAAATTCAACAAGGAGGTTTGAAAACGAGTATTATTTTAACCTTGGTTTTGCTTTCTTTTTCAAGCTCAAGATAATCTGAAATTTATGAATTCAGATTATTCTGAAGGAATATTTTTTTTGCCGAAAAGTGAGAAGTGCACATACCTCTTCGGATTGTCTTTGACATCTTCAAGAAGCAGGTTTAGACTACTGAGACTATTGTTCAGGTTTTTGTAAAGAGAATCGCTTGACAGAAACTGTCCTGCACTCCCTTTTCCATCGTTTAGATTCTCCAGGAGCAGGGAAGCTTTTTCGAGACTGGCTTTCAGGTTCCCGATAGAACTGTAAAGTTCTGATGCAGCCAGAGTGTCGGTGATTGACTCAAGGTTGCTGAAGGTGTTATTCAGCTTCTTTGTGTTTACCGAAAGCATTTCGGAGAATTTTGTAATGTTGCCCAGTGTCTCCTTAAGCTCAGTTTCCTTCGATCCAAGGATCCTGTCAAGGCTGCCTGTGGTATTATCGAGGTGAGCCATTGTACCGCTAAGGTTTTCCCTGAACTCAGGATCCACTATATCGTTGATCGATGTTATCACGGAATCGAGAACAGTGACCAGGTCCATTACTTTAACCTTAACCGGATCAATTACATCTCCAAGTGTTGCAAGAAGCGACGCTGACAGTTTCCCCGGTATTGTGTCGCCGTCTGAATAGTAATCCGGTCCCTTCCCATATACGAATTGTACCTTCATCCCTGCAATAATCGATACCGGAAGAATCTCTGCAACAGTGTTGACAGGGAGCTTGAAACCCTTGCTGACAGAAAATTTCACAAGAAGTTTGTCGCTGGTCTCGCTCAGGAGATCTATTGACTGCACCACACCTACCTTGAATCCGTTTATCTCAACGGGACTTGATTCTGCCAGTCCTCCTACATTATCATATATTGAATAATAGTTTGCCGTACGCTTGAAATAATCCTTGCCTTTCAGGAAATTGAAAAGCCAGATAAACACGATTATGGTTACCAGAGCAACGGCTCCCACCTTTACTTCATTTGAGATCTTCATCGTTAATCGAATTATTATTTCTTCCTTATTTTTTCAAGCGCCTGCTGCAAAGGTAATATTTTGTTGTTTTGCAATGCTATGACGAAGGCATCAGGGTAAATGCTTTCTATCTTTTTCCTGTGACTGACCGCCTCTGAATAATCTTCAAAATTACCGGTTACATACCTGTAACGTTCTCCTGTCCTGAGTTCCTTTATATCCTCTATCCCTTTGAAGTTTTCAGGAACTGCCTTTGTCCTTGCCGTTGCCGCTGCTACCTGAACTGTGAAGATGATATTGTCAGGAGGAGTTATGATGGATTTATTGTTTGAAGAGGTCGGAGATGTTGAAGTGGTTGAGGGAATTGTAACAGGTTTGGTGTCGATATTGCTTCTCAGATCGACTTCTGCTAAATAGTCCCGGCAGGCTCTGTAAATTGCCGATGCAAGATAGTCCTGGCCCTGCTCTGAATTAAGGTATTTTTCTTCAGCCGGGGTTGAAATGAAGCCGGTTTCGATCAGAACACTCGGCATGGTGGTTTGGTACAGAACTACGAATCCGGCTTGCTTTACTCCCCGGTCTTTTCTGTCAGCTCTTTCTGATAATTGTGTTTGGATCTTCTGAGCGAGGTCTGTACTCTGTTTCTGATATAAATTCTGTGTGAGTGTGAAGATGATATATGACTCGGGTGATTTCGGATCAAAATTCTCGTATTTGGTTGAATAATCATCTTCGAGAAGGATAACTTCGTTCTCCTTCATGGCTACTGCCAGGTTTTCTTCGTTAGAGGCAAGTCCCATTATCCATGTTTCCGCTCCCATTGTTGTCCTGATTCCCTTCGGCATTGCATTGGCATGGATCGATATGAAAAGATCGGCATTGTTCCGGTTAGCTATTTTAGGCCTCTCGTAAAGATCCACTGTTGAATCATCGTCTCTTGTCATGATGACAATTGCATCCTTTACGTTCTCACGGATATACTTTGCTGTTTTCACTGCGATGGCAAGGGTTACGTTTTTTTCCTTGCTGAATGAGCCAGGAGCTCCCGGGTCTCTTCCTCCATGGCCCGGATCGATTACTATCACCCATTTCCCGTTTGTTTTCGGTGCAGGTGTTGATGATGCATTGAAAAGTGACAGGATAAAAGCTGAAAACAAAACAATGCTGTATATATTAAAGGTATGGACTTTGCCGTTTTTACTTCCGGTGCTCATGTTATGTTCGCGTTTTTTAATAGTTTTACCGCTGACATTTTCTATCACACAAAAACTGTACAAAATTAGCATAAAAAAATTGTATTCCCTGAGAGAAAAACGGTTGGTGACAGTGCTCCTTGTGATATTCAGGACCGTTTCTTTGTTTTCGCAGGAAGATGCCGTTATACCGGATTCATTATTTCAGCTGCGGGCTGTTGAGGCACCAGACACCCTGCGCCTGAAAAAAATATCCGGAGATGCCATCGATGCTCAGGTGGTTTACAGCGCACCGGGAGGACGAATAATAAATGATCTCATTAACAAGAGATCAACCATGGTTAAGAACGCCCAGGTCAATTACAAGGATATTGAGATCAAAGCAGATTCCATTATTTTTAATATGACCACCAACGAAGTATTTGCCGTTGGCATCAAAGATTCTACAGGAAAGGTGGCCGGCAAGCCTCTATTCAAATCGGGCTCGGAAGAGTTCCAGTCTGATACTCTGCGTTATAATTTCAAAACCAAGCAGGCCATTGTAAAGAATATAATAACCCAGCAGGAGGAGGGACTGCTCCATAGCCAGGTGACAAAACTGCTCACTGACGGCACTTCCAATATATATAAGAGCACATACTCAACATGTGAAGCCGACACACCCCATTTCTATATAAACCTTCCCAGGGCAAAAGTCTATCCTGGCAAGAAAATAATATCAGGACCCGGGAACCTGGTCCTTGAAGGGATCCCCTTGCCGTTATACCTGCCTTTCGGTTTCTTTCCGATCCAGACAAAGAAAGCTGCATCAGGTATTCTGATACCCAAGGTCCACTATGAGGCAGCACGAGGATATGCTTTAACAGAGGGCGGCTACTATTTCGCTATCAACGAGCACTTTGACCTGACTATGAAGGGAAGTATTTTCACCAATGGATCGTGGCTGGCAAACGGCCAGACTTCGTATTATAAAAGGTACAGGTACAGTGGAAACCTCTCATTCAGCTATGCTAATAACGTATCAGGTCACAAGGGACTTCCTGATGAATCAAGCTCCAGGAATTACAGCCTGGGCTGGACCTATAACCAGGATGCAAAGGCACGTCCGGGTTCCAGATTTGCAGCAAGTGTGAACATGAGCTCCTCCAACTACGACAGAAACAACAGCTATGACCTGGAGTCACATGTTACTACTACAAGACAGTCGAGCATAAGCTATTCAAAGACATGGACAGGCTCTCCCATAAGCTTTTCAACAAGCATGAACCACAACCAGAACGTAAAAACAAACATTGTGAACCTCAACCTGCCTAAAATGGATTTTGGCGTTTCAAGAATATATCCATTGAAGAGCAAGAACCAGGTCGGCCCTGCAAAATGGTGGCAGGAACTACAAATGCAGTATACGGCACAACTCGATAACCAGATAAATACCAAGGATAGTCTTCTTTTTACAAGTGCTATTTGGAACAATATGAGAAGCGGCTTTAAGCATACCGTCCCTGTCAGCCTGCAGATCCGTCCTTTCAATAATTTCTCAATCTCCCCGTCTCTCACATATACGGGAGTTCTTTACACGCGAAAGATTGAACCAATCTGGAATCCTGACCTTCAGGCTGTGATCAGGGATACAATCTCGGGATTCTTCTACGGTCAGGCTCTTAATCCCTCGATCAGCGCCGGCTATAGTCCTCAGATCTTCGGGACGTTTGATTTCACTAATCCAAATTTCAGGATCGACGCTATCCGTCATGTGATGAAGCCCTCGGTCAGCTTCGGATTTGTCCCTTCCCTGAGAGGACTTAGTTCGGACATGTACAGGCAGGTTCAGTTCGACACTCTGGGAGGGACCCGGGATATTTCAATTTTTGAGGGAAACATTTACGGCACTCCTTCCTTATCGCGGAAAAGCGGTAATGTATCTTTCAGTCTGACAAATATTCTTGAAGCCAAGGTATTTCAGAGAAATGACACCACAGGCAAGGCAAGAAAAGTAAACCTTATTGATAATTTCGGGATTAATACCGCCTATAACATTTTCGCGGATTCGCTTCGATGGAGCCCGGTAAGCATGGTCATGCGCACTACTCTCTTCAATAATATCGGAGTCTCGGCCAGTGCATCTTTCTCATTGTATGGATTAAACAGCAAAGGAGAACAAACAGGAACCTTCTACTGGACCCAGAATAAGAAGCTTATGAGGCTTAACCAGTTTGCAGTGAGCCTCGATTTCAGTGTAAGCGAACTCCTTTCAGGCAGATCGCAGAAGAAAAACCAGCCGGTTGCAGGGCAGGAGAGGAGCGGAATGAATCCTGCAGAAGTGAGAACCGGTGCTTTCAGTGAGTCAGTGCCTGGCGAGGAAGCAGGTGTCGGAAGCTCATTATATGATGAGTACGGCTACCTGAAATTTAACGCACCATGGTCGATGGATGTAAGCTATTCTCTAAGCGGCTACAGGACAGCCTTAAAATCGACAATCTCCCAGGCGCTGACAATGCGCGGGCATGTCCAGCTTACCAAGAATATGAACATAACCTATACAACCGGGTATGATTTTGCAGCAAAAGAGATAACCATGACTCAGATAGGGATCACCCGTAACCTGCATTGCTGGAATATGAACTTCAACTGGGTTCCGAACGGCACTATGAAAATGTGGGAATTCTCGATAAGAGTGAATGCCAACATTCTGAAGGACCTGAAGTATGAGCGAAGAAAAGACTATCACGATAATTACTAACAGCAATGAAGAAGATAATTAAAACTCAGTATGCCCCGGCTGCAATAGGTCCATACAGCCAGGCAGTTGAAATTAACAATACATTGTACGTTTCAGGTCAGATAGGAATTGATCCCGGGACTGGTAAAATTGTTGACGGCGATATTAAGATGCAGACCAGGCAGGTAATGAAAAACATTGAAGCGATCCTTCAGTCTGCAGGTTATAGTTTTGCTGAAGTGGTCAAATCGACATGTCTGCTTAAGGATATTGCTGATTTCAAGGCTATGAATGAAGTGTATGGAGAGTTTTATTCTGAACACCAGCCGGCACGGGCTGCTTTTGCTGTAAAGGACCTGCCGTTAGGAGCCCTTGTCGAGATTGAAACGATAGCTGCAAAATAGCATTTTTTATGACCCCCTCTGTCGCTTCGCGACATCTCCCCCAGGGGGGCGAATAAAAAGATTATTGCCTCTAGTCCTTTATAAAATGTGATTCTTTCCCCCTGTGGGGGGAAATTAAAAGGGGGGTCATAAAACAAAAAAGACTGAATCAATTGATCCAGTCTCTTTATGATATTTCAATATAGTCTTATTCGCCTACTATTTCGAAGTCTACTTCCACCTTAACTTCTCTGTGAAGCCTGATGACGGCCTTGTATTTGCCTATCTCCTTGATCTGGTCCTCAGGAAGTGAAATGCTCTTGCGGTCGATTTCAAATCCCTTTTCTTTCAGAGCTTCTGCGATCTGAATAGTATTTACCGAACCGAAGATCTTGCCAGAGGTGCTTGTTTTTGCTCCGACAGTAATCGATAATCCCTCCATCTTTGAAGCAAGATCCTGGGCTACCGCCTTGATCTTTTCTTCCTTGTGCGCTCTCTGCTTCTGGTTCTCGGCATGCATTTTCTTTGCCGACGAAGTTGCTGCAATGGCATAGCCTCGTGGTATGAGGTAATTCCTGCCGTAACCATCCTTCACATGTACCAGATCGTCTTTTTGTCCCAGCTTGTGGACATCCTGCAATAATATAATTTCCATGGTAGATCCTCCTTATTTTAATAGGTCAGTAACATAAGGAAGAAGAGCAATATGACGGGCTCTTTTGACAGCTTTTGCCACTTTCCTCTGGTATTTGAGCGATGTTCCGGTTATCCTGCGGGGAAGTATTTTACCCTGGTCATTCAGAAATTTCTTAAGAAATTCAGGATCCTTATAATCAATGTAACGTATTTTATTCTTCTTGAACCTGCAATATTTCTTTTTCTTGACCTCAACGGTAGGGGGCGTCAAATATCTGATTTCTGATTCGTTCTGTGCCATCTCTTATTCCTCCTTTGATTTACCTGATTCTTTTTGTTTTCTCTTCTTCTCTGCATATTCGACCGCGAATTTTTCCATCCTGAATGTAAGGAAACGGATGATTCTTTCATCCCGGCGGTATTGAACTTCAAGCTTCTCAATAAGGCTTCCGGGGCCTTTGAATTCTACAAGGTAATAGAAGCCTGTCGACTTCTTCTGAATGGGATAGGCCAGTTTTTTCAGGCCCCAGTTCTCTTCATGAACGATCTCACCCTTGTGATCGGTGATGACCTTCTTGAATTTTTGTACCGCTTCCTTCATCTGGGTCTCAGATAAAACGGGAGTTGCAATGAAAACGGTTTCGTACTGATTCAACATAATTTTTCTATTAGTTAATTTTAATGATTTTGGCTCGCAAAAGTACGATAATTTTACTAAAAACAAAAGATAAACGTTGGAAAATTAGTGCAAAAGAAAGATTGATCATCAATTACAGCCGTCAAACCATGTTAGTTTTCAACACCGATTTTAACTGAAGGCATTTTGACTATATTTGCGGTTAATATTCTCTGCTACTCGGAATTATATGGAGAACTTTATTGTTTCGGCACGTAAATACCGTCCTGCAACTTTCGATATGGTTGTCGGTCAGGACACTATTACAAACACTCTGAAAAATGCGATCAAAGGTAAGCATCTGGCACAGGCATACCTTTTCTGCGGACCAAGAGGAGTAGGGAAAACGACATGCGCAAGGATATTTGCAAAAACCATAAACTGCATCAACCTGAGCGAAAATGGTGAAGCTTGCGACAAATGTGAGTCCTGCCTGTCATTCAATACCCTTCGATCTTTCAATATCCACGAACTCGATGCTGCATCGAATAACAAGGTAGAGGACATACGCAGCCTTAACGATCAGGTCAGGATCCCTCCCCAGATAGGGAAATACAGCATATATATAATCGATGAGGTCCATATGTTGTCATCCTCGGCATTCAACGCATTCCTGAAAACCCTGGAGGAGCCCCCTTCCCATGCTATTTTCATTCTGGCTACAACCGAAAAACATAAGATAATTCCAACCATTCTGTCACGCTGCCAGATATTCGATTTCAACAGGATCAGGCTTGAAGATATAGTCAGACGTCTTGTCTATGTGGCTGATAATGAATCAGTAAATGCTGAAGAAGAGGCTCTGCACATTATTGCACAGAAAGCTGACGGAGCGCTGAGAGACGCTCTTTCCATATTCGACCAGGTTGTCAGCCTGTGCGGAAAGAATATAAGGTACAGGGATGTAATCGAGAATCTTAACGTACTCGACTATGAATATTATTTCAGGTGTGTGGATGGCGCCCTGAAAGGAGACATTTCATCGGTGCTGATCATCTTCAATGAAATACTTGAAAAGGGATTTGACGGTCATAACTTCGTGGCAGGCCTTAACAGCCATTTACGAAACCTTCTTGTCAGCAAGGATGAAGTTACTCTCAAGCTCCTTGAAGCAACACCTTCAGTCCGACAGAAATACCTCGAACAGTCAGCAAGATGTCCTGTCGATTTTCTCTATAATTCACTGGATGCCGGAAGCAGCTGCGATATATCCTACAAGAGCAGTAAGAATCCAAGGCTTCACGCTGAGCTTTGGCTGATAAAACTCTGCAGGATAACAGCCACGCGTTCAGCAGGAGATGAAAAAAAAAATCCTGATGCAGAATTGGAAGTGAAGGAGACAAGAGAAATCGCTCCTCCTTCACGCTCTGAGATTGTAAGAAAAGAAGAAGAAAAGAAGAAAAATGAGTATCACAGGATTGAAAAGGCTCCTTCGAAACATATTCCTGTTGTAGAGAAACCTTCCAAAACTTTTTCTATCCGCGAAGTGATTTCCGACAATAAAAGCCTTCCGGGTCAGGCTGTTGCAAAGGTTCAGGAGCCGGATGTCAGAAATATTTCCGGTAACGCCGGCAAAACTGAAATGACTCCCGATACGTTCGCGAACGCATGGAACGAATTCATTGAAGAACAATATGCCGATGGCCCCAGGATAATGAGCATGTTCAAATTAATCAAACCTGAAATTGAGGATGAGCATACAATAAGGATCCATCTGAGCAATGCGGCACAGAAAGATCTGTTCGTCCAGAATTATAAGCCGAAACTGATGAACTTCATCGAAAGCAGGTTCATTGTCTCTGATTTTGATATTGATACCGCCGTTGATCTTAGTGAAACCGATGACCTCCTTTATACCGATGAACAGAAGTTTAATTACCTGCAGAATAAATATCCGTCTCTTAAAGAATTCAAAAAAGCATTCAACCTTGATATTACCTGAGCTTGGATTTTGAACAAGAATGATTTAAATATGTTTTCTTTTACAAACCATTAAAACTTTAAAATATGTTGAAAAAGAAAGTAGAAGATATCTGCAACAGGCAGGTGGAACGTGAAGGTTATTCATCATTTCTCTATCTGTCAATGGCGTCATGGGCCGAATCGAACGGTCTTGCCGGTGTCGCACAATGGCTTTATGCACAGGCCGAAGAGGAAAAACTCCATATGCTGAAATTCATCAAATACATTAACGAGAGGGGTGGCAAAGCTGTAATTCCTGCTTTCAAAAAACCGCCTGAAGGCTTTAAAACTGTTGAGGAATTGTTCAGGGAAGTGCTGAAACATGAGAATTTCATTACAGCAAGCATTAATGAGATCGTCGCCCTGACACTCGATGAAAAGGATTTTAATACACATAATTTCCTTCAGTGGTTTGTAACTGAACAGGTAGAAGAAGAAGCATCCGCCCAGGCAATTCTGGATAAACTGAAGCTTCTCGGTAAAGGAAACCTTTACCAGTTCGACAGAGATATAATGAGCATGAGGGCGCCGGCCGCAAAAACTCAGGCTACTGCCTGATGAAAAGGCTTTCTTTTATACTTGCCCTTTTTCTGTTTGTAATATCAGTCTCTGACACCGATGCTCAGAGACTGATCAAAAAAAAACTGGTCACCGGAACCACTCTTGCCAGCAATAAGGTGAACAGGATCTTCATCCCGCCGCCTGAGGAATTACTAACTAAACATGGAACCAAAGGCGGCGCAAAACTGGATTTCTATTTTACCGGTTTCAACAACACTTCAATTAATGCTGTTGAATATGCGGCATCAATACTTGAATCAATACTTCCGGATGATGTGCATATTACTGTCACTGCAACCTGGAAGAATATATCTGAACCTGGTGTCCTGGCAAATTCCTCTTCAACAGGATATGGTGTAGGGTGGGGAATAGACGCCTTCCTGCCATGGGCGGTATATCCAGCGGCACTGGCTGAAAAAATCTCAGGCTCCTTACTCAACACCGACAATGAAGGGGATATTGAGCTAAACATAAACAGCTCGGTGAACTGGTACTTCGGACTCGATGGAAACACCCCAACCCTCAGGTACGATCTTGTAACAGTTGTTCTCCATGAACTTATTCATGGCATTGGATTCTTTGACAGTTTCTATGTTGAGACATCCACAGGTTCTTACGGCACTTCATCTGTCCCCACCATCTACGACAGGTTCATCGAAAATGCATCAGGAGTTAAGCTTACCGATACAATCGCTTATATAAATCCATCGGCTGAACTTAAAACACAGATCACAAGCGGCAAGGTTTACTTTGACGGACCCGTTGTAAACAGATATCTGAGCGGCGCCAGGGCAAAGATATATTCGCCTGCCACATACAGCGGCGGATCAAGTATCTCCCATCTTGATGAAGACACATATGAAGACATTGACGGGGCACTGATGACTCCATATATTAAAAGGGGTGAGGCCATTCATAATCCGGGGAAACTTGTAAGAGCAATGCTTGGAGATATAGGCTGGATTAATACAAGGATCATTCATGATCCTGTTCCTGATACCGAGGAGCATATCACCTCACTTGAGATTAATGCTGAAATCAAATCCGATACAACCTATAACCGTGACAAGGTGAAGCTGACCTGGTCTTTTGATGAATTCCAGACAACCAATTCAGAGTTTATGTCATCACCCGGCTCTGACAATAACTTTACATCAATAATTCCGGTGTCAGCCTACGAGACGAGGCTGGATTATTTCATCGAAGCCGAGGATTTTTTCAAACGCCCTTACCTGATGCCCTCAGATACTTCCAGCCCATATTCGGTTTTCATTGGCACCGACACTGTCAGACCTGTCATCATGCATACTCCTTTCAGTTTACTCTTCTCTACCGTCGATTCAATTGAATTTGAAGCAATTGCAGCGGACAATATCGGGATCGACACGGTATATGTTGAGTACAGGATAAATGAGGGAACCTTAAAGAATGAAGGACTTGTCCTTTACGGAGAAAATGAATACAGATTATCGATGAATGCAAAACCATTGATGATAAATGGCGGAGATTCTCTTCAATACAGGATCACAGCTGTCGATAAGGCTGGTTCCCGGAACCTGAAGACTATTCCTGAATCCGGATTCTTTACGGCTGTTTTTGAAATGATAAATCCTGTTCAGGACAACTATAGTACAGATTTTTTACATTCCGCCGGAGATTTTATTACCAATGGATTTACCGTGACGAAGCCGGCAGGGTTCTCGAATTTCGGTCTTCATTCAAAGCATCCCTATGAAAGTCCTGAGGAGTCAGGCGACAGCATAGGATACTTCGCAGTGCTGAGGACCCCTGTCAGGTTCGATGAAAGCGGTATGATAATAAGCTATAGTGAGGTTGTACTGGTGGAACCAGGGGAGGAAGGATCAGAATATGGATCAACATATTTCTATGATTATGTTATAGTTGAAGGTACGAGAGACTTCGGCAAGTCGTGGTTCTCTCTTGCCGACGGTTACGACAGCAGGTACATGGATGTCTGGGAAACAGCGTACAACAGCCTCATTTCAGGGAATAACTCGACCTTCCCTGGCGATGAATCCTTACTCGTGAAACACACGATTTTCCCGAAAGCTTCTGCAAGGATCTCCGCAGGCGATACCATGCTGCTGAGATTCAGGCTTTTCTCAGATCCCTATGCAAATGGCTGGGGATGGGGTATCGAAAACCTTCATATCGGGCCAATGATAAATAACGTTGAAGATATAACCCTGCCTCAAACAGCTGTATATCCGAATCCTGGTGATGGAAGAATCAACCTGCGACAAAGTGATGCCCTTGTTTATAAGCCGTTGAAATACAGCATTTACAGCACAACCGGAGCTTGCCTGATGACAGATTATACCGATGGATCGCCGGTGATGAGCATTGATATTTCTTCTTATCCTTCAGGACTTTATTTCATTGTCCTTTACCGTCAAAATGGTATTCAGACCCTGAAGTATTATTTAATAAAATAATACTAATTTTGCGTCTTATTTTGGAAGTCCGAAAAAACACTTTGCAATGAGCATTATCAATAACGTACTTGGTCTCTTCCTCGGGAACAAGTATGAACGCGACCTTAAGGAGCTCAATCCCTATGTTGACAAAATTCATAAGGAATTCGAAAAAATCACAGCTCTTTCAAATGACCAGCTCCGGGAAAAAACTTTTGAATTGAAAAAAGAGATCCGTGATTATATGGCAGCAGATGAAGCTGAGATAAAATCTCTTAAGGAAAAGGCTGATCACGAAGAGGATGTCGACAAAAAGGAAGAGTTTTACAATGAGGCAGACAAGATTGAAAAGAAGATCGATGAGAAGCTTGAAAAATTCCTCGATGAGTGCGTGCCAAGGGCTTTCGCCATTGTGAAGGAGACTGCCAGGCGGTTTAAGGAGAATGCAACGATTGAAGTAACAGCACAGCAATATGACCGCGATCTTGCAGCAACCAGGCCAAGTATAGTGATCAAGGGTGACAGGGCAATCTGGAGCAACAGATGGATGGCCGGAGGGAATGAGATCCTGTGGGATATGGTGCATTATGATGTTCAGCTGATAGGCGGTGCGGCACTCCATAAGGGAAAAATTGCCGAAATGGCCACTGGCGAAGGAAAAACAGTTGTCGCAACTCTCCCTGTCTTTCTCAATGCTCTTGCCGGAAGGGGTGTACACATCGTTACTGTAAACGACTACCTGTCAAAAAGGGACTCGGAATGGATGGGACCGATATATGAGTTTCACGGGCTGACAGTCGATTGCATCGACAAGCACCAGCCTAATTCATCCGACCGGCGCAAGGCATACAATGCCGATATCACATTCGGAACCAATAATGAGTTTGGATTCGATTACCTCAGGGACAATATGGCAATAAATCCTGAAGACCTTGTTCAGAGAAAACACCATTATGCCATTGTCGACGAAGTTGATTCGGTTCTTATCGATGACGCGCGAACCCCACTTATCATTTCAGGTCCTACATCAAAGAGCGATACTCAGCAGTTTGATGAGCTGAAACCAAAAGTTGAAAAGTTGGTTAGCGCCCAGAAAAGACTTGTAACACAGATACTTGCTGATGCAAAGAGGCTGATTGGAGAGGGCAAGAACGAGGAGGGAGGACTTCTTCTCCTTAGAGCTTTTAAAGGATTGCCCAAAAATAGTGCACTTATTAAGTTCCTGAGCGAGGAAGGAGCAAGAACCCTGCTGCAGAAAACAGAGAATTTCTATATGCAGAACAACAGCAAGGAGATGCCAAAGGTGACAGAGGAACTCTATTTTGTGATTGATGAGAAACAAAATTCGATAGAGCTTACGGAAAAAGGCCTTGACCTGATATCAACTTCGGTCGAAGATGCCAGCTTCTTTATCCTTCCTGATATGGGATCAAAAATTGCTGATCTGGAAAAATCAGGTTTGAGCGACAGGGAGAAGATTCAGAAAAAGGATGAGCTCCTCCAGGACTATTCGGTTAAATCGGAGAGAGTCCATACTATGACTCAGTTGCTTAAGGCATGGACACTTTTCGACAAGGATGTTGAATATGTCGTAATGGATAACAAGGTGAAAATAGTCGATGAACAGACAGGACGTATCCTCGAGGGCAGAAGGTATTCCGACGGACTTCATCAGGCTATCGAGTCAAAGGAAAATGTAAAGGTGGAAGCTGCCACCCAGACATATGCTACAATTACATTGCAGAATTATTTCAGGATGTATCACAAACTCGCAGGCATGACAGGTACAGCTGAAACAGAAGCCGGTGAGCTCTGGAATATCTACAAGCTTGATGTAGTTGTTATTCCAACCAACAAGCCTATTGTCAGAGACGACAGGGAAGATATCATATACAAGACAAAAAGGGAAAAATACAATGCCGTCATCGACGAGATTGCGAAAATGAACAGGGAAGGCCGTCCGGTCCTCGTTGGGACTACATCGGTTGAAATATCTGAGCTCCTCAGCAGGATGTTGAAAATGAAAGGTCTGAAGCATAACGTTCTTAACGCCAAGCTCCACCAGAGGGAAGCAGAAATTGTTGCAGAAGCCGGAAAAACAGGAACAATAACCATTGCAACTAACATGGCAGGCCGGGGTACCGATATAAAGCTGACCGACGAAGTGAAAAAAGCGGGAGGTCTGGCCATCATCGGTACAGAAAGGCACGAATCGCGGCGTGTAGACAGGCAGCTTCGCGGTCGGTCAGGCAGACAGGGAGACCCGGGTTCTTCCCAGTTCTTCGTTTCACTTGAAGATGAGCTTATGAGACTCTTCGGATCGGAACGTATTGCCGGTATAATGGATAAGCTGGGATTAAAGGATGGAGAAATGATTCAGCATTCGATGATCACAAAATCGATCGAAAGGGCTCAGAAAAAAGTAGAGGAGAATAACTTCGGCATCCGGAAGCGTCTGCTTGAATATGATGATGTAATGAACTCACAGAGAACAGTGATCTATAAAAAACGGCGTCATGCACTTCTTGGTGAAAGGCTGAGCGTAGACGTTGCAAACTCCATGTATGACGTGACATCCAATCTTGTGGAGACATACCAGAGCGCAGGTGATTTCGAAGGATTTGATTTTGACCTTATACGGTCGTTCTCAATGGACTCACCTGTTCCTTCAGAGGTCTTTCTCAGGGAACCCTCAGGTACAGTAATTGACAAGGTTTATGCCAAGGTGCTCGAAACATATAAAAGGAAGGTTGATTCAATCTCTCAACAGGCATACCCTGTCTTAAAAGATGTGTATGAGCGTATGTCTCACCAGTACGAAAATGTAGTTGTCCCCATTTCAGACGGAATCAAAGTGTTCCAGGTTGTCACAAACCTGAAAGCCACTGCTGAATCGGAAGGACGGGAACTGGCCAGATCATATGAAAAAACCGTTGTGCTGGCCACCATCGACGATGCATGGAAAGAACAGCTCCGGGAGATGGACGAGTTGAAGCAATCAGTTCAGAATGCTACCTATGAGCAAAAAGATCCGCTTCTTATCTATAAGTTTGAATCTTACGAGCTTTTTAAAACCATGATCGGAAAGGTGAACAAGGATGTCGTGAGCACTCTTATGAAAGGTCACATTCCGACACAGGATCCTGAACAGGTGAAAGAAGCACAGAGAAGAAGGCAGGTTGACAATCTCAAGACACAGAAAAGCGATTTCAGCCAATATGGGACCAGCGGGGGAGGGCAAGCCGGTGAACGAAAGACCGAGCCTGTAAGGGTTGATAAAAAAGTCGGAAGAAATGATCCTTGTCCGTGCGGGAGCGGGAAAAAATATAAAAACTGCCACGGAACTCAGCAACAATCAGTTGCACCTCCAAACGCCTGACGCTTTTAGCCACCGAAGTCTTCTTTGACCAACGAAGCTTTAGCGAAGTTGGTGACGAAGGTCGCCGGTAGCCGGTAGCCGGTAGCCGGTAGCCGGTAACTTACCTGTGATCTTCGACGAACTTCTGGATCTTTGAATTAATATTCCTGCTTACCGGTACCAGTGGCAGCCTCAGGTTATTTTTGCACAGATTCATTTCGGTCATGAAAGCCTTTATGCCTGAGGGATTACCCTCGGCAAAGAGCAGCTCTATCGCTTCCATATACTCAAAATGAATCTCCCTGGCAGATCTGAAATTGCCTTTCAGGGCATTGTTCACCAGGTCGGCGCATGCTGCAGGATAAGCATTTGCAAGGACAGAAATGACTCCTGAACCTCCTGCCGCAATAACTGGTATTGTCATTCCGTCATCTCCGGAAACTACAAGGAAATTTTCCGGTTTTCCCCTGATGATCCTCATAATTTGCCCCATATCACCGGACGCTTCCTTAACAGCAACAATATTCTCGCACTCATGAGCCAGTTCCAGGCATGTGTCAGAACTTATATTGCACGATGTCCTTCCCGGAACATTATAAATGATCAGAGGCAGGGGACTGGCTGTTGCTATAGCCTTGAAATGCTCAAACAGTCCTCTCTGGCCCGGTTTGTTGTAATAAGGTGCAACTGACAAAATCCCGTCTACGCCCTGCAGGTCAAACTCCCTGATGTTGTTAATGACTTCCTGTGTGTTGTTGCCGCCTATTCCTATCAGAAGAGGGACTCGATTGTCGATTGCTTCTTTTACATATGATGCAAGAGCATGTTTCTCATCCTTTGTCAGAGTGGAAGCTTCTCCGGTCGTGCCCATGGCAACGATATAATTCACTCCTCCCTTTATAACATGATTGATTACTTTCCCGAGAGCCGAAAAATCTATGCTTGAGTCGCTCTTAAAAGGTGTGACTATTGCAACACCTGTTCCTTTGAATTTTTTCATGTATGACTAAATGACTTCTTGTTTTTTTGTTCCCGATTTTATCATTTCAAGGTAATGTACGACTTGTTCCATGTAATTTTCAATCTGAACAGGCTTCTTAATTTCCATCATCAGATCAAAAACTGAAGAATCGTCTTCTGAACTGAAAAGACCCACTTTGAAGCTTGCTGCCGATAACGAGGCGATGTATAAAAGAGGAAACTCCCTGTTGAAGTTTATATCGATCAGAACGTCAAACCGGGTTTTAATGAACACATCAGCCTCTGCAGAAAGAGGCAGGTAAAAAAAGTTCAGATCATTCCGCCTGGTAATTGAAAGGAACCTGATTGCCGTATAACGGTCAGGAAGCTCTTTCCCGGGGTAATAACCTATGATCTTTACATCTATATTCCTTTCCTGCATTTTCTGGTGGAATTTTGACAGACTGGCAAAATCTCCTGTCCTTGAAGCATCCCAAACAATTCCAATATTTTTTATGCTGCTGATGTCATTATATGATATTTTTCTTCTCACCCTCGTTAACCTCTTCACAAGAATGGAATTACCGATCTTTAGTCTGAATCTCCTGAACAGTTCCATATTGCAAACCTAATAGATTTTTATATTATCCAAGCAGGACACAAATATTATTCTTTTCCTATTAATTCAAGGAAATCATTTTCATTCATCATTTTCACTCCGAGCTGTTCAGCCTTCTCTTTCTTTGCCGGGCCCATATTCCCGCCGGCAAGAATGAAAGATGTTTTGGCTGATATGGAAGATGAGATACGACCTCCGTTACTCTCGATCATTTCCTTATAATCCTCCCGGCTGTGTTTAACAAAAACACCTGATATAACAATGATTTTACCATCAAGTATGTTGCTCACAGGGGCTTTCTCCTTTTCTTCATGGAACTTCAGGCCATAAGCTTTTAGCCGGTTGATCACCGAAATATTATCACTGTCCCTGAAGTATGAAAAAATGCTTGAGGCAATCTTGGGACCCACTTCATTTACACTGGTCAGCTTCTCAATGTCTGCGTTAATCAGTTCTTCAATGGATTTGAATTCTGAGGCAATGGTTTTTGCGACGGTCTCTCCAACATGCCTGATTCCAAGCGCAAAAACCACTCTGCTGTATGGAACCGATTTCGATGATTCAATGCTTCTGATAATGTTGGCAGCTGATTTCTCGCCCATTCTTTCGAGAGGGATAATCTGGCCAACCGTAAGTTCATAAAGGTCTGCATAGTTCCTTATCAGGTTTTTGCTGAATAGAAGATCGACCGTTTCTTCTCCGAGACCATCTATATTCATCGCCTTCCTGCTGATAAAATGTTCTATCCTGCCTTTCAGCTGAGGCGGACAATGGAGGTAATTCGGGCAGAAATGGTTGGCCTCGCCTTCATTTCTTACAAGCGGTGTCCCGCATTCGGGGCACTTATCTATAAATCTTACTTCCTGACTGTTGTTATCTCTTTTTGAAAGATCAACTCCAACGATCTTTGGAATTATCTCTCCTCCCTTCTCAAGATAAACCATATCTTTGAGATGAAGCCCGATAAGGGCTATCTGGTCTGAGTTATGAAGAGTGGCTCGCTTTACCGTTGATCCTGCAAGGAATACAGGTTCGAGGTTAGCAACCGGGGTAATATTTCCTGTCCTTCCGACCTGAAATGAAACGAACAGCAGTTTTGTCAATGCCTGTTCTGCCTTGTACTTATAAGAAATCGCCCACCTGGGAGATTTAGCTGTGAATCCTAGCTCCTCCTGCAATGCAAGGGAGTTTATCTTGATCACTACTCCGTCAATATCAAAGGGGAGTTTTCTCCGTTCGGATTCCCAATAGCTTATATAAGTGAGAACTTCTTCAATGTTTCCGCATAACCTTATGCTCTCAGGCACTTTGAATCCCCACTTTCTGGCTTCCATCATGTTTTCATAGTGAGTTTCATGCGGCAGTTCATCGGAAAGCAGGAAATAGAAGTTGCAGTCGAGTTCCCTGGAGGCCACTACCCTGGGATCAAGAGTCTTTAGCGTACCTGCTGCCGCATTCCGCGGATTTGCAAATAAGGAAAGACCTTCGCCGGATCTTTCCTCATTGATCCGGTCGAATACAGCCCTGGGCATCAGGATCTCGCCTCTGATCACAAATTCATCGGGCATATTCTCAGCTGTCAACCCCGAAGGTATACTTCTTATTGTTTTAATATTTATAGTCACATCATCGCCCCGGGTTCCGTCACCGCGTGTCAGCGCCCTGTATAACAGACCTTTTTTGTATGTAATGCTGATCGATGCTCCATCGAACTTTAGCTCACATACATACTCAACAGGAGTTCCTGTAATTTTCAATATCCTCTTGTCGAATTCTCTGAGCTCATCCTCGTTGTATGTGTTGCCAAGGGAAAGCATCGGATATTTATGTTCATACTGCCTGAACTCTTTTGTTATATCACTGCCAACCTTTCGCGTCGGTGAGTCATCAGTTGCAAACTCGGGATATTTTTTTTCAAGGGTATTAAGTTCATTTAACAGAAGATCATATTCGAAATCAGAGATAACTGGATTGTTAAGAATATAATAATTATGGTTATGTTCCTCTATTTCTTTTTTCAGCTTTTCAATACGATCCTTTGCTTCAGACTGCTTCATATCAAATGATTTTAACTCCACACTCCCGGAATATCATGTCCGCATTTACTGCATCTGCCGTTTTTTATCCTGATATCAGTTATGGTGTAGCCCTCCCTGGAAACAAGTATGGTTCCGCATGATGCACATTTAGTATCAGATACTTCACTGCCAGGCACGTTGCCGGTGTAAACATATCTGATCCCTTCGCTTAATGCTGTTTTAACTGCTTTGTTGAGAAGCTCTACGGGAGTTGATGGCAGTTGCTGCAGCTTATGTGTAGGGTGGAACCTGCTGAAATGAAGGGGAGTGTCACTGAATCCGTTTTCACTCAGCCACCTGCACATCCTCCCTATTTCATCAATTTTGTCGGTCCATCCGGGAATCACGAGATTTGTTATTTCAAGCCACACACCACTATCCCTGTAGATCTTCAGGGAATCAAGCACCGGCTGTAATCTGCCTCCCGACAGCCGTAGATATGTTGTTTCGCTGAAGGACTTGAGGTCGATGTTGGCTGCATCGATATGGGCACACAGCATTTTCAGAGGTTCAGGATTGATGTAGCCGTTTGATTTTACGATGTTTTTTACACCTGCTTTACGGGCGATAATTGCTGTATCAAGAGTGTACTCATAAAAGGTCGTAGGTTCCGAATAGGTGTATGCAATGGAGGCACTTTTGTTCCGTACTGCTTCGCTCACAACGTTCTCAGGCATCAGGCTGAAATTCCTGGTTTTATCGGGTCCCGTCTGGGAGATAGTCCAGTTCTGGCAGTTCAGGCAAGCCAGGTTGCATCCGGCTGTTGCGATCGAAAATGCCTTCGAGCCGGGGAGGAAATGATAAAGAGGCTTTTTTTCCACAGGATCGATATTTACAGAGCAGGGATTCCCATAAGCCATGGTGTAAAGCTTCGAATTTTTAACTTTTCTGTTCCTGCATGCGCTTACCTCTCCTTCGCTGAGTATACATTCATTAGGGCATATCCTGCACATGACACCTCTTGGAGTATCCTCCTGGAACAGGGCAATCTTTTTGTAAATATCCTGCTCCCCGGTAAATAAACCGCAACCTTCAGCCAATCCGTTAAAACAAACTGCACCGGCAGAAACAGCCATGCACTTTTTGATAAAATCCCTTTTTGAGATGAGTTTGTTCATGCTTACAATAATACCATTAATTTTTCACCTTTTCTCCAAAAATCAATCCTGCAATTATAAGTGCGGCAAGACAAATAATTGAATTTCTGATTCCGAACACAGGGATTGCTAATCCGGATAAGAGAATAAATCCCAGAGCTGATCCGGCAAGATCAGCTCTATATGTTGCGGCTGCCCCTGATGGATCAGAGTTCCCTGCTGTGAGTTCACGGAAGATCCGGCCGGTAAGCCATGAAGTAAGCACAACAGCCGGCAGTATTATTAAAACCGGCATGAACACGCCCTTTAACAGTAATATCTTGTCAAAGAATAACGCCAGGAAAATAAAGTAAGCAAAAAGTACAAGAGCCTGAAGCCTGATGCCTCTCTTACTGGCCGGAATCTTCCCGGTTGCTGCTCCTGCGGCGAGTCCTGCCATCATAGCTGCAAACACAAGACCTGTAAGCTGGTACATATTTCCTGCAGTAAGCTGGATGGCAAGCAAGCTGATTATTTCAAATCCGGCGAGGGCCGAAGCGCTGAAATACATCAGCATATTTCTTCTCCTGACCGTAAAAACAGGTATCACAAAGACCAGTAGGATTATAATAATAGCAGGGACCTTATCTTTCAGGTTCTTACTGAAATTATAAGACTGAAAATGGAAAGCAGCAACAGGAAATGAGGTTCTGTTAGGTTTTATTTTACTATCCATGATCTCCATGATCTCATGAGATTTCTTAGCAATGGTTTCGTCGTCAAGGTATGCTGTGCTCACATATTCATTGGTGATCTTCCTCTCTTCGGCTAGCTTGCAGAAGGAAACGGATAATGGTTCGTCAGATGCAAGAAAGTACAGCTTGTTGCCTGCAACGGGAACAACATTCTTAAAAACAGAAGTCAGGCTGTTTAATACTGATGAATAAAGATTCACAGATTCCTGGTTGAAGTAATTGTCATTTAGTCCGGGTGAACACAGAAAAACTCCTCCCTGAGACATTCTCTGTCTGGCATTCCTGAAAAACTCAGTAGTGTAAAACCTGTTCAGGGATAGTGTAGAAGGAGGAGGCAGAAGCATTATTATGGCATCAAAAGAAACGTCCGGGCGCTTAACATAGCTGAAGGCGTCCGTGTTTTCAATAATGACTTTCTCGCTTTTGCCAGCCATTAATGTTCTTGCCGCCATCGCAAGTTCCGGGTCCCGTTCTACATAAACGATTGTTCCAATGTCATATTTCCGGATTTCAGGAATATGTGATCCCGGTGAGCCTGATACCAGCAAAACATTTTTATGTCTGGCTCTCTGAAGCAGGGCATAATGAATATCTTCCTCTCTTTCAACAGCATCGTGGGAGTAGGAGAGAAGCCTCTGGTTATAATACAGGCTCTGTTCACCATAATACTCACCGGTCGTGAGGTTGCCATAAGGAGTGTCTTTTGTTTCACGAACTTCTACAGCCGGGATCATCAGCTGACGGACATGCTTGTCAGGTTCGGATATAAAGATCACCATAACAGCAAGAACAAAGAAAAGCTTTGCAGCTATCTTCCATGTCTTTTTCTGAATGAGGAACGTAAGCACTGCATAAGCAATAAACATGAGCAAAATGATCAGCAGAAGTTCATATGTATTGAATAATCCCGAGGTGAGAAGTGACAATAATAAACCGGCGACAATACCTCCGGTTGTTTCGATAGAAAAAGATTTGCCAGGCTGAAAACTTACAGCTGAACGGCCCAGGTTCAGCAGTTTGACAAAAGCAAAGCCCGAAATCAGGCAGAAAGGAGTCAGAATGATCAGGGTAAAGATCATTGCTTCAAGAATTGAAGGAACCTCTCCCGGGCTGAGGAATAATTTTGATAAAAGACCCATAATGAAGAGAGAAATAAAAGGACTTGCCCCGAAGAGAAGATTAATCTTTCTGAAATCTGCGAGGGAGGATTTGTGTGCCAGGGCAGCTCCCCATGATGATGCAATAAGCCATGATCCAAGAAAAACTCCGCTTATCAGCTCATAGCCTCCGGTAAAAATCATCATTTCCCTCATGAGCAGGATCTGTACCGAAGTGCTTGTAAATCCAATCATGAAAAGATTTGACGGTATGGTGGATGGTTCAATCACCCGGGCAACCGGTGCCATATTTTCTTCCGTAGATTCATTGCCGTTCCGATAACATGATACATCATTATTTGTTCTTTTCTTCAAGTACCATTCCATCATAAATGAAAAGGTCAGCAGTTTTCCATCCATCCCATCCTATTCCTGCTTTATCCCTTGCAGTGTACCCCAGGAACTCTTCGACACTCCAGCCGTTTTCGGTTGCGACCTGGGGAAGCATTGTACCGGCATTGATACCTTTTTTCACATAGATACCGTGTTTTCCAAGCTCTATTTCGCTGATGTTACTGATCTTCCTCATCGGTCCAAGAACCGTTATTTCCATCTCTACTTTCTCATATTCGGATAGAGTGAGGCCCGGGAACCTGGGGTCGCCGAAAGCTGATGATATTGCTGATTCCCCGACAAGCTCATAAAGTGGTTTTGTGGAAACGAACCTCCCGATACAGCCTCTCAATACACCGTTTATCTTAAGTGTCACAAAGGCACCAAGTGGTCTTTTAAGTGCTTCCGGCAATTTTTTTTCGTCGGGTTTGAATCTTGTCTTCTCGTAAAGATTTGATTTTATGCTGTTACGTGCAATTTCAAATAATAAACCCTTCTCCTCGCTGGTGAAATTGAATGAATCTTCAGATTTGCCAGGATTACTCTTAATATCAGCTTTTCCAACAAGTGCAATGGCATGATAACCAACTACCTCGTCTTTATTCCCATATGGTGAATCGCCTGAATTGCAGTAGGCTATTTTTTTGAATTCAAGATCCTTGTTCTCGCCGGCAAGATAAAGCAGGGTGAGACCTGATGTCCAGCCGCACATACTGGTGGAGAGCCCATTGATATTGGAAGCGGAGTTCTTCTTCAGCGCCTCGAGAAATACAAGTGGATCTCCTGATGCAAGGGCTGTTGCGGTAAGATAGTCGGCTTTATTGCCATTCTCATAGGAGGGATAATGAGAAAAATCGCTGCTTATCACAAAAAGGTTCTCCGGGGTAAACCAGGGTCTGAGAGCTTCAGCTATTTTCTTTAAATCAGAAGAATTGGTGGTTCCGATTATAACAGGGACTATTTTGGGTGTGACAGAATAATAAAATTGTATAAATGGTATCTGCACTTCAAGACAATGATCCTGCAGATGAGCTGTTGTAGGGAACCTGAAAACCGGGTTTTCTTTTTTAAGCTTTTCTGCGATCTCCCTGTTGACTGTTATTTTTCCCAGCGGGGTGATGAAATCTCCGGTACTGTATACGGATGCTCCTTCAAATGCCATAATGTGACTTGACCCGATCAGAAAAATGTTCTCATACCTTGCGTTTTTGGGTGTGGCGGAGAAGGATGAAGCAGCAATCTTTCCTGAAAAAACATATCCGGCATGGGGAACTATGATTGCTCTGGGATTCATGCCTTCTTCCGGTTTCTTGCAGTCGGAAAAAAGCCTCACAATGTCATTTCTCAGTGTCTCAGCATTGGCTGAATAAAACCTCCCGGCTGCTGCAGGTTTTCTGTCGATCGGTTTGCTCTGCGAAAATATATCCATGATACAGATTATTGAAATCAATATTACAAACAGTGACCTCATAAGCTAACAAAAATCGGCATAATAAAGTTAGGCCAAAAAAATGAACTAAAACAGGATTGAGGTGATTTGTTGAGGTTCAAATCAGAACCATGGATTCTTTAATGATCTCTCCTTTTTCATCGGTTCCGTAAAGCTTGATACCGACATTTATATTTGGATTCCCGATGACATCAATTACCGGTCCCAGGGCTTCCCTGATGTCATCAATTTCCATACTGTCGAATTCTTCGATATCAAAATAAAGATGAATGAAGAGGGATTTTTCACGATCATCAATACTGCAAAGGGCTTTTACGATCTTGGCAACCCAGATTACGGATGCAGTGTTGAAATACTCTATGTTCAGCCTGAGATTTGTTGTCTGACGGGGACTTTTAATATATTCCTGCGTCCACTTGAGAAGATTATCGTAAATTTTGGCAGGATTTTCAGGTATTGATTTTCCTGATAAGATCAATTCCCCGGAAAGATGGTTAAAATCAATCTGAGGTGTTTTATTTGTGGATTCAATAAATATGCTTTTCAGTTCCATTGAGTTATCCCCTGTTTTTCAGCTCTTTCGTTTTTCCCTGTCTCAAAAATATAATAACTTTCTTAGAGTTTCATATAGTTTCATCAAAAAGAAATCTCATATTGTCAAAATTTTTCAACAGTTTACAGAAACATACTGTTAATATATCTGACTTAATGCCTGGCCTTTTTGTTTCAATGGTACAGAGCAATTTCTGAAATTGTTATCTTTGCGGCGAAAATCTGAAGATTAATGGAAAAATTACTGAAGATTAAAATCAAGGAATCTATTAAATCTCTGTATAACAGTGATGTAAGTGATGATCTTGTGCAGATTCAGGAAACAAGGAAAGACTTTAGAGGCGACTTTACACTCGTGGTTTTTCCGTTGCTTCGATTTTCTAAGAATACCCCCGAAAAAACAGGAGAGACTATCGGCAATCATCTCTTATCAACCTTTTATGCAGTTTCCGGATTCAATGTTATTAAAGGCTTTCTCAACCTCGAGATCTCAGATGAATGGTGGATCGGTTACTTTGCCGGAATGAATTCACAGGCAGATCTTCTGAGTTCGTGCAGGGTGACTAACCCTGAGGTGATACTTGTTGAATATTCATCGCCCAATACAAATAAGCCGCTCCACCTTGGCCACATCAGAAACAACCTGCTCGGATTTTCCCTTTACAGGCTGCTTTCAGCCTGCGGCCACAAGGTGATAAAAACCAACATTGTCAACGACAGGGGGATCCATATCTGCAAGTCTATGCTGGCCTGGCAGAAATACGGCAACGGTGAAACGCCGGAATCTTCAGGAATGAAAGGCGATCACCTTGTCGGGAAATATTATGTAATGTTCGAGAAGGAACACAAACAGCAGTATGAAGAACTTGTAGGCAAAGGCCTCGGTGAGGAAGAAGCGAGGAACTCGACTGCCGTAATGCTGGAAGCCAGGGATATGCTTCTTAAATGGGAGGCGGGCGACAAAGCTGTAATTGAGCTCTGGGAAATGATGAATTCCTGGGTTTATAAGGGATTTGACGAAACATACAAGGTTCTTGGTGTCGATTTTGACAAAATTTATTATGAATCCGATACCTATAAAATTGGACGCGAACTTGTCCTGAATGCTCTCGAAAGGAAAATCCTTTACCGGCACGACGACAGCTCAATCTGGGTTGATCTCAGCGGTGAAGGACTCGATCAGAAGCTTCTGCTAAGGTCCGATGGAACGGCAGTTTATATGACTCAGGATCTTGGCACTGCTGTTATTCGTCATGATGAGTTTGGTTTCAACCGTTGTTTGTATGTTGTCGGCAATGAACAAAATTACCATTTCCAGGTGCTCAAGGCAGTTCTGAAAAAAATGGGCTATGACTGGGCCGGAGGCCTGTACCATTTTTCCTATGGCATGGTTGAGCTTCCGGAAGGCAAAATGAAATCCCGGGAAGGTAAGGTTGTCGACGCCGACGACCTGGCAGCTGAGATGAAACAGACCGCAAAGGATGTATCGGCAGAGCTCGGAAAGCTTTCAGATTATGCTGACGAAGAAAAAGAGGAGATTTTCAGGAAGATCGGCATGGGAGCATTAAAGTATTTTATCCTTAAGGTAGATCCAAAGAAAAACATGACATTCAATCCTGCTGAGTCGATCGATTTTAACGGTAATACGGGGCCATTCATTCAATATACCTACGCCAGGATAAAATCAGTATTCAGAAAGGCTGAGCAGACCGGCATTCGGTACAACCCGGAACTCTTATCAGCATCAAAGGCAGACAAGAAGGAGATAGATCTTATTAAACTGCTCAGAAGGTTCACTCTTGCGGTTACCGAGGCTGCAGAATCTTACAGCCCGGCGATTGTGGCAAATTACTGCTATGACCTTTCAAAAGAGTATAACCAGTTCTACCACGATTTCAGTATCCTGGGTGAACAGGATCAGGAGGTGCGAAACCTGAGGCTGGGCCTTTCATTTATCACCAGCGAGGTGCTGTCGAAAGGTATGTGGCTTCTGGGAATAGAGATGCCTGAAAGAATGTAGAGAAGACCGAGTACCGAGTACCGAGTACCGAGTACCGAGTACCGAAGATTAATAATGACCAATTAACTCTTTAATATATCATGTTTGAGAATTTAAGTGAACGGCTGGAAAAATCCTTTAAACTGCTTAAAGGTCAGGGAAGAATAACGGAAAT
>CAZXAM010000027.1:0-48618 GCA_964638545.1 uncultured Rikenellaceae bacterium | reverse complement strand
CATTGTGCAACAGAAGCCTGAGTGTCAAGTGTATCAGTATTCGTCATCGACTGAAAGCGAACAGGGTTATTGCCTCCCAGCGGAATTTTTCCAATGAAAACTTCTGACGATATATATCTGGTATAACTCCCCTCCCTGGAGAGTCTGTCCCGCGACAGCGGGAGGTCGGGGGTGGGTTTATTTGTTGTAAAATCTTTCATTTCTTTTAATGAGGCAGTTTATATATCTTTATTTCACCCACCCCTAGCCCCCCGCTGTCGCGGGGGGAACTTCCAGATCATTCCACCTCCCAATCCGCCCCGTCTTTCTTATCTTTCAGTATGATCCCGGCATTCTTGAGATCTTCCCTTATTTTGTCGGAAACTGACCACTCTTTCCTGTTCTTTGCATCCTGTCTTAAACTGATGATTATTTTCATAAGTTCCGAGGTGATATTATCATCACCCTTTGAAAGATTTTCATCTCTCAACCCAAGGATGTCGAATACAAAAATCCTGAAAAGGTCTTTTAGCGAGTTCAGGTCGCTGCTGTTCAGTTTTTCTGTACCATCGCTTACGGAGTTTATAAATTTCACACCCTCGAAGAGATGGGAAAGAACAATCGGCGTATTCAGATCATCATCCATTGCTTCATGGCATTTCTTCTGCAGGAATGAAATATCCACAGTGGAAGACGGCGATGGTTGCAGCCTCTCCAGTGTTTCGACAGCCTTCATGAGCTTCTGAAATCCTTTTTCAGCAGCCTGCAAAGCCTCGTTCGAGAAGTCAATCGTGCTTCGGTAATGTGCCTGCAGAAGAAAGAACCTTATCGTCATCGGGCTGTAAGCCTGTGTCAGCATGGGATGACTGCCACTGAATAGCTGGTCGAGAGTAATGAAATTGCCAAGCGACCTTGCCATCTTCTGGCCATTGATGGTGATCATGTTGTTGTGCATCCAGTACCGGACAGATTCTTTTCCCTGTGCTGCAGTCGATTGTGCTATTTCGCATTCATGATGAGGGAACTGAAGATCCATTCCTCCTCCGTGAATGTCAAAAACCTCACCGAGGTATTTGATACTCATGGCAGAACATTCCAGATGCCATCCGGGGTAACCGTCACTCCAGCGCGAGGGCCATCGCATGAGATGATCCGGAGTTGCCTTTTTCCATAAGGCAAAATCATAGGGATTTCTTTTCTCATCCTGTCCGTCAAGATCGCGCGTGTTGGCCTGCAGATCTTCAAGTATCCTTCCCGAAAGTTTGCCGTACGTGTACTTCTCATTGTATCTGAGAATGTCAAAATATACGGAACCGTTTACTTCATAAGCGTATCCTCTCTTCAGGATATCCTCAATAAGCTGCTGCTGTTCAATGATATGTCCTGAGGCTCTCGGTTCTATGGAAGGGTGCAGGACATTGATCTGTTCCATGTTCCGAAGGTAGCTGTTGATGTATTTCTGAACTACTTCCATAGGTTCAAGATGCTCAAGTCTTGCTTTCTTTTCTATTTTGTCTTCACCTTCATCGGCGTCGTTTACAAGGTGTCCGACATCAGTTATATTCCGAACATAACGAACCTTGTATTCAAGATGTGTCAGGTACCTGTAAAGAAGATCGAATGTTATTGCAGGCCTGGCATGTCCGAGATGCGGATCACTGTAAACCGTCGGCCCGCAAACATATATTCCAACGAAGGGAGGATGCAACGGAACAAATGATTCTTTTTTTCGCGACAGACTATTGTAGATTGTGAAGTTATTTACCATATCAATACTCTTTATTCTTACAAAAATACGTATTTCTTTTCTCCCCCTCACCCCCTCACCCGATCTCCCCTTCACATTTTTTGACCTCTTTTTTTCTTGCATTTCTCATTTTCCTTCCTATATTTGCCCTTACAAATCAAATATTCCTTCCTTTCAAGGGTGTTTGGTTTTTATTAAGAAGGGCGGAGAGATTAGGCTCTGAGAAACCCTGGCAACCAGACCGTCAGCTGACGGTAAACGGTGCCAACACCTAATCCCGGAAAAGCCGGGAGATGATAAAAATGAAACACGAAAAAATGATTTCAATTCATCTGACTCACAACAACTTTACGATGCCGCTCATGCCTATGTGCATGCGCCGGTAAGGATCCTGATTTGAAAACAGCACGTCTTTTTCAGTTGCCGGATCACAGCGATTACAGGTTTGTCATACCTGCCTTCATTATTGATTTTGCAGTAAGATTATAAAAATTGAACCATGGAAAATAAAAAGTTAAATTTCGAAACACTTCAGATACACGCAGGGCATCATCCTGACAGGGAGACTCTGTCAAGGGCAGTGCCCCTCTACCAGACCTCATCGTATATATTTAAGAACTCAAAACATGCAGCCGACCTCTTTGACCTTTCGGAACAGGGAAACATATATACGA
Source organism: uncultured Rikenellaceae bacterium (assembly GCA_964638545.1). Lineage (GTDB taxonomy): Bacteria > Bacteroidota > Bacteroidia > Bacteroidales > VadinHA17 > LD21. Next base: position 46,218 of record CAZXAM010000027.1, on the reverse strand, counting down.
GAATGATGAATCCCACAACCGACGTCTTTGAAAAAAGAGTCGCGGCGCTTGAAGGAGGAATTGCTTCGCTGGCAGTATCTTCAGGACATGCTGCACAGTTCATCGCCCTCACGACAATTTTAAGACAGGGAGAGAATTTTGTAACCTCGCCTTATCTTTACGGAGGAACCCATAACCAGTTCAAGGTTACGCTTGCACAATTCGGCATTGAAGCAAGATTCTCTGTTGACCTTGAGCCGGAATCATTTGAAAAGCTGATCGACAAGAAAACAAAAGCGATCTATGTGGAAACGCTCGGGAACCCCGGATTTAATATCCCTGATTTTGAAGCATTTGCCAGACTTGCTGCAAAACAAGGGATACCTCTGATCGTCGACAATACATTTGGTGCCTGCGGGTACCTCTGCCGGCCAATCGAACATGGTGCAAATATCGTTGTTCAATCAGCAACAAAATGGATAGGAGGTCATGGAACAAGCATAGGCGGCGTAATAACCGACGGAGGTAATTTTAACTGGAATAACGGAAATTTCCCAGTGTTTACTGAACCGTCTGAAGGTTACCACGGACTTGTCTTTGGTGAGCAATTTTCGGAAAACTCACATACCGGGAATATTGCATTTATCATGAAAGCCCGTGTGGAAGGCCTGAGGGATATTGGTCCTGCCATAAGTCCTTTCAACTCTTTCCTGCTTCTCCAGGGACTTGAGACTCTGTCGCTCAGGATGGAAAGACATGTTAAGAATACCCTGGCGCTTGCAGAGTGGCTCTCTTCGCAGAAGTTTGTGGAAAAAGTAAATTATCCGGGACTTGCCGGTAATCCTCAGAATCTGCTCGCCCGTAAATACCTGCCGAAAGGCGCGGGAGGAGTCCTGACCTTTGTGATTAAGGCGGAAAAATCAAAAGCCTCCAGGCTGGTTGAGCACTTTGAACTGGTGAGCCACCTGGCAAATGTGGGCGACGCAAAGACACTGATAATCCAGCCCTCAACTACAACCCATGCACAACTTTCACCTGCCGACCAGATAGCGGCAGGAGTGGAGCCCGGACTCTTCAGGGTATCGGTTGGGCTGGAACACATCGATGACATAATTTACGATTTTGAACAGGCATTCAGACAGATAATCTAATGGAGACACTTAAATACAACGAATCTTTCATAACTGAGACAGGCTTTAAATTGCCTTCGGTTGAAATCGCATATAATACCTGGGGAACACTCAACGATAAAGCAAATAACGTGATCTGGATATGTCACGCGCTGACAGCCAACTCCGACGTTGAATCGTGGTGGCCCGGTATGGTGGGCAAAGGACTCTTGTTCGATCCGGCTGAATATTTTATAGTTTGTGCGAATGTGCTGGGTTCATGCTACGGAACAACAGGTCCTGCTTCTGTGAACCCTGAAACGGGAAAACAATGGCTGAACGATTTTCCCCTTATCACCATTCGCGACCTGGTAAATGTCCATGAGATACTGAGAAGGCATCTGGGGATAAAAGAAATACATACTGTTATCGGAGCTTCAATCGGAGGTTATCAGGCCCTGGAGTACAGCATTATGTTTCCCGATATGATACATCGGCTTGTAGTTTTGGCTTCAGGTGCAAGACAGACTCCCTGGGCCCTGGCTTTCAGTGAATCGATGAGACTTGCCATGCTTGCCGACCAGTCGTTTGTTTCAGGAGATCCCGATGGAGGGAAAAAAGGACTCAAAGCTGCCAGATCGATTGCTCTGATAAGCTACAGGACGATGAATGCTTATAACCAGACACAGAAAGAAGAGGACAACGAGAAACTTACCGGCTTCAGGGCAGCTTCATACCAGGCTTACCAGGGCGACAAGCTGGTAAACAGGTTCAATCCGTTCTCCTACTGGTGCCTGACATGTCTTTCCGATACTCACAATATCGGAAGAGGCAGAGGAAGCATAACCGAAGCACTTGGCAAAATAAGTGCAGAGGTTCTTTGCGTAGGGATAAAATCAGACCTTCTATTCCCGACAGATGATCAGAAATTCATTACTGCCCACACCAAAGGCGCAGAGTATGTTGAAATCGATTCTTTTTACGGACACGATGGCTTCCTGATTGAAACAGAAGTCGTAACGGATGTTATAAGAAAATTCTGGAAAAAAACTTCAAACTGAAAAAATGACAAGAGAAAAATTGAGAATAGGAATGTTCGGTTATGGTTGCGTGGGACAAGGGCTTCATGATGTACTGAACAGCAGCAAAGGATTCAAGGCCGATATTGTGAGGATATGCGTAAAGGATCGCACGAAAAAGAGAAGGATACCGATGGAATATTTTACCTATGAGAAGGAAGTTATCCTGAACGATCCTGCAATTAACCTGGTTGTTGAGCTTATTGACGATGCCGATGCAGCATTCGAAATAGTTTCGACAGCCATGAAGAAAGGCAAGAATGTCGTCAGCGCAAATAAGGTAATGATAGCGAATCATTTCAGGGAGCTGGTGGATTTGCAGGAGAAACATAATGTTTCGTTATTGTACGAAGCATCAGCAGGAGCAAGCATACCTATTATCCGCAACCTTGAAGAATATTATGATAATGAGCTTCTTTATTCCCTTCGCGGCATTCTTAACGGCACAACAAACTATGTGCTTACTCTTATGCACAACCAGGGAATTGATTATAATGTTGCCCTGAATGAAGCCCGCGAGAAAGGCTTTGCAGAATCTGATCCGACCCTCGATGTGGAAGGCTGGGATGCAAAATACAAACTATGCATTATAACCGGCCATGCATACGGGCTGTTCCTTGATCCTGAAGAGGTATTCCATTACGGGATCAGCAATATCTCGAAATTTGACATACAGTATGCAAAGGAAAAAGGATTTAAGATAAAACTCGTTCCATATGTCGGAAAGACAAATGAAAATACAATCACGAGCTTTGTGCTTCCCAGATTCATATCTTCGGATAAATACTTATACAATGTTGATAATGAATATAATGGAGTAATAACTGAAGCGGCTTTCGCCGATAAGCAATTCTTTTCGGGAAAAGGAGCAGGCGGACATGCTACCGGGAGCGCCGTGCTTTCAGATATTTCTGCAAATTCCTACGGTTACAGATATGAATATAAAAAGTATCAGCAGGGTACTGTGTCAAACTACACACGCGATTACAAACTCGAGATTTACGTCCGGTACAAGAATGAAAAGGACAGGAAATTATTTGGATTTGAAGAAGTGTCGGAATACTTTAGCAGTAAGTTATACAAGTACGCCATAGGAATAGTGAACCTGAAAAGGTTATATGAATTACGGGAACAACTCCGCAAGATGGATGTTTTTATTGTGAATACGGGGAGAAAGGGAATTAACTGATGAAGCCTTCAATAGACGATTTAATACAAAACAGAATCCTTGTGCTTGACGGAGCAATGGGCACGATGATCCAGAAGCACAAGCTTCAGGAAGCTGATTACAGGGGAGAATCATTCAGGGATCATCCCAGATCACAGAAGGGGAACAATGATCTGTTGACTCTCTCCAATCCTTCAATAATCAGTGATATACACCTGAAATACCTTGAAGCCGGAGCCGATGTTATTACGACCAACACCTTCAATTCAAACCGGATATCGATGGCCGATTATGGAATGGAAGATCTTGTTTATGAATTGAATCTCAATGCCGCCAGACTCGCTGCACTCACAGTCGAATCGTATGAGAAGACTGTAAATGCCAAGCCCCATTTTGTTGCAGGGACACTCGGACCTACAAACCGCACTGCTTCGATGTCGGCTGATGTTAATGACCCGGGAGCCAGATCAGTCTCTTTCGACAATCTCGTTGAGGCATATTCGGAACAGGCCCGGGGACTTATGGATGGAGGAGCAGATATCCTTCTTGTAGAGACGGTTTTCGATGTGCTCAATTGTAAGGCAGCTCTCTTTGCCATAAGCTCGGTTTTCGAAGAGAAGAAAAAGAAGCTGCCTGTCATGGTCTCTGTAACAATAACTGACGCAAGCGGAAGAACGCTTACAGGACAAACTCTTGAAGCATTTCTGGTCTCAGTTTCTCATTTTCCTCTTTTCAGTATTGGACTGAACTGCGCTCTGGGAGCTGAGCAGCTGCGGCCTTTCGTTGAGGAACTATCGGCCAAATCACCATTTTATGTTTCGGCACATCCCAATGCCGGACTGCCAAACCAGTTCGGTGAATATGATCAGTCAGCGGAGTTCATGGCTTCAATTACAGAGGAATTCTTGAAAAAAGGCTGGCTGAATATTATCGGCGGATGCTGCGGAACCACCCCGGATCATATCCGGAGAATCTCGGAATCAGCCGTTCAGTACAAGCCCAGGATAAAACCTGAGATAACAAAATACACAAGGCTCAGCGGACTCGAAGCTCTGACGATAACTCCTGAAACAAATTTTGTAAATATCGGGGAACGAACTAACGTGTCAGGCTCCATAAAATTTGCAAGGCTTATTAAAGAGGAGAAATATGGAGAAGCTCTGGCAATTGCCCGCAGCCAGGTTGAGGGAGGAGCACAGGTGATTGACATCTGCATGGATGAGGCGATGCTCGATTCGGAAAAGGCAATGGTAAGGTTCGTAAACCTGGTCATGTCCGAGCCGGATATTGCAAAGCTTCCGCTGATGATCGACTCCTCGAAATGGAATGTCATTGAATCAGCTTTGAAATGCATCCAGGGGAAATCAGTAGTAAACTCAATAAGCCTGAAAGAAGGAGCAGAAATATTCCTTCAGCGAGCTGCCCTTATAAGAAAGTATGGTGCAGCTGCTGTTGTAATGCTGTTTGACGAGAACGGCCAGGCTGATACATTTGAAAAAAGAATTGCAGTTGCTGAAAGGTCTTACAGGCTTCTTGTCGAAAAAATCGGATTCCCTCCCGAAGACGTGATTTTCGATCCGAACGTCCTGGCAATTGCCACAGGTATAGAGGAGCATAATAACTATGCTGTCAATTTTATCAGGGCAGCTGAGTGGATAAAAATCAATCTGCCTCATGCCAAAGTAAGCGGAGGGATAAGTAACCTTTCATTTTCGTTCAGGGGAATCGACAAAGTACGGGAAGCCATGCATTCTGTGTTTCTGTTCCATGCAATAAAAGCAGGACTCGACATGGGAATTGTTAATCCGGGAATGCTGCAGGTTTATAGTGAGATACCTCCTGACCTTCTTCAGCTTACGGAAGATGTCGTTCTGAACAGAAGAAAAGATGCGACTGAAAGACTCGTAAAATTCGCCGAGGGACTTAAGAATGAAGGAAAGAAAGAGGAAAAAAGTGACGAATGGCGCTCTCTGCCCGTAATAGACAGGATAAAGCATTCTCTCATACGAGGGCTTGATGAACAAATAGAGGAGGATGTTGAGGAAGCACGATCACTCTTTTCCAGATCAATAGAGCTTATCGAGGGACCTCTGATGGGAGGAATGAACGAGGTAGGGGACCTTTTCGGATCAGGGAAAATGTTCCTTCCCCAGGTTGTCAAGAGCGCCAGGGTGATGAAAAAAGCCGTTTCGAAACTAGCGCCGTATATCGAGAAAGAGAGTCTGGGCGAAGAGACCAGGGATGCGGGGAAAATTCTTCTGGCAACAGTAAAAGGCGATGTTCATGATATAGGTAAGAACATCGTCGGAGTTGTTCTGTCGTGCAACAACTATAAAGTTATTGATCTTGGCGTTATGGTCCCTGCAGAAAAGATAATCGATACGGCAATAAGCGAAAATGTTGATTTTATAGGCCTAAGCGGATTGATTACCCCTTCCCTTGAAGAAATGGTGCATGTAGCTTCGGAAATGGAACGCAGGAAGCTTGAAATTCCTTTGCTTATTGGAGGGGCAACAACATCGGAAATACATGCAGCAGTTAAAATAGCTCCTGCATATTCGAACAGCGTAATTCATGTGAAGGATGCTTCAAGGGCCGCAGGAGTTCTTTCCTCTCTGCTTCAGAAAGAAAACGGGGAATATGTTTCTTCAGTAAAGGAGAAGTACCGGAAACTGAGGGAAGATCATAATGCCAGGCATGAAAAACGTGAGCTTCTGACAATAGATGATGCAAGGGGAAACAGACTTATCACTGATTGGAACTCGTACAAGACATCTGAACCTCTGAAGCCGGGGCGTCATATTATTTACGAAATTGACCTGAAAACACTGGCCGGTTATATCGACTGGACTTTCTTCTTCTTTGCATGGAAGCTTTCCGGAAAATATCCTTCCATCTTCAGTGATCCCGTAAAGGGAAAGGAGGCGAAGAAACTGTTTGATGATGCACAGCATTACCTGAATGAAATAATAGCATATAAAATTATTAAGGCGAAGGGAGTTTGTGCATTATTTCCTGCGGTATCGATTGGAGATGATGTAAAGGTATTTTCCACTTCCCAGGCAACAACTTTGCATTTCCTGAGGAACCAGGAAAAGAAGGAAAGAGGGATTCCAAATTTGTCGCTGGCTGATTTTATCGCGCCGGAATCTTCCGGCAAAAAAGATAATATCGGACTTTTTGTTGTATCTGCTGACATTAATAATGAGGCAATTAAAAAGTATAAGGAAGATGATTATGCCACCATTATGATAAGAATATTAAGCGATCGTCTGGCCGAAGCAGCAGCAGAGTGGATTCACGAGAAAGTAAGAAAAGAATTCTGGAGCTATGCCGTTGATGAAAGGCTGACGCTGGAAGAAATGCTGGCAGCAAAATACACCGGCATAAGGCCCGCACCGGGCTACCCTGCATGTCCCGACCATACAGAGAAAAGGACTATATTTAATCTTCTGGGGGCAGAATCGGCAATAGGTGCAGGGTTGACCGAGAATTTTGCAATGACGCCTCCCGCAACGGTATGCGGATATATTTTTTCCCATCCGGCTTCATCATATTTCAATATCGGAAGAATCGGCAGGGATCAGCTTGCTGATTATGCCGTAAGGAAGAAAATGACAACAGAAGAGGCAGCCCGCTGGCTTGCCCCAAACTTATGAAAACAAGAGCATGAGTGTTATTGATAAACTTAAAAATGCCAAAGGTCCGTTATTCACCTTTGAATTACTGCCTCCTTTAAAAGGACACAGTATTGATAAAGTATATGCTGCAATCGACCGTCTTATGGAGTTCGAACCGGCATATATAAACTTCACTACCCACAGGAATGAGATTACATATAAGGAACGTGCCGACGGGCTTCTTGAAAAGAGGGTAACACGTCTGAGGCCAGGCACAATTGCACTTGCAGCTGCTGTGAGATATAAATATAACATTACAGTGGTACCTCATATTCTTTGCGGCGGATTCTCGAAGGAAGAGACTGAAAACGTTCTGATAGAAATGAACTTCCTGGGAATTGATGATGTACTTGCTTTAAGAGGCGATCCGCAAAGAGGAAGCCGTACGTTCATTCCTGAAAAGGAAGGGCATAGCCATACATCAGATCTCATAGGGCAGATTGTCGACATGAACAACGGAAGGTATCTTGAAGAGACTCTTGAATACACCACCCCCACAAATTTCTGCATTGGCGTTGCAGGTTACCCTGAAAAGCACTTTGAAGCTCCGAACCGGCAAATCGACATGGAATATCTTAAGCTTAAGGTCGATGCGGGAGCGAGCTATATAGTCACACAGATGTTTTTCGACAATACCAGGTTTTTCAGGTTCAGGGATGAATGCAGGGCAATGGGGATCAATGTACCGGTAATTGCCGGACTGAAACCGATTTCTGCCCTGAACGATATTAAACTGTTACCCCAGACATTTCATATAGATGTTCCTAACGATCTTGTCAATGCCATTAGAAAATGCACAACCGACAAGGAAGCCAGGGAAGTAGGTATAGAGTGGGCTGCAATGCAGTCGAAAGAACTTATAAAAGAAGGTGTTCCGGGGATCCATTACTATACTCTCGGCCGCTCGGATAATGTCGCAAGGATTGTAAAAGCTGCATTTTGATCAGCCCCCAAACCCCCTAAAGGGGGCTTTGATATTGGTTTAATTCTTAAAGTCCCCTTCAGGGGATTTAGGGGCAATTAGATTTTAAAAGCTTTCTTGATTTTATCCACATAATCAAGTTTCTCCCAGGTAAAGAAATCTACTTTCTTCAACCAGACCTGTTTGCCATTCCCGTTTGCAGGCTTTGGCTTGCTTCCGGGCACTTCATAATAGACTTCGACGTTCTTTGAATAGGAATCACGTCCAAAGTGTCCGTAAGAAGCTGTTGGCAGGAATATGGGATTCTTAAGCCCCAGTCTCTTAACGATGGAATAGGGACGCATATCGAAGATCCTGTTTACTGTTTCTGCTATTTCACCGTCGGTAAGTTTTTTGCCCCTGCTGTTTTTTACACGGGCAGTGCCAAAAGTATTAATATAAAGACCAACCGGTTGTGCAACGCCTATTGCATATGCTACCTGGATGAGAGCTTTATCGCAGATCCCGGCAGCAACAAGATTTTTGGCTATATGGCGTGCAGCGTAAGCTGCCGATCTGTCGACTTTTGATGAATCCTTACCTGAGAAGGCTCCTCCTCCGTGAGCACCATGACCTCCGTAGGTGTCAACGATAATCTTACGACCGGTAAGTCCCGTATCGCCGTGAGGACCTCCGATAACAAATTTGCCTGTTGGATTGACAAGCAGCCTGGTATCGCTTTTTATAAGCTTTTGTATTCTTTCGGGAAGTGATTTTTTGACTCTCGGGAAAAGATATTTAAGAAGATCGTCATGTATCTGCTTCTGCATTGCTTTTTCTGCAGCTTTCTCAGAAGCATTTGAATTATTCTTCGGGAGAATGAATTCATCATGCTGGGTGCTTATTACGATTGTATCAATACGGACAGGATTATTTTCATCATCATATTCAACCGTAACCTGCGATTTTGCATCAGGGCGCAGGTATTTCATAAGTCTGCCCTCGTGACGAATAACTGCAAGCTCCTGAAGAAGAACTTGTGCAAGTTCTATGCTTAGAGGCATGTAGTTGTCCATTTCGCGGCATGCATACCCAAACATCATGCCCTGATCTCCGGCACCCTGCTCCTCAGGTTTCTCCCGAACAACACCCTGCCTGATGTCGGCAGACTGTTCATGGATAGTGGATATAACGCCGCAGGAGTCGCAATCAAACCTGTACTCAGCCTTGGTGTATCCAATGTTGCGAATAACACGCCGTGCAGTCTCCTGAACATCCACCCATCCCGAAGTCAGTACCTCCCCTCCGCAGACAACAAGTCCGGTAGTCACGAATGTTTCACAGGCAACTTTCGATTCCTGGTCCCATTTAAGGAATTCGTCAAGAAGTGCATCTGATATCTGATCGGCTACCTTATCGGGGTGGCCTTCGGAAACTGATTCTGAAGTAAAGAAATATGCCATAGTTTTAAGTTATAAGTGCCTAAAGTACTTAGAGTTAATAATTAATAGTATTATTTAAAAAACATACTATAAATACTTAACAAGTGATGGGAAGATTGGTTGACGCGAAAATTGGAATTTCCTGCGTTTTAGCATTTTTTCCTGTGGTTGCAATCAGCTCAAATCTTTCCACCTGACAATTGTGTCACAAAGAAAATAAGAAATTCTGATATAAAAAATTTATCCGGCCGTAAGATGTCTGAAAACCTCCTCAAGATTACTCTCCTCCTTCTGAAGAGATAATACGGTGAAGTTGTTATTGACAGCAAATGAAAAAACAGCCGGTCTGATATCTTCTTCCCCCTCAGCCTCTATAAGCCACTGGTTCCCTGACAGTTTTTTTGCAGCAACAACACCTCCGATGGAGAGTATTTCTGAAGACTCCGGATTTTTATCAAATTCAATTCTTATGCTCTGCCGGTGTTTTCTAATAACTGTATGAATGTTATTTTTCAGCTCATCGGCCATTATTTTCCCGTTGTTGATGATAATAATCCTGTCGCATACTGCTTCGGCTTCCTGCATGATATGCGTAGAGAACATGACAGTTTTTTCCTTTCCGGCATCCTTTATGAGATTGCGGATCTCAACCACCTGGTTTGGATCAAGTCCTGTTGTAGCCTCGTCAAGGATCAGAACGCCGGGATCATGAATGAGTGCCTGTGCAATTCCGACTCTCTGTCTGTAGCCCCTTGACAGCGATCCGATCTTCTTTTTCTGCTCGGGCCCCAGTCCTGTTATTTCGATTATTTCGTCAATACGTTTTTTTTGGGAATTCCCTGACTTGTACAGGGAGTAAACAAATCCAAGATACTCCCTGACATACATCTCGGGGTACAGAGGATTGTTTTCCGGCAGATAGCCTATCGTTTTCCTTAGTCCGGGATTTTCAGTCGAGATCTCGGTTCCGTTTATAAATACAGTGCCTGAAGAAGCAGGGATGAAGCCGGTAATAATTTTCATCATAGTGGATTTGCCCGCGCCGTTTGGGCCGAGAAATCCGACAATTTCTCCGGTCTTTACTTCAAATGAAACATCATCCAGCGCCTTCTGTTCGCCGTAAACCTTTGTAACTCCCTGAACTGCAATGGACATTTGTTCCTTCTCCTCTTACCCGGAGGATTTTAAGAGCCCCAGCCGCCCATGAACTGGGCTGTACTGGCAAATGAGGCTTTTGGATTTACACAACATACCGGTATTTTGGAACTGTTGGCAATAATATATTGCTCTGATGCCCCAACCATGTAATCGGCAAAAGTAATGTTCTTTGTCGTTACGATCAGGATAAGGTCGGCATTGATCTTCTGTGCAAAGTCGATAGTCTGCTGAGCAAAATTACCTCTTGGAACCTCATGAATCTGATACTCTATATTATTCTGGATGAGGTATTTGATAGCGAAATTCAGATTTATCCTGGTCTTTTTCATGAGACTCGGATCATTAGATACTGTAACAAGCATATGCATTTTTGAATCGAAATACTTGCCCATGAAAATCGCCATTTTGGTCTTCTCCTTGTTTTCTGTCCTGAAATCAACGGGCATGACTATATTATGATATCTTTCCTGGTCAACCGGCGGATCCTGTACAACAATAAAAGGGACAGTGGATTTAACGATAACCTTAAGAGCCCAGCTGCCGGTGAGCTTCTGCATTCCTTTCATGCCATGAGTGCCCATCACCACCAGGCTTATCTCTTTCTGGTCTTCAGGTTTAATATCCTTCTGGTTCACAAAATCACCAATGGCAGTGAATATGGTCCCCTTCTCAATTGCCGCTACGATAACCATATTGTATTTCCTGGCATTATCATCAGCAACCTTTCGCAAAAGAGCCAGTTTCTCTCCCTTAGCCTGAGGCTTTACCCCTGCATCTACAATATGAAGAAGACAAATATCGTTTTTCACCATGCGGCTTATTTTGACTGCATGAGCAAGAGCATGCTCAGCAACGTGAGTAAAATCCCATGGTACAACTATTAATTTCTGTTTTTCTGCCATAGTTGAAAATTATTACAATTTTAAATCAAAGTTATTCAGATTTTGCCAATTTACAAATGGATGGCCAAGTGGCTGGTCCATATATCAGTTAACTTAAAAAAGGGGTAAATATTTTAATCGGACTCTCCGAAAAATGTAAATCGGGCATTTGCTCAAAAATAATGCCAATATGATTTAGCAACCGGCAATTTATTATTTTTGTGTCGTTATCAGACCAAAAGATGAAAAGAACAAAAATTAAAGATTTATTGAAATCTCCCGCGATTGATTCTGAAGTGCTGCTCAAAGGATGGGTAAGAACCAAGAGGGGAAACAGGAACATTGCTTTCATTGCACTCAATGACGGATCGACAATCAATAATATTCAGATAGTTGCAGATACAACAATGTTTGACGAAGGTCTGCTGAAGGATATTACAACAGGAGCCTGCATTGGTGTTAACGGCAAACTGGTCAGATCGCAGGGGCAGGGTCAAAGTGTTGAAGTTCTTGCTTCCTCCATTGAGCTGTACGGAAAGAGCGATGCTGAAACGTACCCTCTTCAGAAAAAGGGACATTCAATGGAATTCCTGAGGGAAATAGCCTACCTGCGGCCACGAACAAATACTTTCGGTGCAGTTCTTCGTCTGAGGCATGCAATGGCATTTGCCATTCACAAATATTTCAACGACAAGGGCTTCTTTTACCTCCATACGCCGATTATTACAGGCAGCGATGCAGAAGGAGCAGGCGAGATGTTCCATGTTACAACATTCGACCTGTCAAATGTGCCCCGCGATAAAGAAGGTTCGCCTGACTTTAGTCTCGACTTCTTCGGTAAGCCAACAAATCTTACTGTTTCCGGACAGATGGAAGGAGAACTCGGAGCCCTTGCCCTCGGCGATATTTACACCTTTGGTCCCACATTCCGGGCAGAAAACTCGAATACTCCAAGGCATCTGGCCGAGTTCTGGATGATTGAACCTGAGATGGCCTTCTACGACCTCAACGACAACATGGAACTCGCTGAGGAGTTTATAAAGTACCTTATAAAATATGCCCTTGATAATTGTCCTGATGACCTCCTGTTCCTCAACAATATGATAGACAAAAGCCTTCTTGACAGGCTCAGATTTGTCGTTGACAATGAGTTCGTCAGGATGACATATACCGAGGCAATGGAAATACTCGTTGCATCAGGCAGAAAATGGGATTACCCTGTTTCATGGGGAAAGGACCTGCAGGCTGAGCATGAAAGATACCTGGTTGAGGAACATGTCAGGAAACCTGTTATCCTTATCGATTATCCAAAGGAAATAAAAGCATTCTACATGAAGCTGAATGATGACGGAAAAACCGTCAGGGCTATGGATGTACTGTTTCCCGGAATAGGAGAAATAATAGGAGGCTCGCAGAGAGAAGAGAACTATGATAAACTGCTGGCAAGGATACGCGAGATGAAGTTAAACGAAAAGGACTACTGGTGGTACCTTGAAACACGAAAATTCGGCACAGCCCCGCACAGCGGATTCGGACTGGGATTTGAAAGGCTATTGATATTTGTCACCGGAATGTTAAACATCCGCGACGTTATCCCCTTTCCACGGACACCAAGGAATGCAGAATTTTGAAAAAGAAACAGAATAGAAATATTCAGGAATTGTAATGTTAAATCAGAAGCTACAGCAGAAATTACTTCAGAAGCTTTCTCCTCAGCAGATCCAGATGATCAAGCTGCTTGAGATTCCTACTCTCCAGATAGAGCAACGGATCAAAAAAGAGCTGGAAGAAAATCCGGCTCTGGAGGAAGGGTCTGATGAGGATGATGCGGCCGCAGAAGGAGAGGAAGAACAATACGAAGACGACGAAAACGAAGGCGATGAATTCACTCTCGACGATTATATCGAAGAAGATGATATCCCGGATTATAAGCTTCAGTCGAATAATTACAGCAAGGATGATGATAAAAAATCCGATATACCCTTCTCCGGCGGATCATCCTTTTATGAACACCTCGAATCTCAGCTTGGCCTAAGGGATCTGAACGACAAGCAGTTAATCCTGGGCGAATACATACTTGGCAATATCGACGAAGATGGTTACCTCCGGAGGGAGCTTGCCAATATTGTTGACGATCTTGCCTTTCTTCAGAACGTCGATACAACGGAAAATGAACTTGAAGAGGTCCTTAAGGTCATACAGGATCTTGAACCTGCAGGAGTGGGAGCACGCACCCTGCAAGAATGCCTTCTGCTTCAGCTTAAAAGAAAAGATCTTACCCAGCCTTCGCTGAAACTGGCCTACTCCATTCTTGATCAGCAATTTGAGGAATTCTCCAAAAGACATTACGACAAGATAATTGCCCGTCTGAACATAAGCGAGGAGGATCTTAAGGCTGCAATTGATGAAGTGCTGAAGCTGAATCCAAAGCCGGGAGGAATCTACAGCGATCCTTTTACAAAGATCGTCCAGCCGATAATTCCTGACTTTATCCTGGAACATACGGAAGATGGATTTGATCTTCACCTGAATTCAAGAAACCTGCCTGAACTGCGCCTGAGTTCAGCCTACAACGAAATGCTCCGTGCTTACTCGAAAGACAAGAGCAACAAGAAGGAAATGAAAGAAGCAATTCTTTTTGTCAAGCAGAAGATTGATTCGGCAAAATGGTTCATCGATGCAATCAGACAAAGACAGAATACTCTCCTGCTGTCAATGAACGCAATCCTTGAGTATCAGAAAGATTATTTTATCGATGGAGATGAAACAAAGCTGAAGCCGATGATTCTGAAAGATGTCGCGGAGATGACAGGGCTCGATATTTCAACTGTCTCAAGAGTGGCCAATAGCAAATATATCCAGACTCATTTCGGAATATTCCCTTTGAAATTCTTTTTTTCTGAAGGATTGCAGACAGACAGCGGTGAAGAGGTATCTACCAGAGAAATTAAAAGGATCCTTCAGGATTGCATAGACAATGAGCAGAAAAGACGGCCGCTAACCGATGAAAGACTGACAGAGATACTCCAGGAAAAAGGTTACCAGATTGCCCGGCGCACCGTAGCTAAATACAGGGAACAGCTTAATATTCCGGTTGCAAGGTTAAGAAAGGAAATATAACAATGTCAGGAACCACTCATCCTTTTACCGATACTCTGGCAAAAATCATTTCGGTGGTTTTCCATCCTCTGATGATGCCGCTCTACGGATTCCTGATAATTTTTTCAACACCTACAATATTCAGCTACCTCCCTTTTGCCCAGAAAAAAGTGATTATTCTTATATTGGCAACAAATAATATTCTGTTGCCGTTGTCGCTCCTTCCGTATTTCAAATGGAGAAAAATCATCAGCACATGGACAATTGATGAGAGAAGAGAACGAATAATTCCGATGGCGCTGACTTCTGTTCTCTATTTTCTGACATTCTATATCGTACTCAGGTACAGTATTCCGTTATTTATTAAAGCAGTTATTCTATCTACGGCATTCATTTCATTTGCAGTTACCCTGGTTAATTTCCGGTGGAAAATATCAGTTCATTCTGTTGGTGCCGGGGCGCTGACATCGCTGATATTTGTCCTCTCTTTTAAGATGCATGTGTCACTCATTGCCCTGATCATTCCGGCTATCCTTGTATCAGGACTTATTCTTTCCTCGCGACTCTGGCTGAACTCCCATAATCCGAAAGAAGTCTGGCTTGGCTATCTGATGGGGATTGCAGGCATGGGATCGCTACTGCTGGTCTTCTGAAATTATTCTTAACGCCCTCTTAAACAGCACCCCGCTCTGCAATAAAATTTCTTCAGATGGAATAACATTGTGATCTTTATCAGGAAGATCTTTCAGGTCTTTCTGCCGGATAAATGTGAACCATCCCTTTTCTTTCAGCCATTCAGCCAGGTACTCCTGTTCCGGTTGCCCGGGAGTCGGCACCAGCAAAGCGCTCCGGTTAAGGCTTAGGAGTTCCATTATCGTTGTAAAGCCTGACCTGGTTATTATCCTTTCGCTTCCGGCAATCAGCTCTTTCATGGCTGATCCGCGCAGATGATCAAAGAAAATGATGTTTTCAGTTTTTGTTCCCGGAGAATCTGATTCAGGCCTTCCTCCAAGGAATACAGTAACTTGTTCCCCCGCATTCATGATCATTTCAAGCCTGAGTCTTAGGATAGTTCTCTGAGGCTCCGGTCCTGATAAAATGACGGTATTGTGCCTGAAACTGACAGGTGAATCTTCAGGATGTGAAATCATATCCGTGAAACGGGAAAGGATCCCTATGTAAATTGTATTATCCGGAAGTTTTATCCCATGCGATAATCTGCCTGACAGGTTTATCACATTGTCTTCAAGGTCGGGAATAAAGCATACTGAATACCTCTTCATAACAGCCCTGTGAAGCAGTACCCCCGTGAATTCCAAGATCCTGAGAGCTTTTGGGAAAGCTATCCGGACCTGGTGGGTTATATAGATGGTCCTGATATTTCTGTTCCATAACCCAAACCGGTTATCACTGATCACTGTATTGATATTGTATTTCCGGATTATCTTTTTTAATCGGAAATGTTCTGAAAATATATGATAAAGAAGAACAGGAACCTGAAGCATCAATGCCGCGTATTGAGGCAGATGCCTGGAATACCAGGGCTTGAATCCGGGAAAGCTTATACAGTCAATTCCCGGAATTTCACTTCTGAACAGTGCCAGGTGCTCTTCTCCCGATCCGGCGATGATATTATAATTCAGCTTCCTGATCCTTTCTGCCAGAACGATCATCCTTGCCGCATGTCCCAGGCCCCATTCAAGAGGACATATGAGTATATTCCGCTTGTTTTCCACTTTCAGCCTGAGACCTGTGTTGCAATTCCAAGCTTACGGACCATGGCAGCAATTTTTTTCAGTTCTGCCAGAGTTACTTTTTCCAGCTTTCCTCCTTCAGGAGTATCCCTCGAGATTGTATAGATCATGACTTCCGAAGGCTTTATTTTCTTTATTGCCCCGAGCCAGGCATGCAACTCTTCAGGGGTAGTGTTATCGATGTTTTTACCCTTGAATTCTCCCCTGAGGAACAGGGTCTGTATAATGAGTTCTCCCTTGAAAAGCAGGAGATCCTTTATTAACTTATCGACGCTCACTGCTGCTCTTGGCTGGTTATGGATTTTTACAGTCAGATCAAAGGCGGAGTCAAGCTTAAGGATATTCTGATCAACTTTACGCAGGGCCTTTCTGATTACAGGTTTATTAACAGCTGTTGAATTTGAAAGAACGGCGATCCTTGCACCGGGAAAATATTTGTTCCTCAACCTGATGCTGTCATCTATTATTCCGGGAAATTCAGGATGCAGAGTGGGTTCTCCGTTCCCTGCAAAAGTTATAACATCCGGTGACTGCCCCTCCCTTTTCATCTTGTCCAGCCTGCTTTCAAGGGCATCGTATACTTCTTTCCTTGAAGGCAGTTTCTCCCTGCTGATTTCTTTTACCCGGGTCCATCCGCATTCACAGTATATGCAGTCGAAGTTGCATACTTTCCTGTTTGCAGGGAGGAGGTTTATTCCTAGCGAAACGCCGAGCCTTCTGCTCTTGACAGGCCCAAAAACTATCTTATCAAACAAAAACGTAGGCATGATGTCAATTTACAATAATCTTGTAACAACAGTTTCGGGCAGAAGTTTGAAATTACCCAGATCAACATTTTCAAGAAGCAACAATCCGGGTTTTCTTCCGGGTGCTATTTTCCCGAAATTATCATCCTCTGCCAGAGCTCTGGCCCCGTTTATTGTCGCCCAGCGGATTATCTCTTCAAATCCTATCGATGGAAAATGATCTGAGATCAGCTTAAGCTCGGCAAGGATGCTCAGGGTTTTATTTGATGCCGGCGAATCTGTTCCGACAACAATTTCGCATCCTTTTGATATTAACATTTCAACAGGGGGCAGTTTGCCTTCTATGTACATATTTGAACCCGGACAAAGGCACCAAAAAGTGTTTCCCCTTTTTAAAATTTCTTCTACGATCCTGCCGCCAGCAAATGTATTATGAACAAGGATCAGGTTCCCTGATAAAGTCATTTCATCGAGGACTGCAGATCTATGGTCGGCCGGCACCTGAATATTTTCAGGCAGCAGTCCGGAATCCTCATACGACTTTCTCAGCGGTCCGCTATTGCCGCGAAGAAAAGCAGCTTCCGCTTCCGACTCCATGAAATGAATTGAAGTGAAAATATTGTTTTTTGTCTTTTCCTTAAGGAGCCTGAACAGGGGCAGTGATACTGAATATGCAGAATGCGGAACTACTGAAAATGGCAATCCCGATTCCTTTGAAGATCTCTCAAGTGCAGAAATATCTTCGATTCTTTTTTCGGCTTTTAACGGATCTATTCCAAATACCTCGAGCAGATTGATATACTTTATCCGGCTCTTCTTTTTAATTTCAAATGTGTCAGGAGTATTGCAGATATCGGCACATAGCACAATACCTTCGTCTGACATGATCCTGTCGCTGTACAGGATCCCTGTCAGGGAGTCATCATACTGCAATGACCTTGAATTTCTTACCTGCATGATGAAATCACTGAGCCCTTTGCCTTCAGGGATCACTCCCTTCAGGTTAGCCAGCTCAAGGTGACAATGGCAGTTGACAAAACCGGGAATTATTATTCCGTTATAAAATTCAACCGACTGGTTTTCACTTTCTGTTTCCCCGGATTCTTGAATTCCTGTTATTGTTCCATCATCATCTGCCGAGATAACTGCCCTTTTTAACGGGCTGCCTGTATTGGTGATTATAAATTGAGCAGACAAACGTCTCATTACAGCATACCAGTGAAGTTGGAGGAAAGTATTTCGATGATTGCATGCCTTTCATTTTCGGCAATGTTATTTTCATATTCGAAAAGAATGGCCCTTAATGCCATTGGACGTTTTTCATCAACTGTCCCTGTATAAACATACTGGTGCGGATGACCGTCTTTTATATAACGGATACCGGGCAGCCATTTTCGCTTTCCTGTTTCCAGACTGTCAGCATCTACGAGCCATGCACTGAAATGCGGATTAAATGAAGGATCGTCGGGAAAGAGTGTAACGGATAAGGTTATCGTAAAAGTGCCCGGAAAAGGAATGTTTATGATGGTTCCGGGATTTTCAGTTCGGTTTATGTCGGGGAAGAAATACAAATTATCTTTTGTTTCTGTCACGGAGTTCTGAGATTGCTGTCTGAGAATTTCTTCCTGCATTGAAGCTTCAATTTCGCTGAGATTTCCAATTACCTGATCATACAGCCTGATCAGTTTCTTAGGCTTGCTGACAAAATAGTAATTTACGGTCCTGTTCATATTTTCGTAGGAATAGCCATATTTAGCTATAACATCTATGTAATTAAGGACTGAGTCTCTTTGTGAATAATCACGCCTTATTTCCGGAATGGTCAGCACGCCGTTGGCAAGATATATGTCAGTAAGTATTGCAACAAATGTTTTTTCAGGTATCAGATTGTCTTTTTCCGTCTTATCCATGGGGTTAATACACGAGTATCCTGCAACAAGAACTATGATTACAGAAAAAACGACTCTCTTTTTGAACGGATTAAGAAGGGGAAATCTTTTTTTCATTTTAGCAGGTATTTCTTTGTGAGATATCTCACCGGGTACCATGCTGCCCAGAACCCTATGAGAAGAACAGTCCCGGTGACTACGAGAAAATCACGGAATTTCATGACAACAGGGTATGAATCCACGATAAGGGTTTCTCCCTGCAGTTTTACTATGCCATATTCCTGCTGGATCCAGCATACTAAAAAACCAAGCAGTAATCCGATTAATGCCCCTATTATTGAAATAAGCCATCCTTCGAAAATAAATATCTTTCGTATCAGGGTGTCGCCGGCACCGAGACTCTTAAGTATCTCGATGTCGCGTTCCTTTTCGATAATCAGCATAGTGAGGGAGCCGATTATGTTGAAAGAAGCAATGATAATTATAAGTGTCAGGATCATGAAGATGGCCAGCCTTTCTGACCGCATTACCTTATAAAAAATCTCCTGCTGCTGGTATTTATTCTGAACTACGAATCCGGCTCCGAATATTCTGGAAATATTTTTCTGAACCTCATTCTCATTGGCTCCTCTGCTGAATTTAACCTCCAGGGAGCTTATTGCGTCGCCCGACCCGATCAGTTCCTGCGCAAAACCGAGAGGTACATACAGGTACTTTGAATCATACTCCTGCTCGATCTGGAAGATACCTGCCGGGAAAATAAATTCATTATTGAAAGCCTCATCGAGATTGACTGTACTGCTGGTGTTCTTGTCCGGGACATAAATCCACAGAGGTTCAACAAAATTTATCCTTATGCCCAGGTTCTGGGCTATTCCGGCTCCGATCACTGAATATGGCCTTCCTCCGTCTGTAGTCAGAAGGAATTTCCCCTCCCACATTGAACTGTCAATCCCGGTCACATCAGCATAATTCTTATCAACTCCTTTTATTGTAGCAGGAAGCTGTTTCTCATTATACATCAGCAGGGCGCTTTCTTCGATTGCAGTGGAATAACACGAAACCCCGTTGACTTTAGCCAGAAGCCTGAGTTTTGATGTGTCAGCCATGAATGTTTTTCCTTCAGCAGCTGTTATTTTAATATCCGGATCAAAAGTGTTGAAAATGGAAGTTACTAGAACCTCAAGACCATTGAAAACGGAAAGAATGATTATCAGGGCCATTGTTCCAACGGCAACACCGGCTATCGAGACTGCAGAGATCACGTTAATCGCATTTCGCGATTTCTTGGCGAACAGATACCTTTTTGCTATGTATAATGGAAGCCTCACAATTACTTCTTAACAGCGGTTACCAGAAGACCTGTTCCTCTCCTGTGCTCAAAATTAACATCAAGAATGTTAAGTATCAATGATGCCGGGAAAACAGCAAGATAATAAAATGGAAGGATCAAATAGAAAAACTTTGACATGTTGATCATCTTCACCGGATACTTCATCGACATCCTCCATGAAAGGCTGCCTGGTAATCCATATGTGTATGAAACATTTACGTTATTGAAACCCGCTGAGGAGAGCTTTGTCTTTATCTCATCCAGGCCATACCCGTTGCGTACATGCTCACCGATGAAAGATTCATCCTCATCGCTGTGAACATCAGAACCGCCCTGGTCCGAAGGAGTAGATATCAGCAGAAGGCCATTCTTTCTCAATGAGACCAGAAAGTTTCTGAACACCTGCTGATCTTCAAGGATATGCTCCATAACATCAACAGAAAGTATCAGGTCATATTTATCAGATTCGACGAAAGAAGTCAGATCATTGGATATGAAATTTACTCTTTCCGACAAGCCGGCTTTCCTGAAAAAATCATTGCAATCCTTAACCTCATCCTTATTAATATCAATCCCGGTTATTCTCCATTTTTTCCCCAGACGGCTCATTCTCCATGAATACTGCCCCATCCCGGATCCGGCATCAAGTATTACGGCCTCTGCAGGAAGTTCTTTACGGATTTTTCTGAGTGCCCTTTTCACATGCCATGTTCGCAGAAGGAGCAGATCCATCAGACGATAAAGAAGTTTTCTCATGAAGATAGACCCTGAGAAAAAACTGCCCAGAGATTTCTTAATAGGTTCATACTGCATGGCAGTCATGTCTTCAGCAGCTTGTCGATCTTTTCAATGTAGTCAAGGCTGTCGTCGATAAAAAAAGCGATTTCAGGCACAATCCGAAGCTGGGATTTTACCTCGTGACCGAGTTCAAACCTTATTTTATGTGCATGGCTTGTGATCGAGTTCAGCACCTCCCCGTTGTTTGTTGAAGGGAAAACACTAATGTATATCTTCGCATAAGAAAGATCGGGACTCACTCTTACCCTGGTAATAGATACCATTTTTCCCGGAGCATATTCGTTCCCCTTCCGGAGAAATATTTCGGCAACTTCCTTCTGTATAAGCCTTGCAACTTTCTTCTGCCTTGTCGATTCCGTTGATTCCACAGCTTCTGGTTTTAATCCGCAAAGATACTAATAATTATGTGGTCTTACCCATTTCCCTCAATAAACGAACCCTTCCCCCAGCCCCTCCCCTTAATCATAAGAGGAGAGACATAAATTAAAGATAATCAATTATATCACTCCCTCCCTTAGCCTTAAGGGAGGGAGACGGAGGGAGGGTTAATATGAGCAATGTCAGATAGCCTGATGGAGTAAATTCATTTAAGAAGAAATGAAAAAATCCATTAGCTTTGCATGACTTTTATTATTGAACATGGAGACTGTAGTCAGCGGTATAAGATCGACAGGGAACCTGCACCTGGGAAACTATTTCGGTGCAGTTATTAATTTTCTGAAAATGCAGAGAGAAAATAATTGTTATTTTTTCATCGCCGATTACCACTCGCTTACGACTCATCCGAAACCCGATGACCTGCATTCCAATATTAAGCAGGTGCTTGCAGAATATCTTGCCTGCGGCATTGATCCGGAAGTGGCTACGATCTTCATTCAGAGCGATATTCCTGAAGTAACCGAGCTCTACCTTCTTATGAATATGAACGCTTATGTCGGCGAGCTTGAAAGAACTACCTCCTTTAAAGAGAAGATAAGGAAGCAGCCGGATAACATTAACGCCGGATTGCTTACTTACCCGGTGCTGATGGCTGCAGACATCATAATCCACAAAGCCAATAAAGTTCCTGTTGGCAAGGATCAGGAACAGCACCTTGAAATGACAAGACGGTTTGCACGCCGCTTCAACACACTTTATGGAGTTAATTATTTCCCCGAACCCGATGCCTACAACTTCGGCAAACAGCTTCTGAAGATTCCGGGCCTCGACGGAACAGGCAAAATGGGAAAAAGTGAAGGGAATGGCATTTTCCTGGCCGACTCACCGGAGGAAATAAGAAAGAAGGTTATGAGAGCTGTCACGGATACAGGACCCCAAAAACCGGGTGAAAATCCTTCAGAACCTGTTGCGAACCTTTTCACCATAATGAAAGTTGTTTCAGATCAATCCACTGTTAAATATTTCACAGATAAACACGCCTCCTGCGAGATCCGCTACGGCGACATGAAAAAACAGCTGGCGGAGGATATCATTAAAGTAACTGAACCTATCAGGAAGCGGATTCTGGAAATCCTTGCCGACAACAGATATATGGCAAAAGTAGTCTCTGAAGGAGCTGAGAAGGCAAGAGCCAGCGCTTCCAGGACTATCCGTGAAGTGCGGGAAATAATTGGTTACAGGAAGTTCTGATAAAAGATAAAAGCCAGGCTTTCGGAGCCTGGCTGAACTTGAAGATTCAAGTATATGATTGAGATTGCCTGTGTAATTGTATAGTCAAATTGCGTGCCAGAATTTAAATTTTCTGTTCTCTTTTCAGGTCAAAACACTGAGTTCTTCAGAGCTCAAGCCTTACCGAAACAATAAAATTCCTTCCCGCAGCTACAATCCCGGAGGAATAGGGACGATATCTTTGGTCAAAAATATTTTCCACACCTGCCATTGCAGTGATCCTGTTAACGAACCTGTACGACATTTTCAGATTAAAAGTGTACCAGCCGGGCGACCACGGATTGCCATTTTTATCGGTGGCGTATAAATATGGCTTTTCTGTTTCGGAAGGCGCCATTTTCTCAAATTTTCTGGAACCGTTGTAGCTGGAGTAAAGATCAGCGTTGAATTTGCTGTTGTCAAAAACCAGGTGAGAGGATCCGAAAAGCGGAGCCGCATGCCTTAATGGATCTCCGTTCCGCTCATACCCTTCTGTAAGATTCAGGGCTGTTTTAAATGAGAGATGCTTCGCTATATTAACCTGCATTTTGAAATTGAAACCATAAACACGGGCAGAGCCGCTGTTCGTCACAGCCTCCACCTTGCTTAACTCGCCAAGATATTCAATAGAGTCCTTGCCGTTGAAAAGAAAATCATTTCTGATCATGGCATTTGACAGCCAGGTATAAAATGCAGTAAGCTCCAGATGCAGGAGATCCCCGAATTCCTTCGAAACACTGCCGTCAATGTTCCATGCATATTCAGGCTTCAGGTCAGGATTGGGAACCACGACAATTCCCGGTGCAGAATCAAAGATCTTGCCTGCATCATCCAGGTTCGGCGCCCTGAAGCCCGTGGAAGCGTTAAGGCTGGCATGAAGCTTTTCATTTACCCTCCAAACCATCCCTGCAGACCCTGTCAGTGCTCCGTTTGAGATGTCTATCTTCGTAAAAGGGAAACTGTAGAATGAGTTATCTTTTATATCAGAGTTTAACGAGGCGCGGTTATACCTGAGTCCGGCATTAATCGTGAATTTCTCTGAGAAGTTGTTTTTATAACCTGCATATAAGGAAAAATTGCTGTATTTATTATTTCCGTCAGGATATCTCGAGCCTGCCGGACTGACAAGACCCGTGGAAATACTTCTGGTCCGGGCCACCGACTTAATATCATTATAAACAATCTCCAGTCCATAATAAAGCAGGTCATTATCTTTTTTCAGCATCCTGTCGAAATCCAGGTTTAATGAAAAAATCGCAAGGTTTTCAGTCTGTTCATTGATGGCATCTTTACCGAAGCTCCTGTCATGGCGGCTCTCCATGTAGCTCTGATGGGCAGCCATCAGTCTTGCTTCATCAAACAGGATGTTCTTCTTATTAACTGTCAACTGCAACGAGTTCATCATCCATACCTGCGGGCCGTAATACCAGTCCCCATATCTGAGCTTCCCGGATTTGTACTGTATCAGCCGGTCGTACCTGGGGACATCAGAAAGCCTCGAATAATGATTTGCCAGCACAAGGTCTGTAAAAGGGGACAATTTAAAACGCAGCTTATTCATGGTATTTAGCTGTTTGTAACCTGAATATACCTGCACCCGCGGATCGGGATTTACAACAACCGTATCCCGGCCGTTTATTTTAGTAACATATTCTCGCCTCAGGTATTCATCATTTTTTCTGGAACCCATCCTGAGATCATTGAAACCTGACCAGCTTACACTTGTCAGGAATGCCACTCTCCCGGCACCTGCATTGAGATCGAGATGAAAAGTTCTTTCCCTGTCGGCTGATGAGAAACGCGACAATGCATCAGCCTTTAAGAATAGTTTTTTACTGCCTGAAAATAATGCTTCTTTTGTCCTGAAATCCATCACTCCTCCTATAGCGTCGCTGCCATAGACCACTGCTCCGGGGCCAAGAATTATTTCAGTTGTTTCCAATGAAGAAGGATCAAGAGAGATAATATTCTGAATATTCCCTTCCCGGTAAATTGCATTATTCATTCTTACGCCATCAACAACAATCAGTACCCGGTTGGTCGCAAACCCCCGTATCATGGGACTTCCTCCTCCCAGCTGACTTTTCTGGATAAAAACTTCGTCGGATATGCCAACAAGGTCTGCTGCTGTCTGGGGATTCTGGATCTGTATTGCAGGTTTGAGAATTGAGGTTATCCTGTTTGGAACTTCATTCCGGCTCTCTGTTCTGCGGCTGGCATAAATGATAAACTCCTCTATTGCAAAGACTTTTTTTGAGAGCATAATCCTGTATCCGGAATTCTTTAGCTCCTCCGGGGTGAAGCAGACCCTCTCGTATGTGAAATGATGAAAACAAATCGTTTTCTCATCTTTGAATGATGATATATCTGCTATTCCCGACTTATTGGAATATATGTATCTGGAATTTGAAGGATTCAGGACAACAACATCGGGAACAGGCTTATTATCTTCTCCATCAACTATGGTCACTGTTTGTGATAATCCTTCCCTGCAGATAATAAGCAAAAGAAATAATAATGGCAGAAGATATTTCATCGGGAGTTTTTGGAAGTCCGTAAAAATAATAAAAATCATGCTCCTTTGCTTTTAATCAAAGCATTTAAGAAGTATTTGATATTGCTCTTCGGGAAAGAAGATTGTTGAAATATTAGACTACTGTTGATCGTTTCCGATAAAATGTTCTTGTATATTTCATATTTTTGAACCCGTTCAATCAATCGGACTCCTGAGTGAAAAGAATACTTGCTGTTTTTTTGGTTATCGTCCTTATGTCAGGGATCTTTATCCTGGCTTATTTGTTTCAGAAGGGCAGCAGGAGCCTCCTGAATGATCCCTATAAAGCAATATCCCCCGGCGCAGTGGCGGTTATTGAGACTATAGATCTTCAGAGTTTTATAAATTCAATCACTACAGGCAAAGGCCTTTTTGGAGAAATAGGCAAAATAAAGGAATTTGGTAATTATAATACAAAAGCCAGGTTCCTCGCTGACCTGCTTAACAAGACATCGTATAAAAAAATACTAAGCGGCAGTTCAGCTTTAATCTCCTTTCATCAATCAGGCCGTAACATTCTCACGCCTCTCTTGTCAATGCCCGTGGCTCCTGAAATCAGGTCAAGGCAGGTAAGAGAGCTTCTGAAGAGTTCAGGCATCAAGAATATAGGCGAAAAGACCTTATTATCCAATGAAATTTTACTCGTTCCGTTTATGACCGGAAAGGGAAATGATACGGTTTTTATTTCTGTCATTTCCGGGCTTCTGATCTGCACAACTACCGAAAAGCTAGCAAAAGAGGCTATCATTCAGACAACCAGGGAGGAAGACATAAGAAATCAGCCGGGATTCGCAAAGGTTCTTCAGGCTTCAGGGAAGAATGAAGACAAGATATTTATAGTTTTCAGAAACCTTCCGCCACTGTTGAAACCTTTATTTCTTGAAAATGGGGCAGATGTACCCCGGAAAACGGGAAACCTGGCCGGATGCGGGGGAGGAGATATTTATCTAAGCGAGAACGATCTGGTGATAAGCGGATATACCGAAAGTGAAAATCCGACTGAATATCTCTTTAAATACAAGTCAACCACTCCGGGATTATTTCATACCAGTAAAATACTGCCCTCTTCAACAGTACTATTTGAATCAGTGCTGAATCCGGTTTTTACGCCCTCACTGCCTTCAGGCAGCAAGGAATCTGAACTTGCATCAAAGCTTCAGCCCTATATAGGCGAAGAAATAACAAAAGCATATATCGACATCCGGCAGAAGCCGTTCAAAGACAATTCACTGGTAATATATGAACTTAAGAACCGGGTATTTGCCGAGAAAATATTCCTTGATGATTTCACCTCTCACTCCGGAGAGAAGAATATCCGGTATTTTCAACCTGACGAACAGGTAAAAGTCCCCGTTTATAATGTTGACTATACTGGTTTCAACTCATCGCTCCTGCCGGGATATCTTACAGGGATCAATGAAACATGGTTCACTTTTTATGATAATTACCTTATAACGGGAAGCTCCTACACAACAATAGCCAGACTTCTCTACGACAATCTCCTCAATAAAACCCTGGCAAATGATGTTTCATACAGGGATTTTGAAAGCACTCTTCCAAGCATTGCAGGTTACTTTTTTTATGCTGTTCCCTCGAGGATAATTGATTATTTGTCTCAATGGCTAGGTGACGATCTGATCAAAGCCCTGAGATCAAACAGATCTTCCCTGGACAAGATCCAGGGGATTGGTTATCAGCTTGTAACCAGCAATGAAATGCTTTACAACAGTTTGTCAATAAGATACCGGGAAGATGCCAGGGAAGAGTCAACAACCGAGTGGGAAACACTTCTGGATACAGTGGCAGCAATCAAGCCTTTCTTTTTCACAAATCATATAACCGGGGCAAAAGAAATATTCATCCAGGATATAAAAAACAACGCGTACCTCATAAACGCAGCAGGTCGCGTACTCTGGAAAGTCCCTCTCAGGGAAAAGATTACGGGTAACATATTTATGGTCGATTATCTTAAAAACGGAAAGTTCCAGCTTCTTTTCTCAGGTAAGAATTTTCTTCATCTTATCGACAGGAACGGCAATTATGTTGAAAGATATCCCGTCAGGCTCAGGTCGCCTGCCACCAATTCACTCTCCCTGTTTGATTATGACAATAACCGTAATTACAGGATTCTCATAGCCGGTGAGGACCAGTTCGTTTATGCGTACGACATAACAGGAAATACGGTCAGAGGATGGAGACCGTTTAAGACCACAAGCCAGGTAAAATCAGAAATATCCTGGATAAGGGTTTCCGGCAAGGATTATCTGCTGGTCAGCGATGAGACATCCCTCTTTTTCATCGACCGTACCGGTAATACCAGGCTGATCCTGAAGGAACCGGTGACCAGATCAGGAAACTCGGCCCTTCGGCTGATAACCGGTACCAAACCATCAGTAGTGTGTTCATCGCCTGATGGCACAATACAGCATATTTATTTTGATGGAAACGTTAAAAAAACAAGCCTCAGGAAGTTCTCTTTTGACCATTCATTCGATATTTTTGATGTAAATGGGGACGGGTTTGGTGAATACATTTTTATTGATAAGGGGATATTATATCTTTATAATCATAACGGAACTGAGATGTTCACAAAGGAATTCGGCTCTGACAATCTGGGCGGGCCCATAAATTTTGTGTTCTCCGCTTCTGACAGGAAGATAGGGATTGTTGACACAGACAACAATCAGATATTTCTGCTCGACAGGAACGGAGAAATTATGAAGGGATTTCCATTGAGAGGCGCCTCGATGTTTTCTATCGGGAAACTGTCGGAAAAAAACGGATGGCACCTGATTGTTGGAGGAACCGACAGATTCCTTTATAACTATAAACTGGATACTGAAGCTAAATGATACTGTCATGACACGAAAAGCGGTTTTATGTTTTTCACTAGCAGCCACTCTTGCTTTTTCAGGGTGCATAAAGGAAACTTACAATATGGATACCCTGTCGGGTAAGGGGCATCTTTCTCCGGTACTCGGACTGGCTGCAGTAAGAGGCGATATCTCAATCAGCGACCTGAAAAACATTCCCAATGACACAGTGATATTTGATGAAGACAATTTTATCCGCATTGTTTACAAACAGGACTCTGTCCTGGATTTTTCTATCGATGATTACGCTGATTTTGACAACCTTGCAGAGTTCCATCTTGATGAGGTATATCCGGTGACAGGCGTTAGCATGAACATTAAAGACACGATTACTTTTAATGCAGGAAGCAACATAGAATTAGAAAGAATAGTAATCACAACCGGGACAGTTAATTTTAGTGTCAGATCTGTTAGTACTGTCGGCTCCACTTTTACTGTAATCCTTCCCACGGTTCTCAGGGGAGGCTCTCCCGTGACACATTCCATTACCGTACCTCCTAACAGCACGGTTACAGGATCGTTATCCATAAACGGAACAGTCGTGGATCTTGGTACAGATCCAAAAATGAAATTTAACAGGCTTCCTGTTCAATATACCATCATACCTGTTTCAGGAAGCTTCGCGCCGGGCAACCTGATATACGTCAGGATCGATGTCCCCAGTCCTGAATTTGACTATGCAAAAGGATATTTTGGTCAGCAAACTGAAAAAGATGAGGAAACCCTTGACCTCGAAATTGAAGAATTGCTCGAACACATTTCAGGAGAGTTTCACCTGGCAAATCCGTCAATAACTCTTAATTATTCCAATTCCTTTGCCATTCCCACGAGGGTAGAACTGAAAGCCGACGGAATAAAAAATACGCAGATCATCGCCCTTGACCTCGATCCTTTCGATCTTGCCTATCCGGCAGCTCCGGCAGAAAGAGATAAAAACGGTGTATTCAGAATAGACAAAAACAATTCCAACTTGCCGGGGCTTGTTTCAATGCCTCCTGAAAAAGTCAACTTCTCGGGCTCGGCATTGATGAATCCTGGAGGCAACGATGGCAGCAGGAACAATTACATTTTCAGCAACAGCAGGTTTATAAGCAATCTTGAAGTCGAAGTGCCGCTCGAATTGAGAATAATAAACCTTCAGTTGAAAGATACGACAGAAAACTTCCTGAAGATTGAAGATTCTTCCGACACTCCCGTCAACACAGAAGACTTTGAGTTCATGCGCATCGATCTGAATGCTGAGAACGGATTCCCCCTGGGCGTATCGGTAAGCATGACTCTTTTTAACTCACAGACGAACAGTAACCTCTCTACAATAACAGCCGACGATATCCTGGAACCCGCCAGTGTGGATGCCGGAGGACGTGCAACAGGGCAGAAATCCTGTTCCACGAAGATTAAAATTGACAGGGATTTCTGGTCATCGGTGAATGAAGCTGACCAGATAATCTTCAGTTTCACATTGGTTACTACTGACGGAGGAGCCAGGAATATAAAGATTTACTCCGATTACAGGATAGATTTTAAAGCCGCCCTCGTACTGAAGCCGGATTTTAAATTTGATTTCAAATGAACCATATTAAATCATCATATATGACCGGGAAGATAAAATATTTTCTGGCTGCACTGATAGCCTTTGCGACCATAGATTCCGCGGCGCAGAACAGCCAGGTACTCTATTTCATGAATCTTCCTCAGAATCATCTGCTTAATCCTTCCCTGCGCACAACCAGCAAAGTATATATAGGATTGCCGGTCATTTCAGGCATTAACCTGAATGTTAACAACAACTTCTTCAATTTCTCAGATATATTTGTCAAGGGTGTTGTGCCTGATTCGCTAGTGACAATATTCCATCCGGATTATGACCCGGCAGAATTCGTGAAGAAAATAAAAGATGCAAATTCCATTGAGGCCGAGGCCCTGGTTCAGTTGTTCGGACTTGGTTTCTATGCCGGGAAAGACCTCTATATTTCACTCGACATAAATGAAAGGGTTGACGCTAATGTTGCCATGCCCGGAGATATCCTCCGGCTTGGGTTCCAGGGCAATGAACAGTTTGTTGGTGACAGGATCGATCTCTCATCCCTGAGGGGTGATGCCATGTACTACAGGGAAGCAAGCCTCGGGTTCTCGAAGAACTTTACGAAGAAACTCAGGATCGGCATAAGGGCAAAAGCCCTTTTTGGGCTGGCATCCGCTTCGATCGACAACAGATCCCTGGGTATCAAGGTGAATGACGACTACACTCATACTCTGAATGCCGACCTTAATGTAAATTTCAGCGCTCCCCTTTCTTTCTACCTGTCAGGTCAGAATACAATTGACAGTGTTAAACTCGACCCGGCTTTTGAGAATTTCGGAGAAGAGTCAGAAAGGTTTAATGATACAAAGGATATTGTAAACTATGTACTTGGTTTTCAAAACCTGGGATTCGGACTTGACGTAGGTGCCGAA
Organism: uncultured Rikenellaceae bacterium; assembly: GCA_964638545.1. Classification (GTDB taxonomy): domain Bacteria; phylum Bacteroidota; class Bacteroidia; order Bacteroidales; family VadinHA17; genus LD21. Next base: position 15,671 of record CAZXAM010000027.1, on the reverse strand, counting down.
TATAAGATATCAGATAAACTGAAGGTCTCAGCAGCCGTGACGGACCTTGGATATATAAAGTGGAAGAGGGATGTCTCCAATCTCAGGGCGGAGAGCGAATTTGTCTTCAGCGGCATCGACATGCTTGATGTTTACAATAATGAAATGACTTTTGATTCCCTGGGGACAGAAATTCTCGATTCCCTTAAAAATTCATTTTATCTTACCGACTCCAAAACACCTTTTACTACCTATCTGCCATTTGGGGTTACATTCGGGGGAAGCTATAATCTCACGAAGAATTTTTCCCTGGGATTGATTTCATATACAAAGTTCATCGGGACACAGATAAGAGAGGCCCTTACCGTTTCAGCGAATCTTAATGTAAGAAGCCTTTTCTCGACAACCATAGCCTATACTGCCATGAATCACAGGTACGACAACCTGGGTTTCGGGATAGCTTTCAAGCCCGGATGGGCGCAGTTCTACCTCCTTGCAGACAGGATCCCGGTGACCTGGAACAAAATTGTATCTGAAGGCAGCACAATACCTCTGCCGTCAAGCTGGAACACAGTTCACTTACGGATCGGCATGAATCTCCTTTTCGGCAACAATGTCGAAAAGAAGAATGACAAGCCAATGATCGTGATCACGGAAGAGGGAAAGGGTAAGAAGAATAAATAATCATCCGGATATTATCAGGATAGTCTGAGCTGTTTTGCCAGGGAACTGGCAAAGACAAAATCGTTCAGTATCTCATTGTCTGATTTCAGGACGTCTTTTTTGCTGCCTTCCCAGCATTTGATTCCTTCATTGATGAAGACAATCTTTTCACCGATTTCCATTACGGAATTCATGTCGTGTGTATTGACAATCGTCGTCATGGAATATTCCTCTGTGATCTCCTTTATCAGCTCGTCGATAAGTATGGCGGTGATGGGATCCAGTCCTGAATTAGGCTCATCGCAGAAGAGATATTTTGGATTGAGAGCGATAGCCCTGGCTATGGCGACCCTTTTCTTCATTCCTCCCGACAGCTCAGAGGGAAACAGTTTATTGGCGTTTACAATATTGACTCTTTTAAGGCAATTGTTGACTATTTCGGTTTTCTCTTCCATGCTCTTGCCCGTGAACATATCAAGCGGGAACCTTACATTCTGTTCCGTCGTCATGGAATCAAAAAGAGCGCTTCCCTGGAAAAGCATCCCCATCTGTTTGCGGATTTCCTTCTTTGCCTCAAAATCAAGCTTGTTGAAGAGCACATCTTCGTACCAGATCTCACCATTGTCGATTTCGTGCAGCCCGACAATCGATTTCAGAAGCACCGTTTTCCCCGATCCGCTCCGGCCTATGATAAGGTTCGTCTTCCCGGCTTCGAAGGTTACCGTAATGTCATCAAGAACCTTTTGGCCGCTGAACGATTTAACAATGTTTTTTACCCTTATCATGACAGCAGCAATTGTGTAAGAATAACATTGAATAACAAAATAAGGACACTGCTGAAGACAACAGCCTTGGTGCTGGCGCGGCCCACCTCAAGTGAACCGCCGTTGACGTAGTATCCCTGGAAAGCTGAAACGGTTGTTATTATGAAAGCAAAAAACAGCGTTTTAATTATCGAATAAGTGATATAATAAGGTATGAAGGCGTACTGGATCCCGTAAATGAAATCATTGAGGGTTATTACTCCTGAAAGAGTTCCCGCCATTCCGCCTCCGACGATACCCACTGTAATGCTTAGAAGTGTAAGAATGGGATTGAAAACAAGTGTGGCGATTATTTTAGGCAGAATTATGTAACTGGCTGAATTCACCCCCATCATTTCAAGAGCGTCAACCTGCTCGGTTATACGCATTGTACCTATTTCAGAAGCGATATTCGATCCGACCTTGCCTGCAAGTATCAATGCTGAGATGGTTGATGAAAACTCAAGAATTATGGAATCCCGGCAGCCAAGCCCTATCAGATATGTTGGATAGATGGGATTTTCGGTATTATAGGCAGTCTGAAGGGTTATTGCAGAACCCATGAAGAAAGATATGACACTTATTATCCCAACTGAATTCAGTCCAAGGTAAACCATTTCACGCATGGTTTGCTTGTAATATATTGAACCTTTTTCAGGTTTTGAGAAAACCTTCTTAAGCAGAATGAAGTATTGTCCGAAAAGACTTAAAAACTTAATCATTTCCGATTTGATTGGCAACAGGCAAAATTAAAAAATAAATAGAGTAATTCACCTGGTTTGATTTTAATTCAGGAAGCCTAATAAGTCTTATATTTGTAGACTTGTCTTATTAAAAGGATAAACATGGACAACAGATATGTTATTATTATGGCAGGAGGCGTCGGAAGCCGTTTCTGGCCGTTAAGCAGACGTGAAAAACCAAAACAGTTTCTCGATATACTGGGAACCGGAGAGACGCTGATCCAGCAGACTTACAGACGGTTCAAATCGACATGCCCTGCTGATAACATTTTTATAGTAACTAACCAGGAGCATAAGCAGCTGGTTATCGATCAGCTAAACATCAATCCCGAAAATGTGCTCGCTGAGCCTTTCCGCAGGAACACTGCTCCATGTATTGCCTACGGAACTTTCAGGATACTGAAGGAAAACCCCGAGGCAGTTATTGTTGTGACCCCGGCCGATCACTTCATAATAAAGGAAGAAAAGTTCTGCACAGTCATCGGTGAATGCATGGATTTTGTTGAAAAGAACGATGCCCTTCTTACTCTGGGAATACTGCCTGACAGGCCTGAAACAGGGTACGGATATATTCAGGCTGACAGGAAGAAACCGGTAAACGGCCATGAAAATCTCCTTAAAGTAAAAACATTCACTGAAAAACCTGATATTGAATTAGCAAAGGTATTCCTTCAGAGCGGTGATTTTTACTGGAATTCAGGGATCTTTATCTGGAATATAAATTCAATACTCGCCTCTTTCCAAAAACATTTACCCGACATGTATTCAGCTTTTAACGAGGGAAGAAAGCTTTTTGGCACAAACAGGGAGAAAAGCTTCATTGGAAGCACCTATATTGAGTGCAAGAGCATTTCCATCGATTATGGGATTATGGAAAAGGCAGACAATGTGTATGTTATGTGCACCGACATTGGATGGTCGGATCTTGGCACCTGGAGTTCGCTGTATGAACATTCAGCACTCGACAAGAAAGGAAATTCGGTTGTAAGCGGAAATGTCTTTTCATATGAAAACAAGGGCAATATTTTCAATATATCACCTGGAAAGGTTGCGGTAATTCAGGGCCTTGAAGATTATATTGTTGTAGATTCCGAAGATGTCCTTCTGATCGTGAAGAAAGAAGAGGAGCAGAACATCAAGAATTATCTTGAAGACGTTAAGAAACAGACTGAAGAAAAATTCTTATAACCCCCAACCACCCGAAGGGGGCTTAAAATTTTACTCTGGATAACAAAAAGAGGGTGTCTCAAAAGCCTGAATCTTGCCCCCTGCCCCCTAAAGGGGATTCTATGACTAGCAGATAATGAGAAAGTCCCCTTTAGGGGATTTAGGGGCAATTAAAAAAAAGGTGTCTTTTGAGACACCCTCTTTGTAAATTCTTATACCCCTTAAGGGGGGAAGGGGCTAATATTCCCAGAGATCGTGTTCGAAATTGAACAACTCGGTTTTGATCCTCTCCGCTTCGTAAAGAGCAGGTTTACCGACGAGGTACTCGGAAATGTTACGGTCGTTATAAACGTTTGATTCAGCCTGGATGTAACTGCTGAACCTTCTCTGCATGAAAAGGTCGTCGTAGGAGATCCTCTGAGCATCATTATTCGGATTGAAGACTTCGTATTTTGCCAGGATGCTTCTGATATCATCAAACCAGATCCAGCAAACCGGTGAGTTTTCATCTCTCTGCAGATCTTCGTTGAAACCCATATAATAAGGTATAACGGCAATTATGCGTACAGCAAGCTGCGAAAGCTTTTTATCGAAATACCACTCTTCGTAAAGTCTCAGCTGTTTTACTTCTTCACGCTTGGCTTCAGATCTGAAGGTAGAATCCCTCGTATCTCCCATCTCATTTATCGCTATTGACTCAGTTTTCATTATTGCACCAAGCTTCTTTTCAACATCGTCATAAGTTGTGGGGATCTTGAAATCCAAAATATCATAAGCAGTGATATTTCCGTTGTTCATCTCGTCGAACAGGATATTTACAAAACTTTTTCTTCCATCCTTGATCGTGGTATCAGTAGGATAATAAAGGGGATGATTCATTTTTTCCCTCAGGTCGACTACCCTGTAATATCTTTTTGACCACACGACATCTGCTTCCCTGAGAAAAGGATAGTCTATCTTTTTGGCGTCTGGAATCGACTTCTCGTAAATGTCTCCGTATGTTTGTGCAATCGCGCTGCCCGTAATCATTACGGAAATGATTCCAACGATAAATCTCTTGTTCATTGCGATATAATTAAATTAGATAATCTGTAACACAATAGGAGGAAGATCCTGTGTTCTTTTATCCGGTCCCATTGCTTTAATGTTGATGATTGTGAGGGTTTTTCCTCTTGTAAGCCTGCTGAGCAGATCTCTCTGTTTTGTACTGAATTGCCATCCTGCGCATTCTTCAATATGGTCGCCGGTATTATCAGTGTACAATACTGAAAATCCCGTAACATTATATACGATGTAAAAATCAGCATCCGGAAGAATGGCATTGACACCTTTCTGTGCAAGCAGTGTTGCCCTGTCAATTTTTCCTGATGATTTTCCTCCGCATACTGCAACCGGCTGGGGAAGAGGTTTACACCTGAATTCCCTTGGAGGCTGACTTTTTAGTGAACCGTCAGGCTCCACTGCTGCTGTATAGATCTGTATCATCTGGTTGGCTGTAGTAGGAGTAATGGCCCATTCACCAGGGAAGTTCTCACCTTTCGGATTCTTCACTTTTGTTTTGGCTGAAACCCCGTTGACGACCTTGGTGATCCTGATCTTATCAGATCCGTAACCCGGAATAGATATATCAATTGGATTTGGGATACCTGCATACATCACGTTCATGGCTGTCGGTGATACAACAACATTCGGCATTTCTACGGAATATTCAGAATCGAAATCATATTCAATTGTTGATCCGTCAGGAGATTTAAGCGAAATAACGCCGCCCCATTTTTTTGTGCCGAGCGAGTTTGCCTTGATATTATAGATCCCTTTTCCGTTTTCATCAAGTTCGAGTACCTGGTTCCCGTTTACCGTGATGGTAGGTGATTGTGTTGAGTCTGTAGCAGAAAGGAAAACCTCGGCATAGTAGCTGCTTCCGAGGGTTACAACGGTCGATCTCGGGATGACGACAGCATCAAGCTTATTGAACTTGTAATTGGATTTGTCTATCTGTGAAAACAGGAAATTAAGGACTTCAGTCTCAGCGTTTCTGACATCGACCTGCATCTTTGTAAGAAGAGCATTGGCTCCAACCAGTGGAAGTAACTGGAATGTAAGATTAGGCCATTTTTCAATATCCCCATCTTCATTTTTAGCATCATCAGTATTAAGTGTTTTTTTCAGAGATTCTTCAATGCCGGGAGCTTTGCCTTCAAGTACTGAGATCAGGAAATCGCGGTATGAATTGATCTGTGCCCTCAGGTCATAGGCTTTGCCATCTTCCTTGGGCCCGATAAGTATCTGGGATGGAACGTTGTTATCATCAAACCTGTCAACCTTGGTAATGTCAATCTCTCTTCCATTAACGGCTTCTGCATCATCCCCGTCGGCTTCTTTAATGATCATTATTTTAAGGTCCTGGATGAAATTATACATCTCCTCCGCACGCTGTTTAACTTCAAGAGCCTTTGTCCTGTATGGCCCTGTCTTCTCAGGATAAGTCGCGAATGATGCTTCAAAGTCATTATAAATGATGCTGTTCTTTTTAATGTAGTTATCTACGGTAAGAGTGAGACCTTTGTCAACCTGCATGAATGCCTTCACGGTTTCTTTCGACACGTTGAGTGCCAGCATTGCTGTCAGCACCAGGTACATCATACCGATCATTTTTTGCCGCGGAGATAGCTTTTCGTGAGCCATTTTCTTGTTAGTTTAATGAGTGAAACCAATGCCGCTTTACTTGACATTCATTGCGGCAAGCATATTTCCATAGACATTGTTAAGCGCCGACAGGTTGTCGTTCAGTTTTGTTATCTGTTCACGGTATTTCTTTGTATCGCCGGCAGATTCAGTAAGGTCTTTCATAAGTCCCTGAATTCCTTTGTAAAGCGATTCAGATTCCCTGATATGCTCATCAGCTCCTTTCTTCTGGATTTCATAGACAGCATTGAGGGCTGAAAGATTTTTGTTAAGCACTTCCAGCTGCTGCTGATATGATTTTCCGCCGACCTCAACGGCTGACAGTGAATCTGTCAGGTTTTTGTATGTGGAGCCGGTCTCATTAATGACTTTTGTTGTTGACAGGTATGATTCAGCCAGTTTTCCCAGATTATCTGTTGCTGTATTAACTGAGTTCATGTACTTGTTTGATACGGCTGAAAGGTCCCCCATGGCATTGAAGTTTGATGTGGCTTCGCTGAGTTTTTTCATCCCGCCTCCCAGTTTCTGGAACAGGTCAGGAGTGATTTCAGCTTTCTCCAGCATCTCATCAAACTTGGCGAGTGCTGCAGATCCTGCTCCGCCTCCGCCTCCGTAGCCGCCGCCGCCAATACCCCTGGAAGCTGCGTCACGCATCTTGCCTGATCCATGTGCAGGAAGCTCTTCACCCTCTTCAGGGATACCTGCAAGCTCAGGATAAACAAGCGACCAGTCGACCTCTTCGTGTAACGGCTCAAATGCTGAGAAGAAGAAAATGACTGCTTCTGTACAGAGACCTATTGTAAGCATTAAGCTTGCAAGTGGCAAATGTTCAATTTTGAACAATGCTCCGATAATAACAACGGATGCACCAATACCATAAAGTTTTGCGATGAAATTCTTCCATCCGCTACTTTGTACTAATTCTGCTAAACTCATATACCTGATAATTTTAAGGTTGTTTTTCTGTAGATTAAAGCTCGGCTCCTATATAAGGCCTTATATTGCGGAATCCGATATAGGGTTTTGTCGAATCCTGATATTCATAGTCTCTTGCGCTGGTCTGAAGAAAATAAGCTATATCCTTCCACGATCCGCCGCGAATAACTTTGCGCTTCATTATAGGAGGATCCTGCGGTGTGGCATTGTATTGATAGTCGGGCTGAAGATCGTGTTCAAAGATGTAGGCCGACGGATGGTATGCGCAGATAGTCCACTCGGCTACATTGCCTGCCATGTCATAAAGGCCGTATTCATTGGGTTCATATGATGCTACCTTGCCGGCGTAAACATTTCCGTCGTCAATGTAATTGCCGCGAAGCGGTTTGAAGTTAGCCAGGAAGCATCCCTGGTAATTTCGTGTATAGGGACCGCCCCAGGGATACATCGACAGGTCGAGGCCGCCTCGGGCTGCATATTCCCACTCTGTTTCAAGCGGGAGCCTGTATGCCTGTACGTCTGCCTGACCGTTTTTCCTGAGAGCTGTGTTCATGAAATCGGTTCTCCAGTGGCTGAATGCGTTAGCCTGGTGCCAGGTCACACCAACAATAGGATAATCATCGAAGGAAGGGTGCCAGAAGTAAAGATCAGCCATCGGATCGTTGAAGGAATAGGTAAAATCCCTGATCCAGCAGAGTGTATCGGGATAGATATTGATAACGATGTGCTTGATGAATGAGGAACGGTCCTTGACGTCGGTACGGGTTCCGTCAATGTTAGTCACCTGTCCTTCGTATTTTCCCGTGTTGTTTTGGTAGTCATAAATGTATCTTGATTTGGATGCCTGCCTGTAGTCGACCCACCAGTAAGAATAGTTGTATTTGCGGACATCGAACTGCCTTTTCCCGTTGAATCTTTCTTCGGGAGGATAATACATTTCCTCGAGAATGCCTTTGGTTGTCTCTTCTTCAGGATCAATCCTCTCTTCCCAGTTGATGATGTTGCCTTCAATCACGTTTCCGTCCTCATCACTCATGAAATATTCCCGGTCTGGTATCTGTGCCTCGCCAAGTTTTGTCCTCAGGATAGAGTCGCGTACCCAGTATACGAATTGACGGTACTTATTGTTGGTGATCTCGGTCTGGTCCATCCAGAATGCGTCTACCGTGACTGATTTTGAGAGGCTGTTCATTGCGAACAAAGCATCCTGGTCACTGGGTCCCATCATGAAATTGCCTGCAGGAATGAAAGCCATTTCCATCGGCTCAGGCTCAAAGAATTTCTTTCTTCCCAGAACTCCCGTCAGCTCTCCAGTGTTAGTATTGCCGCACCCGGTAAGGAATATTGTTATAATCAGGGCAGATAGAAGTACCTTTTTCATATCTTTTTTGAATTTATAATGCAAGTAAGTTATTTTTTTTTAAATATTCATAAAAATCTGACACTTTTATATCGCATCGGGCTTTTGCCCAGGCTCAGGTCGAAGCAATAGTTAACCATGAATTCATGCGATCCGCTCGTGCTTTTTCTGATGTCCGATAACGGGAAGTCGTATGAATAACCAATCCTCAATCCATTGTAAAGTTCAACACCGGCAATCCCTATGAGAGCATCGCCGGCCCTGTATGAAACGCCGCCCCATACTTTTTTATTGTATCTGACCAGGGAAGTTACATTAAACTGGACAGCCTTGCCGTCGCTGTATGCAAAGGCAGAAGGCATAAGCTCAAATGATGGATTAGTCAGCTGAAAGGTATATCCGGCGGTAAGATAGAAATGCCGGCTTACATAAGTCGTAACATCGTCTCCGCCTGCTTTTGTGTATTTTATTTTTGGCTGGTTCAGGTGCGTAACTGACAGTGCTGCATAATACTTGTCTGCGAGCAGGTATAATCCCAGTCCGGCATCAAATGCAATGAAGTTCTCCTTGCTTACCGGAATGAGCGGATCCTGATCAGGCGGCGTAAAACCGTCACCATCGGGAATATACCAGCTTGGCTCAAGTGTCTTGCTCAGCATTCCAAGGCTTACTCCGATTCCAAGCTTGCCGAAATTCAGATCGGCGAGGTAAGTATAGACACCGGACAGATTTAGATCTTTGTCGAAACCTACATTATCGGTCTCAATCGACAGCCCGACGCCATGCTTTCTCTTGAAAAGCGATACAGGCGCGCTGACATTAAACACAGTTGTCGACGGCGCTCCCTTGAAACCTACCCATTGCTGCCTGTTAAGAGCGGTGGCACATATCATTCCCGAAGTACCGGCAATACCAGGATTATAAGTCATGGTGTTGAACATATACTGACTGGTAACCGGATCCTGCTGGGATTTTCCGGGAACGCATACTGACAAGATAAAGATCAATGCCAGTCCCGTTTTTTTCATTTCTCTAAATACCAAGGAGTTCGATGCTATTGTATTGAACAAGTAAAAATAATCAAAAAACTAAAACGTAAACAAAGATAGTTTTATTTATTTGAGGGGTAAAAATAATCGTTTTGATGAGCAGCCTTTGTTAAAGGGCCAACAGATAAAGTTAGTATGTCAAAGATGAAGAACAGGTGAAGGATCAGGATCTTATCCTTTCTAAACCCCTGACCCATCTCCCGGGAACTTCATTGTGGTTTGCCTTCAGGTAATCTTCATGTGAACAGGCGATATAGATGAACTGATCGTTCTCCGAACGCATTTCCATCCACCATCTGTCGGTAAGATTGCTTTTCACAAATATCAGATCATCATCCAGGTCCGTCACCCTTACATGATACCTGATAAACCTTCCCGAGTTGCCTTCTCCAAGAGAAGGGGTCTCATACTGCTTCTGAGAGAAGCCTTCGAGGAAGAACCAGATGATCTGTGCTGCCAGCCCGGATGTCTGGTTCCGGATGTCGAAATCCGGATTAACGTCAAAGAGGCCGAAAATTTTCAGGTTGTCGGAAATACCGGCATATCTTGAAAGAAGGCATATCTCTTCTCCGTAGAATCCGTTCGGGGAGGGATAAGTCGTTCCTGGTGCGTCCGACTGCCTTACTGCCGAAATATCGAAGACAGCCGCATCGGAATCCCTGAAAAGAGGCTCAGTCAGGTAGATCGCCTTTCTCACGTCCCCTATCCTTACCAGCTCTGATTTTCTCTTAAGAAAACGGTTGACCACCTGCTGATCGTTAAGGTAGGTCTGATAGCCGATATTTATGTAGTGATAAAATGTGCTGTTATGTTTGTGAAGAATAGTGTTCAGATAGTTAAGCGGACCAAGATCCCTCTTTTCATTAGAGTAATCTATCCTTGGATCGACGGCAGCCAGGGTATATTTTAGTTTCTTTTCCGAGAAGAGAGTGTCAATGGAGATTGCCAGGGCATTGTTGCCTCCTATGATTAACGGGAATACATTCTCATGGATCAGAAAAGAAAGTACGTCCGCAAGCCCGGCTAATGTATCGTTGAAAGTGACGCCCCTCTTCATGTTGCCAAGGTCGATGATCTTTGATTTTCCGGGGATCCGGGTCAATTTGTAAAGTTCAGTCCTTATTTTGTCCGGCCCTTTAGAACAACCTTCACCATGTCCGTTCCGGCCTTCGGGAACTCCAAACAGAGCAATCCTGAATTTGCTTATGTCCTTCAGATTTGTGTTTTCGGTGTGTACAGTGATGGAATGCGGGAATGTTGAGCTTCCGGATGCAACTTCATTATCACGGCTCTCAATGCTTACCGGATCAAAATAATCTTTAAGGTCAATCATGGCGTTTATCAGGAACTCTTCCTGGCATTGTCGTTTTTTTCAATGATCTTGATACAATCTTCCTTTGAAAGCTTTTCTGCATCAGTTCCTTTGGGAAGCCGGTAATTCTTCTTGTCCTTGACCACGTAAGGTCCATACCTGCCGTTCAGTACACGGATATCCCCGTAATCTTTAATGACTTTCTTTATGTCATCGGCGTTTTTTTCCTTAATCACTTCTATTGCTCTCTCGAGCGTCACTGAATAAGGATCATCAACTCCTTTTTTCAGGGAGAAGAATTTTCCCCTGAACCTTATATATGGTCCGAATTTCCCTGTACCCACAACTAATTCTTCGCCTTCATGGATGCCAAGCGACCTGGGAAGGCGGAACAGGTTGAGAGCTTCGTCCAGAGTGATGGTCTCAAGAAGCTGGCTTTTTGAAAGACTTGCAAACCGGGGCTTGTTGCCATTTTCGGCATTCCCTATCTGCGCAACAGGTCCGAATCTGCCCATCCTTACGCTTACCGGTTCTCCTGTTTCAGGGTGATTCCCGAGGATCCTGACTCCTGTTTTCCGGTCTTTTTTCTCGAGGGTATTCTCAATTGTTTTGTGGAAAGGCACATAAAAATCGTGAAGCATTCCGGTCCACTTGATCTTGCCGAGAGCAATCTCATCAAACTGCTCTTCGACCTCCGCGGTAAAATGATAATCAACTATTACAGAAAAATTATCCATCAGGAAATCATTCACGATCATTCCAATGTCCTGTGGAAAGAGCTTTGATTTTTCCTTTCCGGCCAGTTCGGTCTTGACCGTGGAGCCGATCTTGCCTTTTTCAAGCGTCAGGATCTTCAGCGGACGTTTTTCTCCCGGCCTGTCTTCCCTTGAGACATAACCCCTGTTCTGGATGGTGGAAATTGTCGGCGCATAAGTTGAAGGTCTTCCGATCCCAAGCTCTTCTAGCTTTTTAACAAGGCTCGCCTCGGTGTACCTGGGGGGCGGGGAAGTGAATTTCTGTGAAGCAGTTATTGTGTTATAATATAGAGTCATGCCTTGCTTTACAGGAGGTATAAGATCCCTCTCATCGTCTCCGTTTTCCTGATCGGTGGATTCCATGTAAACCTTCAGGAATCCGTCAAATTTGATTACTTCTCCCGTCGCATGGAACATAACAGGAGAGTTATTCATATCAATCGAGATTGTTGTTTTTTCAACCACGGCATCAGCCATTTGTGATGCTATTGTTCTTTTCCAGATAAGCTCATACAGCTTTTTCTCATTCTGGTTGCCTGGAACGGTCTCGTTTTCAAGATAAGCCGGACGGATTGCCTCGTGAGCTTCCTGGGCTCCCTTGCTCTTTGTCTTGAACTGACGCGTCTTTGAATATTTTTCTCCGAAATCAGAAACTATCTTTTCACGCGATTTTGCCAGCGCCAGTTTTGACAGGTTTGTCGAGTCGGTTCTCATGTATGTTATCTTACCGGCTTCATAGAGTTTCTGTGCCACCGTCATTGTCTGTGCAACGGAAAACCCGAGTTTCCTGTAAGCTTCCTGCTGAAGAGTTGAAGTTGTGAACGGAGGCGCAGGAGATCGTGTTCCCGGCTTGACGGTTATCCCGCTTACCTCATATCCTGCAGATGAGCACTGCTCCAGGAATTTCATTGCCTCCTTCTCATCAGGAAATCTTTTCGAAGCTTCTGCCTTCAGCACCGCACTGCCTGCATCTGTACCGATCCTGAAAATTGCGGTCACCCTGTAAGCTGATTCCGATTTGAACGATATGATCTCCCTCTCCCGTTCAACTATCAGCCTGACGGCCACCGACTGCACTCTACCTGCCGAAAGGGAGGGCTGTACTTTTTTCCATAATACCGGTGAGATCTCAAAACCGACAAGCCTGTCGAGTATCCTTCTTGCCTGCTGTGAGTTCACAAGATTCATGTCGATTGTACGGGGAGTCTCTATTGCATTTGAAATGGCATCTTTTGTGATCTCGTGAAATACGATCCTTTTCGTGGTTTTCAGGTCAAGCTTGAGAACACCTGCAAGGTGCCATGCAATGGCTTCTCCTTCCCGGTCCTCATCAGATGCTATCCAGATGGTTTTTGCCTCGGAAGCTGCTTTACGAAGCTCGTTCACAACCTTTGTCTTTTCCTTGGGGATCTCATAAACAGGCTCGAAATCCTTTTCTATGTTGATGCCAAGATTCTTTTTTGCCAGGTCTCTGATGTGCCCAAAACTTGAAATGACTTTGAAATCCTTACCCAGGAACTTCTCAATTGTCTTTGCCTTTGCAGGAGACTCTACAATTACAAGGTTCTCGATCATTTAAAGGGAGATATTTAGTTTTAAAAACTTGGCAAAGTAAATCAATTCGCGACCAAACTTCAAAATAAACCATAAAGATTCTTTTAATTTACTAATTTTGGACCAAATTCAAAAGCCCGATGAAAGGCACTTCTGAAAACAAAAAATACCTTATCTGGTTCTGGTCTCTGTTCGCTCTTCCGTTCATTATACTGATAATTATTTTCATACTTATTTCAAGGGAAAAGCTCGGTCCGATGCCATCATTCAAAGAGCTGGAGAATCCTGAACTGAACCTGGCCGCTCAGGTTTTTTCAGAAGATGAAGTTCTGCTCGGGAAGATTGCTCTTGAGAACAGGACCTGGACAAACTTTGATGAGCTTTCTCCTTATCTTGTTAATGCACTAATAGCTACCGAAGACATAAGATATTACAGACATTCGGGCATTGATATACGTGGTATCGTGCGAGCCGTGGTGAAAACTATTATTCTCCGGCAGAATACAGGAGGAGGCAGCACTATTTCGCAGCAGCTTGCAAAACAACTCTATCCCAGAGACACTTCTCATGTTTCGGCATTTACCAGAAAGATCAGGCTCGGAGTCTCCAAGTTCAAGGAATGGCAGACAGCAGTAAAACTTGAGAAGAGTTATACTAAGGAAGAGATAATAGCTATGTACCTGAATATTTACGATTTCAATTATCAGGCCATCGGGATAAAATCGGCAGCAAGGGTTTATTTCAATACAACTCCTGACTCACTCAGCATTCAGGAAGCTGCAGTAATGATAGGAATGCTTAAAGCATCCTCAAGATATAATCCTGTGAGGAACTACGACAGGGTGTTCCAGCGCAGGAACACCGTGCTCACACAAATGGCCAAATACGGCTATATAGAAAAGCATCTGGCCGATTCTGTGATGAAGATGCCTATAGAGCTGGACTTTCAGATAGAAGATCATAATTCAGGAAGGGCCACTTACCTGAGGGAGTATCTCAGGTTCCTGATGACAAGACCCGAGCCCGACCCTAAAAGATACATGAATCCGGCATCATATAGTGATGCCGTCTGGCTCTGGGAAAGCGATCCCCTTTACGGCTGGTGCGCCAAAAACAAAAAACCTGACGGATCAAACTACGACATATATAAGGACGGACTGAGAATCTTCACAACGATCAATTCAAAGATGCAGCAATATGCCGAAGAATCCGTTGCCGAGCATATCTCGCAGGAGATCCAGCCCGGGTTTAACCGAAGGGCAAAATCATTCAGGAATCCTCCCTATTCAAACGATCTGACAAGAAAACAGGTAGATGAATTGATAATGAGATCGCTGATGCAAAGCGACAGATATTATTCCATGCGCAGGAAAAACGCTCCTGAAGATTCAATTATACTCGCATTCAAAACGCCTGTAAGGATGAAGCTCTTTTCCTGGAAAGGAGAAATAGACACGGTTATGACCCCCCTCGATTCAATAAGGTATTATAAATATTTTATCAGGGCAGGATTTATGGTCGAAGATCCCAAGAACGGTTATATTAAAGCTTATGTGGGCGGCACAGACTTCAGGTACTTCAAGTATGATGCCTGTACATCCCAGCGCCGCCAGGTAGGAAGCACAATAAAACCGTTCCTGTATACAATTGCAATGATGAACGATTATTCTCCATGCTATGAAGTGGAGAACATCCCGCGCACCTTCCAGGTCATTATGAACGGTAAAGATACAACCTGGACCCCGAGAAGCTCGGGCAATCCCAAATACCATGGTAAAATGGTAACGCTGAAATGGGGCCTGGCGCAATCCGAAAATTATATTTCCGCCTGGATAATGCAGAGATTCAGCCCGGAACCGGTTGCCGACCTGATGCACAAGATGGGAGTGAGGAGCTTTATTGATCCGGTAGTCTCCATCTTCCTCGGGACTTCGGATGTGAAGCTTGAAGAGATGGTCGGAGCTTATGGAACTTTCGCAAATAAGGGCGTCTATACCAAGCCGATGTATGTCACCAGAATTGAAGATAAAAACGGTAATGTCGTTTCAAGGTTCTCATCCTCCATTGAGGAAGTACTGAGCGAACAGACTGCTTTCCTGATGACAAACCTTTTGCAGGGAGTTGTGCAGAGCGGCTCAGGAAACAGGCTGAGAAGGGAGCCTTATATGCTTATGAACCAGATCGGAGGCAAGACCGGCACCACGCAGGAACAATCAGATGCCTGGTTCATGGGAATCACACCAAATCTTGTCGGCGGTGTGTGGTGCGGATGGGAGGACAGATCGATTCATTTTGAATCTCTTTCTGAAGGACAGGGCGCTAATGTTGCTCTTCCTATTCTTGGAAGATTCCTGAAAAAAGTATACAACGATCCTGAGTTCGGCATTATGGAGGCAGATGAATTTGAACGCCCGTCAGGATTTAATGTTGATATCGACTGCGAAGGCGTAAGACGCGAAAGCACGAGAAGGAATAATCCGACAAGAGATCGGTATTAGCGGCTACCGGCTACCGGCTACCGGAAAACAAATCCCCTCCTGGGAGGGGTTAGGGGTGGGTAAATGGCATTCAACTGAACAACCCTCTTACCAGGTGTTCAATCTTTCCAACCGGTACTAATTCAATTTCCAGACCTTTTACAGAAATGCCTTTATGGAATTTTGAA
>CAZXAM010000026.1:19793-50411 GCA_964638545.1 uncultured Rikenellaceae bacterium | reverse complement strand
ATTTTCATCATCATTTAATAAAAGAATAAATTAAAAGGTAAATCTAAAGGCTTTGGCGTGGGCTGGGTAGGGGGTCATTTATCCATTTGAACTTTTATTGTCGGACGCTGATCCCTGTTGCGTTTTTCGGTTTGCTTTACCACTTCATCGGCAAGCGCCATAAAGGCCTTTCCTGCAATCGAATCTTCAAGAGCAACGGGATGTCCTTTATCACTGCTTTCGCATATTCCCTGAACAAGAGGAATCTGTCCCAGAAGCGGAACTCCGGTTTTTTCCGCAAGATCTTTACCTCCCTCTTTCCCGAAGATATAGTACCTGCTGCCGGGAAGCTCTGCAGGAGTGAACCACGACATGTTTTCCACAAGCCCTAACACAGGAACATTGATCTTGTCGCCTGTAAACATTGATATTCCTTTTACTGCGTCGGCCAGAGCAACCTTCTGGGGAGTGGTGACAACTATAGCGCCTGTCACTGCTACTTCCTGGACAAGAGTGAGATGAATATCGCTGGTTCCGGGAGGAAGGTCTGCAAGAAGGAAATCAAGTGAACCCCAGTCACCCTGGGCTATGAGCTGCTTCAGGAAATTTGAAGCCATTGGTCCCCTCCATATTACGGCATCGTCAGGATTTACAAAGAAACCTGTCGACAATACTTTCACACCCCATTTAAAGAGGGGAACGATCATATCGGTGTTTTTTTCCCTTTTAACCTCAGGCCTGTAATCTGCAGCATCAAACATAATCGGGACCGAAGGGCCGAAAACATCTGCATCAAGAAGTCCGACACTATAGTTCTTCCTTGCAAGAGCTATTGCAAGGTTCACTGCAACAGTGGTCTTGCCGACGCCTCCTTTTCCTGATGAGACTGCAATAATGTTTCTGATCCCCGGGAAAAGCTCATTCTGTTTTTTTTCTGCTTTCTCAGCGAGGATTTTTGGCTTCACGGAGATCTCTGAGATCACAGTGTCGGGCCCGAAGGCATCTTTCAACGCTTTTACAACTGTGCTTTTAATTGAAGTGATGAAAGGATCGTTTGACTTCTCCGGAGCCAGGATGATTGATATCCCGGCCTGAGAAACATCAATATCAGACACCATTCCAAGCGTTACTATATCCCGCTTCTTTTCGGGATGTATTACCTTGCTTAGGACAGACAAAACTTGAGATTCTTTGAGCATAACATTATCGCTTTACTGACCTTCCTGCTCCCGCCCCAGCGGAATTTAAATCAATACATGATTATCAATGTTCTGTTTCTTAGCCCCCCTTCAGGGGGGATGGGGGGTTATTTTTATTTAAATTAAATATAAACAGACTGCAATTTTACTATTTTTAAACTATAACACAAAATGACCGGTTAAAGTTCTATTGAAGGATCCCAAAAACGCTCGGTGAAATTAAGGATACAATCATTTTCGACAATAATGCCTTCATTTTCAAGGAGCTGCTGCATAGTTGTCGAATTCCCGAAATGATGTTTGCCAGTCAGGAGACCTTTCCTGTTGACCACTCTGTGGGCAGGGATAAAATCGGGACGGGCATGTGAGACGTTGAGGGCCCAGCCCACCATCCTGGCGGATCTGCCTGAACCCAGGTATTTTGCGATAGCACCATAAGAGGTTATCCTTCCATAAGGTATCAAACAGGTAATATCATATACTCTGCTGAAGAAGTCGTTACGCTGTGGCGGCTTGCGTGATGGCATCACCGATGATTTTACTTTTTTCAAGACGGAACGCAAGATAATTTATTTTCTTGCCTTCATTAAGGTATATTTCCTCGTAATGTGTCCTGATATTCAATATTTCATCCTCCTTAAATTCTGAATGAAGGTCGGTTGTTGCGGCAATGATCTCCAGGTTGTTTCTTTCGGCAATGTTCCTGGTGTACCTGAAAAGTTCGAAATTGTCGGTTTTAAGGTGAATAATGCCCTTATCCTTAAGGAACTTGCTATAATTGTTCAAAAACCAGGGGCAGGTCAGCTTTTTGTTTGAATTTTTTTTCTCAGGCTGGGGATCCGGAAAAGTCAGCCATATTTCATCAACCTCATCTGTTGTAAAGAAGGAATTTATGAACTCAATCCTTGTGCGGAGAAAGGCTGCATTACTGAGCCTGTCATCGTGTGCTGTCTTCGCACCCCTCCACAATCGGGCACCTTTAATGTCGATGCCGACATAGTTATTGGAAGGAAATCTGGCTGCCAGGGCTGTAGTATATTCTCCCCTGCCGCAGCCGAGTTCAAGGATTACAGGATTTTGATTTTTGAATATATTGACATTCCAGAGTCCTTTCACAGGATGATCTTTCCCGAACCCGGCCTCATCATCATGCTGGATCACATTGTAAAAAGTGGTCAGCTCAGCCCATCGTTCCAGCTTGTTCTTTCCCACGGTTCACTGTTTGCCGGTGAGTTTTTCAACAGAGAGCCCAATGTCATAAACTCCTTTGAGGTTCTCGGTCCTCATTCCATGCCTGATCATAATGTGATAGGTTCCTTTCATGGGGAAATAGACATTCTGCCTGAAGGGAAGCCTGATTTCATTGATATCTCCGAATCCTTTTCCGAGCCAGTTCCCTTTTTCATCAGCGACGCTGTATTCAAGGGTATCGGTAATGCTCATTCCGTCAGGAGCTTTTGTGGTTACAAAAAGGAAAATGTTACGATACGGGTACTGTGAGCCAGTGCGGAGAGTAAAAAAGATGTCAGTTCTTTTTGTTGTATCAACTATCTGGAATGTAAAATCAGGAACATTATAGAGATTCCATTCCGAGTCAGGCATTTCATACACGTCTTTATAGATCAGGTTACCGTTGCATGACACCAGCGCCAGAATCATCAAGATGGCCGGAAGAAGTTTATTCCTGCCTGTTTTTACTGTCATTTGGCCTCCTGTTTTTCTTTCTGTGAAAACGCTTGCGTGACTTGTTTTTATCTGGTTCCGGGTCGAACCTTGTAAGACTGTTGTTCTGCAGCAGGTCTTCTGAAACTGGTTCAGGATTCCATGACTGGACTTGTTCAAGAATCCGTTCGGGTTTAATCCCTTTCCTGTTCAGTGCCTGGATCTCTCTTACCCTGTTTACATTTATTGCAACAAGATTAGCTGTTGAGTGAGCATCAGTTGAGTACCAGTAAACTCCCTTGTGAACCTCCATTTTCTGAAAGAAAGCTGTACAATCGGCTGTCTGGAGGGGGATATCCTTCGGAGGGAATGACCTTTGGGCATCGACATAGCAATCTACTTCAAAGTTCAGGCAGCACTTTAGCTTCCCGCACTGGCCGGCAAGCTTCTGAGGATTAAGTGAAAGTTCCTGGTATTTGGCATGTGTCGTGGTTACAGACTGGAAGTTAGTTATATATGTGGAACAGCAAAGCTCTCGTCCGCATGAGCCTATGCCTCCGATTCTTCCGGCTTCCTGCCGGGCTCCTATCTGCCGCATTTCAATCCTGACCTTAAATTCATCGGCGAGCACTTTTATCAGCTGTCTGAAATCGACTCTCTCATCAGCAATATAATAGAAGATAGCCTTGGTCTTATCTCCCTGGTATTCTACATCTCCGATCTTCATGTTAAGCTTGAGCTCCTCGGATATTTTCCTTGAGCGAAGCATTGTATGGTTTTCCAGCTTCTTTGCCTCTTCCCATTTCTGTATATCAGCCGGTTTTGCTTTGCGATATACTTTTTTCATGTCGTCGAGAGGAGGACATACTTTTAGTTCCTTAAGCTGTTCCCTGACCAGGGCACCGGTCATGGCAACCCTTCCTATATCGTGTCCGGGAGATGCTTCAACCGCAACGATATCGCCAATTTCCAGCCGGAGATGATTCACATTTCTGAAAAATCCCTTCCTGGTGTTCTTAAAGCGGATCTCAACCACCTCATTTTCAAGAACGGAATCTGGCACATCCTTAAGCCAGTTGAAACAATCGAGCTTATTGCATCCGGGTCTGTATGTTATGTCAGGCAGCTGAATCTCTTCACCCTGCTGACCCTGTAACTCTTCATTATCTGTCATAGAAATCTGACGCTTCTTAAAATGAAAACGCAAAAATAGTGAATAAATGCCATAAATTCAATCGGGATGCTAACGTTCAGCGGATCAGCCTTGTAACCTTAAGAGCCAGGTCGAGAAATATGATCCTGGCATTGCCGTTGGCTTCAACATGTGAGTGGGCCAGTGAAAACTCGCCTGTGAGGTCATAAATGTTGTCAGGTTTTATGAAAGGGTGGAAATTTTCACAGAAGGAAGCCTCTTCACCGGCCAGGAATACCAGGTTGTTCCCGGCCTGATTCATCGACATCATCAGGTTTTCCCTGAGGATCCTGAGGGAATAGAGCAGGAAGCTTTTCTGAGCCTCCCTCCCGATAGAAGCCATTTCTTCGGACCAGGCTATTTCCGAAATAATATCGCGCTTCCAGGCAAACCTCATAAGCTTTTTGAAATTCTCAAGGCTGACCAGCGAAGACTCCTCATTGGCAAATAATTCAGATGCCCTTATCATGTTGCCATTGGAAACGCGTGCGATCTCGTCAGCTTTTTCTTTCCCGGCTCCGAGAGCTGAGACTAGATATTTGCTTACCTCACCGGCCCTGAAAGCAGGGATCCTTACGATCTGACACCTTGAAACGATTGTTGGCAGGATCTTGTCAGGTTCGTCGGAAACAAGAAGGAAGAGTGTTTTCTCCGGGGGCTCTTCGATCATTTTGAGAAGCTTGTTAGCTGCTGAGTGATGCATCTTTTCGGGCATCCAGATGATCATCACCTTGAAGTCCGACTCATAGGTCTTCAGATTGAGTTTTTTGATTATCTCTGCCGCCTCGGAAGCAAATATCAATCCCTGAGCATTTCCGACCTCGATAGAGTCGAGCCAGCTATTAAGGTTAAAGAATGGTGTTTTTTTTACAAATTCCCTCCATTCCGGCATATATGAGTCGCTTACCGGCTCAGAATCTTTTTTATTTTTTATCACAGGGAACACGAAATGAAGGTCAGGATGGATCATTTTCTCATACTTGATGCATGACCTGCATGTTCCACAAGAGTCGGATTCTGTCCTGTTCTCACAACTTACGTACCTGGCATAGGCAATTGCCAGGGGAAGTGACCCGCATCCCTCAGGACCCGTAAAAAGCTGAGCATGGCTCACCCGCTCTTCCTTCACAGAGCGGATAAGCCTTGAAACAGTTTCTTTTTGTCCCGGGAATTGAGAGAAATTCATTTCATATCGCTTTCAGGGCAGAATCATAGTCAGGCTCCTGAGTCGTTTCGGGCACCAGCTGGGTATATATAACTTTGCCTTCTTCGTCTATTACAACAATGCTCCTGGCATAAAGCCCCGCCATCGGTCCATCAACTATATCAACACCATAAGCTTTTCCAAAGGCTGAGTCGCGGAATCCTGAAAGAGGGATTACGTTTGTGATCCCTTCGGTGGTACAGAATCGACCTGCGGCGAATGGAAGATCTTTTGTTATTGCAAGTACAATAGTGTTATTCTTAGCTGCTGCCATCTGGTTGAATTTTCTTACAGATGTTGCGCAGACTGATGTGTCGAGGCTTGGAGATATACTCAGTACCAATTTCTTACCTTTAAGTTCATGAAGCGAAAGGTTGGAAAGGTCAGATTTAACCAGTGTAAATTGCGGGGCCTGGCTTCCCAGGGCTGGAAGGTTTCCAGATGTGTTTACAGGATTTCCTCTTAATGTAATATTTGCCATAATTTTTTTTTTAAAATTAGTTAAAGTTTTTCAATGGAGGATAAACAATGAAAGCCTGATAAAGTTCTTGGGGATTCCTCGCTCTCGCTCGGAATCTCCCTGCCGTTACTGGTTTTGAAATAGCAGACAGGCCTTTTTAAAGGCGGTGAAGTTTCTCCTGAATGTTTCCTGTACCCATTATTTATAATTTCTAAAAAATAATTAGGTTTGTACCAGATATTTTAATCTAAAAACAAAAAATTCTTGAAATATGAAAATGATCCAGGATTTTAATTTTAAAGGTGTAAAAGCAATTGTAAGAGTTGATTTCAATGTTCCCCTTGACAAGAAGACATTCGTGGTGACTGATGATACGCGAATCAGGGGAGCCCTGCCTACAATAAAAAAAATAACCGGCGACGGAGGATCATGCATTCTTATGTCGCATCTCGGAAGACCTGAAGGCCGGATGGAGAAATATTCACTTAAGCCTGTTCTTCCGGTTCTGGAAAAGCACCTCGGTAAAAAAGTCCTCTTTGCTGATGACTGCCTTGGGGAGTCGGCAAAAAGCATGGCAGCAGCCCTGAATCCGGGTGAGGTTCTGTTATTGGAAAATGTGAGGTTCTATCCCGAAGAAGAGGGGAAGCCTATCCTTCCTGAGACAGCCACTGAAGAGGAAAAGAAAGCTGCCAAGGCTGAGTTGAAAGCGAAACAGAAAGAGATGGCAAAAACCCTTGCCACTTATGCCGATGTTTATGTTAATGACGCATTCGGAACAGCTCACAGAGCTCATGCCACGACTGCGGTAGTCGCCGACTACTTCCCTAAAGATAAGATCATGTTCGGATTTCTTATCAACAGCGAGCTTGCTGCAATGGATAAAGTGCTCCAAAACCCGCAGAGGCCTTTTACGGCAATAATGGGAGGAGCAAAGGTTTCGGACAAGATCCTGCTGATTGAAAACCTCCTTAATAAAGTTGACAACCTGATCATCGGCGGCGGCATGACTTATACTTTCATAAAGGCACAGGGAGGAAAAATAGGAAAGTCGCTCTGTGAAGAGGACAAACTCGACCTTGCCCTGAAGATCATTGAAAAGGCAAAGGAAAAGAAGGTGAATCTTTATCTGCCTGTCGACAGCCTTAATGCCGACAAGTTCGAAAATGAAGCGAACACCAATGTAACTCCGATCAATAAAGTTCCGGAAGGATGGCTCGGGCTGGATATTGCTGATGAGACAATTAAGAAGTTTACTGAAGTAATCGGAAATTCAAAGACAATACTCTGGAACGGCCCCATGGGAGTTTTTGAAATGGAAAAATTCTCAAAGGGAACAACTGCAGTAGCAAAGGCGCTTGCCGCTGCAACATCCAGGGGAGCTTATACACTTATCGGCGGTGGTGATTCCGTTGCGGCAATCAATAAGAACGGGCTGGCTGAAAAAGTAAGCTATGTTTCAACAGGCGGCGGCGCAATGCTTGAATACATGGAAGGCAAGAAGCTCCCCGGCATCACCTCCATACGCGGAGAATAGATAAAACAAAGCAGCGGTAAATACGTTATCTTTGCAGTATGAACAGGCAACTTACCGTAATACTGCTGTTGTTTTTTGCTATTGCAGGTTGTGATGATCCTGACAAGCCGGGCAAAACCGACACATCCGGAACGGTCACCATTGATAATACTCTTTACGGCACAACAAACTACTATGCCATCGGCTTTAATTTTGCCGCTGCAGAAAAAGTTTCTTCTCTTGCCAGGCCCGCACCAGACTTGCTGATTGAACTTGGAGGGTCGCTTGCTCCTTTCATTCTTCAGACAGGTGCAGGGCTGAATGGTTTTTACCTTCAGGGCGAATATGGAGATGAAACAGCAGCAAAGCAAGCCTTTGAAAACCTGGCATCGCCTGTTGTTTCAGTGTGGGAAGATTGGGCCAATCCCGTGAAACCGCATCAGGTCTGGGTTTACAGATCAGCCGATGAGCATTATGCAAAGATCAGGATAGTCTCAACATTTTCTGAGGAACGAACTTCGCGCAATTACGCAGAATGCACTTTCGAATGGGTCTATCAGCCTGATGGTTCCTTAACCTTTCCCGGAAAATGAAACCGGAGTTGTCGGAAAGTATTTTCAATATAAAGGATCAGGATGCATTTAATGATCGTGCACTTGAGATTTTCAGGCTTCAGTCCGGAGGGAACAAGGTTTACAACGAATTCATCAGGTCTCTAAAAGTAGATGCATCCATAGTAAAATCTGTCTCCGATATTACGTTCCTTCC
The DNA here is from genome assembly GCA_964638545.1 of uncultured Rikenellaceae bacterium. Taxonomy (GTDB): domain Bacteria; phylum Bacteroidota; class Bacteroidia; order Bacteroidales; family VadinHA17; genus LD21. The sequence continues at coordinate 42,434 of CAZXAM010000026.1, read as the reverse complement.
CGTGGAATTCTTTAAAAACCACATTGTACTTACCGGCAGCAAGCCTCCTGTGAAAATATTTGAAAGCAGCGGCACAACAGGCGCAGTTTCAGCCAAGCATTATGTAGCTGATACCGGCTTGTATGAAAAAAGCTTCCTGAAAGCTTTCACGCTTTTCTTCAGTGAACCGGAAAGATACATGATAGCCGCTCTTCTTCCCTCGTATACCGAAAGGGGAAACTCATCCCTGGTCTATATGATGGACAACCTGATTAAAAGAAGTTCTTTCCCGGGGAGCGGTTTTTATAAAGAAGATATCCGGGGGATGATTAAAGCATTTGAAGATGCAAGGGCACAGGGTAGAAGAATCCTTTTGATGGGAGTCAGCTTCGCCCTGCTCGATCTTGCAGAAAAATATTCATTTGACCTCCATGATGTTATTATCGTTGAAACAGGAGGGATGAAAGGCAGACGAAAAGAGATTACAAGGGATGAGCTTCACACGGTGCTTAAAGAAGCATTTAATGTCAGCGTGATACATTCCGAATATGGCATGACAGAACTTTTAAGCCAGGCCTATTCGAAAGGAGAAGGCATTTTCAGGGCTCCTCCATGGATGAAGATAGTTATACGCGATCCGCAGGACCCGTTGACGATAATCAAAGAACCTGGGGTGACGGGAGGAATAAACATCATCGATCTTGCAAATATTCACTCATGTTCCTTCATATCGACAGGCGACATGGGAAAGCTTCATGAAGACGGATCCTTCGAGGTTCTCGGAAGACTGGATAACTCTGATGTCAGGGGATGTAATCTGATGATTGAATAAATCATGCGATCATGCTATCTGATTTCTTGATTGCACGATTGCATCCGCCGGCTGGCGGACAAGCGATTGCACGATTAAGTCTACAGACCCAGTCTGGTTTTTATTGTGGGAGGAATGGCATTCTTATGGACCATTATAAAGAGTGTCTTGGCCCTGACATAACTTTCAGACATATTAAGATACCCTCCAAAAGCATTCCTGTCGGTACCCCAGGAGTTCTTGGTCTTGTAATATTTGGTTCCGTTCTGGTCTTTTACCACTCCGGTAAGGTGCATCCCATGGTCGTCTGTTGTGGTAAAATTTTCATACCATACCTGCCGTATTTCCTGTGTAACATTCACTTCGGGACCCGGAGAAGGAACTCCGGTTGGCAGATTACTTTGCTGACCCTGATTCGGTGATCTTTCGAGCCGCTGACGGTCAGTCACAGGACCTCTTGGTGATGGAGAATTAGAAGGCATTACGGCATATCCGTTCGGATGCGAGAATCCGCTTTCACTTACATCCCCATCCCAGACAACCGTATAACCATTTGCAAAGGAATAATCAATGGTCTCAATCAGTTCATCGATAGGCACATTATAAAAACAAGCGTTTCTCCAGTTGTCAGATATTACCAGGACGTCCTTCTTATAAAAAGGGAAATTTGTAACAGATGTCAGTTCAACATAATCGTCAGGATTTATACTGAGGCTGGCTGCGAAAGATTTTGGAGTATAGGTGATGCCTTTGTATGTGAATGTTTCCGGAACTTTTCCTAGATAAGTATCAAGAACAGCATCGACTAACTGGAAATATTGATTGCTTTGATTTTTCCTTTGTACCGGAACTGCCGCAATGGCAGTAATAAAATCCTGCAATTCGCTATGATTATGATTTCTTGCATCTGCAGTCAGGCCTGAATAAGCTTCTTCAGGAACAACTCCGACCTCCGAAAATACCGCAAAATAATCATGACTGTTTCCTCCTTCGCCAAGATGTCCTTTTCCCTGCCGGAGATAATTATCCTTTAACATGTCTATATCATTATGCCTGACAATAAACATTTCCGAAAGGTCATATTCCCCTTTACCGGTACGCAAAAGCTCCGATTCAATAAATGAAGTGGTGGCAAAGCACCAGCAAGTGCCGGTTGCGGACTGGTTTTTAACCGGAGTTGTTTTCAGATCGATAACGGTGGTAAATTTATAGCCTTCTTCCGGGCCTGAAGGATTGGCATTTCTTATTTGTGCGTTGACCGGCAAGAGTAAAAATGCCGGAGAGATCAATAAAAGAATTATTTTTTTCATTGAGATATAATAATTTAAAATTATACGAGGGTACAAAGCTAAAGAAAATTATCTCAGCGTCGGATAGAAAGCATCTTCGATATGATCAATCCTGTAAGAGTCTTCCGACGAAATAACAGTTATCACATCGAACCGGCATTCCTTCGAAACATTGTTCCATCTGATGTAGTTATCAGCACACAGGATGATAGATCTCTGCTTCTCGCGGTTCACTGCATCCCTGGGATCGACCTGGAAATTCTCCGACCTTGTTTTGACCTCGATGAAGACGATAAAATCCTTGTTTTCGGCGATTATGTCAATTTCATTCCTCCCGGATTTCCAGTTTCTTTTCAGGATCCTGTATCCGGATTTAACCAGATGGTCAGCAGCCAGGTCCTCTCCTTTTCTGCCCAGGTCGTGGGAATCTGCCATTCTATATTTCGATAAGTTTGTTTTTTATTGCAAACAGGATCAGGCTGGCCGTATTCTTTGAACTGGTTTTTCCAAGCAGGTTAGCCCTGTGCTTGTCGACTGTCCTTTTGCTTATAAAGAGCGCTTCAGCGATTTCCTGGTTGGAAAGGCCTTCGCAGATTTTTACAAGTATTTCCTTTTCCCTTTTCGACAGATTTGCCGATTTTGTCTCCTGTTCACGATGTTTTATCTTCTGGATCACATGGTAGAGAAGCTCCTGGGAGAAATAACTTCCTCCCTTGACTACAGTCAGAATAGCTTCCTTCACTTCAGAGATATCTGAATCCTTAAGAAGGAATCCCCTGGCTCCGGCATCCACCATTTTATAATAATACTCCTCTTCGCCGTACATCGAAAGCGCGATAACGCTTAAGCTCGGGTTCATCCTGATGCCCTTTCTAGTAGCTTCTATGCCGTCCATTTCAGGCATGTTGATGTCCATAAGAGCAATATCAGCCTGGACAGATTTGAGCAGTTCAAGGAATTCCCGGCCGTTGGAAGCTTCCCCGGCAACTTCGAACTCCGGGAAGGAATTAAGCAGTATCTTCAGTCCGTTCCTGAACAGCTGATGGTCATCGGTAATTATAATCCTTGTTTTATTCATCATAATTCATGAACCTAATTCTAATATCAGTAAGTCATCTTTATGAAGGCGCTGGTTCCTTTTCCCTCTGTGCTTTCCAGGATGAAAACCCCGCCTACGGTCTTCACCCTTGTTTCAATATTTGAGAGGCCCATCCCCTTGTCTTCCTCGTTCCCAAGCGCTGACATGTCGAACCCTCGTCCGTTGTCATTGAACTGCAAGGTAACGAATTTTTCAAGTTTGTTCAATTCCATCTCGATCCGGGATGCCCCTGAATGACGGACAGAGTTGTTAATTAACTCGCATACAGCACGATATATCACAACCTCTTTGTCATTCTCCATACGGATGTTTTCCATGTTCGATTTGAAATCGATATCAATGGTCCCTGTCTGGTTTATTTTTGAAATAAAGGTGTTGATAGCGCTAGTAAGTCCGAAATTTGAAAGGATATGAGGGCTCATATTGTTTGAGATATCCTTTATTGTGTTCAATGCCTCGTTAACAAGGTGGTTGGCATTGTTGAGGATGACTGTGCCGGCAGGATCGCTGATCCTGTCATTAAGTGCTGAAAGGGACATCTTAACCGTCGAAAGAATCGGGCCAAGCCCGTCATGAAGATCCTTCGCAAATCTTCTTTTTTCGTTTTCCTCGGTGTTTATTACAGCATTCAATACTTTTCTTTCAGTCCTGGCACGTTCAATTTCTGCTCTCTTCAGTGCAAAGAATATTTCCCTGATAAGTATTACGCCTACAATTATCATGAACGAAATTATCACTCCGAGCCATTCATCAATCATGAGCCAGTTGCCGGAAGGCACGCCCCTGAGATTTTCGTAAAGCTGGATTATCTTTCTGACAGCCATGAATGCAAATGAGAGAGAGAGCAGTATCCAGGAGAGCCTGTACCTTGTAAGCTTGATAAAGCTTAGGGCAAAGGAAGCTGCTATTATCTGCAGTACTATGGAGATTATTAGTGCAACAAGCCTGACCATGACGCTAAGGTTTATTCTGCAAAATTAAGAATATCCGCAAGAACCCCGGCCGTCGGAGAAAATAAAGGATTTAAGGGATTCTTTTCTTTTCACAAAGGTCTTATTCCCTGAAAATATTAATTTTACAATAGTCTGGGTGGAAGAGGGGTTGTTTTATTAATGCCGTTCCTTATAAAGTCTGCAAATATGCTTGCAATATCTCCTGGTGATATAGAAATAATACTTTCGGAAGCAGCTTCCGGGATTGCTGATTCAGACCTTGGTTTCTTTTCCAGGCCTTACAGGATTGACTACAAGGGAAAAGAACTCATTCTGAAGAGATACTCGCCGGTCAGTAATTATTCAATAGTCTCATCTATTCTTGAGAACCATGACAAATATATTTCTGCTCTGAGAAGGGTTGGAATAAGAGTCCCTGAAACAGTTATAGAGGCTGTCAGAAAAAAAGGGAAATACCAGATTTTCATCCTCCAGGAAGCATTCAGCAAAACAGAATTGTTCCGGACAAAGTTCGAGACTTCGGATGAAAATGATATTCAGGATCTATGCAGACTGATATATGATGATGTTCTGAAATTCATAAACAATCAGGAGCGCCCTGTGGAAATGGGATTTCACCCGACATTGAGGAACTATGCCCTTCAGAACGGCTCGTTGTACTTTTTTGATACGTTCCCGCCAATGCTTATGTCCCAGACAGAGCTGAACAGGATTGTAATAAGGATGTCTCCCTATGGATCATTTTTTAAGTATCTGATTCCCGTAAACTGGATAAACATGGTGACAAACGAGTATTACAACACCGAAAAGATGTTTACAGGAATAACAGGAAGCTGCTGCAGGCTAAGGCCTGAAAAGGCTGAGGCTATTCTGAAGTTCAGCATCGATTACATTAACCATTCAGATTGCTCCCCTGCAGTGAAGAAAAAGATCTCAGGCATGCTTGCAAGTCCCCCTCAGCTCCCAGGTCTGTGGACCTTTTTCAGGAGACTCTCCGGCAACACGGGAAAGCCTAACATAAAGAACCTGCCGAAGGGCAATGCAGGGACATGATATTAAGCCCTGATCTTACAATATTTTCCCACTCTATGGTTTTCCAGACCTCTTTTTATACCTTTGGAAATTTGTTATTCAAGGCATGAAGTTTATATATAATCTTGGCATTTTTATTTATGCTGGTATCGTAAGACTGGTTTCCCCGTTTAACCGGAAAGCCAGACTGATGGTGGGCGGATGGAAAAACTGGCATAATCTGTTAAGCCAAAAAGCCGGAAAACAAGACAAGTATATTTGGGTTCATTGTGCTTCGCTGGGAGAATTTGAGCAGGGGCGCCCGGTTATTGAGGAAATAAAAAAGAAAATGCCGCATTGCAAAATCCTCCTGACGTTTTTTTCCTCATCGGGTTATGAAGTGAGAAAGAACTATCAGCACGCCGATATTGTTTGTTACCTTCCTCCTGATACACAACGGAATGCAAGGAGATTTATCTCTCTTTTTTGTTTTGAGAGGGTAATATTTGTGAAATACGAATTCTGGAACAATTATATATCCTGCATCAGGGAAAGGAATATACCGCTTTATCTGATATCCGGCATTTTCAGGGCAGATCAGTATTTCTTCAAATGGTATGGAGGATTCTTTCGGGGGATACTTGAAAAGTTCACAAGAATATATGTTCAGGACGAAGGATCGGAGAGACTTCTTTCCAAAGCCGGGATTGGAAATGTTGTTCTGGCAGGAGATACCCGTTTTGACAGGGTTCTGCAGATAGTATCTAATGCAAAGACGATTTCAGGCATTGAGCAGTTCAGGGGCAATGAAAGGATGTTCCTTGCCGGGAGCAGCTGGAGTCCTGATGAGGAGATCCTGTCAGTGTATATCAATAAAAATCCCGGCAGGATGAAATGGGTATTTGCCCCGCATGAGATAAATGAGGAAAATATCAGAAGGCTTGAAAAACTCTTTACGACTGATTGTGTAAGGTTCTCGCTTCTATCATCACAGAATTCAGGAGCCAGGGTATTGATAATAGATAACATCGGCATGCTTTCGTCGGCTTACAGGTATGCATACATTGCAGAAGTGGGAGGGGGTTTCGGGAAAGGGATACACAATGTGCTTGAACCGGCCTGCTGGGGAGTTCCTGTTCTGTTCGGGCCAGGGCACAGGAAATTCCGGGAAGCTGTGGGGCTTATTTCGGCCGGGGGAGGGATGACATTCGGGGATTACGAAGAATTTGAAAGAATTATTGAAAGGTTGCTTACGGACGAAGAACATTACAGGGAAACTGCAAATTCCGCAAGAGCATTTGTTAATAATAATTGCGGTGCAACGGCCAAAATCATAACAGAAATCGTGTGAAATATATTAACAAGACACGCTAATAACTTGTTAATAACAAACCGGTCCTGACTTCCCCCCTTCTTTACTAAGAGATGTAACTTCATCAGCCCATGACAATCAAAGGCATATTAATGGTAAAGATCACATAATTAACAGATTACATATATTCAGATTATTATATTATTAATACTTTAATCCTATCTCTATGATGAAAAAGTTAAAACACGCATTTACACTGTTGTTGTTAATCTTATTTCCTGTTCTGCTATCAGGACAGGATGCGACGACATCTTCGATGAGCGGAAAAATTGTTGACAGCCAGGCTGAACCGCTTGCAGGTGCAACCATTGTAGCAGTACATGTTCCTTCTGGTACTTTGTACGGAGCCACAGCCAACGACAAGGGTTTATTCACAATTACAGGGCTGAGGCCAGGCGGACCCTACAGAGTAGAAGTTTCGTTCGTAGGATACTCTAAGAAAACTTTCAGCGAAATTAACCTGCAGCTCGGTGAAAACCTGGTGCTGAACACCGGACTGACTGAATCGAGCGCCGAACTTAATGAAGTGGTCGTTACCGGAGTAAGGCAGAGTGCTTTCAATACCGAAAAAATGGGAGCCAGTTCCAACATCAGCAAAGCCGACATGGCACTTGTGCCTTCACTCAACCGTACTCTTGGAGACTATACGAGACTTTCTCCATATTCAACCGGAACAGGATCATATGTTGGCAGGGAAGCCTATAACACCAATGTTACTGTTGACGGTGCCAACTTCAATAACAACTTCGGTCTTTCGGGCAGTAATATGCCGGGCGTATCTGGTGAGCCGATATCAATGGAAGCTATTGAAGAGATACAGGTTGCAGTTGCCCCATTCGACGTACGTCAGTCAAACTTCACAGGAGCCGGCGTCAATGCTATTACGAAGAGCGGAACCAACCATTTCAGGGGATCTGTCTACGGCTTTTACCGCGATCAGAGCTTCAACGGCAAGAAAATAGGAAAAACTGAACTCACAGTCGCTGAATCGGCAAAACAGGCATATGGATTCACACTGGGAGGACCTATCATTAAGAACAAGCTCTTCTTTTTCCTCAGTGGTGAAATGGAATCCACGCTAACCCCGGGTAATACACTGCTTGCCAGCGGTGAAGGCAGAAATCCCGCAGATCTCAATGTCAGTACCAGGGTACCTGCAGACAGCCTTAGAAAATTCTCAAAGCTTCTGAGTGATAATTTTGGTTATGAAACCGGAGCTTATGAAAGCTGGGGCGGCGACAACGATAAAAACAACAAGATGCTTGTCAAGCTCGACTGGAACATAACAAGAAACCACAGGGTAACTGTCAGGTATAATTACTCAGAGGCCTCAACCGTGTCGAGGCCGAGCAACAGCGGAGATGCAAGACCTTCTATTTCTAACGGGCGTCATTCACGAACAGGGGGAATGTCGTTTGAAAATTCTCAGTATTTCAGTACCAACAAGCTTCACTCCATAACAGGTGAACTTAACAGCAGGTTCGGAGGGTTATCAAATAAACTGCTTGTTGCCTTTACTTCATACAAGCAGCCCAGAACCAGCAACAGCTCGGTATTCCCGTTTATTGATATTATGAGCGGAAACGCTGGCAACGGAGAAGTGCAGATGTCGGCCGGATATGAATTGTTCTCATTTAAAAACAATGTTGATAATAACACTCTTATTATAACCGATAATGCAAGCTATCAGCTCAACAAGCATAATCTGACAGTTGGATTGTCATACGAAAACCAGTATTTCGCCAACAGCTACCTTCGCCAGGGATCTGCTTACTACAGATTCAAGAACCTTGCATCATTTGAAAGGTATCTGACCCTTGGAGCTGCAGGAAACACGCCTACATCGACTTATAATGAGAACTCTGACCCGATAAATTTTGCATATACCTATCCGATAAATGGATTTACAAATCCGGTTGCAGAATTGTCATTCGGTCAATTCTCGGCATATGCCCAGGATGAATACAGTGTTCTGGATAATTTAAAGGTTACTGCAGGCGTGCGTATTGATCGCCCGATGTATCTTGACGGAGCTCTTGATAATCCCTTAGTTCGCGGACTCCAGTTCGCGGATGGAGAAACAGTTGATCTTTCAACCTGGCCGGATGCTAAAGTGCTCTGGTCGCCACGCCTCGGATTCTCATGGGATGTCTTTAAAGACAAATCATTCAAGATCCGCGGAGGCACAGGTGTTTTCACAGGGAGAATTCCTTTTGTATGGTTCACCAATCAGCCCACCAACAGCGGAATGCTCCAGTACCAGCTTGTGATCAACCAGAACGGAGGAGCTGCCAGCAGGAGCCAGCTTGCACAACTTCCGTTACTTGCTGATGCATCACAGCTGCAAAACAATACAAATTTATCCGCTATCTTCCCGAAATCCAATGTCGCCGGTGGAAGAATTGCAGCAATAGCAAAAGATTTTGAACTTCCACAGGTATGGCGCACGAGCCTGGGATTTGATTTCAAGCTTCCGCTCGACATGATGCTGACCGTTGAGGGGATTTATACCAATGATATTAATGCCATTCAGTTTGAAAACATTAACCTTCAGCCTGCCGCAGGAACATATCTTGCAGGGGACTATACACTGCCGTACTGGTCAAACAATACCAATGCAACCAAATACATTGTTTACAGCACCGATCCGGCTAATTACCATGCATATACAGATGTGGTAATTATGAGGAATACTAACAAAGGTCAGGGCTACTCGCTTTCAGCCCAGCTCACACTTCCCAATCTCTATGGATTCAGCGGTATGTTGGGCTATTCAAGGAGCTGGAACGAGGAAGTCACAGGCAAGTCGGGATCAGATCCATTCTCTGCATGGCAGTACAGGCAGATAACAAGGGAGCTCAACTCCTCTGAACTAGGATTGTCATATAATAATACTCCCCACAGGGTAGTTGCATCACTCAGTTATTCGATTCAATACGCCAAATTCTTCGGCTCATCTATTTCATTCTTCTATAACGGATATAAGGGAGATGCCTATTCTTATCTCTATAACGGAGACGCCAACAGGGATGGAACTTCAACCCATGAATTAATGTATATCCCGAAGAATCAGTCCGACTTCATCTGGGCATCGCAGGCTGATGCAGATGCATATTTCGCATTTGCGGCACAGGATCCTTACCTTTCAAAGCATGCGGGTGAATTCGCTATGCGCAACGGCTCCTATGCTCCGTGGCAGGATCGTCTCGATATGCGCTTCATGCAGGAATTCAAGCTCAAGGTCAAGGAACAGGAAAATAAGCTTCAGTTCACAGTCGACATTATTAATTTCATGAACCTGTTAAGCCCATACATGGGTCTCAACCAAAACGTGGTTTCAACTTCACCTCTTATTGTAACAGGAAGGGATGCCACCACAGGAAGATTAATGGTAAGCATGAGAAAAATAGGAACAGATTATATGACCAAATCTTTCCAGGATCCAAATTCGGTTTCAGGAACCTGGGGAATTCAGCTCGGATTAAAATACCTCTTTAATTAAAGAGTGTTACAAATCTTTCAGGAGGCTGCTGGTTTCAGCAGCCTCTTTTTTTTACAGGACCATGGTTAATTTCTCTCCGGAATTTAATCATCAGATTATTAAATACTTTACAAAAGTTAATGAATAGAAGCAACAGATAGAATTTTGCAATTAAATGATAATCAGGAGCTAACGAACGGTTAATAACTACACATACAAATGTTGATAAACTTAAAATTTTTGACTTGCATTGAGAACTATGCTTATCTAATTTAGCAATTACCCGCTTTTAAAATCGGTGGTCGTTTAATCTCATTATAATCAGAGAATAACAGAATTGTAACATAACTATGGAAGAACTTTTTGTTCAGGAGTCACCTATTGCATCTGAGAAAGAAATACAACAAAGACCGGACGCTCAGAAAAAAGTTGGTGGGAAAGAAAACGGAAAATCAGGAGAAAAGGTGAATGATAAAGCTGTATATTCTCATGAAGAGGCGGTTGAAGCAAGCATCGGGTACTTCAAAGGCGACGAACTTGCTGCAAGAGTGTGGGCAAACAAGTATGCCCTGAAGGATTCATTCGGCAACCTTTTCGAAAAGACTCCCGATGATATGCATCGCAGGCTGGCAAGGGAGATCCACAGGATTGAGCTTAAATATAAAAACCCTCTTCCCGAGGAGATGATCTACAATGTGCTCAAGGATTTCAATTACCTGGTTCCGCAGGGCGGTCCGATGACCGGTATAGGCAATGAATATCAGATAGCCTCCCTGTCGAACTGTTTTGTGATAGGGAATGACGGAACCTCCGATTCATACGGCGGTATTATGAAGATCGACCAGGAACAGGTCCAGCTGATGAAACGCCGCGGAGGAGTGGGGCACGACCTTTCACATATACGTCCAAAAGGAACTCCGGTGCTCAACAGCGCCCTTACATCAACAGGCGTGGTGCCATTCATGGAGCGGTATTCTAATTCAACAAGGGAAGTGGCCCAGGACGGAAGACGCGGAGCGTTAATGCTTTCAATATCAATCAAGCATCCTGATTCAGGGAAGTTCATCGATGCCAAGATGGAGTCAGGAAAGGTAACAGGAGCAAATGTCTCAGTTAAAATAACAGATGAGTTCATGAAAGCTGTCGAAGAAAAAAAGATCTTCCGTCAGCAGTATCCGATCAATTCGGATAAACCGAAATTCATCAACGACACTGATGCAAACCAGCTCTGGACAAAAATAATCCACAATGCCTGGAAATCAGCCGAACCAGGCGTCCTGTTCTGGGATACCATAATCCGTGAGAGTGTTCCCGATTGCTATGCAGATCTTGGTTTTGCAACTGTTTCAACAAATCCCTGTGGTGAGATCCCTCTGTGTCCCTACGACTCATGCCGTCTGCTGGCTATCAACCTTTACAGTTACGTAAAAAATCCTTTTACCAAGAGTTCATCATTCGACTTCGATCTTTACAAGGAACATGTCGGCCTTGCACAACGAATCATGGATGACATCATCGACCTCGAAATGGAAAAGATCGACGCAATACTTGCAAAGATCGATGCCGATCCTGAAGATGATGAGCTGAAGAGAGTTGAAAGAAACCTGTGGAAGAATATCAGGAAGAAATCGGAGGAGGGAAGAAGAACAGGGATCGGCATAACAGCTGAAGGAGACATGCTCGCAGGACTGGGACTGAGATACGGCAGCAGGGAGGCAACTGATTTTTCAGTGGAGGTCCATAAGATCCTCGCCCTGGAAACATACAAATCATCAACCTACCTTGCAAAGGAGAGAGGCCCGTTCTCCATCTATGATGCAGAGCGGGAGAAAAACAATCCGTTCATTCTCAGGATGAAGGAAGCCGACCCCGTGATGTACAACAACATGGTGAAGTACGGCAGAAGGAATATAGCACTGCTCACAATAGCTCCCACAGGCACAACAAGCCTGATGACACAGACAACTTCAGGCATAGAACCCATATTCTCTGTCTTCTACAAAAGGCGCAGAAAAGTAAATCCCAATGATAAAGGCGTGAAGGTGACATTCAAGGATGAGATTGGAGATTCATGGGAGGAGTTCAATGTTTTCCATCACAAGTTTGTCGACTGGCTAAGGATAAACGGGTACGATCCGGAGAAACTGTCTTCCCTGGATAACGATGAAATAGAAAAGATAATAGCCAAATCGCCTTATTACAAGGCTACTGCAAATGATGTCGACTGGATTGCAAAAGTGAAAATGCAGGGAGCAATACAGAAATGGGTCGACCATTCAATAAGCGTCACCATCAATCTTCCCGCCGACGCTAAAGAAGAGCTGGTCAGCGATCTTTATCTGACTGCCTGGAAATCAGGATGCAAAGGTGCTACAGTTTATCGTGATGGTTCAAGGAATGGCGTTCTGATAACCGGGAAGCCTGAAACAACCAAGGAAAGGCCAAAACGTCCGAAAGTTCTCGACTGCGATGTTATCAGGTTCAATATCAACGAAGAAAAATGGGTTGCGTTTGTAGGCCTCAAGGATGGTAAGCCTTATGAGATCTTCACAGGTATGGCCGACGAGGAAATATTCCCAATCCCCAGAAGCATCGTGAAAGGTCAGATCATCAAAACTAAAAATGAAGAAGGGAAAACCCGTTACGATTTCCAGTATACCGATAAGTACGGATACAAAAAGACAATAGGAGGATTGTCCCACACGTTCGAACCCGAATTCTGGAATTATGCCAAGCTGATTTCGGGTGTCCTGAGGCATGAAATGCCGATTGCCGACGTGGTTAATCTTGTCCAGTCACTGAATCTCGACAGCGAATCCATAAACAACTGGAAAAATGGTGTCGAAAGAGCCCTGAAGAAATACATTCCCAACGGAACAAAAGCCAAGGGGAAATGCGAATGCGGTTCAGAAAACCTTGTCTATGAGGAGGGTTGCCTGATCTGCAAGGATTGCGGCCACTCAAAGTGCGGGTAGTACGCCCAGCTTCTTACCGATTTTTTCAAAAGCTTTCACAGCTTTGTCGAGATGCTCTGTTTCGTGTGCAGCTGAAATCTGGACCCTGATCCTGGCCTGTCCCTTTGGGACCACGGGATAATAAAAACCGATTACATATATGCCTTCATCGAGAAGTTTTGCAGCAAACTCCTGTGAGAGTTTTGCATCATAGAGCATTACAGCGCAAATAGCTGATTTTGTTGGTTTAATGTCGAAGCCAAGGGTACTCATTCTGCTGATGAAATACTCAGCGTTTCTGTGAAGCTTATCCTGGAGTTCGTTGGTCCTTGTCATCATCTCTACCATCTTTATACCAGCAGCAGCCACAAGAGGAGGTATCGAATTTGAGAACAGATAAGGACGCGACCTTTGCCTGAGCATTTCAATAATCTCTTTTTTACCGGTGGTGAACCCTCCAATGGCGCCTCCGAAAGATTTTCCAAGAGTGCCGGTTATTATCTCAACCTGTCCCATGACATTATAAAGCTCGGTAACTCCTCTGCCAGTCTCTCCGACAACTCCTGCTGAATGGGATTCATCCACCATAACCATGGCGTTGTATTTATTGGCCAGGTCAATTATCTGTCTTAAGGGCGCCACATTGCCGTCCATTGAAAAAACACCATCAGTGACAATCAATTTGAACCTCTGGGCTCCTGCAAGTTTAAGCTGTTTCTCGAGGTCTTCCATATTCGCATTTTCATACCTGTACCTCTGTGCCTTGCAAAGCCGGACACCATCGATTATCGAAGCATGGTTCAGCGAATCGGATATAATTGCATCTTCTTCGGTGAGCAAAGGTTCAAAGACCCCTCCGTTGGCATCGAAACAAGCTGCATATAGGATTGTATCTTCAGTCTGGAAGAACCTGGCGATCTTTCTTTCCAGCTCCTTGTGAAGATCGGTTGTACCGCATATGAAACGGACCGACGACATACCATAGCCATGATCATCCAGGGCAGCTTTTGCAGCCTGAATAAGCTGTTTGTTGTTTGAAAGCCCCAGGTAATTATTCGCACAGAAATTCAGGACCGTTTGTCCTGTTTCCAGCTTTATTTCAGCTCCCTGCGGGGAAACAATAATTCTTTCATTTTTATAAAGGCCTGCCTCCTTTATTTCTTTTAGAATGCCATTCAGATGGCTTTGATAATCTTTGTACATATCTATAATTTTATGGATCTCCTTAGTGTTCCTTTGTGTTATCCTTTGTGCGACTTTGTAGTTATGTTTTTTACCACGAAGGGACACAATGTGCACACAAAGGTTCACAAAGGCGAATACATTTCAATTTAATCCCAGTTGAGGATGACTTTTCCGCAGTTGCCCTCTTCCATTGCATCGAAACCTTTCTGGAAGTCTTCAATAGGAAAACGGTGGGTTATTACCGGCTCAAGGTCGATGCCGCCGATAATCATCTGTTCCATTTTGTACCAGGTTTCCCACATTTCTCTTCCGTATATCCCTTTAAGAGTGATGGCCCTGAAGATGATATCGCTCCAGGGAACTTCAAAATTCGACGGAAGTATGCCAAGCAGGGAAATGCTTGAACCGTTATACATGTTACTGATCATTTCGATAAAAGCCTTCGGGGATCCCGACATTTCAAGACCGACGTCGAATCCTCTCATTCCCAGCTTTTTAACTGCATCAGACACTTTCTCTCCCTTTGAAGGATTGACAACCAGGGTGGCTCCCATTTTCTTTGCAATTGCAAGACGGTAGTCGCTAAGGTCGCTCGCAACGATAAACCTGGCGCCGGAGAATTTTGCAATAGCAATAGCCATGCTGCCGATCAGGCCTGATCCTGTAACCAGGACGTCTTCCCCGAGAAGGGGAAATGAAAGAGCTGTATGCGTTGCATTGCCGAACGGATCCATAATAGCTGCCCAATCATCAGGGATCCTGTTGTCGAGAAGAACTACATTCGTTGAAGGAATTTTCAAATACTCTGCAAATGAACCGTCAATATTCACGCCTATTCCGATCGTGTTTTCACAAACATGTTCTTTGCCTCTTCGGCAGTTACGGCAATGTCCGCAGGCCAGGTGCCCTTCCCCTGTAACCCTGTCGCCGACTTTAAGATTAGTGACTCCGGCACCGGCTTTTTCTATATAGCCCATATATTCATGGCCGATGATCATGGGTGTCTTGATGGTTTTCTGCGACCAGGCGTCCCACATATAAATATGAAGATCAGTTCCGCAGATTGCCGACTTTTTAACTTTGATTATCACATCATTGAGGCCGGGTTCAGGTACCGGGACCTCCTGCATCCAAAGACCCTTTTCAGGCTTTGCCTTGACAAGAGCTCTCATTTTCTTCATAAGAAGCCGTTTTAAGATTAATGAACCTTCGAGGACAAATTTAATACAAATCTGTTCGCTGAAAGCTGATTTTTCCCATACTATTATTTGTAGCGCGGTTTGCCTATCTTTGTTACAACAGTAAATTAATTATATGCAGGAAGTAAGAGTACGATTTGCCCCAAGCCCTACAGGTCCCCTGCACATCGGAGGTGTGAGGACTGCGCTATATAATTATCTTTTTGCCAGAAAACACGGAGGTACATTTATCCTGAGGATTGAGGATACCGACCAGACCAGGTTCGTTGAGGGCGCTGAAGAATATATTATGGAAGCGCTCCAATGGTGCGGCATCAAGGTTGATGAGGGCATAAGGGAAGGCGGAAGCTGCGGACCTTACCGCCAGAGCGACCGGAAAGATTTGTACAGGCACTATGCTGATACCCTGGTTGCCGGGGGAGATGCATACTATGCCTTTGATACGACCGAAGAGCTTGATAAACTAAGGACAGATGCTGAAAAGGCAGGAAATACATTCATATATAATGCAGCCTCGAGGGGTCTCCTTCGCAATTCTCTTTCGATGGCTGAATCTGAATGGAAAAAGATCATTTCAGCCGGAGAACCATATGTGATCCGTTTCAGGATGCCTCTTAACGAGGATATCCATTTTGACGATCTTATCAGAGGTCATGTTGTGGTAAATACTGATACTCTCGACGATAAAGTGCTTTTTAAATCGGACGGCATGCCGACTTATCACCTTGCGCATCTTGTCGACGATCACCTGATGAAAATAAGCCATGTGATCAGGGGTGAGGAATGGCTGCCTTCGCTTCCCCTTCATATCCTCCTTTACAGGGCATTTGGATGGAAGCCTCCTTTATTTGCTCACCTCCCGCTTCTTCTCAAACCTGACGGCAAAGGCAAGCTCAGCAAACGAGACGGCGACAGAATGGGATTTCCGGTTTTCCCGCTTTTCTGGCCGTACGGCGAAACAGCAAAGGGCTATCGTGAGGAAGGCTATTATCCGGAAGCTTTTGTGAACATGATTGCACTTCTGGGCTGGAACCCGGGAACCGAAAAAGAAATATTCAGCATGGAAGAGCTCATTGAAGCATTTTCGATCGAAAGAGTTCATAAGTCTGGATCGCGGTTCGATCCCGAGAAGGCAAAGTGGTTTAACCATTATTATCTGCAGAGCAAGGACAACAGGGAGATAGCAATGGAATTCAGGGAGATACTCAGAGCAAGGGGCATACACCATGATATTGTGCACCTTGAGATCCTTGTCAGTCTTGTCAAGGAGAGGATGAATTTTGTTAAAGAGATCTGGCAGGAAACAGACTTTTTCTTCCTGGCTCCTGAAACTTATGACAATGAAGTCATCAGGAAAAGATGGAAACCGGAAACTAATTCGCAGCTTAATGAACTGAGGTCCGTTCTTGAAGAGATAGAAGATTTCACTCCTCATGTTACTGAACAAACTGTTAAGTCGTGGATAGAAAAGAAAGGATATAACGTAGGCGCCGTGATGAATGCTCTCAGACTTGTAATTGTCGGAGCATCAAGAGGTCCGCATATATTCGACATAATTTCCTGGATAGGGAAGGAGGAGACCCTCAGGAGGATTGACAGAGGAACCGGCATCATCGGAGCAAAGAAGTGATGAATTTTCCTGAACCCTGCGACTATATTGACATTCACAATCATGGATCCAGGCCTTGTTCAGGAATCTTTGCCGTTGAAACACTAATGGCACATGAAAAAAGAATCCCTGAGAATATCAATGGCCTTACCTATTGCTTTGGAATACACCCCTGGCATCTGGATGAAAACAATCACGACGAGCTTCTGCGTCAGGTTATTCTGAATTCTGATAATACGGATGTTGCAGCCATAGGAGAGGCAGGGTTTGACAAAATAAAGGGTCCGTCACAGGAGCTCCAGGCAAAAACATTTGAAGAGCAGGTTCTGATTTCGGAGGAGAAGAAGAAACCTATGATAATTCATTGTGTAAGGGCGTGGGATGGCCTTCTCAGGGAGCATAAGAAGCTGAGACCAAAAATGGCATGGCTGGTACATGGATTCAGGGGTAATCCTGATCTGGCCAGACAGCTTGTCTCAAAGGGGATGTTTATCTCATTCTGGTTCGATTTTGTGATGAAGCCGGAAGCAGTGCCGCTGCTGAAAAGTGTTCCGAAAGAGAGGATTTTCCTGGAAACCGACGGTGCAGAGATTGATATCAGAGAAATATATAATAAGGTATCGGGGGATTTTGACATCTCGGTTGAAGAATTAAAAAAAAGGATTTTTTCAAACTTTAATCAATTCTTTAACAAAAACACTTAGTGCTTTGCTGTAAAAAAATAACCGCAAAGAACGCAAAGGGAAAAACGCAAAGAGCGCAAAGAGATCAGGTATAATGGAGAACTGGTTATCAAGAACGGAAATGCTTCTCGGAGCAGATGGAATAAAGAAGCTTAAGGCGGCTAAAGTTCTGGTCGTCGGACTTGGAGGGGTAGGCGCCTATGCTGCGGAGATGATCTGTCGTGCCGGAGTCGGTTCAATGACAATAGTTGATGGTGACAAGATACATCCTTCGAATCGTAACAGGCAGCTGCTGGCTCTTGGAAGCACCACGGGCCAGTCTAAAGCTGAACTTATGGGGTCACGTCTGCTGGATATAAATCCTGCTCTGAAGCTGGTGGCAATAAATGAATATATTAAGGATGAGAGAATGATCGAAATCCTGGACGCAGGGTTTGATTATGTTGTTGATGCTATTGATACGCTTTCTCCCAAAATATTTCTAATTTATCATTCTCTTCAACGTAAGTTCCCTGTTGTCAGCTCAATGGGTGCCGGTGGAAAATTTGACCCGTTGAAGATAAGCATTGCCGACATTTCGGAAACAACTGATTGCACTCTTGCCCGCATACTCAGGAAAAGGCTTCACAGGCTTGGTGTCAGGGAAGGATTCACTGCGGTTTTTTCTCCTGAGACAATAGATAAGAAAAAAATCGTCCCTGCGGCCGGAGAGCAGAATAAAGCCTCAGTCGTAGGGACGATCTCCTACATGCCTGCCGCTTTTGGCATAGCGTGCGCTTCAGTGGTCATGCGCGATCTGACCGGGATTCCAAGATGAAGAACTTTCACTGAGAATCACAGAGAATACAAAGAGTACCACAGAGAAGAACTATTTATTCTCCTTAACGACAGGCTCTTCTGTGACTACTTTCGCCGTGAAGCCAAGCTTCTCGATTGCTTTCTTTATATCAGCCGTACTGTTTTTATCCTTCTGATAAGTCACAGTGACCTCTTTTGAAGCAATGTCGCATTTTACGTCCTTGATGCCTTTCTCCTGCGGAAGGTTTGTCATGACCTTATTGACGCAGTTATTGCATTCGATGGATGTCTTGAACTTCACGGTTTCGGTAGGTTTTGCTTTTTCCTGAGCCATCATAACTACCGGAATTGCTGCCAGAAGCATTGTGATAAAAAGTTTCTGAAAATTTTTCATGTTTTTCATTTTTTGTGATGGTTGCTAAATTAAATATCGCGGTTAAAGAATATCCTGAATCCGGCATAGATTTTTCTGCCGTGTACAGGTCCCCAAATCAGACTTGAGTCGAAATATTCGCTGAAAGGATCCTCTGCTGAGATTATCGGATCATGCTGTCTGAAGTTTGTGAGGTTTTCGGCCCCGAGGTAAATGTTCCATTTCTTGAAATTCCTGGTCACCTGAGCATTCATTACAACATATGGCTTGAAGCTGTCGTCGCGCTGAAACGCAGAAGGGTTTGCAGACGTGGAAGGAATCCTTCCGGGACCATTAAGCTGCAATGTATAGTCATATTGCCATTTTCTCAGATGCGTGAGCCATGATGCTGTCAAAAGTCCCTTGTACCTGCTTGTAAGAGGTTTTTCACGAAGGGAGCCATCTATGGTCATTTTCACATCGTTCCAGCGCCAGGCTGCAAGAAGATCGAATCCTTCGAAGATCGTGCTCGAGACTTCGAACTGCAAAACATTTGAATAAGACTTGCCATTGAGGTTATAAAATCTTACCTCATCTGCACTTGCATCCATGTCTGTTATTATCTGGTTTAAGAAGCTTGTCCGATAAACTTCTCCTGAGATCCTGACAAGCTTGCTTCCCAGCGGAACGGATGCGGCAAGGCTCATCCCTGCGTTCCAGGCTTCCTCGATATCAAGATCACTGGCAATTTTCATTTCGCGGCTGCTGGCAAGGAGGAAAGTATTTTCTGCAAGAACGTTGCCTGCCCGGTATCCTTTTCCTGCAGATGCCCGGAAAGTAAAAACAGGGCTGATCACGTACCTCAGATGGATCCGGGGAGTAAAAAGGGTTCCGTAGAGGTTGTGAAAGTCAGTTCTGACGCCTGTAATTACTGTAATCCTGGCTGTGTCGGTAAATGTATATTGGGCAAATATTCCGGGCACGGACTCCCTGCGTCCGAAAGATAACGCATCAAGTTTTTCGTCATAGCCGTCGTATTTGTAGCTGATCCCTGCATCAATGGTATGTTTGCCAAGGTTTGGGTTCCATTGGAAAAGCAGATTTGAATAATATGTTTTTTGTGTACCGTCGTACAGTCTCCTTCCTATTGACGATACCTGTTCGTGCAATGCAACATTCTGTATCCACCCGAGCGACATATTTTCTTCTTTGCCAAAGACCCCTCCCAGCTTTGCAAAGCCTTCCATTCTCCTGGTATCTATCTTTATGCCGAAGCCGTTTGCCCATGTATCCTGATTTCCGGGTTGGTATCCAAACTGTCCTCCGATCCTCTCCTCATCAAGGTATCTGATACCTGCTCTGAATGTCATCTTTTCAGTCATGTAATCCCATCTGTTGAAGAAGTTGTACTGGATAAGATCTGGTTCATCCCTGAATCCGTCATGGTTGTGATCGCTGGTGGAATTTTGCCTTTCACCATGGGCAAACAGCATAGTACTCCAGCGATTATTAAGAAGCACAGATGTGTTGAGATTTGCTTCCTGGCGTCCTGCATTGCTGATGAAGCCATTCATGTAAAATTTCTCGCTGGTCCGCGGCTTCTTGTATTCTACATTTATTTGTCCTGCCATCGATTCATAACCGTTTCTTACCGATGAGGTGCCCTTCGAAATCTGTATCGACTCCATCCACGGGCCCGGAATATAATTCAGTCCATAAGCAGTATTGAGTCCGTAAACAGCCGGAATATTCTCAGTAATTATCTGGGTGTATGTTCCGGCAAGCCCCAGGAGCTGTATTTGTTTTGCTCCCGTTGAAGCATCGGCATAATTGACATCTACTGAGGCATTTGTCTCGAAGCTTTCCGAAAGATTACAGCAGGCCGCTTTGCAGAGCTCGGCCCCGGTAATATTTACCGTGAGAATAGGTTCAGCCCTGTCGATGTGAGTCCCTGATGCCCGTCCAAGAATGACCACCTCCTGCATCTCCTTTCCCTGAGCAAGACTATGAGTTATATAGTCAGCATCAGGGGCCACGGTTATCGTGTCAGTCCTGTATCCGACGAAACTGATTACCAGCTTATCAGTCTGTTTCACACGCCTGATGCTGAAATATCCGGCAACATTCGTAGTCGTTCCTGTTGTTGTACCGGCCCAGACAACGTTAGCCCCGGCCATTCCCAACTCGTCTTTGTCGTCAGCATCGATAACCTTTCCCTCGATTTTGTTTTGTCCTTCCATGACAAGAGGGATCAGAAGTAATCCTGCAATGAGATAATATAATTTTATTTTCATCCTGTTTGAATTGAGTTAGTAGAGAACATGCGCCGCAATCAGCACATGCATCAGACTTTGAAAACAGAATGATGATCAGGATAAATACTGGCAGTTTTGCGTCACAAGATAACGCCCGCCATGCTTGTTATGAATTGTAAAAGGAACTAATACATTGCCTGTCAAATGGCTGACTGGAGCTATATTGAAAATGAAAGGAGCTTCTGCCGGCAATGAGACCACAATTTTTCCTGATGGTGTAAAATTGGCCAGCTTTAGCTTGTCAATCCTGAAATGGCAAGATTCACCAACCACTGAATGTGATTTATGAGCTATGGTATGGTTCTCTGCAAATTCGCAACAGTGGTCCCGGGGTTCCTCGGGCGGAAGGAATATACCCGCATCAACTGATATATCGCCGCAATGGCTGCAATTATGGATAATGATCGTAATGCCTGTGCTTCCGATCAGGAATGTTACCACGAGAAGTGCTGAAAAAAATGACAATATGAGTTTTCTGCTATTCACGGTGGCAAATATATAAAATATTGGCTTCTTCACAGGCTAACAATAAAACTCACATTTTGTTCATATTTTTCCCGATACTTTTTTAAAGATAAAATACATGGGGATCCCCACCAGAATCGTTCCGATGGCAATGGATGATTCGGCAGGCCTTTCCATGAAAGAGAGGAGCAGTATCATTATTCCTGCTCCCATGTAGATAACCTGCGTTACCGGAAACCCGGGAATGCGCAAAGCGCCCGGATTGGATATTCTTTGCCTGAAGACTCCCGCAACCGTGAGCACCGGAAATATTCCCAGCGCAAATCCCATATATGTAAGAACCTGTTCAAAAGACCCCGATAGTACAAGGATGCAGGCAATAAGGCATTGAAGGAGAATCGAATTGGAAGGGACCCCAAATTTAGGATGTATCCTTGCCACTGACTTGAAGAACAATCCGTCTTTGGCCATCGAATAATAGACTCTGGGACCGATTATTATAAATGCGCTTAATGAAGAGAATAAAGCAAAGCCGATCAGAAGGGAAAAAAGTACTTCTGCAGGCTTCCCGAAAAGATTTCCCATAGCGAGTCCTCCCACAGAAATTACTCCCTTCATCTGTTCCGGATTGATGCCATAGACATACAGTACGTTGAGAGCCAGGTATATAATTACTACTATGCCGGTTCCGTAAAGAAGCGACCGCGGAAGTATTTTTGCAGGATTTTTTATTTCTGCTCCCAGGTAGGTCGAAGCATTCCATCCGCTGTAGGCGAACATAATCCACATCAGCGAAAGACCAATGGTTTTCCAGTTTGCGAAGCCGGTATTCGCAAGTTTATCACTGCTGAAATTGGCAAAGCTGCCATTGGCCGACGAAAAACCGGCAAACAGGAGAACAGCTATCAGCAAGACTTTAAGTACTGTCAGCAGATTCTGGATCCTGGCGCCTGTTTTTATTCCCCGGTAATGGATGAAGGTGAAGATCAATATTACGCTTACAGAAATAATTTTCCTTGTCCATACCTCGCTCATTATTCCGGACGATGCAAGCCAGCCTGAGAAACCCGGCACTGCCCTGAGGAA
>CAZXAM010000026.1:11593-19693 GCA_964638545.1 uncultured Rikenellaceae bacterium | reverse complement strand
TCATTATTCCGGACGATGCAAGCCAGCCTGAGAAACCCGGCACTGCCCTGAGGAAATACTCGCTGAAACCCAGGGCTGAAGCTGCAATGGGGGCTGAGAAACCCACGACAAAAGAGACCCATCCGCTGAGGAATCCGAAGATCGGGTGATATATTTTTGAGAGAAACAGGTATTCACCTCCGGCACCCGGCATTGCCGCTCCCAGCTCCCCGTAGGACAATGCTCCGCAAAGTGCAATTATGCCTCCGACAGCCCATAATATGATCATAAGGACAGGATTGTTCAACCCGGCCATCAGAAGTCCTGATGTGGTGAAAATACCTGCACCTATCATGTTGGCAATAACGATGTTGGTGGCTGGAAAAAGCCCCAGCTTCCTTTGAAGGTTTTCTTCGGCCATTTTTAGATGAGGATTATCTTTCGGACTTTTTATAGCTTATTGAGACGCCGCCTCCCGAGGTGTTAACGGTCGTTTCGTAATTTTTGAGGCTTTTTACATAGTCGAGAAAAGTTCCCTGTCCGCCATAACCGCCATAACCTCTGCCGCGATCAGAAATATTATGTGCCGTGAAACATCCTCCGATTTTAAGTTTCGGGTCAACATCAGTGAAGTAGTTTTTGTACCAATCCTTGTCGGCATCGCTGAAGACGAAATCAAAAGGTCCTTTCAGATCCTTTACGAGCTGATGCGCATCGGCGAGCCTTGCATCTATGTATTCAGAGAGCCCTGCCTGCCTGAAATTCTCCAGGGCTTTCTTATACCTTCCCTCGTCGATGTCGATTGTTATAAGCTTACCTCCGGTTTTGCTGAGAGCCCAGGCTATCCAGATTCCTGAATGGCCCGTTGAGGTACCAATCTCAAGTGCGCTTTTATAGTTGTTTTTTACAATAATATCATGCAGAAGCTGTCCGTCGACTGAAGGAATATTCATGTCGTACCACTGCCTCGAGTTATCTGCCAGAAACTTCCTGACTTTTTCATCAAGGTCAGGATTTGCTTTGAGATTCTGCGATTTAAGAGGCAAAGAGACAAATAATATCAGGGTGAAAGCAAACAGGAGCTTTGATGCATTTCTGGTTTTCATGGCTGTATCGGTATTGACAGGTCTATAATAATATTGACATCTAAATATAGATTATTATTCCTGATATTTGAGTAATTTTGACCAGGCTGTCAGCGTTGAACATATTTTTACGGCGGTTGTTTTAATCATCAATCAAACATGAATATGAACTTTTCAGATCTCATAACGAATCATGGTAAAAGGGTAACCAAAGAAGCATTCATATACCTCGTGCAGGTCTCGAGGGTTGATGGCAAGATTGGGAAGGAGGAGCTGGAGCTGCTTCACAAGGAGGGCAGGAAATTCGGACTTACGGATCCGGAGATTGAGAAGCTCATTCATTCCGAGAGGGGGCATCATTATCACGCGCCCTATTCCCTCGAGGAAAAGTTCGAGCATTTTTACAACATAGCAGAAATGATCATGGCCGATGATGTCGTTAAGGAGAAGGAAAGGAAAATGTTGAAGCGGTTCGCGATCGAAGCAGGATTTGAGGATTCAAAAATTGACAGCCTGATAGACCTTGTTATTGAAGGGATTGAAAAGAATACCGAGGAAGAGGCGCTTTTCGTTAAATTCAAGAAAAAGCTGCTTCATTAATCCGGAAGTCGTCCTGAAAGTTAATACCGGACTAATCTTAAATTTAATTTTTTCAAAAATATTTTTAGGTACACAGAGGAAATCCGGAGTCCCGATATCTATCGGGACACAGAGTGACACAGAGTTTCATTATTCATACCTGTAGAGTTTAACTCTCTGCAGATATTCCGTACCGCTTCCGAACCTCAGCCCGGTTCCCGTTGGATGAATAACGATTTTCGTATTTTATAATTTGGATTATTTTAACTAACTTGTAAGAGTAATTATCTGATCAGTAACTTAATAAATAATCAGTCGACATGAGAATCCTAATTACCGGATTTGCGGCGTTTGTGATCTGGTGTATTGTTTCTGCATGGCTTTATAACGACAAACTGAAGCCAGTGCTCGACAGACCGGTTCCTGTAGTTGCAGTTCCTGACAAACTAACAAATGAGGCAGATTCTTTAATGAAACTTAAAGCAATGATGCCTGAGAACCTCACGATCTATTTTGAATTTGACAATGCCAGATTCAAGCCGGATCCGCAAACAAACAACAGAATTGCCGAATTCAAAGCCTGGCTCGACAAATATCCGGCCTCAAGGCTGCTGGTTCAGGGCTGCACCGATATAGTCGGAACCACTGATTTCAACATTGCCCTGGGCCTTGAAAGAGCCGAAGCCGTTGGAAAATACCTCGAAGAAAAAGGTATACCCGCCTCCAGGATAATAAAGGAGTCCCTGGGGGAAAGCAAAGCCTTTGAGAATTATATTAGCAAAGAGGGAAGGGCAAAAAACAGAAAAACAATAGTTTCAATTAAATTACAATAACATGGCACAGGCATTTATAATACTCGCAATGACCAAGACAAGCGCTGTAATTTTTATTATTGCCTTACTCCTGGTTGCAGCAATAATAGGTTATGTGACAGCATGGTTTTATGCAAAATCGGTTTATACTCCAATCATAAAAGGTCTTGAAGCTGAAAAGGCAGATCTTCAGAAACAGGTAGCAGCGCTTAAAGATGAAGTAGGCAAGCTGAACGGTAAGGTAAATGATCTCAACGGCAAAATTGACGACCTGAACGGCAGGATCGGGAAGCTTGAGGAACAGCTTTCAGCCAGGGAAAAAGAGATTAAGGAGCTGAAAGGTAAGATAAGGGACTAAGTTAAGTAATCACGGGCACGGATTGCAAATCCGCGCCAGCATTCAGTAAAGATATCAGTCTTCGATCTCAGAGTGATAGTCCTGGAGTGATTTCACCTTGTATTCACCGTTCTGCCTTTCCCTGATGCCTTTTGTGGCAGAAAGGGCTGCCGATGTTGTTGTTATATAAGGGATCTTGTACCTGATAGCATTCTTCCTGATATAGGAGTCGTCATATTCACTTAGCCGTCCCGCCGGTGTATTGACCACAAGATCAATATCTCCGTTTTTTATGGCATCGACAATATTAGGCCGGCCTTCATGGACCTTCAGTATAAGCTCTGATTCCACACCTATTCCGGTCAGGAATTTCCTTGTTCCGCCGGTGGCTATGATCTTAAATCCCATATCCCTGAAATTCTGTGCTGTTTCGACAATCCTGTTTTTATCGCGGTCGGCTATTGTGATCAGGACTGTTCCTTTAAATGGGAGGGAGCACTGGGTTGCTTCCTGAGATTTGAAGAATGCCATCCCATATGTGTCAGCCATACCAAGCACTTCTCCCGTGGAGCGCATTTCGGGTCCCAGCAGAGGATCTATCGACGGGAACATATTGAACGGGAAAACAGCTTCCTTGACTCCGTAATGCCTTATAGTTCTTTTCTTCAGATTGAAGTCAGACAGTTTCTGGCCGAGAAGGATCTGGGTTGCGATCCTGGCCATCGATATGTTGCATACTTTTGAGACCAAAGGAACCGTTCGCGATGCACGGGGATTTGCTTCAAGGATGTAGACCACGTCATCGTATATTGCATACTGAATATTAAGCAAGCCGACTACTTTCAGCTCCATCGCCAGCCTGCGGGTATAGTCAAAAATAGTTTTTTTATGGTCTTTCTGGATTACAACAGAAGGTATTACGCATGCGGAATCGCCTGAATGGATGCCTGCATATTCGATATGCTGCATCACAGCAGGAACAAAAGCATCAACTCCGTCGGAAAGAGCGTCGGCTTCCGATTCAATGGCATCCTCGAGAAACTTGTCGAGAAGCAGAGGCCTGTCGGGCGATACTCCCACCGCCTTTGCCACATATTCTTCTAGCATCTCTTCATCGAGGATTATTTTCATTGCCCTGCCGCCAAGAACATATGATGGTCTTATCATCAGCGGATACCCAATTCTCTCTGCTATTGCCAGCGCCTGCTCAAGATTGCTGGCCATGCCTGATTCCGGCTGCGGAATTCCCAGTTTCTCAATAACATGCCTGAACCTGTCGCGGTCTTCTGCCAGGTCTATCGTATCGGGAGTAGTTCCCAGGATCTTAACACCCGCTTCGGCGAGTTCCCTGGCAAGGTTCAGGGGTGTCTGGCCTCCGAACTGGACTATTACCCCCTCAGGTTTTTCCTTTTCATAAATGCTCAGGACATCTTCAGCGGTAAGAGGTTCAAAGTAGAGCTTGTCGGAAGTGTCGTAATCAGTAGATACTGTTTCCGGATTACAGTTAACCATAATTGATTCATATCCTGCATCGCGGATAGCAAATGCAGCATGAACACAGCAATAGTCAAACTCAATTCCCTGGCCTATCCTGTTGGGTCCGCCTCCAAGCACCATAATCTTCTTCCTGCTGCTGACAGTTACCTTGTCGGGAGCATTATATGTAGAGAAGTAATATGCTGCGTTTCTGACGCCGCTCACCGGGACAGGCTCCCATCCTTCAGTAACCCTAAGCGAGATCCTTTTTGCCCTTATCTCTTTTTCGGGAATGCCAAGGATTTTTGAGAGGTACCTGTCGGCAAAGCCATCTTTTTTTGCCTGAATGAGAATATCATCAGGAGGCATCTTCCCTTTAAAAGCAAGTATTCTTTCTTCTTCCTCCACAAGCTCCTTCATCTGGCTGATGAACCAGGTCTTTATATGAGTCTTTTTATGAAGTTCTTCTATATCAGCTCCTTTCCGCAGTGCTTCATACATCAGGAACTGACGTTCGCTGGAGGCATGCTTAAGCATGTTCATCAGTTCTTCCAAAGGTTTCTTATTGAAATCTTTAGCGAATCCGAGTCCGTAACGGCCGATCTCAAGAGACCTTATTGCTTTCTGAAGCGCTTCTTTGTAATTTTTCCCGATGCTCATCACCTCTCCGACAGCCTGCATCTGTGTCCCGAGTTTATCCTCGAGGCCTTCGAATTTTTCAAAAGCCCAGCGTGCAAATTTCACTACCACATAATCGCCTGAAGGAGTGTACTTATCGAGAGTTCCTTCGCGCCAGTAAGGGATTTCATCCAGAGTCAGCCCTCCGGCAAGAAGTGACGAAACATATGCGATAGGGAATCCTGTAGCCTTTGAGGCCAGGGCCGATGAACGGGATGTTCGAGGATTAATTTCAATTACGACTACCCGGTCTGTTCTGGGATCATGGGCAAACTGAACATTAGTTCCGCCGATCACTTCAATTGCCTCAACAATATCGTATGAATATTTCTGCAGACGTTTCTGGAGATCACTGCTTATAGTAAGCATTGGAGCAGTGCAGTAAGAATCGCCTGTATGGATACCCATCGCATCAACGTTCTCTATAAAGCAGACGGTTATCATCTGGTTTTTTGCATCCCTTACTACCTCGAGCTCAAGTTCTTCCCATCCCAGCACCGACTCCTCGATAAGCACCTGGTTGACGATGCTCGCGGAAAGGCCCCTGCTGGCAATTATTTGAAGCTCTTCAAGGTTGTAAACGAGACCGCCGCCGGTTCCGCCCATGGTATAAGCGGGGCGCACAACCACAGGGTAGCCAAGCTCTGCCGCAACCTTTTCAGCTTCCTCAACAGAAGTAACAGCCTTGCTAGCAGGCATCTCGATTCCCAGGCGGTTCATAGTCTCCTTGAAAGCGATTCTGTCTTCGCCCCGTTCGATCGCATCAATGTTTACGCCGATAACTTCAACATTATATTTCTGAAGGATCCCTTTTTTTGCAAGAAGTGAAGAAAGATTCAGACCTGTTTGTCCTCCAAGGTTAGGAAGGAGTGCATCGGGCCTCTCCTTTTTTATTATCTCGGTAAGCGCGTACTCATTAAGGGGTTCGATATATGTGACATCGGCAATGCCCGGATCAGTCATTATTGTAGCCGGATTGGAGTTGACCAGGACAATCTTGTATCCCAGTGAACGCAAAGCCTTACAGGCCTGGGTTCCTGAATAATCGAATTCACAGGCTTGCCCTATAATGATTGGACCGGAACCTATAATAAGGATTTTTTTAATATCATCGCGACGTGGCATACGAAATAAATTATATGCTCAAATGTAATTTATTTCGTCAAAGGAATTATGCAGGAAATGATTCTTCTGCAATCTTTTTATTCCGAAGTCGATAGCAGGTATTTATTCCGCGGAAATTTCTCTCTTTGGGAGATTCTTCTTTCCTCCGAACCTGATATTGACTCCCATATTGAACCTGAAATGCTCAAACGGATGATCGTGGTTGGAAAGGCTGGGAGAAAAAACAGCCTGAATCTGGAATTTTACAGGATCATAACCTCCCCTGAATGTAAATCCCGGTTCGAGAAGCACTGAGGCTCTGTTATTGTCCAGATCACTGAGTTCGCTGAGGCGATAGGTAGTTCCGGAGTAAGTGACTTCCTTGAAATCGATCCTGCTCAGTCTCAAGGAAAATGCGGCTTCGATATTCTTCATTCTGATGCCGACATCGGGCTGAATGAAGAGCCCTGAAAATTTCATTTCTGCAACACCATCCTGAACCCAGTTGTCTCCTCCGCTCCAATCCCAGTCATTATAGGCAAATGTATGATTCTCTCCGCCCTCTCCGTAACCGGCATATACTTCGAATACTCCTTTCTCCTGGAAAGAGGTATAAAATCCTCCGAATCCTTCGAAATAATGGTATTTGGAAAAATCCTGATAAGTGGCTCCGTCATTATTTCTTCCCCCTGTCAGAAGGTTTGCGCCTAATGCTATATGTCCGGGAAGAGAAAAGGCTCCCTGCATCTCGAAGCTTGTGAATACCGTTCCGAAGCTTGCAGCAGGCATTATAAAGAATTCTCCTTTATCTTTAAACATTGGCACACTCATCATATTAGGTGAATGGTACATATGAGGATAGGAACAGCTGCTGACCAGAAGAAGTATTGCCAGGACATTAGCTGTGACCTGAAGTTTTAAAAGCCGTTGATCTGTTTTCATACCATTCGATTTTAAATTTGATCCGAGATCCTGTTTATCGAATGTAAAGTTATGACAGGACCAGATGCAAGTCAAGTTAATTTATAATTATATTTGTTTCATTATGATGAAACATAAGATCAGAGGCGGACTGGTTTTACTTATGGTACTGCTGCTCAGTTCATGCACATTCTCGAAAAGGGCCTGTACCCGGATGCTGGAGGAATCAAGAAAGACTCCCTATGATATAATTATTGTTCCGGGTGTTCCCTTCGAAGACAGCACCTGGAGCTGGACTATGAAAGGCAGGGTTTACTGGTCGAAGTACTTGTACGACAATGGCATTACAAAAAATGTGATGTATTCCGGATCTGCGGTTTATACCCCTTATATTGAAGGTGAGATCATGGCCCTTTATGGAATTGCACTTGGAATCCCCAGGGAGAATATTTTTTCGGAAACTATGGCGGAGCACAGCACCGAAAACGTTTATTATTCGTATAAAAAAGCCAGGAAAATGGGATTTGAGAGGGTTGCACTGGCTACTGACCAGTTCCAGGCTAAGATGCTGAAAAGGTTCACGAAGAAGATTGTAAGTCCTGAGGTCGGCATTATTCCATTTGTCGTTGACACTCTCAAAGCGTTACAACCTGCAATGACTGATCCAAAGATCAATTATCAGGACGCATTTGTTGATAATTTCATATCACTCCCCGAAAAAGAGAGTTTCCGGGAGCGGTTCCGTGGAACGAGAGGGCTGGATATAGATACTACTCTTTACAAATAGAGGAATGATGAAACAGCTTATACGGAATATCATAAACAGCATGACTAAAAGAAAATTCAGGATAATCCGTTATGGTGAAGAAGGCCATCATTACTATGAAACAAGCGTTAAGACGTGGATAGGGTGGCTCTCTTTCTCCGTTTTCTACAAAACCGATATTGTACATATCATTTCAGACTCTTCGGATCAGAAGGCCCTTGCATATGAGCGGATATATCAATATTGTGATATAAAGGGTTACGACAGGAAAAAGATCGTCGTTTCTGAAATAGATGAGCACGTGGAGAAGAAATGGGTTTTCTTCCACCGGATACTTTCTGAAAAAGCTAATTGAAATTGCAG
>CAZXAM010000026.1:0-11493 GCA_964638545.1 uncultured Rikenellaceae bacterium | reverse complement strand
TCCCTCACAGGAGAAATGGTTTCAGCCCTGATATACTTACTTTGATAGCTGAGGGGGGCTTCGACTTCTTTCGTTATATCAAGAGCCTCGGAATGTCGACCGAGAACAATCTGATCGTTCTTTCTTCAAAGCATCATTATTATTATGATGAGAGCGACCTCAAGAGTGTAAACGTGCTGGTAAACCTCAAGAAGCTGAATATGATCAAGCATCTTGATCTGTTCCTTAACTCACTTGTAAGGCTTCTTCCTCCCGAGACCAAGTTCATCGGGTATTTTTCAGAAGAAAAAGCTGAGAAAAGGAATATCTTCCATCCTGAAAGGCTGGTGAATTTTATCAGCAGGTTAGAGAAGTTTCTGAACAGCAGGACGGATAACACGATGGACAGGAACGAAGTTTCAAAGATACTGGAAAAGAATGGATTCAATGTTGTCAATATGACCAGCATGAATGGCCATACTTATTTCTATTCGCAATATTTAAAAAAACCTTCAGACTGGAATTGAAAATATTCCAGGGCCGGGCAAGAGGCAGAAATGAATTCTAAACAGAAGATTATAAATAAAATGAGGACATATTATCAGGTCAAATCAGAAGAGTTTGGCACAGTGGTTCTCAGAAGGAGAAGAATAGCTAAAGCTTTGCGCTGGTGGCTGCGTGAAAAAGGACAGCCCTGTGAACACGGCCTTCTTCCAATGTCGATACGCAATAACATCAACAATACGGTAAACGAAGATGGGGTTTTCAAATCTGATAATTGAGCAGACCTTAAAGACGCCTCAGATAGACCTGAACAGGTATACAGGCCACCTGATCTTTTCCGGCATATCGACGCCTGAAAATGCAGACAGGATTTACGGTCCTGTATTGAGGTGGGCAGAGCAGTATGCGAATGATCCAAGGCCATATACTCATTTTAAGCTCGACATGGAGTATTTCAACACGGCTTCTGCATTGTGGCTGTCAAAGGTCATCAAGGTGCTAAGCCTCATTGAAAAGCCGGATTCAGTTTTAATGGTTCACATTTACATGCCTGTCGAGGACTTTGTAAACATTAAGGAATATGATGATATCAAGGAGGCCTTCATTCCGGTAGCGGACATTTATAAAGGATCCGTGGCGAGTCTTTGCATGAAGCTATACGCAAAGGATGAGAGGGGATCGATCGTAAGGGAGACATTTGTGTTCTTCGATGCTGAAGAATCATCAGATCTCTCTGTAAGGCAGGAATATCTTTCTGGTAAATTTTCAGTAGTCTGAAAGCTTATGGCAATAAATAATTATTGGAACGGCATTGACTTTGGCTGATAAATATATTAGATTTGATATGCTTAAACAGAAGTAGATTGGTATAAAATAAAAATAAAATCAAAGTAATAATCCTTAATAAATCCATTATGAAAACAAAAAACTTTTTGACAATTATGCCGGTATTATTCCTGGCAATTATCTTTTCACTTACGGGATGCAAGAAAAAGAACACTCCGAACATCCTCGAGAAATCCTATTTTACAGTTCAGAACGGCACATTTACCGATTCTGAAATACCTGCTTCGTCAGCCTCAGCATCAGGTCCGGTCATTAACGCTGTTTATGGAAACCCATCCATCCTTGAGGGGGGAAGCAATCCGATATCTCTCCAGACAACATCATCCTTCAATGAAGTAATGATCGGAGTGAAAAACATTAAGGGTTATTACTCTGTTCCTTCATCCGGATCGGGAAGCAATGTTTTGCTTATCCTGTTGTTCAGCCCGGACCTGGAAAACGATGTCTTTACAATTGTTCTGGCTTTGCGCAACGCACAGGGATTGGTTAGTGACCACGGCACAATTGAAGTATCGAGGATTGAGGCAGGTACGGGAGTTCTGCAGGTTAGCTGCTCATGGGACAAAGCTAATGATGTTGACCTTCATCTTGTTGAACCCAACGGGGAAGAAATTTATTATAACAACGAGTATTCCGAAAACGGCGGAGAGCTTGATGTTGATTCAAATCCCGATTGCGACCTGGATTATATAAATAATGAGAATATTACCTATAGCGACGAAGCTGTAATTGAGAAGGGTAAATACACCGTCAGAGTCGATTTATATTCCAACTGCGATATACCGACAAATACAAATTTCATAGTATCAGCACGATACAACGGGAAAATTGTAACACCTACAACCGGGACAAATCCTTATACAGGAAGCTTTACTCCGTCAGAAGAAGATGGAGGCGGTTCGGGTGACGGCAGGCAGGTTATGACTTTTAATATCGGCGGGAAGTCGGAGACTTCTATGGAAAACAGGCTGAAGTTTGTATATCCCGAATCTGATAAGGTCAGCACCAAGAGCGAGAAGTAACATAAAGTTTACTGGCAGCTTATGAAGTAATACTTCGTACAGAATTAGTTAATATTTATTCAGGCCTCCGGGATAACCTCCCGGGGGCTTTTTATTTGACAGAACAGGAAGCAGGACGCGAAACTTTCTGAGATACGGGATTATTTTTTCCCAAAAATATAGCCGACGGAAATTTTCAGGATCCTGGTCTTTATTTTATGTTCGTTATCGGTATACGATGAGATATTTTTCAGTCCCAGATCATAACTGATCCCAAGAGTAAAATTATTGTAAATAGCTCCGGCGCCTAAAGATATCCCGAAATCGAGACGTTTATAGAGATCTTCAACTTCATCTTTCCCCCAATCTATTTTTTCAGTTTCAGAAGTGGTTGTAGTGAATTCAGGTAATATTACTTCAGAAATAGTTTTGCATTTCCCAGATAATCCGACTCCAACAAAGGGTCCCAGTGTTCCAAATCCTTTAATCTTTTCACCTCCGTAAACAGCTTTTACATTTACCGGTATGTCAATATAATAAGCGCTGACTTTTTCTGTGTATCTCCAATCATAGATTACATCTGTTCCATCTTCCTTCCAGGTATAGCCTTTCATGTTAAGAAAGATCCCGGGTTCGAGCGACAATAATTCCCTGAATAAGGGAATATTTACAGTAGCCCCAAGGTGAAATCCGGGTTTCATTTTTAAAACATCCTTATTGTTCTCGGATTCATCCTTTATCATCATATTCATGAGGGACAAACCTCCCTTAACTCCAAATGTCTGGGCATTTGATTCGAGGCATATAATGCATATCGTCACAACTAATAAAATTTTCAACGGATTTTTCATCTTGAGAATATAGGTTAATTTCTTTGTATGAATTCTTTATCAAAGTTACATAAGCCAGGAACTAAAGTCAAGTTTATTTTGCCCTCGGTTCCTTTTCAGAGATCCTGCATGTATCCTTACTATCTGAGGTATATTTAATTCAAAAGTATAAGTTTAATTATTAATTCAGCATAAAACTGATCAATTCGTCCTCTCTGATATCACGATATCCGTATTTGCCTTTTACCTTCCCATCCTCCAGTAATATTATCAATGGCATCTCTCCATTTGTAATTTTCAGGAACCTGTTTGGTGGAATAAATGAATAAGGAAAAACAGTTGAATTTGTTTCTTCAAAGAACTTATCTACAGAAACCTCAGTTCCGGCAAACACATAATTGACAATTTCAGGATCATTGGCTTTTTCTACAATAACCGATATCTTCCTGGCTGCCAGCTTGCAGAACCTGCACCCGGTACTGAAGAAGCATAATATTTTCCTGCCATTGGCATACTGATCATTCTCTTTTAAAAATTCATCAAGTGTAAACTGATCATAAGTAATGTTTTTAGAATTCCTGGAATAAAAAAATGAGTCCGGAGGAGAAATGATCAGAGGTAGTACGAAGCTTACAGCAGCCGCAACCAACAGAAAGATTTTGCTATACCTGAATCCTGAACTTTGGCTCTGCCAGGATATTGCTAGCAAAACTGCCAGAAGAATATTTTTCAAAAGCGATAATGTATGCGACATTTTAATTTCGCCGAAGCAATGACAATTCTCATCGTTCCGGGTGAAAATAAGAATCAGAATGAAAGAAGAGAATACAAGGAGCATTCCAATGGCAGCAGCAACAGCCACCTTCAGGTAAATCCCGGTTATCAGCACAATTCCTGTCAGAATTTCCAACGAGATAATTAACCGTGCCAGGACAAAAGCATATTCCAGTTTCAGGATCCCAAAGCCATAGAGATAGATCTCAAATGAATCAATTGATATTAATTTCAATATTGCCGACACAAGGAAAATAACACCGACAAATATCCTGGATATTGATTTCATTCTGCCATTAATTTTCATTGAGCTATTTTCAGAAAAGATCAAGAAGTGGAAATGATGAAAAAAAAGAAGCTGCCCTGACAGCAGCTTCCGGTTCCGGCTAAATTTCTGTGCAGGATCCCATCATGGGTTCGAGGTCATTGCATTCCTCACTTGGCAGGATAGGAACCTCCTGAACGCCTCCGATGGATTCGCAACTGCATACCCTTTTTTTGCATCCTGCCATGCTGATCAGCAATACGACACAGATAAATAAGAGAGCACGTTTCATGAATGATTTGTTAATTAAATGCCTACTCTGAACGGTTTTCGGCTGCTCCGGTAAAAAGAATTTTTATTTAAAGACAATTTAAGAATCTGGCTACAAATATCAAAAAAAAGCTGCTTGTCAGATTGTTTTATTTAGGTAATATGATATAATCAATCCAGGCACCGCTCCAGGAAGTCGATCTCCACTTAAAGGTATGCTGGCCAGCTGTGACAGGAAAGCTTTTCTTCAGCCAGGCACCGCTGTTTGTAGTCGTTTGTTCTGTACCATCAATAAAGAATGCTATATTCACGCCTTGAGAATTTTTCATCCAATATGAGATCTCACCGGCATTTAATAAAGTCCGTGTTATAGTTGCTTCATCTCCGGTTTGATTTGAATATAATGAAAAATATCCTTCAGCTGCATCACCGGTAACGACACTGCCCCATGTACCAGTAAAACCTGATGGCAGTCCATTCTCAAAACTGATGTAATCGGCATCCAGAGTGGTAAATGTTTGGTTTTCCCCATAACTGGTTCCCACACTGTTTGTTGCAAATGCACGGACATAATAGGCAGTGTTGGGCTTCAATCTTGCGTCGGCGGTATTAAAGCTGCCAGTCCCGGAGCCAACCGCAACCTTTGAATCTGTGATAACCGGATTTGGCGAAGTGCTGAAACAGATGCCACGAGCAGATACTGAAGCACTGCCCTGTGCGGTGACATTTCCTCCAAGGACCGCAGTACTTGCTGTAACTGCATCCGGAACATTTGTAGTGACTGAAGGCAGAACTCCTGCAGTCTTAAAGGACAACTCCGGACCATAGTTTGTACCATTTGCATTTGTAGCATATGCCCTCACGTAATATCTGGTGTTGAGCGTGAGTCCTGTCATGCTGCTTGTAAACAATCCGTTCCCCGAACCGTTGGTTGATTTCGGATTGGCAGTCGTGGGGGCAGGGCTTGTGTTCCAGCAAACTCCGCGTGCAGTGACAGCACTGCCTCCGTCGGCCGAGATATAACCGCCGCTGAGAGCCGTGGTTTCAGTTATGCCACTTACCTCTGTCGTTGTGAGGGTAGGAACGGGCAGAACATCAGCAGTGGTAAACATTATTGTTTCCCCATAATAGGTGCCGCCTGCTGTTTTTGCATAAGCACGGGCAAAATATACCGTGTTGGCCGTAAGTCCGTCGAGTACACAAATAAAGTCTCCGTCAAATACCCCGGAAGCTATTAAGCTGTTGGCAACAGTGGGCGGCTGGTTGACGCTCCAGCAAATCCCGGTCTCAGTAATAGCTGCAGGACCGTAGAACAGAACATTGCCGCTACCATAAGCTTTTGTGGCTGTAATATTTGTTATTGTTTTGGATGTAACAAGAGGTATTGAAGAGTTTGCCCTGCTAATTCCCGGAACGAATACTGAATTCCCCGGATTTAAAGTCAGAATATCTCCTGTTGCAGAAACCTGAAGATTAAGGTTGGAACTTATTGTACTGCCTGCAACGACGATCCCCGGACCACCAACATAGGGAGCAGGCTTATTGATCAGGTCGTTGTAGCTGCCAGAAGTTGCAACTGTGGCAAAGACCGGTTTCCCGGTAATTTCAGCCCAACCCGGGACATAGCTAACAGGGCGGTAGAGGCCTGCATGATTTCCCCATGTGAAAGCCGTGTTCCAATTGCCAATCAATGTAGAAGTTATCCCTTTTGCTACGTGTGATCCAAAAACAGGATCTGTTTCAGGATATGGTATAGTAAGGCTTTCTGCGTTTTTGGAATGCAGAGCGTATGGGACGCTTAACAGCTGGCTCACTCCAGAGATTGTGTAGTTTGTTCCTCCGGCCGGATCGATATCTGTTTTCAGGAAGAAGGGACCGTTGGCCCAGTTAATTCCAGAAAAGCTACCGACGGATGCCGTGCCTTTTCCAATTTCGAGCGACAGCAGACCGTTGGCATTGGTTTGGGGAGCAGGACTGTAAGTCTCGGAGAAGATTACACTGCCATTAACCGATCCCTGGAGTATGCTTATCTTAGCTCCGATAACCTGGCCGGTAACCAGAGCCCCGGTATTGCTTCGAACGATCGCCTGGTAGCTCATTCCCTGAGGCGATTGGGAATAGGCAGACAATGAGATAAACACTATTGAAAGGAGAGTAAAAAGTTTTTTCATAAGAGGTCAATATTTAATGATTTTAAAAGTCTTTACAGGTAAATTTTTGTCTGTAATCTTCAGGAAATAAGTCCCGGAAGCCAGGTTGCTCATGGTAATACTTGTTTCCCCCGATTCTATTTTACTGTTCCTGAGTGAAATTCCGTTAATGTCGTAAAGTTGAAACCTGAGATTTCCGGTCTCATAATTTTGTATAATCAGCTTAAGGAAGTCAGTTGCAGGATTTGGATAAACGGAGATTTCAAGCGTTATGCCCGAAGCTTCCTCAACGCCGGTTACAACCATTATTTCATAAGGTTGCTGTACTCCCTGGGTTACTGTGCCTGTTGATCCCTGGATTGAATTAAAAACAATTTGTCCGGCACTATAACTTATAGTTCCTCCGGGGCCTGAACCATTTCCCCCTGCAGGGAGAATTGCGCTCTGTGCTTTCAGGGATGTTCCGTATCCGAACAGGCAAAAGGCGATAAGGATTTTTAACAGGAATTTCATAAGTCTTGGGCTTTTATAAAGATAATTTTTCGTGATTGG
This sequence comes from uncultured Rikenellaceae bacterium, assembly GCA_964638545.1. Classification (GTDB taxonomy): domain Bacteria; phylum Bacteroidota; class Bacteroidia; order Bacteroidales; family VadinHA17; genus LD21. Next base: position 4,322 of record CAZXAM010000026.1, on the reverse strand, counting down.
TAATACATAAAAGGAACGGATTGGTTCCCCATTACAATGAAGTGTCATAAAAATTAATAAGCTATCAAATATGGGATTTAGTTTAATAAAATGCAAATAATGTTTCACATTTTATTGAATAGATCCCTTGATCTGAAAAGACAATTAGGCAATAAAAGAATAATACATAAAAGTGGAAAAGCCAGGAACTGGCCTTTCCACCTGGAAAATGTTTTCTGTTTACTTAACAGCTATCTGAAACTGTGTTATTGAATGTGCCGGGAAACTGTAACGGATTGTATTTCCCTTGAACTTAATATCCTTTACCACTATTTTTACATCCTCTTTAGTCTTGGTATTCGTTGAATTAATTGATTCTCCGTTAATCTCATTGGCTTTTGCGCTTCCTGTATAATCGCCCGATTGCAGAACGATATCCGTTGTGATGGCTTTTGTTTCATGCTTGTTGATTACATTCACAACCACCTCTTTTGCAGATTCGTTCAAAGCAGCTGTCACATCAAGATAGGGGATATCCTTGAAAAGATCGTTGCTGTATTTTTCGCAGCGTAAAAACACATCGAGGGATATGCCCTGGCAATTATGTGAATAAAGATAGAACGGATAGAAGAGTGTATTCCTGTAAACACCTTCAGGAGAGCTACCTACAAGGCTCGTAAGGAAAGTAAGATTTGCCATTTTAACAATATCGGCATGACGGATAAAAGAATTCAAATGCTGGGCGAGCATCAATGACCCTGAAAGGCTGTTACCGCGTGCACTGTATTCATCAAATGCTATATATATCGGTCTTTCAGATCCTGATTTGATCATGGCCTTCTCTATCAGACCCTGTACGATTTCAATCTTCTGATCAATCTCAAGACCTAAGGACATCTGGTTAGCGAAGCCCTGATCTGCCAATCCCCGCAGTGCCTGTGTCGCATATCTGTGAATGGAAATATAATCAATATCGCCAACCATATGATCGAGAACATAATCGTTCCAGTCAATCCAGCCATCCTTCGGATCATAATCTGAAGTAACCAAAGGGTAATTTGAAGAGCCTGAAGCAACAAGCTTGATATCCTTGTATACCAACCGCATCATTTTAGCTGCCTCGATGGCAAACTTGACATAATCCTCTTTATTTTTTTGTCCAAGCTGCCAGGGTCCGTCAGTTTCGTTTCCAAGGGCCCAGTATTTAACATTATAGGGTTCTTCATTGCCATACTTTCTTCTGAGGTCGGAATAGTAAGTTCCTTTAGGATAGTTACAGTACTCCACCCAGTGCCTTGCATCATCAAGAGTGCCTGTTCCTGCATTTATGCAGATAAAATTTTCAGCCCCGATAAGCTTGCAGAATTTCACATATTCATCAGTTCCCATCTCATTGGTTTCAATCCGGTTCCATGCAATATCCAGCCTTGCCGGACGCTGATCCTTAGGGCCTATGCCATCCTCCCAGTCATAACCTGACACAAAATTTCCTCCCGGCCATCTGATCACAGGGACTTTCAGCTCCTTAATAAGCTCTATAAGATCTTTCCTGAATCCGTTTTCATCAGCAAACTGAGATGCAGGTTCGTATAAACCCCGCCGCGGAGATTCGAGGAAACTGCTATAGATGTTTGGATCAATTGCTCCTATTCTGCGGTCAGGATCAATTTTAATGACAGCTGTTTCCTGTGAGAAAAGGTTACCGGTGATCATACCGGATAAGATCACACTGCTGATTAAGATTTTAAAGGTTTTCATGGTTAGTAGGTTAAATTTTAAAATTTGTCAGACCATCATCAAATTAAGGATAGCATTTCATAAAAGGGAATAATAAAAATGCCCTGGGATATATGCCTTCAGAGTATTAAATAATTACTTATTTGCTCTCTTGAAAAGTGTATATAAAAGAAATACAATTCCAACTCCAAAAAATGCTCCTGAAAAGCCATCAATTTTATCTTTGTCAAGGTTATGAATTAACTTTAATAACTGTACCAGGATAGAAAATAAAATCAACAATCCTGAAAGTAAAAACCATTTTCCTTTTGTCATAATCTGGTTATATAACAGATATTACTAATATCTTCATATTAATTGTAAAATGCAAGTTACAACATAAAAGCCGATGTCAAAGGAGGTTGTCTCAAAAGGGGCACCTTTTCCGGATCATCCCTCGCACCATGCTAAAGTAAAATATTCCTTTATTGACAGGTAATTCTCAGATTATCTGACTGTTGATAACAGGAAAAAAGGGGGATGCCTCCCCCTCCCAAGAACCTCATTTTTCCTTCACTGATTTCAGCAATGTTGCATGTTTTTTTCATCCTCCTGAAAGGGTTGTTTCATTGCATCCCATGGACCTTTATCATTCTTCTGGATCATCGACCTGTATCTTTCAACATGTTCCATGTTCATTTCAATTTGCATTTGTGCACTAAGCATTGTAAGCATAAATGAAAAAGCCCTGTCGACAGCAATCTTCCGCTCCTTTATAAGATGCAGGAAGAAGCTTAATAATGCTCTTTTGTTTTTGTCCCCGGTAAACAGGAATTCCCTGATTATTATTCCTGTAAGTCCCGCCTTTTGAGTAACTGAAATATCTGCCCCATGGCGTGTAAACTGTCCACTCGAAAACAGGTTCTTTGCTTTGGCAAGGATAGTCTCCCAGGAATAGAGCCGTCTGATAGTTTCCATGTACTTATCGAACATCTCTGTTTGTCCCATCCTGGCGTAGTGAATTGTAGGAAAAAAGCCGGCTCCCATTTCAATAGGTACATCAAAGAGTCTGCCCTGCTTCTTCAACCTGTCATTTAGGACAGTCCCGGGAGGTGATGCAAGAAGATGAAGGTGGACATTTGGCATGCCTGTTTCCAGGGTAAAGTCATAAATACGGTCGAATTCAGCAAGAGTATCATTATCAAATCCTGCAATGAAAGATGCGTTTATCTGTATTCCGGCATTATGTATTTTCCTGATAGCCTGGGGGAAGATCTTTCCTGCCTTGTTATGGGACTTGTGAGTTTCGTCCAAGCTATCGGGATTTAGCGATTCAAAACCAACAAGTATATTAAAACAGCCAGCTTCGGCCATTTCCTCCAGCAGTTTTTCATCGTCAGCCACATCGATACTGGCCATGCATGCCCATGATATGCCCAGCGGTTTAATCTTCTCCATAAGTTCATGGGCATATTTTTTGTTAATTGTCAGATTGTCATCAACAAAAAAGATGTATTTCGACGGCAGGTTCCTTATCTCTTCAACCACATTGTCAATATCCCTGTATCTCATTTTCCTGCCGAAAATTTTTGATACAAGGCAAAAATCGCAGTTAAAGGGACAGCCTCTGGTAGTCTGCACCGCAACCTGAAAGATATGTTTCATATTAATCAGCTCCCACCTTGGCGGTCTGGGTCTTTTATAATCATGTTTCGGATCGGCGGCATAGGTTTTTCCAAGAATTCCTTTCTCAAAATCCTTCAGGCAATGTTCCCATGCATTTTCTGCCTCTCCGATAACGACTGAATCTGAATGTCTGAGGTACTCATCCGGCAGGACTGAAGCATTAATACCTCCCATAACTACGGTTATTCCCTCCCCACGGAAATAGTCGCCAAGATTAAAAGCTCTTTTCATTGTGGCATTCAGCGTAGTGATGCCAACAATGTCGGGTCTGAAGTCAGAGGGCAGTGGTTCAGTTTCCTCATCCACGATACGGACATCATAATGATCAGGGGTGTAAGCTGCCACAACCGGCAGTGCAAGAGGGATCATAAGTCTTTTCCTACGGAACATCCTGGCAAGCTGGACATGGGCGGTATAACCAATGTATTCCTGCCTCGGGCTTATCAGAAGCAGTTTATATTTTTTTCTCGTTACTTTCAGTGATATTTAATGATGTGATTTACGGGATTTAGATGCACATTCATAGAGGTTTTGGAAAGTACTCCTCTTTGCCTGCATCTGCTATTACAAAGTTAATTATTCTATTGTTTTTAAACAGATTCATGAGTTAATTCGTTATCAAAGAAAGCTTCGGCTGCCAAAGCAAGACCGGCATCAGGGTCGATTCCGTCGACACCTGTTCTCAGCCCATTTTTCATATTCATTTTGCTTTTTCAGTTTCTGACTTTTTTGCGTAAAAGACATCGAGCTTTTCCTGATAGTATTTATTCAGTTTCTCCCATTCATAGTAGTGCCCGAATACCTTTCCCTTTGAATCACGATATGATTCGATGGGAAGATCAGCTTCTACTTCGTTTAACAGAGCCGTTACCAGAACCGGACCTTTCTTGTTTTTGTAGAAAACTAATTGTAAGTTACTTCCCATGTAGACGAGATTGTAA
>CAZXAM010000025.1:0-52770 GCA_964638545.1 uncultured Rikenellaceae bacterium | reverse complement strand
GTAAAACTCCCGGCAGCTTCAGGTGAAGCATGGAGGAGATCAGCCATCATCTGTACGGCTTCACTTTCGAATTTTTTCAGAGATATGAAAAGCGAAGGATTCAGTGCATTTTCTGAAGTGAACAATTGGTAAGCTTCCTGAACGACCTGCGCGGTTTTGTCACCAGGATAATAGATATAACCGAACATTTTTCCTTTCAGCCAGGCAGCATCCTTTGTTTTGATCGATTTCATCTCCGAAATGAGGCTGGATCCATCAGTACCTTTTTCCGGAAATTGTTTTCTTGTGTATTTCATGGTATTGAAAGAATGTATATCTGGTCAACACTTATCAGTGAAGGATGTCTTTGATAATCAAAGTTACGACAGACATGAACCAAAGTCAAGTTTATCTTTCGTTCATTTTTCTTCAGAGGGTTCTTAAGGAAGGGGTCTATGAAGATCCCGAAGGTTGGATAAAACAGCGGTTAGCCTGTCAGTCTGGCTTGTAGTTCTTCCCTAAACCACTGGCAGCAATGTAAAGGTAAATGATGATCTTCTCAGGCGACAGTGAATTTACACTATGGCCGGAAGCCGGCACAAAGCTTACTGTGGACCTGGATGCTACAACTCTTACTCTACCTGTCGTCGGTGGAGTAATCAGATAAACGGCTCGCAGCTAGCACGATAATTATATCCCGCTGAAGTCAATCCCTTCAATCATCAGGGATGGAATCATTGCAGAACTGCCATCAATAATATCATTTCCCGCTTCGACCAGATTATTCCAGATTTCCTTCATGTTGCCCGTGATGTTCATCTCGTTGACAGGGTAAGCAACAATACCGTTATCAATGAAATAACCCTCGATACCGTATGAAAAATCACCTGTCGATCCATTGCAGTTTCCGCCGTTGAATCCTGTTACCAGAATGCCTTTTTTGAGCGATTTAGCCATCCCTTCCATATCCCTGTCTCCCAGTTTGAACACTACATTTGCAGAACTGCCGGATGTAGGATCCATACCAAGTTTCTTTCCGTAATAAGTATCAATATAAAAGTTGCGCAGGACTCCTTCCTCTACAATAACCCTTTTTCCGGCTGCAAGACCTTCGCTGTCGAAATTCCGTGAGGCCGGACCTGAAGGAATTGAAGGGTCGTCCCATACAGTCATTACTTTAGAAGCAATAGGCTGATCTTTTTTTTCCGTCAGGAAAGATTGCTTCTGATAAATTGCATATCCTGACAGCGCGTTGTAGAGAGGCGACATAAGGTTTGCAGCAACCCTGTTTTCCAGTATCATTGTGTATTTTCCTGAGCTGATCTTCCTGGGCCCTATTTTCCTAAGCGTCCTTTCGAGGGCTTTCTTCCCTATATCCGTCTTTTTAAGATTATCGAGGAAGAGAGCTGATTCATACCAGTAATCCTGGGGCCTTCCCTGGTCGGTCTTGATCGATACGGATGCTGACAGTGAGACACTGCTTCTTGCCGAGTCGCCTCTGAAACCATTGCTCGTAACATAGATCCTGTTGCTTAAACCATCTGAATAACCGGAGCTTACTGAAATTATTCTTTCGTCTTTTTTAAAAGCTTCATCCAACACAGCCTTTGCCAGTTCGATCCTGGTTTGTGGTTCGATAACATCTATCTTTGGATCGACTACCATTAGTTCGGCTCCTCCTCCTTTGTAGAACAACGAGGGATCAGGAAGCATTCTGAATTCATCCTCTGCGAGATAACGTGTTGCAGCAATGGCTTCTTCCACGAATTTGTAAAGCTCATCCTTCTTCATCCTGTTCGTGGAGTGTGAAGAGTATTTCTTATCAACATAAAGATTGATGGTCAGGCTGTTACGGTTGGATTCCGTTAAGTTGTCGATCTGCTGGTCGCGGATTTCGATATCATTGTTCCTGCTTTCGTCGATCGATACCGATACCTGCTGTGCTCCGTTTTTCAGGGCGTGAGCAATCACCATGTCGGCCAGGTCATATTTTTCTTGTGTATTCATAGCGTGATTTTCTTTTAAGCATTAATTCCACCAACAACCAGCTTTTTGATCTTCACTGTGGGAAGCCCCAGCGTCACAGGAACGCTCTGCCCTGCTTTTCCACAGGTCCACGTACCGTCGGCCAGCCTTGCGTCGTCAGCTGCCATCACGATATCTGCAAGTGCGACAGGTCCGTTCCCGATTATATTTATATCCTTAATAGGCATTGTAAGTTTTCCATTTTCAATAACATATCCGGCTTTTACAAAGAATGTAAAATCTCCTGCTCCGATATTCACCTGTCCGTTGCTGAAGCTGTCCACATAGATCCCTTTCTTAACGCTTGCAATAATTTCCTCTGGTTTGTGCGGACCATTCTCCATCCTGGTAGATCTCATTCTTGGAACAGGAATGAACCTGAAGCTCTGCCTGCGTCCGTTACCTGTTGGTTTCACCTTGTAATATGCCGCGCTGATCCGGTCGTGAAGGTAGCTGGTGAGAACACCGTTCCTGACAATAGTAGTGTTCTCGGTGGGGATCCCTTCATCGTCGAAATTCAGAGACCCGCGGTCCGAAGGAAGGGTGCCGTCGTCAACGATAGAGATAAAATCCTCGGCGACTTTCTTATTCAGCTTGTCTGAAAAAATTGAGGTTTTCTTTCTATTGAAGTCGGCTTCAAATGCATGACCTATTGCTTCATGAAGAAGAATGCCAGATTCACCGGGACTCATGACCACTTCCATTTCCCCGGCTTTTGGCTTGCCTGCCAGGAACTGCAGGTTTGCCTTTTCAACAGCTTCCGCTGCAAGCTTGTCGATCATTTCGTTGGAGAGGAATTCAGCGCCTTTCCTTGCCGAGCGTGAGACCGAAAAATTCTCGATCCGTCCCTCTTTCTCCATTACGCAGGTTGCGGAAATATATACAAGCGGCCTGTAGTCGCATGCCATTAATCCTTCAGAGTTAAAGAAAAGAATATATGATGTTGTATCGCCAATCGAGGCATTGACCTTGGTAACTTTATTGTCGAGAGCGAATACCTTCTCGTTCATTCTTTCGAGGTAAGGAATCTTTTCCCTGACTGATGTATTTTCCCAGGATGTGGTTATCGGGTAGAGGTTCGAAGCGGCCAGTTCGGCAATATTCTCTGTTATCGGTTTACCGGTTTCATTGGCAATGCTGGCAGCGGTGTTTGCAGCTTTCAGCATCGCTTCGGGAGTGATTATTTCAGTGAACGAATAACCTGTCTGGTCACCCTTCAGCACCCGTATTCCGACGCCGTAAGCCACGTTCGACGATGCCTGGTTGACCTTTCCGTCTTCCAGGTTGCTGTAATTGTTAAGAGTATGTTCGAAGTAAAGGTCGGCATAGTCTCCTCCCTTGGATAAAGCTGTTGCAATTACCTTTTTCAGCAAATCAACCGACACCTCGAAGTGATCGAGGTACGTGCTGAAATTACCTGATAATGATGATCCCCTGCATGATTGAAGCAATGATGGGACCATTAGTGATCCGGCTGCCGTAATCCCGCTTATCCTGATGAAATCGCGACGTTTGTAAAGCATATTTAAGGGTATTTAATAATTGGGGGTTAAATGTCGGAGAATATTTTCTAATTTCAAAATAGGTTCATGAAACCCCCAGCCATCAGTAAGAAACCTGATGGCTTGCCCCCTGAAGGGGGTTTAAAACCGATTCTTAAAAGTAATTTGTCCAGGATTTAGGCCCCCTTTAGGGGGTTTGGGGGCTGGGTCCCAAAGGAGTGGGAGAGGCGGGGAAGATCGCATGATTGCATGATTGCACGATTGCACGATTGCATGATTGCACGATATAGATTACTTTTGTAACAAACACCCGATAATGGATTGGCTCAAAGATCTTCTCTTCAATGAATCCGTAGCACATACAATATTGATATATTGTTTTGTGGTTGCCCTGGGTGTGTCGCTTGGAAAGCTAAAAATCTTCGGAGTATCACTCGGAATTGCTTTTGTTCTCTTCGCGGGAATTGCCATCGGCCATTTTGGATTCACAGCCAATACCATGGTAGTTGATTTCATCAGGGATTTCGGGCTTATACTGTTCGTTTTTTCAATAGGAATGCAGGTTGGTCCGGGTTTCTTCTCATCCTTCAGGAAAGGAGGACTCTCGCTGAACCTGCTGGCATTGATAATCGTCCTGCTCGGCGGAACTGTAACTATAATCCTTCATTTAATAACAAAAACATCAATGCCGATGCTGGTGGGTGTCATGTCGGGTGCTGTCACAAATACTCCGGGACTCGGTGCAGCACAGCAGGCGCTGATCCAGCTTTCGGAAGGGAAAGAGATTCCCCAGATCGGCCTTGGTTATGCAGTCGCATACCCATTCGGTGTGCTGGGCATAATCCTGACCATGCTGGTACTCCGGAAAACTTTGAAAATCAAGGTCAGTGACGAGCTTGACCAGTATGAGAGGGAACAACATCCGGTCGAATCACTGCCTGAACGTATCAGCATTGTCGTTACCAATCCCCAACTGTTCGGGAAAAAGATCCGTGATATCACTCTTCTGACCGGAACAGGATTTGTGATCTCAAGGGTCCTGCATGACCGCGATCTGATAGCTCCTAATTCTGAGACCGTTATTCATGAGAAAGACATAATACTTGTTGTGACAAGTAAGGGTAATACCCAGGCGGTTGTGGAGAAGATCGGGACTATCAGTGAGATGGACCTTGCCGCACGATCGGGCAGACTTATTTCCAGAAGAATTCTTGTCACCAATAAAGAGGTATTCGGGAAGAAACTTGGTGACCTGAAGCTCAGAACAAGGTACAATATTAATATTACCAGAATCTACAGGGCAGGGTTAGAGTTTGTGGCTTCTCCCGAGCTGAGGCTCCAGATGGGCGACAAGCTTACAATAGTAGGGGATGAAGATTCTCTGGTAAAAGTAACAGGAGAGCTGGGCAACTCAATAAAAAGACTCGAAGAACCGAACATCATCCCGATCTTTGTTGGCATCTTATTTGGAGTTCTCCTGGGAAGCATCCCATTCAGGTTTCCCGGGATCATCCATCCGATAAAGCTTGGGTTGGCAGGAGGCCCGCTGATCGTTGCAATCCTGCTGAGCCGTTACGGCTACAAGCTGCACCTTGTTTCCTATACGACACCTTCAGCCAATCTCATGCTGCGTGAGCTTGGAATAGTACTCTTCCTTGCAAGCGTCGGCCTCTCAGCAGGCGAGAAATTCATTCCTGCACTTGTCTCCGGCGAAGGATTTGCCTGGATGGGATATGGTGCCATCATTACTATTTTGCCGCTCATCGTTACCGGTTTTCTTGCACGACTGGTTATGAAGAGAAACTACCTGGAAATCTGTGGATTACTTGCCGGCAGCATGACAGATCCTCCTGCTCTGGCTTTTGCAAACGGAATAGCACGGAACGAAGCGCCGTCGGTTGCTTATGCCACTGTTTATCCGCTGGTGATGTTCCTCAGGATCTTTTTGGCACAGCTCCTGATCCTCATATTTGTCTGATTGATAAAACTGGTCAGTTTTATTTCTTTACAGGCAGTCCGTAATCTTTCCATTTATAAGTTATTGCCACGCTGTTAACGATCTCCTGGAGTATCGATCCGTTGTCGGAGTTTGTCATTATAACAACTCCGTTGCCGTCATCAAGACAGGCAGTGAGCTGGCAGCTGAAACCAGTATTGCCACCGTCATGAGTGAAGTACCTTGCCTCTCCCTTCTCATCCACAAAAACACCCAGGGCAGCATCCTGCATTACCGGTGTGAGCCTGAGCCTTGTCATTTCCGGTGAGAGAACCTTTTCAGATTTCCCGATATATGAGAGTTGTGTCTCAATGACAGATAGACACAGGTCGATGGGATTTGTCCAGAGTCCTGCAGCTGCCTGCTCGGGGTATATATGATGTTTTCCCTGAACTTCGTCGCCGTTGAGATAGTAACCAGTGGCAATGTGCTTCCTGAATTTTTTGTCAGGGAACTGATTAAAAAAACTACTGCTCATGCCAAGCGGATCAAGTATTTTTTTCTGCATGAAAGATTCATAAGGTTCCCCGGTGATATCTTCCACTATCAGCTGGGAGATCGTGATCCCGCCACCGGAATATGCAACTTCAATTCCTGGTTCCTTAACCGATCTTACTGCTTCAGTATTTGAAGGTGATCTGCCATCAAGTATCTGGATAAGAGAAGGAATGGAATCATTTATCTCATACCCGGGAAAACCATGGAGGTTAAGTCCTGCAGTATGACTCAGAAGATTGGCAACTGTGATCTTCCGGTTTTTTGATATCTCATCATAGGGAAATTGCCATGATTTAAGGTAATCATTGATGTCAGCATTAAGATCGAGCTTCTTATCCTGAACCAGCTTCATTATACCTATTCCGTTCAGTGACTTGCTAATGGAAGCTGCCTGGAAAAGAGTCTTTTCCGTAACAAGACGGTTTTCGGAAATATCTGCCCACCCATAGCCTTTTGCCCATTCGATCTTATAATTATTGACAACTGCAATGCTCAGACCCTTAATGTTATAAAAGGCCATCCTTTGCGAAATAGACCATCTTGGTCCGCGCCTTGAAACGTTCCATGGGGTAAGGTTGTTCTCCACCCTGCTGATCCGTTCCCTGACTTCCGGTGAATATTCCCGTTTATAATTGCATCCGTTTGCTGTTGCGATGGCAATCATCAGAACTAACAGCAGTTTTACGATGGATTTGAACATGTTCTTTTAAATTTTTTTTGTCTGAGCCGGTTACCGGTCATCGGTAGCCGGTCGCCGGCCCCCTTCAAAGGGGGAGGATCCCCGGAATCATCTCATCAGCAATTTGATTACATTTTCCTTGAATTTTGTATATGGAGGATAACGTACAAAAATATCCACGAGGTTTGATTTATCCAGTACAGAGCGCATGTTTGAGAAAGTCTCGAACGACTTCCTGCCGTGGTACCTTCCAATGCCGCTCGGTCCTATTCCTCCGAATGGTAGATGCGGCGATGCAATTTGCATAATAGTGTCGTTAATGGCTGCCGAGCCGCTCTGCGTCCTTGACATAAACTCCCTGGCCAGTTTTTTGCTCCGGGTAAAAATATATGCTGCAAGCGATTTCGGGTTCTTATCAACTATAGAGTACACTTCGCTGAAATCTGAATATGTCAGCACGGGAAGGATGGGTCCGAAGATCTCATCCTGCATAATGGGATCATCCGGCTTTATATCGGTTATTATGGTAGGAGCAGCATAGCAGGTTTCAGCATCTATGACACCTCCTGTTATGATCTTTCCATTCTCCATCAATGATTTCATCCTGAGTGTTTTTTCAGAATTGATTATGCGGCAATAGTCATTGCTGGAGGCAGGGTTATCGCCATAAAATGTTTTTAACTCTTTCAGAAGCAGCTCCAGAAATGGCTCTTTTATTTTTTCATCGATCACTAAATAGTCGGGCGCAATACAAGTCTGACCCGCATTTATGAATTTTCCCCAGGCTATTCTTCTTGCTGCGAAATCAAGTTTTGCGTCAGCTGCAACAACACAGGGGTTCTTGCCTCCAAGTTCAAGCGTAAGAGGGATAAGATTTTCAGCAGCCTTCGACATCACCTTCTTTCCCATAGAAGTGCTTCCTGTGAAAAATATATAATCGAACCGGTAATTCAAAAGGAAGTCGCTAAGGTGATGTTCTCCGGTTACCAGACAGATCAGCTCTTTAGGAAAATGGCTGAGTATCTTTGAAATTACCAAAACAGTATTTTCAACTTTCTGTGAAACTTTCAAGACAACACAATTACCTGCTGCTAAAGCGCCCAGGGCCGGTTCCATCGAAAGAAGAAAGGGATAGTTCCATGGGCCCATCACGAGCACCAGTCCGTATGGCTGCGGCTGGATATAGCTGTGAGCAATTAAATTGACAAGCGGTGTCCTGACCCTTCTTCTGGCTGACCACCTTCTGAGACTTCTTATTGCCTGGTTAATCTCTGTGAGCACCATTCTTGATTCTGTCCCCATAACCTCAAAACCTGATTTATGAAAGTCCTTCCGGAGAGCCTCTTTCAGCTCATCCTCATGACTAAGTATCAATGATCTTAATTTCTTCAGGTTGCTGAGTCTGTACTTTATATCAAGAGTTTTTCCTGACTTGAAGAATTTTCTTTGATCTGCAAGGATCAATCCGATCTCTTCCTTATCCATTCGTCTTCGAGTTGTTTAAGTTGTGATGACAATTTTGATTCTGTGGTTCCGGGCTTCCGGGGAACCTGGCTCAGGGCATATTCTGCCATTGCTGTTATTGTAAGTGAAGGATTTACGCCAATATTGCCCTGAATAACAGAACCATCGGTAATGTAAAAATCCGGATAACCATGCACTTTAAGTTTCTTGTCAACAACTCCGGATCCTGCCGATTCCGACATGGGACAACCTCCGAGTATATGTGCAGTCGTCGGTCTGTCAAATAATACCTCGAGCAGAATATTCTGGGCAATGCCATTCACTTTTTCTGCATATCGTTCCATGACCTCCTGTCCGACCGGAATATAGGCCGGAACTTTTTTCTGTCCCCGGTTTTCGATTTTCATCTTTCCTCCAAAAAGTGTTCCCTTCCACTTCATCCTCATTGCATTATCGACTGTTTGCATGGCAAGGAAAATAACCATGTTTGTCGACCATTTGAAATTAAATACTGTTTTTAAAAATTGGACCGGGTGGGTTAAAGTCTTCTTTAAAAGCTTCCAAATTCTTCCTGTTCTGTTACCGGGACTTTCGGCAGATAACCCGAAGAACCATTTCATGGCATTTGATTTGTCAGGGTACTTGACAATTTCAACATGTGTCTGCGGGTCCGGGTGGAACACAGAGGTTATCGCAAGTCCGTTGTTTAGTTTTTCCCTGGCACCTGAAACGGCGCTCAGTGTTTCGGCATTAGTCCTCAGCTCATAGCCAAGCTTGTCTGAAAGAGCCGGAAGAGTTTTAAACTTATGCTTTTGCCTGAGGAGAAGTTCCAGGGTTCCGAGTGTCCCTGCGGCTACAACGATGCCTCTGGAAGTATATATGCCCTTTTTCCTGAACAGCGAAGTAATTTTTTTTGTTTCAACAGTGTAAAGGCCATCTTTGAAACTTATTCTGACGGCTTTCGTCTCAGGTATCAGTTCGAGCCCCATTTTTTCAGCGAACCAAAGATAATTTCTGTCGAGGGTGTTCTTTGCATTTTCACGACATCCCACCATGCATCCGCCGCATTCTGTGCAGCCTTTTCGCATGGGGCCAAGGCCGTTGAAATATGGATCCGCTTCTTCACTGCCTCCATCGAGATTGACACCGACATACACTGTTTCGAATGTGTCGTGAGCATTCATGTCTCTTGAAACCTCTTCCAGTGCATGGTCTTCCGGATTTAATCTGGAATATTTTTTCCTTCCGAGCATGAAAGCCGCCTTGCCATAGAATGGCTCAAGGATCTTTTTCCATTCACCGAACCGCGACCATGAAGAGTTGCTGAAGAATTTATCCGGAGGCGTATAAAGTGTATTTGCATATACAAGGCTTCCTCCGCCCACGCCTGTTCCGCTGAGGATGCTGGCTGTTGTGTAAAATGAAAGCTTCTGAAATCCGAAAAGCCTGAGTGAAGGTACCCAGAGATATTTGGACAGGTTCCAGTTCGTTTTCGGAAAATCTGTGGGATTAAACCTCTTGCCCTGCTCCAGCGTCAAAACTTTATAACCTTTCTCCGCGAGTCGCAGACTGGCTACACTGCCCCCGAACCCGGAACCAATTACAATATAATCATAAATCATTTTTATAGATTTAATCCCCCAGGACTAAAGTGAATTCACAGCCTTGTTGAATATGAAAGTTCCTGTTGACTCATCTGTAAAGACCATATTTTTAAAACTGATAGTCAGGATGTTGTTTTCACCCTTAACAGACCATGTCTCAGTTGATTTGAAATCAACCGGACCATTTGATCCGTTTGCAGTGGTAGTTGCCTCATGGATAAGGACAGCATCTTTTTCCTTCCATGTTGCTTTTGATTTCCTGGGCATATCATAAACAATCAGGGCAGATTCCTTTCCATCAAGAGTCAGGTTTTCCTTAAAAGGATATTCCTGGCCATCGCCTGTATTATAAAACCTTTCTGTAAGGAGACTATCTCCTTTTATTTTAATGATGATTTTGGTCAGCACCGGAAAATTCCCGGTTGCTGGCACTTTAGACATGTCCAGTTTCCATGTGCCGTTAAATCTGTGATTTTGTCCGACAACAGAATTTGAAAACAGAAGTATCAGCACCGATAAGATAACTGAAGAAACAAGTTTTCTCATGGAATTAAATTTTCAGGTTTTAGTTTTACAAAGTAATTCTTTTTTTTAAAACCTGAAGGTACAGGTTTATTTAAGCAGGATTATCCTGTTTGATGTTACCTGAAATTTTGAGATTTCTCTCATCAGATTGGTATTCATTCCCTCATCAAAGACGAGCTGGAAAGAAATACTCTTAACATACTTGCTGTTTTACCCTGATTTCCAAAGGTAAACCAACAATCATTGCAATGAAATTTTATTTTTGGATAGCCGCAGGCTTGAATTTTTCCGACACCAGTTCCGGCCACTTCAGATCCATATCCCCGAGCGATTTCAGTACAACTTCAGAAACAGCATAAAGCTTTTGCCAGTTTTTATCGGCAGGAACGATGTGCCAGGGGATCTCGTTGCATGTGTTGAGGATCTTTTCATAGACTTTCATGTATTCATCAAATTGCTCCCGGGTATCCCAGTCACCGTCCTTATGCTTCCAGTGTTTCTCCTTTTCGTTTATCCTTTCCAAAAGTCTCTCTTCCTGGGCCTTCTTTGAAACATGAAGGAAGAATTTCAACACCTTCGTGCTGTTCTGCTCCAGTACCTGCTCGAATTCGTTTATTATTTTATAGCGTCTTTCAATTATATCCGGAGCTATGTATTTGCCTACTGTCGGGACAAGAATGTCTTCGTAGTGGGACCGTATAAAGACCATTGTCTCTCCTTTTCGCGGGGTTACATTATGAATTCTCCAGAGAAAGTCGTGAGAATATTCCTCCTCGGTAGGCTTCTTGAAGCTGTATGTGCTGAATCCCACCGGGTTGCAGTATTTCAGGATGCCCTTAACGATTCCATCCTTGCCTGAAGCATCAGTTCCCTGCAGGATGATAAGCAGGCTGTGCTTGTTTTCTGCATACATCTTGTACTGAAGCTCTCCGATACGCTCCAGTATCTTCTCAGTCTTTTCTTTGGTCTTTTCCTTGTCCCATTCCTTGTTTAAGGTGGGATAGTCGCTCAGTTTTATTTTCATGATTTTTATTATTAGCCGGTTTATATCTCCAAATTTACAAAATAGATTCTTCCGGGAGTCTTCTTTCAATTAATTTGCTTCATTTCGATTAAACTTATAAATTTGAAAAAACCACCTGTGTGATTGCCATACAAAGAATGGTAAAGGCCAGGAACTGGCTTACTGTCATATTGATAACCTTTCTTGCTCTGTCGCGGTGCACAGGCAGCAGGAGCAGGGACAAGGATGTCTCGCCTCCCCGGACCGTCGTCTCTGAAGAGAAGGACAGCACATTTCTTTTTAACGGAAGAACACTTGAAGGCTGGGAAGTGACTGATTTCGGTCCCCAGGGGCCTGTCTATATTTCCGGAGATCAGATAGTTCTTGGAATGGGGGAAGGATGCACCGGCATAACGTGGAAAGGCAAATTCCCTGAAATTGATTATATGGTCTCCTTAGAAGCCAAACGAGTTTCCGGAAATGATTTTTTCTGCGGAATTACTTTTCCGGTGGGAAAAGAGCCCTGCACCCTTATCATCGGAGGATGGGGAGGAGCTGTTGTTGGACTGAGCAGTATCAACAAAATGGATGCTTCGGAGAATGAAACAACAAGGCTGATGAGGTTTGAAAATAACCGTTGGTACCGCGTTCGCCTGGTCGTCAGGGAAGACTCCGTCAGGGCAATGATCGACGATGAGACTGTTGTTAATTTTGCAAAAGGAAATAAAACCCTGTCAATACGGTCCGAAGTCGAACTATCGAAACCATTTGGAATAACGTCATGGTATACTACCGCGGCATTAAGGAATATAAAGTTGGAAAAACTTTAGAGTGATATCATCCCCCCTTGAGGGGGGGCGGGGGGTGTTAAGATATCAAACATCCCCCTGTCCCCCTTCGAAGGGGGAATAAAAATGCAACAGATTCATTAATAATTAAATATATACTTTGATATGAAAAGAATTTTACCATTAATGATAATCTCGGCAATCCTGGTCTCATGCAAGACCAACCAGCTCTACCTGAATGTAATAGAACCCGCTCCTGTGACCCTTGCAAAGGATATCAAAAAGGTCGGTGTCATCAACCGGAGCATGCCTACTGACGAAACCAAGATTATTGACATAATCGATAAAGCCCTCTCACTAGAAGGGGTCGACCTCGACAGGGACGGAGCAATGCAGGCAATTAAAGGCCTCGCTGAAGAGCTGATGAACAATAAAAGGTTTGAAGAAGTCAAGGCTCTGAGTGATATAGATTTCAGAACGCCAAAACTGGGAATATTCCCAGCACCGCTTTCCTGGGAAATTGTAGACAAGATCTGCAAGGAGACCGGGACGGACGCTCTCTTTGCCCTTGAATATTACGACACCAATGCCAGGCTGAACTATACGACATCCGACGGAGGTTCGAGGGAGGTGATGGGAGTTAAAATACCGAACATTTTGCATAACGCCAACATGGAAACAATCGTAAAAACAGGATGGAGGATTTATGATCCCGCATCCAGGACGATTGAAGATGAATTTAATCACGTTCAATCAGTGGTTTTTACCGGGCAGGGAGGTTCTCCTTTGGTTGCAGTTGCCGGCCTCATTGGAAGGAAAGATGCTATTATTGATGTAAGCAACAGGGCCGGTCATGGCTATGCTCTTCGGATAATACCATTTTATAACAGGGTCTACAGGGATTATTTTGTGAAGGGTACCGATAATTTCAAGATCGCAAAAAGAAAAGCCCGTATGGGACTCTGGGATGATGCCGGGGTATTGTGGGAAAAGGAAACTTCCAGCCCAAAGGCAAAGGTGGCAGGAAGAGCTTGCTACAACATGGGGATAATAAATGAGATTAACGGGAATGTGGAGGAAGCGCTTCAGTGGGTTCAGAAATCCTATGCAGATTATAACACCCGGCAGGCAAGGGAATATTCACAGATACTGAACAACAGGCTTTATAAACTGCAGGTGCTCAAGGAACAGGAATAAGATTTCCGGAAAAAATTAGAAAACGGCTCTGTGGTTGAAATTTTTTTAAATTCAATAACCAAGGAATTGAATGCAAATGGATAAGAAAAAACTTTTGATGCTCGCTGCCGTCCTCCTGTCATTTTCAGTTTTTGCTTCAGGTCAGGCTGGCTTTAATGATTTCTGCCTTGAAAGCAAAAAACTGAACAACAACGGAATGTATGTTCTGGGCGGGTGGGCTCTGGCAAATATTGCCTATGGGGCATATGGATGGGCAAGCTATACAGGGCAGCTTAAATACTTCAGCCAGATGAATCTCTTCTGGAACACAGTGAACCTCGCTATTGCCGGCTTTTCTCTCTACGGGACCGGACAGCTTGATTGTTCAGCTTTAAGTGTGGGTGATGCCCTGGCCCGGCAGATGAAGACCGAGAAGGTGCTTCTGATAAACGCAGGACTCGATGCCGCCTACATAGGAACCGGATTTCTTCTGAGATATCTGTCAACCCGGTATGAAACAAGGCGCGATCTGTTAAGGGGATATGGTAATTCTCTTATTCTGCAGGGCGCATTTCTCATGGTTTTTGATCTCACTTTCTGGCAGGTCCTTGGCCATCACCGGCCTGAAACATTAACAGGCCTCGGACTCTCGGCCTCTCCTCAGATGACAGGCTTCTATGTATCATTCAAATTCTAATGACTTATATTCAGGATTGTCCGGAATTCTTGTTTTTTCAGGCAATTTTTACTATCTTTAATAAGATATATCAATCATGAAATGAACAGTCCCGAAGTAAAGAGATTCATCAGGAAGCATAGTTCTCTTTTTTGGTATACTCCTGAAGACAGGAAGGAGGAAATAAGCCATGATGTGCTGGTTGAGTTTATTTTAAACTATGGCGACATTAAAGCCGTAAAAGAACTCATTTTACTTTTTGGGATTGAAAAAGTTGCCGAAATATTCTTTAACTCGATTAATCTGAGCGAAAGGAGGAAAGGCAATTATCATGAGCTGACACTGAATTATTTCACTCTATTATTCTCTAAATATGCACACGGAAATATTTTCCGGAAAACAGAATGAACTTCTTCCGTATTTAAAAGTTTTTAAAAGGAAATTCTATATGGCGGGGGGAACAGCCGTTGCTCTGCATTTAGGACACAGGAGATCAATCGATTTTGATCTTTTCTGTAAGAATGATATAAACAAGAAGGATATAAGAAAAAAGCTTGAAGCTTTTCCTTTCAGAATTGTCAAAATCTTCGAGGATACTGACCAGTTACACTTTTTTATTAATGATATTAAGGTTACTTTCTTTAATTATACTTATGAAATAGAGCACCCTCTGAGCCTGGAGCAAAATTTATCTTATCCGTCACTTTTATCCCTGGCATCAATGAAAGCTTATGCTTTGGGACGAAGGGCTAAATGGAAAGATTACGTAGATCTCTATTTTATCCTGAAGGACTATTACTCTGTTGTGGAGATAAGCAATGAGGCCCTCAGAAATTTCGGCCGGTTATATTCGGAAAAACTTTTTCGTGAACAGCTTGCATTTCATAAAGATATTGACTATTCAGAGCCGGTCGAATATCTGATACCCGAACCACCACAGAACGAAATTAAGGATTTCCTGACCGACAAAGCTCTTGATCTGGGATTTAAGTAATTGCTGAAATTCAAGAATCTGAAGCAACGATCAGAAATCTATCATCGCCTTCATAACACCGTCGCGGTAACCGGCCACGAGGTCGAAGGCTTGCTGCGTCCTGGCAAAGGGAAACCTGTGTGTTACCATATTACCGGCATTTATAATTCCTTTCTGCATCAACTCGATGGAATCCTCTGTGCAATCTACTTGTCTGCGGATGAACTGGATCATGATTTCTCTTCGGCGGGTGTTTTCAACATTCAGCGACCACCTGTCGAATTCCGGTATACCAACCACAATTATCTTTCCTCCCGGCTTCATTACTTCAACGGCCTGATCAATGGCTTCCTGCTGTCCGCAGCATTCAAAAACGACATCGAGGCCTAAAGGCTCCTTTTCCCTGAATTTTTGTTCAATGTCTTCCCTCATGGGATTACTTGTGCAGAATGCCTGCTCTCTTGTCGCAATCGCAAGCCTTTCATCAATCTTGTCAGTGACATAAATAACCTCAACTCCCCTGGCTTTTAATGCAAGCATAACGCTCATTCCAATCGGACCGAAGCCCAGTATCCCTGCTTTAAGCCCTCTGACATCACCTGCCTTTTTTACCGAATATATGCCAATTGACAGAGGTTCTGACAGGGCTCCGTGATCGGGTGAAAGATTATCAGGCAGAGGGAAGCAGGAATTCTCAGGCATGACAATATACTCTGCAAGACATCCGTCAGCCTGATCAGGACATCCCAGGAACTTTAGCCTGCGGCAGGTATGGGATCGACCCGAAAGGCATTGGTCGCATTTGCCGCAAGGCATGGAAGGCTCAATGGCAACGACTTCACCGGTCCTGACTTTTGTAACGGCATGGCCTGTTGCAACTACAATTCCTGCACCTTCATGCCCTACAGTGAACGGGAAGGTTACTTTCTGCGATCCTATATGCCCCTGTGTATAATAATGGATGTCGGAACCGCAGACACCGACTACAAGCATCCTGATCAAAACATCATCGGGATTTTTTATTACCGGTTCGCGGACGTTCATCATCTCCATCTTCCTGATCCCGGTGAGCATCATTGCTTTCATTATTATTTCTTATTTTAGCTAACAAATATAATTGTTTGATGCGAAAAATCTACGGGATAGGGGAAACGGTTTATGATATTATATTCAAGGATGGCACACCCCGGGCAGCCAGACCGGGGGGGTCGATCCTGAACTGCCTGGTTTCACTGGGCAGGACAGGAATGCCTGTATCGTTTTTAAGCGAATACGGAACTGATGATGTTGGTGCCCTGATCGACAGTTTCCTGGCTGAGAATGGTGTAAATAACTCCTATGTGTACAGGTACAACGATGTTAATACCTCTCTGGCTATAGCGATGCTGGATGAGAAGAGTGATGCACATTATACATTTTACAAGGAGAAGCCCCGGAAAAGACTCGACATAGAATTTCCGGATGTTAAAAGGGATGATATATTGCTTTTCGGATCCTTCTTCGCTGTAACCAGCGATCTGCGTGATAAGCTGGCCGGTTTCATAAGCCGGGCGCAAGAATGCGGGGCAATGGTCATCTACGATCCCAATTTCCGGAAATCACATGCAGCAGAAATAGAATTGCTGAGGCCTGTTATTATCGAAAATATGAGGATGGCATCACTGGTGAGAGGATCGCATGAAGATTTCAGGAATATCTTCGGGGCAGAAAATGCCGAAGATGCATGGCCTTTTGTCAGAGATCACTGCAGTTGTCTGGTCTGCACGGACAGCTCTCGGGGCGTTTTTGTAAGAACGGCAGAATTCTCCGGCAATTATCCGGTCCGGAAAATAGTTCCGGTTAGCACGGTCGGAGCCGGTGATAATTTCAACGCAGGGATGATTGCTGCGATATATAATAATGGAATAAGCAGGGATGATCTTTCAAGGATGGGAGAGGAGCAATGGAGAAATATCGTCTCTGCCGGCATCGATTTCGCTACTGAGGTCTGTTTGAGCTATGAGAACTATATTCCGAAGGAATTTGCTGACAAATTCAAATCAGGTTCCTAAATCTTATTCTCTGTGTTCCTCTGTGACTTCTCTGTGTCACTCTGTGTAAGTTCTTAATTTAGAACCCCTGTCCCGCAAAGCAGGGCTCAAAACCATTTACCCATGTTGTTTGGTGGTGGATTTTAGCCCCCCTTTAGGGGGGATGGGGGGTCATATGTGTTTTGCATGTGCCAGCAGGTACTTTTCAGCCTCAAGAGACCATATATAGCCGTTTTTTGCAACAATTTCGTTTAGTCCTGCGTATAATATATTAGCCCTTCCCTTTTCTTCAAGCTTATAAAGAGAAACCAGCGGCATTGAAATATTGGTATAAATAAGCTTTTTTCCGCCCGGGATCTGCGGCAGATTCAAAGTTGTATCAACAACAGCATCAAGTCCTCCAACATGGGTTATCATAACGGCAGGATTGATCCTGCCTTCTCCCATCAGCCTGAGAGATTCTCTCATATCGTCAGTGTTTCCTCCGGAAGTTCCGACAATATGGGTAAACGCATAATGAACGTTATAGAAATTGAATTCTGCTTTGAATTCCGGATCTGTCGGTCCTGCAAAGAAATTGAGACATCCGTCAAAGCCCAGGATTGCATCTCCCTGCTCGACAACCTGTCTGACAGGAGCAAAGATGAACACATCATCATATCCTTTGCCTCCGGTAAGTTCCCTTAGATGTTTTACAGGATCAGCTGCTTTTGCAGTGTTTATGTAGAGAAGTTTAACTCCTTCCTTCGCGGCATGTTCAGGTGTGAACAGACAGGCAGCCCTTGAGAGACGACTGTCGTCGATGTCAGTCACAACGAGGAGACCGGGCCTGCGTTCAGGATTATGTACAGCATAGTCGATGGCTCCAAGGCCCATAGGTCCCACGCCGGCCAGAATTGCCATATTGCCTCCTTTCCGGATCCCCATCTCATGATTGTATGTCCCGGGAGGAATATGGTAGCTTGCATGAAAGGCCCCTACGATGCATGACATTGGCTCTGACAGTGAGGCGGGGAAGAAAGCTTCGCCCTCATAGGGCAGCAGGCAATCAGCCTCCATAACTTTATCCGGAATTATTATATGAGTGGCATCGCCGCCGATAAACCTGTAAGAGTACCCGGGAGCATCAAGTGTGCCTGTCTTGGCCATTGCCGGTTGTACGGAAAACTTTTGTCCCTTGTGGAATTTGTTCCGCCACTTCTTTCCGACTTCAAGTATTACGCCCGCAAATTCGTGCCCTATGATTGTTGGATTGACATTGATATCAGCAGGAACCCGTTTATGATCAGCGCCCTGAAGTGCGGCTTTATGCGACGACATGCAGATGCTGTCGGAGATCACCTGTGCAAGGATCTCGTCCTCCTTCATCTCAGGCAACTCAAACTCCTCAAGCCTTAGATCCTTCTTTCCGTAAATCCTAACTGCCTTGGTTCTCATCTTTAGATATTTCTATTAATTCCCCCGTCATTGCGAGCGAAGCGAAGCAATCTTTCTTCAGGTCGCCGGTTGCCGGTTACCGGTTGCCGGCTACCCCAGCATAACCTGTCCTCCTGTCACCGGAACAGCCTGTCCTGTTTCATACTCCTGGTCGACGATATACAGCAGAGCCTTCATTACATCCTCAAGTCTGCAGCCTCGTTTCATCGGCACCTGGTCCTCATAGTGCTTTTTCACGTCTTCAATAGTCTTCGCTCCGGGGACTTTGCCGGTTTTCAGGTATTGGACAAAGAGCCCATTCTGAGGATCGGACCAGAGCGGACCTTCATAAAAGTTGCCCGGACAAATTGAATTGACCTTTATCCTGAAGGGTGCCAGTTCGAGAGCAAACGACTGGGTCAGTCCGATGCCTCCGAACTTGCCTCCGGCATATGCGAAGTTCCGGTTGCTTCCGCGAAGGCCCGATTTTGAGTTTATCTGAATGATGTCCGAAAAATATTCGGGCCTCTCGGCATTCTGCATCTTCATTATTTCTGAGGCATATTTGGCACAGTAGAAATAGGCGTTGT
The DNA here is from genome assembly GCA_964638545.1 of uncultured Rikenellaceae bacterium. Lineage (GTDB taxonomy): Bacteria > Bacteroidota > Bacteroidia > Bacteroidales > VadinHA17 > LD21. Next base: position 33,846 of record CAZXAM010000025.1, on the reverse strand, counting down.
AGTTGATCTGTGTCGTCTTTGAAAAAACCTCCGGCTCCATTTCGTCGAGTCCTCCTGCCCTCAGAACGCCGGCATTGCTTACGAAAATGTCGATTCCTCCGAAATGGCTGACGGTGGTATTTATAAGTTCCTTCACCGACGCCGGATCGGAAACATCAGTTTTGACAAAAAGAGCCCTGCCGGCCGACTTCAGGTCGTTGAGCTTTTCTGCCAATGCTTTTCCTTCTTCATCGTTGATGTCGGCCACGACCACGTTCATATTAAGCCTGGCAAGAGATTCCGCTATACCTGCTCCGAAACCCTGTGCTCCTCCTGTCACAACTGCTATTTTGCCGTTAAGCCTGCTGTCTCCCGCAGACTGTTTTACAACCTTCCTCCTGTAATTCTCCACTTCCCATTTGTCAATGAAATCAACCTGCCCGGGGGTGAGGAATTTTACTCCCCCGCATTGCTGGGCATAGTGGCTTATCCTGATAAGATCTTCAAAAACATTCAGGACATTCTCTGCCGCTGAGTAAGATTCATCGATGGCAAAGATGCCCATATCTTTTATTACGATAACCTTGGGAGTATATCCATATTCGTTCCTGAAACGCGGCAGCTGGGTTTTAACTGAGTCGAGTATTCTTTCCGGAGTTGCTGAATGATCGACATAGAGAAACCTTGTCTTGCAATATGCTATTATGTCGGGTGTAAGCGGAAGAGAAATCTTATGAAATTCCTGCTGGCTTGAATAGTATTTGGAAATGAGTGTATTATGTCTGTGTCTTACTATCCTTGGCTTCTCATCCGACATTATCATTCTTAATCCCGGAAGTACCCTGTTCATCAAGGGATTATATGGCAGATCCTCGATCTCGCTTATTTCAGTAATCTCTTTTCTGATAATATTTAAGATCTCATCATAAGTATCCTTTATTCCATCGGTTGTGTCTGCGCCGACGAAGACGCCATGATTTTCCAGCAGGATGATCTTTGGATCGGCCATGTATTTCAATCTATAACCGGTGATCTCCTTCTCGAGCTTTTTAAAAAGAGTATAACCGGGATCTGTGTACGGCACAAAAAGAGCGGTTTCACCGAAAAGTTTCAAAGCCATGTTCTTTGCATTCCTGCTGCAGAGCATCCCGTTGATGAGGGTAGGATGGAGGTGGACAACGAATTTATACCTGATCATCTCATGCAGAGATGTCTCGACTGATGGCCGTTTATTTTTAATCGGGTCTTTTATGGATTTGTAAAGATCATTTTTTACCTGATCTTCTCTTTCAACCGGATCTTCGGAATAAATATTCCCTGATATTTCCTTTAGCTTACTGCGGTCGAGCTCTACCAGTCCCTCTTCGGTAAGCTGGGCCAGCGGCTCGCCACTGGCTTTGACCCACAGAGTTTCATGGTCCTTGTACGATGTGTTTCCCCCGCCTGCAATGACATAATCCTTGTTGGATCCATAAAGTCTTGATAGCTGAATCAGATCATTTATTTCGCGGTTCATATTGCCTCTTGTTTAAGAAATATTCAATAACCATTTGCCCGATCCTGGCCAGCTCATCCCTCTGATCACGACTTGGATTCCCGTCATCCAGCATATATCCCTGCCGGCCATGAGCTCTCAGGTACTGGTGGGCGGCAACGACACATGCTCCTTCCCATGAGATCTGCTTAAGCGATTCATCAAGCTTAACAGATCCTCTGGCAGTGACAGTCAGAGGTGTCAGTTCAGGAGTGTTGTGCTCGGTACCAAAAAGTACGACAAAACCTTTATTATAAAAGAATTCAACGAATGGTTTAAGACATGCCAGCTCGTTTCTGCCAGGTATCAGCTCAATGCATTCAACACCGTATGAAGTCAGATTTGCGAAAAGCTTTTCGGCATCTTTTTCAAATTCAGTGTATTTTCCTGCAGGATCATCAAGGAGAGCAGGGTAGCATGGAATGCCTCCGGCGCCGGTAATTATTTTAATTATTTTTTTCAGGGTAAGGAAGGAACGCTCATCTTCCGGAACAAAGGCAGATCCGCCGGCTTTGAGGAGGTTTGACCTGATCTCATTCTCAAGACTGGCCGGGTCTTCCATGCCGGCTTTGGATCTCTTCCCGCCGTAAAGCGTTTCTATAAATCCAATCTGTTCTTCCTTTGTGTAGTAATTCTCCCCTGCCATTTGCCTGATCGCTTTTGCGATGTGACGCTCCCTGACCAGCTCTTTTGCAAACCTGTTTTTAATGTCGTCGTATGATAATGACAGTGTGGGATTTACAGTGGTAATAGGTCCGTTCATCTTATCTATCATTGCCCTTATCTGGACCTGGCTTTTGGCGATCATATTGTTAAGCTGCCTTCTGGCGATCCATCCCGGCTGGAATGGAGTGTCGAGGCCTTTTCCGCTGAAATAGATCCTTCCGGGATTGTTGGGATCATTGATCCTGATCCCTTTCTTTTGTTCTTCCTTCAGCAAGCCTATGAATTCTATATTGAAAAGAGGGAAAACATTGTTTATAAAGCATCCGTTTCCAAAAGCTTCATATCCGTCAGTGACGAAGAAGTCATTAATGCCAAGGACCGCTATTTGTTCTTCCCTGGCCATTGAGAATGCAGTTTCAAGCTTGTCAAAGGCGCTGAAGGAATAGGGAGTATGTATGTGGCTGTTGACTTCCCTGAATGCCGGTAATGAAACACTGTTCATCTCGCTGTGGATCTTGTCGAGCCAGGGCAATTCGGAAAGGAAATTATGTTTCGCCATATCAGACTTTTGTATCAATTGAGATTCCCGAAATATACTCGTTGATCTTTGTCATCTCCTCATCTGAGAGCCTGACTCGTGTTGCCCCGATGTTCTCGATCACCTGTCCGGGATTCCTGGCACCTGCCAGGGCGCAGGTTATGCCCGGTTGATGGATAGTCCAGTTCAAGACGAGCTGTGAGAGGGTTGCATTATGTTCCGCTGCTATCGGCATCAGATCTTTAAGCAGACCCATGATCCTCGAAAAGTTTGGTTCTTTATAATACGGAGTTGCCGGACGGTTGTCGCCTTCATTGAATTTATGGTCTGGTTTAATCTTACCGGTCAGCAATCCTCTCTGGAGAGGAGAATAGGCAAAAACAGAGATGTTGTTTTCGATGGCATAAGGTATCACATCCTTTTCGATATCCCTTCTTACCATGCTGTAAGGGACCTGGTTGGAAGCAAGGTTGAAAGTACTGCATGCTTCTGCCATCAGGCTGGCTGGATAATTGCAAACGCCTCCTGCCCTTATCTTGCCTTGTGATATCAGGATATCGAGGGCTTCCATGGTCTCGGAGACAGGTGTTGTATTGTCGGGCCAGTGAATCTGAAAGAGATCAATATAATCTGTCTTCAGTCTCTTAAGGCTGTCGTCACAGTCGCTCAGAACTTTGTTCTTCGAGGACCATTTGTAAATCTGGATATCATTACCCGAATTATCTTTAGTGTCAAAGAAATATTCCCCCTCCTTCTTAATCCATTCCATTCCGAATTTTGTCAGGACCTGTACTTTTTCTCTCTTGCCTTTAATGGCTTTTCCGACCAGCTCCTCGCTCAGCCCAAAGCCATAGACAGATGCAGTGTCTATAGTGGTCATGCCGTTGTCAATGGCAGTTTCGATTGCCCTGACGGCTTCTCTGGCATCTGATCCGCCCCACAACCAGCCTCCTATTGCCCAGGCTCCGAATGCAATTTCTGATACTTGAATTTCTGTTTTTCCCAGATTTCTTTTATCCATGATTTTACCAATTTAGTGATTCTTCAGGAACATTGCCCAGATCGGTGCAAACCCAGTCGGCTTCGCCAAGCAGATGTCTGCCAAAAGAGGTCATCAGGGCCAGGCATTTGCAGCCTGCCGATTTTGCGGCTTTTATCCCGCTTACAGCATCTTCGATAACGAGGCACTCTTCAGGTTTCAGCCCGATTTTTTCTGAAGCTTTGAGATAAATGTAGGGAGAAGGCTTCCTGTTCTGCACCTCAAGGCCATTTACTGTTGCATCAAATAAGGAAGCCGGCAATCCTATCTCATTCAGGTTGGCTTCCATTTTAATCTTATCGGAGCTGGTTGCGACGGCTATTTTAAATCCCCTTTTACGACAATATCCTACAAAACCGGCGGATCCCGGAAGAGCCTTAAGATTTCCTTTGATGATTTCGGTATATATCTGATATGTGCGCGACTTAACCTCCTCAATGTCAACACTGAGTCCGTATTTCTCAGCAACACCTCCGATATACCTGTTTTCTCCCGTACCGATAAATGGTTTGAAGTCTTCAGGAGTTACCTTCACTCCGAGTTCGCCGAACATCATAATTGCAGCCTTTGAAATGTACTGTTCTGAATCGGAAAGCACGCCGTCCATATCGAAAAGAACACCTTTTATCATCTGAACAGCTTATCTATTTCTCTCAACCTTGCAGGGTTTAATCCTTTTTTCCTGCCCGAAAGACTAACTATCAGAGTCATCCTGGCTGCATTTTCAAGAACCTCGAGTTTGTCAAAAGCGCTCAGGAGATTTTTACCTGTGGTCAGAACACCGTGGTTTTCAAGCAGGAGCACATCGGAGTCAGCAGCGAATCCGGCTGTAACTTCAGCTAATTCCTGTGATCCCATAAGAGCATATGTGACAAACTTTGGCTCACCGCAGATTGCCCTTGCCTCCGCAGTGAGGCTGGTATCGATTGTCGATTTCATCGCTGTAAATGAGGAAGCGAATACAGGATGCGCATGTACAATGGCGTTCACACCACTGTTTTTTCTGTATATTCTCAGGTGAAGCTCTGATTCAATTGAAGGCTTTAAACCGGCTGTGAGGTTTTCACCAAGGATCGACATTATTCCGACCTCTTTCCATTTCATATTTCCTTTATCGGTGGCTGAGGGAGTTATAAGAATTACGTCATCATTTAATTTCAGGCTTATGTTGCCGCCGGAAGTTGTAGTCAGTCCCTGCCTGTAAAGACGCCGCATGAAACGTGCAACTTCCTTTCGCTGAGATTTATAATTATCATGTTTCATTTAAATATTGTAATATTTTAAATTAACCGCAAAGGTTGCAAAGAATTACATAGATCGCAAAGCGTTGCTGTTAAATTAAAGTTTCAACAAACATCATACTCCCTCTTTATTCAGTTCAATAGCTTTCTTGTCTGAATAATCCTGCCCGGAAACATGTCCGCTAAGAGGCATAATTTTTTCGTGAATTGCGTCGACTATCCATTCAGGCTGAGGGAAGAAGTACTGTTCCATTTCATGTGCAGGGATTATCCAGTTACGTGATCCAACAACCACAGGAGGAGCATCGAGGAAGTCGAATGCCAGCTCTGTAATTGTCTGTGCCATTTCTTTCAGGAAAGATCCGCGCGATGAAGCATCGCTGGCAAGGAGTATTCTTCCGGTCTTCTTAACCGATTCAATGATTGGCAGATAGTTAAAAGGTACAAGGGATCTGGCATCGATAACTTCTGCATTTATCCCATAAGAGTCATGAAGGATATCGGCTGCTTTAATTGCTGTGTAGAGAGTAGCGCCGATTGACAGAATTGTTATGTCATCACCTGGTCTCTTAATATCCGGTTCGCCCAGTGGTATTTCGTAGTAACCTTCCGGGACACCTTCTTCATGGAACATTTCGCCTATGTCATATATCCTCTGGCTTTCGAAGAATATCACCGGATCGGTTCCCTGAAGGGCTGAATTCATAAGTCCCTTCGCATCATATGGTGTTGCCGGGAAAACTACTTTCAATCCGGGTATGTGCGCTGTAAGCGACGACCAGTCCTGAGAATGCTGGGCGCCATATTTTGATCCTACCGAAACTCTCAATACAACAGGCATCCTGATTATGTTCCCGCTCATAGCCTGCCATTTTGGGAGCTGGTTGAAGACTTCATCGCCTGAACGTCCGAGGAAATCGCAGTACATTATTTCCGCGATGACTCTTCCGCCGCACATTCCGTAACCTATTGCAGTTCCGACAATTGCACCCTCGGAAATAGGAGAGTTGAAGAGCCGGTGATAGGGAAGGGCTTCGGTAAGACCCCGGTAAACAGCAAAAGCGCCGCCCCAGTCGCGGTTCTCCTCTCCCCAGGCTGCAAGTGTGGGATCTTTGTAGAACCTGTCGATTATTGCCTCGAAGATTCCATCGCGAAGCTGAAAAACCTTAGCCTTTGAAACAGGATTGCCCTTCTTGTCCCTGTAGAATCTCTCCTTTGTTTTGAGTGATTTTACTCTCGGATTCTCTTCCAGTGGAATCAGCACTTCGGGAGTTCTCTGTTCCATTCTTTCAACAGAACAATTTGAAAACATCATTTTTCCAATGGCATCCGGATTGCCTGCAAGGTCAAGCCTGCTAGATATCTCATCATTTACAGCCAGTTTCAGTATATGTGTTATCAGGTCTGTTGTTTCATGCCTGATCCCTTCCAGATGATCACTGGTTGTTATTCCCGCATCGACCAGTTTATTTCCATATTCAATTAGTGAATCCTCTTTCTGCCATGCCTCTATTTCTTCCTTCGACCTGTAGGAAGAGGCATCCGAGGGTGAGTGGCCGCTGATCCTGTATGTCAGGGTATCGAGCAGGACCGGTCCTTTTTTATCATCAATTATCTTTTTCTTGCGGCTGAAAGCGTCTATCACCGCAAGAGGATTATATCCGTCGATGCGTTCCGCGTGCATCGATTCAGGATTGACACCAGCGCCAAGGCGTGCCAGTATCCCATAACCCATAGTTTCGCCCCAGGTTTGTCCACCCATTCCGTAGAGGTTGTTCATTATGTTGAATATCAGCGGCAGACCACCTTTATAATCTCCTTCCCAGAGTGTTTTATACTGGTCCATCGTTGCAAAACAGATGCCTTCCCATACAGGCCCGCAGCCTGTTGATGCATCGCCTATATTGCATACCACGATGCCTGGTTTCCTGTTAATCTTTTTATATAGAGCAGCGCCCACGGAAATGTCACCCGATCCTCCGACGATAGCATTGTTAGGATAGATGCCAAAAGGAGTGAAGAAAGCATGCATTGAACCTCCAAGACCCTTGTTGAATCCGTTCTCTCTGGCAAATATTTCAGCCAGAGCTCCATAAAGGAGAAAATGAATTCCCAGGTCTTTTATGTTTCCCCGGAATCCTTTTTCAACAACCTTTAGGGCGGAGCCGCCAAAATAGCTCCTCATAATTGAATAAAGGTTGTCTTCATCCAGTTTGCTGATAGCTGAGAGCCCTTTTGCCAGGATCTCTCCGTGGCTCCTGTGCGAACCAAAGATAAAGTCGTCTATTCCCAGGTTGTAAGCCATTCCGACAGCCGATGCTTCCTGCCCGATTGAGAGATGAGCCGGTCCGGGATGGTTATAGGGAATGCCGTTATATTCGTTCTTTGTCTTTATCAGGTTGAGCATGGTCTCAAATTCACGGATGATCACCATATCGCGGAAGATCTTCACCATATCCTCCCTGCTGAAGTTCTTCTTTTCATCAGCGATTGTTTTATTATACTGGTTAACAGGGATTTTACTGATTTCAATGAATTGCGGCTTCCGAACAACCTTCGGATTGATGTTTTGACTTTTTGGCATTCTTCTTTTTTTTATCGTGCAATCGTGCAATCGTGCGATCATGCAATCATGCAATCCTTTTACTTGTACTCAAACTTCTCTATCTGTTCTTTTATCTCTTTCAGAAACAAAGTAGCCGGACCTCCGTCTATTGCACGGTGATCATAGGTAAGAGATAAGCCTATATACGGAACGAAACCGAAAGTATTGTTACCGGTATCAGCAGGCCTTTGCATAATCGTGCAGACTCCCAGAATGCATACCTGAGGCAGGTTTATAACCGGGGTGAACATCTCGACACCGTAGTTTCCGAGATTGGAGACTGTAAATGAAGCTGAGGTGCTCTGAAGAAGCTCAGGATCAATGTTCCCCTTCCTGCACGATTCGGCAACACTCTTTAGTTTCTCCGACAATGTTCGGAGATCCATATCATCTGCATTCTTTATCGCCGCGACCATCAATCCCCGGGGTGTATCCACTGCCATCCCCAGATGCACTTTTTTGAAGGTTTTGATCGTCTCTCCGAGAAAGTGTGAATTGGCTTCAGGGAATTTTTCGAGAGCCCTGATCACACACCGGCAAATCATGTCGTTGAGCGTGATGTCCTGTGTATTCCTGCCCGAGTTGATCTCCTCCTTGATTCTTCTTCTTGCATCAAGAAGACGACTGACGTCAGCGCTCATATGATGAGTAAGCTGTGCTGAATTCTGCAGGGAGGAATGCATGGTTTTAGCAATCATCCTGCGAATGTTGGTTACAGGTTGTTCTGTAAATTCTGCGCCTGTAACAGATATTCTTTTTGAAACAAAGCTCTTGCCTGCAAGAGCTTCTTCGATGTCGTGGATAATAATTCTACCGTTCGGTCCTGAGCCTGTAAGACCTGAAAATGTGAGTCCTTTATCCTCTGCCATTTTCCTGGCTCTTGGAGATATCCTTATCCTTGAATCAGCCTGAGCGGCTGAATTTGTCTTAACTGGCGCTGACGTTGCCATACCCTTTATTTCTCCCCGGTCACCGGCGGACGTAATTACTCCGGATGTATTTCCCGGCATGAATTGAACTGAGGGCTCTCCGGGTTCCCCGATCACTGCAACGTTTACGAGTACAGGCACCTCGGCTCCTTCATCAAAGAATATATCGAGCAGGATCCCATCGCCCGGCGATTCAAGGTCGAAAGCTGCCTTGTCGGTCTCATAGGAGAAAAGAAGATCGCCGGTTGTTACTTTGTCGCCTGGTTTTTTATACCATCTGGTTATTATGCAGGTCTCGACCGATTGCCCCTGCTTTGGCATTGTTACTGGTATGGCCATATTTGGTTGCTGGTTGATATCCCCCCTGGAGGGGGAGGCAGGGGGGTGTTTCTTCGTCTCTGAACATCCCCCCAACCCCCTTCAAAGGGGGAGACTGGGTTAATTGCACCTTTCTATAACTTGTTAGAATAAGTATTTCAAAGTTAAAATAATAAAATTACATCTTATTATGAATCAGTTATTACAAAAATAAATGAATTAACTTGTATTTACAAGTAAAATCTAATATATTTACAGAATATTTATCATTCATGAGACCGGAGAAGAACATTCCGCAGCATAAGAAACTTTATGATATGCTCAGAAAGCATATATCCGAAGGGGTTTACAGGGAGGGAGACCTTCTCCCTTCCGAGAACGAGATGTGCCGGCTCTATGGGATGACAAGACCCACTGTCAGACAATCGCTGGCGGCCCTGGCCGGCGATGGATACATAGTAAAACGACAGGGCAAGGGAAGCATCGTTCACCAGCTGCCCAGGGAGATCGGGATCCTCTCTGTATCCGGGACAACCTCCGCGGTAGGAGACCGCAAACTTATAACAAGGATTATTGTCAAGCCTGTTCTGATACCCTGGGAGAATAATTTCATGTTCCCTCTTTCAGAACTTGAGAAGGAATCAGGGTGCATATACATGGAGAGACTGCGCCTGCTCGATGATGTCCCGATATTTTACGATATCAGTTACATAGCGAATATTAACCTTCCCAGGATAACCTCCCGTCAATTCGAAAACAGATCCCTCTTCAGGATACTGAGAGAACATTACAGCTTAGAGATAAAAGGAGGAGAGCAGAGAATTAAGGCCATCGAGGCAACAGGCAGAATCAGAACTTATCTGAAGCTTAAAACGGGACAACCGGTACTGCACCTGGAAAGGAAAATGGAAACAAATATCCAGGGCCTCTTCCTCTACTCATCAATATTTTGCAGCACGGATAAGTATTCAATCTTCGGACGATTCTGATGACCGCAGATAAGATGCTTTAGTTCGTGCTGTATGATTACTCCAATTTCCTGTATGTGAAATTTTCAAAGATTGCTTTCCCGTTTCCGAATGCGAATATGCCTGTCCTCAGGCTCAGGAATTCTCCAAAAACGTTGTGATTGTAGCCGGCTGCATCAAGGCTTCTGTCTAATTTCTGCCACTCCGTCCCCTCGGCACTGATATAAAAGCTTACCTCATTAGAGTCATTCAGTATCCTGAGGAAACCATGTTTCCCAACTGAATTCTTTTGACCGATCCTGGCATAGTCCTGAATAAAAACATCAAAACCAGCAGTATCTGCAGCAATGCCGACATTTGCCTTCTCATCGTAAAACATGGTGAGGCCTGCTCTGACATTATCATCAATTGTAAATTCGACCTGAACTTCATACTTCTGATCAGAAGCATTTACAAGAAGGGGAGAGCTGTCGCCAAATGAACTGCCCTGAGCCTTTAATATTAGTTTCCCGTCAGCCATTTCGACGCGTTCAGGTTCAAATCTTTTGTAGAATTGCCATTGGAGTCCGGGAGTTTTACCTGAAAAGTCGTCCGACAGGTTTGTCCCGTCTGAAGAAATTTTACCTTCAGGTTTGATGATGTCTCCGCTGCTTGTCACATTAGAGGGAACCACAAACCAGTTATCGGTTGTCCATTTCAGCGGCAGCATCAGTGTTTGTCTTCCAAGCGTGTGGAAGTTTTTCTCATACCCGTGGTACATAATCCACCAGTTGCCTTCCACATCATCGACCAGTGTTCCATGTCCCTGGCTCCACCAGCGCTCCGAACGGTCCTGTGTGTGGATTACCGGATTGTAAGGTGAATTTTCGAACGGGCCAAGCGGTGATTTCGAACGTGCCGAGACAACCATATGTGATGTGGCTGGTCCTGCTGTTCCTCCTTCTGCAACGGTAAGATAATAGTATCCGTCCTTAAATGTCGATTTCGGAGATTCGAGACAGAAGCACTCGGTGCTCCAAGATTCCGGGAATTCCCAGCCTGCATAGTTGTTAACTGGTTCACCAACTGTCGATAACCCGTCTTCTGCCAGCTGAACTATAAATCCCTCTGACAGATAGAGGTATCGGGTTCCGTCGGGACTGACAACGTGTCCGGGATCAATAAATCCATTCAGTTTGAGATCGACAGGGTTGCTCCATGGACCTGACGGTGTGGAAGCTGTCACTACCCAGTTTGTCCCGCCGGCAGGAAAGTATATATAGAAGGTGTCTTTGTATTTTACAAGATCGGGCGCCCATACCGATCCCACATATTTGTTCAGGGCATGACATACTCTTTCCCAGTGGATCAGATCCGTTGAATGCCATATCAGCAATCCCGGATAATAATCGAAAGAGGAGTGAGTCATATAGAAATCCTTTTCTACCCTTAATACCGATGGATCGGGATAATCTCCTCCAAGAACGGGATTCTGATAGTACTTGGAATTTATGGTTATTATCTGATTGCCTGTTCCCTTTTTGTCACCTCCCGAACAGCCCCAGAGGCTTATTATTAATAAAGCAGTAAAAATCAGTGTCTGGCGCCTGATACTTGATTCTTTCATAATTTTAAAGTATTTGTAATCATTAAATTGTAACTCTTTTACAATTGTCACCTGCCCCCATAATCCTGAATCCTTCTTCAAGGCTCTGTGAAATAGATAATTGCGTAAGAGAAAGGAGTGTAGTTATAAATACTGATAAACTTCTTACTTTTATCCTGAGTTCCATTTCGGGTTGTTTAAGAGCCTTAAAGATAATGTAAAAGATCGCAAAAAAAAGAGTCCCGGACTGATCCGGGACTCTAAAATTTATAAGCCTGAATAATGCTATTCGACTTTTCTTACTTTGACAGCGACAGGACCTTTTTCTTTCTGTTCGACTTCAAATTCTACAGCCTGGCCTGCTTCAAGTTCGGCATGTGCTTGCTCCAAACCTGAACGGTGGACAAAGATATCCTTGTTATCTTCAGTCTGAAGGAATCCATAACCTTTGACTCTGTCATACCATTTAACAGTACCTTTCATTGTGTTAGATTTTTTTTTGATTTATTATCTGTCGTCTCTTCTGGGGCCTCCGCCTCTGCGGTCATCACCGCCTCTGCGGTCATTGCCTCCTCTGAAATCTCTTCTTCTTTCAGTTCTTTCAATGGATTCGTTTACAATGATGTTTCTTCCTTGTACTTCAGCGCCATTGAGTTCTTCAATAGCTTTCTTTGCTTCAGCTTCATTTGGCATTTCAACAAAGCCAAATCCTTTGCTTTTTCCAGAGTATTTGTCAAAAATGATCTTGGCGGATCCTACTTCGCCATACTCTTCAAACAGTTCTCTTAATTCTGCTTCATTCATTTTGAAATGAAGACTTCCTACGTAAATGTTCATAGTTCAATAAAAATTAGTGTGTTAAAACAGTCCAAAGGTCATGATTTTTTTTCAAACCATCAAAAAATATATATTATATATTAAGATTTTCTTCAATTTTTTTAGGCTGCTGCTTAACGGCTACCGGCTCCCGATAGCTATCGGGACGGCGACCGATAACTCTATTTTCTGTTTCTTATATAGATGAGCTTAATGTGATTCTGCCCCGAATCCCTTTCATCGATCTCGAAATCAAAAGACCGGATAAGGGGTGTGAGCTTGGCAAAGCCGAAATTCCTCGGATCGAAATCAGGCTGTTTCTTGAGGATCAGGTTCCCTACATCTCCCAGATATGCCCAGCCGTTCTCATCGGCAAGATCGGATATCGAGGTTGCAATAAGCCGTTTGGCTTTTCTTATCTGGAACTGCTGGTCATTTTCGGGTGCAGCCTTTTTTGTTTTGGCGGTATCACCTTTCTTTTCTTTTCCCTGAACCTGATCCCTTACCGGAGCAGTGTTGCTGAGGATCTCAAGGTAAATGAACTTTTCGCACGCTACAATGAAGGGAGAAGGGGTTTTGCGTTCACCGATGCCGATCACTTTCATGCCTGCCTCCCTCAGCCTTGTGGCCAGACGCGTAAAATCACTGTCGCTCGATACAATGCAGAAACCATCTACTTTTCCTGAGTAAAGGATGTCCATGGCGTCAATTATCATGGCCGAATCGGTGGAATTCTTTCCCTTCGTATAGCTGTACTGCTGAACCGGTGTTATCGCATGTTCGAGCAAAACCTGCTTCCAGCCTGAAATTGTGGGCCTGGTCCAGTCTCCGTAAATTCTTTTAAAAGTCGGGGTGCCGTATTTGGCAATCTCCTCGAGCATCCCTGTCACATTGCTGAAAGGGATATTATCTGCATCAATCAGAACTGCCAGTCTTAAATCGTTTAATGTCTGCATTATTTATATATGAAATGGAATGTGCAAGTTACTTATTTTTAATCTGAATCGCTTTTACATTCGCTGTATTTCATAATTCCGGGATCATTTATCCCCGCATTCCTCATTCATTCAACCAAGGCGTCAGCACGAAGCCCGGATCTGCAGATCCCTCACTCCCTTTTAAAAAGAACGTCACCGGTACTATTAATTTACCTGATGCCGCTGCTCTCTGCGGTGTAAAGAAAATAGTGATTACATCGAGAGGCGGTACAATAGGCTGCTCAAAAAATGGCAATACGGCATGCCTGGGGAGAGGAAAGTAATATTATCCGGCGCCTTCATTAACCTTTTTTCCTATTAGGACTAATTGTGCCTGAAGGAATAATTCTAAAAATTACGCATCGGATTTTCAGTAAATAAATTAACTTTGCCCCCGCCTTGATTAAACAATACTTAAACAAAAGCAAATAATATGGGAAAAGGTGATAAAAAAAGCAGAAGAGGCAAGATATTCCTCGGAACATATGGCGTAAGAAGACGCAGAAAAAAAGTTAACAAGCCGACAGTCAAGCTGATACAGACTCCAAGGGAAAAAGAATCAGTTGAAAAGAAACCTTTGAAGGAAAAGAAACCTGTAAAAGAAGTTGTTGAGACTGCAGTCGCTGCCGAAGTGAAGGAAGTGAAGGAAGTGAAGGAGGTGAAGGAAGTAAAAGAAGTGAAGGAAGTCAAGCATGCCAGGGAACATAAGCCGGAGAAGGAGATAAAAGAACAGAAGCCTGCAAAGGAAGCAAAAGAGGTTAAGGAACATAAACCGGAGAAGAAGGAAGTGAAACCTGCAAAAGAGACAAAAAAAGCAACTACACAGAAAAAAGCAGAAAAACCGGCTAAAGCAGAAAAACCTGTAAAAGAAGAAAAACCAAAGAAAGAAGTAAAAGCCGAGAAGCCGGCGGCAAAAGAGAAAACTGCCCCGAAAGCTTCAAAACCTGCAAAACCTGCAAAACCTGCAAAACCGACGAAGGCTAAGAAATAACCGGCTCCCGATAGCTATCGGGACGGCAACCAACTGCCGGCAAAAAGCATTTGCTGACGCCTGACGCCCGACGCCTATTGCCTTACTATCAGATGATTATAATCAGCCGGATCGATGATCGCATTGATTATCACCGGCTTTTTCATTGAAAGGGCTTCTTTGACTGATGCCGACATGCTTCCAACAGATTCGGCCTTAAGTACCTCTGTCCCCAGGAAAGTATCAGATCCGAAGAGATCGCCTTCATAGATCAGGCTTCCATCTGCAGGAGCTCCTTTCCATGTCTGCTTGAGTTTAATAAGGTTCAGTTCTCCATCGGAAAGCACAACAACTATTACTGGCAATCCATATCGCCTTGCTGTAACCATTTCCCCCGCCCTCATCAGGAACCCTCCGTCGCCCGTAACGCATGCCACAGATGAACCGGGCCTGCTCATAGCTGCAGCTATCGCAGCAGGCAATCCAAATCCCATTCCTGACCATCCGTTCGACATTATTATTTGTCCACCTGCACCTGTTTTCCAATATTGCCCGAGAAGATGCAGATGCGAGCCGACATCGGCAGTAAGTATTGAATTTAAAGGCAGCTCCTCCCTTAGAACTTTCATGGCTGACACCGGTCCGAAATGAGATGATAAGCTATTGAAAACTAACGACATCTCATCCCTGATTTTTCTTATGGTTCTTATGTCAGGGGCATACGAACCCCGGCAATGTTTGTTCAGGAGAATAAACCACTCATCTGGCGATCCTGTGTAACTGTGAATATTATTTCTTTCAGGCAGATCGGTTTCTTTTGTGTCAAAGTGTACGAGGGGCACCGGAGGAAGCCATGATTCATAATTGTACTCTACCTGGTCATAACCCAGACCTATAACCAGGTCACACTTACCATACAAATCATTCAGCCGGTCGCTTAAAGCATGGAACAGAACTCCTGCGTAACAGGGATGCTCTTCAGGAATGATGCCCTTTGCCATGGGTGTGAGAATAACAGGCATTTTGTTTTTTTCCAGGAAGGGAAGAAGGTCATCCCTGACATCCAGCCGTTTTGATGTCAGCCCGACCGCAAGCAGGGGTCTTTTTGACCTTTCAAGAAGCCCTGCAATGTTGCCGATATCATTTATATGTATACGTTTCTTCTGAGAAGAAGGTTGCAATCCGGACGGAATTACTTCCTGATTCGCAATATCTGAGGGGAGCCCGATATGAACAGGTCCGGGATACTCTTCCCTGCAGACAGCAAGCGCTCTCTCAATTACCTGGTCCGCATTGCCGGCGCTGATTCTGAAAGTCTCTTTTGAAACAGGCCCGAACAATTTCTGGTGATTGATATTCATCTGTGTTGTCCTTCCTGCCATCAGATCGCTAATCTCACTTGTCAGCACAATTACAGGGGATCTGTCGAGCAGGGCTCCTCCGATACCTGTCGAAATATTCGTAGCTCCGGGACCGAAGGTTGCGTGGCATACACCCGGAGTACCTGAAAGCCGGGCCGACACATCAGCCATTACTCCGGCGGATGCTTCGTCTGAGACCAGAATAAACTCGATGCCTGCTTTCCTGAAAGCCTCCAGGTAAGGTATGGAAGGACCTCCGGGAATTCCGAACACACGTCGTACTCCGGCTTTAAACAAATGATCTGCAATATGATCGGCGACTGTCATTAATCGTATGGTTGTATTCACAAATCTATTAAATAATATGTTATTTTTTTTCTGATATTTGTCGCCTGAATTATTACGGTCATCAGGAAAGATAATACCATATTCTGGGCTGTACTGGCCTGTCTTCTGTGGTCGACAGTTTATGCGGGAATAAAGATCGGACTTCAATACGATACTCCCCTTCACTTTGCCGGTTTGCGGTTTATTATTTCAGGACTCCTGATTTTTCCTTTTACAGTCAGACCTTCGTTGTTCATCAGGATGTTGAAAGAGCACTGGAAAATTGTCCTGTCAGTGCTTGTCCTTCAGGCTCTTGTAAATTACGTTCTGTTCTACTATGGTTTGATGATTGTGCCGGGTGCGCTTGGTGCAGTGATTGTTGGTTCACAGCCGTTGGTCACAGCTCTGGTGGCCGCATGGATGCATGAAGGTGACAAGCTTACAAGGAGGAAAATGGCAACAATCTTTCTTGGCATTGCAGGAGTGGTGCTTATAAGCGCAGGCAGGCAGGCTTTCAAGCTTGGAAGCACAATTGAGATTCTGGGAGTTGTGATGATCATAGGCGCTAATGTAGCCACTGCCACCAGCAATGTTCTGGTCTCCATTAAAAGCAGAGGGATCAATCCCCTCGTGCTTAATTCAGCCACACTTTTTTCCGGAGGCGTCATCCTCTTCCTGGTCTCCATCCCTGTTGAGGGGACTTCACCTCTGCCTGAAAGCTTTGAATACTGGCTGGTGCTTGCCTGGCTGAGCATTGTTTCAGCAGCTGCTTTTTCAATATGGTACAAGCTGCTCCAGAGGCCCCAGGTTAAAGTTTCCGAACTCAATCTGTGGAAATTCATCATCCCGGTTGTAGGTGCAATCCTTAGCTGGCTCCTTGTTCCCGGGGAAAAGCCTGAATGGTTGACAATAACCGGAATGATTATCATAACAGCTTCATTAATAGGATTTTATAAGAATGGTATAAAAAAGCTATTGACTGTTCCAAAACAGAAGAATTGAATTTCCTGATATGGAAACCAACCGGAAGCGAATACCGACAGTTGTTATAATGCTGGGCATGGTAAGTCTGTTTACTGATGCAGCATCGGAAATGATCTATCCGCTCGTTCCGGTATTTGTGACTATGCTTGGCTCAGGCGCAATTGTCCTGGGTATCATTGAAGGTGTAGCTGAAACCACAGCGTCGTTGCTGAAGCTGTTAAGCGGCATTATCTCAGACAGGATCGGAAAAAGAAAGCTGCTGGTGCTTATCGGGTATACCATCTCTTCATTGATAAGACCGCTGACGGGACTTGTGTCATCAGCCTCGCAGATAATTGCTGTACGATTGTTCGACAGGGTTGGAAAAGGGATCAGGACAGCACCAAGGGACGCCCTGGTTGCTTCATCTGTTCATGAAAGCATTCGGGGGAAGTCATTCGGGTTTCACAGAGCCATGGATCATACAGGTGCTGTTATAGGCCCAGTGGCTGCAATCGTTACCCTTCTGGTGCTGTTCATCGGATTCAGGTTCTCGGATCCGCTCCTTGCGCTTCGCTGGACATTCATGCTGGCAATTATTCCCGGTCTGTTGGCAATACTAACACTGATCTTCTTTGTCAGGGAATCAAAGCAACCGGCTGAATTGTCAAAATCTTTCAGGTTCTCACTGAAAAACTTTGACAAAAATTTCAAGACATATCTTTTGATCATGATCCTTTTCACCCTTGGTAATTCATCAGATGCTTTCCTTTTGTTCAGGGTGGAGGAATCAATAAAGAAGAGCGGCGCGGTCATAGATATGGTAAACAGTATCCGGCCGCTGAAGGAAATGATTTCAAATTTCGGAGATGAGAAAACAAGAGCTGACATTATAAACATCCTGTTCCTTCCACTTGTATGGGCATTTTTCCATATTATAAAAGTCATTTTTTCAGTGCCGCTCGGATCTTTGTCAGACCGCATAGGACGAAAAAAAGTTATAAATGCAGGATGGGCAATATATGCTTTCGTTTATATTTCGTTTGCACTTCTTGTATTCCTTCCTCCCAGATTACAGGTGGCAGCTACATTCATCCTGTTTGCAATTTACGCGCTCTTCTATGCATTCTCAGAGGGTGCGGAAAAAGCTTTCGTTGCCGACCTTGTAAGCGGCGATCAGCGCGGGTCCGCATACGGGATGTTCAATTTTGCAATAGGGATGGGAGCCTTGCCTGCAAGTATACTGTTAGGATTGATTTACAGTACTTTCGACAAGATAATTCCAGGATTCGGAGGAACAGTTGCATTCGGCTTTGGCGGAATGATTGCTGTCATCTCGATGATACTCCTTGCGGTTAAAGTCAGGGAACCCGGAAGGTGACAGGATAACAGAGACGTTATCTCCTTGTCTTCTTTCTTCCCGGAAATTTTACAGCCGATGATTTCTTCCCCTTAAAACGGTCATTTCTTTTTTCAGGTCTTTTTCCCTGTTTGCGGGAAGGCCATTCTTCTTTCCTTTTTTCCGATCCTTTTTCCCGGTCACGGATCTCGGGTTTTGCCTGGGCGATTTCGACCGCAATTCTTCTGTCGTTGAACTTTGCCTTTTTCAGAGCATCTATCACTTCATCAGCATGA
Organism: uncultured Rikenellaceae bacterium; assembly: GCA_964638545.1. GTDB lineage: Bacteria > Bacteroidota > Bacteroidia > Bacteroidales > VadinHA17 > LD21. The sequence goes on along the minus strand of CAZXAM010000025.1, from coordinate 15,395 downwards.
CTTTCTTCAATTTCGAAGAAAGAAAAAGTCTTCATAAGTTCTATCTGACCAATAGGAACTTTACTCCCGCGTGTATTCTTGTTTATGAGTTCGATCAGTTGTTCAGGATAGAAGCCGTCTGTTTTTCCAAGGTTGATAAACAGCCTTTTGTAGTTTCCATTGAAAGTACGGGAAGAACCTTTCTTTCGATCGCGTCCGGAGCGGGATTCATATTCTGCAGCCGGGGAAGCAAGCTCCTCACCATACCTGTAATCGTCGAGAAACCTGTCAAACTGGAGAGAAACGACTCTCCGTAGCAGTTCCTCCCTGTCGAGCCCAGACAACTTATGCTCTATTTCGGGGAGGAACTTGTCTATTTCCTGATGTTCTGTGACCACTACTTCGAGCTTCTTAACCCAGTGAAGTAGCTGTCTGCTGCATATCTCGCTTCCGGAAGGTATCTGCAGCATTTTAAAAGGCCTTTTCACTTTCTTTTCTATCTGACGCACTTCACCCACTTCCCTTGGGGTTATGAGCGAAACGCAGATCCCTTTTTTCCCGGCCCGGCCTGTTCGTCCGCTCCTGTGCGTGTATACCTCATGGTCATCAGGCAGGTTGTAATTGATTATATGGGTGAGATCATCAACATCGAGGCCTCTCGCTGCAACATCAGTTGCTACAAGCAGCTGCAGATTCCTGACCCTGAATTTTTGCATTACGGTATCTCTCTGTACCTGCGAAAGATCTCCGTGCAGAGCATCGGCATTATATCCGTCATCTATCAGCATGGATGCAATGTCCTGAGTCTCCCTGCGTGTTCGGCAGAAGATTATCCCGTAAATATCAGGTTCGGAATCAGCAAGCCTTTTAAGGGCTTTGTACTTATCCCTGGAGTTGACCAGGTAATAATTGTGAACGACGTTCTCGGCAGTTGCATTCTTTGTACCGATAGTTATCTCCGCCGGATTGTTCATATACTTCCTGGCGATTGATGAGATCTCATCCGACATCGTTGCTGAGAAGAGCAATGTTCTTCTTCCTTCAGGAACCTCCTCGAGGATCTCGTTTATGCTGTCGAGGAATCCCATATTCAGCATTTCGTCGGCTTCGTCGAGAATTACGGTATTTACAGTGTTGAGTTTTGCCGCTTTGCGTCCTATCAGATCAATCAGCCTGCCGGGAGTGGCCACAATAATGTGAACTCCTTTTTTCAGGGCTCTTATCTGGTTGTCGATGCTGGCGCCTCCATAAACAGCAAGTATCTTCAGCTTGCCCGTATACTTTGAATAATCAGCAAGATCGTTTGTTATCTGCATGCACAATTCCCGTGTCGGGCAGAGGATAAGTGACTGAACGATGTCAGATTCCGTATCGGTGGACTGAACAAGCGGCAGTCCAAACGCTGCAGTTTTGCCCGTGCCTGTTTGTGCCAAAGCAATGATGTCGCACTCCTGGCCAAGCATCAGGGGGATTACGTTTTCCTGAACAGGCATTGGCTTATCAAATCCCAGTTCCCTGATAGCTTTAAGGACTCCAGGGGTAAATCCCATTTCTTCGAAATTCTTCATATCATCAATTGGGGCGCAAAGATAATCAATTAATTATGTATTTTTGTCTTATGCAGGTTCCAAAGGTTAAAATATACGCAAAATCTCAGTCGCCAAGGCTTGAATATACAGCCGGAATAATTCTGGGAAATATTCTTGGACTTGAATGGGAAATAATTACAGACCGGAGAAAAATCGGCAAGCATCCCCTTATCAACTACTCCGGAGAGAGCATCAGCGGAGCTTTTAAGATATGTCCCGACAGCCTGCTTTTCGAAACAGGGATCAGCAGGAGAGAAATAGCAATTACCCGGTGGAACGACCTGCCGGTCTTTTTCCAGTCTCAGGAAGGAGGAGATCTCCCTTTTGATATATTTTCAGCCTCCTTCTACATGGTGACAAGATATGAAGAGTATCTCGACCATGTCCCTGATGAGCACGGCAGATTCAGGGCATCATCATCGCTGGCATTCAATAATGGATTTCTCGACCGGCCCGTGGTCGACCTCTGGACAAGGGAGTTTTCAATAGCATTTCTCAAAAAATATCCGTCGCTTGCCTTCAAGAGGCATGAATTCAAAGCCCTTCTCACCGTTGATTCCGATCAGCCGTTTGCATTTCTGGGCAGGAAACTGCTTGTCAGCATGGGCGGACTGATGCGGGATTTAGCCACCAAAAAGGAGAATGTGGCGGAACGCATTAGAGTGGTCAGGCGTGATAAAAAAGATCCCTACGAGGTCTATGATTACATACTCGAAAAAGCTAAAGAAAGCTGCGCTGAAATAATGTTCTTCTTCCCGTCCGGGGATCATACGAAATACGATAAGAATCCTTCATGGAAAAACATGGACTACCGTGAACTTATAACCAGGATAACATCAAAGCATGGTTACGGCATTCATCCTTCATATTATGCAGCTGAGAACTATAATACCCTGGAAGAGGAAATCTCGAGGCTGAAAACGATCACAGGAAAAGAAATAACTTCCTCCAGGTTTCATTTTCTGAGGCTTTCCCTGCCTGTTTCATACAATAATCTTTCAAGGCTGGGTATTACTGAAGACTATACGATGGGATTTGCAGAAGAGCCTGGTTTCAGGGCAGGCATTGCACGTCCCTTTTTCTTCTATAACATTAAGGAAGAAAAGGTAACGAAACTTAAAATCATTCCACTCCAGGTAATGGATGTTACACTTTACAATTATAAAAAACTCGATCCGGTATCCTCCTTCGGGATAGTAAAAAAGCTCATTGACGAAACAAGGCGATCCGGAGGCTTGTTCGTGAGTTTGTGGCACAACACCTCTTTACTGGAAACAGACGAATGGAAGGGATGGAGAATGCTTTTTGAACAAATGCTGATAGAACAACGGTCATGATAGTTTACCTGAAGAATGATGAGATAGACAGGGAGCAGTGGGATGACTGTATTAAGCTCTCTCCCGGCAGGAAACCTTATGGCTTTTCCTGGTATCTCGATATAATGGCTCCCGGCTGGGAAGCGATGATAGATGACGATTACGAATCTGTCTTTCCGATACCCTGCTCCAGAAAATACGGTATTCAATATATCGCAACGCCAGTCTTCCTGCAGCAGCTGGGAGCCTTTTCTCCCGACGTGCCTCAACAGAAAGCTTTTAATGAGTTCATTGATTACATACCTGATTTTTTTCGTCTTATCGACCTGTGTGTCGGACAGAGAATAATCAGCGACAGGTACAAAGTGACAATGAAGGCAAACTATGAACTTGATCTTTCAAGGTCATACGAAAAGATCAGGAGTGGATTTAACAGTCACTGCAAGAGGAACATTGAAAAGTCTGCCAGGAAAAAACCGGAAATCGTCAGCGATATACTGCCGGAAGAGCTTATCGAACTGTTTCAGCAGAACAGGGGTTTGGAAATAAAGGGTATTAAACCGCGTGACTACCAGCGTCTGAACACCCTGATGAATTTCTGCATCAAGAACAGGAAAGGAAGAATTCTGGGAGTGAGAAAATCAAAGAAGAAGATCATTTACGGGATCTTCATGGTGGAGATAAAGGGTAGCAAGACAATGCTTTTTGTGGTGAACACGCCTGAAAGCCGGGAAAAACGAATTGGTTATTATGTAATTAATGAAATCATTAAAGAGTCCGCCGGAACAAAAACCATTCTTGATTTTGCCGGCTCATCCATCCCTTCAATAGCTTCTTTCATGGAGTCGTTCGGAAGCATCAGCGTTCCTTTTTACAGGATATACAGGAACAGGCTTATGTGGCCTTTCAGGATGCTGAAATAAAGGTTAAAGTGTCTCGAGTTCTATTTCCTGGTCCATCTGCATCTCGATCAGCTTTCCTCCCTCGCATTTCATTGTCCTTGATGGGAATTTCTTAAGGATTGTATAATTGTGTGTGGCAATTATTACAGCCCTTCCCGTAGCGCTTATATCTTTCAGCAGCCTGATGATCCCTTCCGATGTTTCCGGGTCGAGGTTGCCTGTCGGCTCATCCGCCAGGATGATCTCCGGATCATTCAGCAGGGCTCTGCCGATAACAACTCGCTGCTGCTCGCCGCCTGAGAGCTGGTGCGGCATTTTGTAGCCTTTGAGGCCAAGTCCCGTCTTCTCGAGGACCTCGCCGATGCGGGTGTCAATCTCTTGCTTGTTTTTCCAACCGGTCGCTTTCAGTACAAATTCAAGATTCGCATGGACTGATCTGTCTGTAAGAAGCTGGAAATCCTGGAACACAATGCCAAGTTTCCTTCGCAGCATAGGTATTTCCCTTCCCTTAATTTTTGAAAGATTATAACCGGCAACGATGCCTGAACCTTCTTTCAGGGGAAGCTGTGCGTTAACTGTCTTGATAAGGCTTGTTTTGCCGCTTCCGACCTTTCCGACGAGATACATGAATTCACCTTTTCTGACACTCAGGTTTACACCTGATAACACCAGGTGATCCTGCTGCCAGATCAGACAATCTTTGAGTTCGATAATAACGTCGAGGGGAAGGGTATCCTGCATCACTTGGGTATTTGACATGCAAAATAAAGAAAGAATTGATAAATAATATTTGTATGTTGATAAAATCAGTAATAAAGGCCGGCAGCAGGCGTTTAATAATTGTAATTTTACATCGCATTTCAGAAAAAAAGAAGCTATATATGGCTTAGGATTAGACTGTTATGTGCAACCTGACATTGTCGGGGCAAGATTAACCGGACGATACCAAAGCCAAAAAAGAGTAATTATGAACAAAAACAGATTTGTAGCTACGGCTGCCTGCCTGATCTTCTTAACTTTTCAGGTCAGATCGCAGGTCCCGTTCACTGATAAGGAGATGGGATCCGATTTCATCAGGGGAATGGAGCTTTTCAATAAGGAAAAATATCCGGCTGCCATCCGCTTCCTGGATTCATATATCAGCAGCAACCTGAATTCAGGCTCCATTGAACTAGCCGAAGCTGAATATCACAGGTCGCTGTCAGCACTCCACCTTTTCAATCCTGATGCAGAATACAGAATGGTAACCTTTATCAGGAACCATCCTGAGAGCCCGAGGATCAATGAAGCTTACCTGGCGCTTGGTGATTATTTCTACCAGAACAAGAGCTACCGTAAAGCTGGAACATACTACGACCAGGTAAAACGTTGGGAATTATTGCCGGAAAAACAGCAGGAATACTTTTTCCGTTTTGGATATTCACTTATGATCAGGGGCGACAAGCCCAAAGCCATGCTCATGTTTTCCGAGATAAAGGACATTAAAACAGAGTACACTCCTCCTGCACTCTATTATTTCTCACACCTTGCGTATGAGCTGAATATGTATGAAACTGCCATGGAAGGATTTTCAAAGCTTAAGGATGACGAGACATTCGGTGATGTCGTCCCTTTCTATATTGTGCAGATGCTCTACCTGAAAAAAGATTATGACGAAATACTCAAGACAGCTCCTGATCTCCTGGAATCAGCGGGAAAGACAAGGGCAGTCGAAATATACAGGTTCATCGGGGATGCATACTATAACAAGGGAAATTTCACCGAGGCTCTTCCATACCTCGAGAAATTTGCCAGCGGAACCAAGATAAGCGGCAGGGAAGACAAGTACCAGCTCGGGTATTGCTATTACATGACGGGCGATTATGACAAGGCTATCAAGCTGCTCAGGGAAATCGGAACAAGCAATGATATGCTGGGTCAGAACATCTGGTTCATACTTGGAGATTCATATCTCAAGAAAGGTGACAAAAAGAGGGCTCAGCTGGGTTTCTCAGAAGCCTCTCGCATGGATTTCGACAAGAGCATAACCGAACAGGCTCTCTTCAGCTTTGCCAAGCTGACTTATGAAACTTCCTATTCACCCTTTGGCGAGGTTATCACTGCATTCCAGGATTATATAGAGAAATTTCCTTCTTCAAAAAGGATCGATGAAGCCTACAATTACCTGATCAGCACATATATGCAGGTAAAGAATTACAAGGCTGCACTGGCTTCGCTCGACAGGATACCAAACAAGTCGAGCAAGCTGGAAGAGGCATACCAGCGCGTTGCATTTTTCAGGGGACTTGAACTGTTCAAGAATATGGAACTCGAACCTTCAATCGGGATGTTTGAGAAGTCTCTTAAATATGAAAAATACAACAGGCAGCTGAGATCGAGGGCTGTCTATTGGAAAGGTGAAGCTTCATACAGGCTTGGAAGATACGAAGATGCAAAAAACGATTATGTGACATTCCTTGGAATACCGGGTTCATCGGCTCTCAGCGAAAACTCCCTCTTAAGATATAACCTTGGTTATTCACTTTTCAATTTAAAGGATTATGCAAATGCAATCACGCATTTCAAAACTTTTGAGTCGGAAGTTGCCAATGTAAAGTCAGAAGTAATGGTCGATGCGAGGAACAGGATTGCCGACTGCTACTATATTACGACAAACTATCCTTCTGCAATTTCATATTACGATAAGGTTATTGATTTCGGAAAGGTTGATGCTGACTATGCAATGTTTCAGAAAGGATTCTGCCTTGGACTGATGAACGATGAGAAGGGAAAGGCAGAAATACTGTCGTCGCTCACAACAAGATATCCATCTTCATCCTATGTGCCAAACGCAATATTCGAGAGGGGCAGGGCTTATATAGTGCTTAAGGATTACCCGCGGAGCGAGAGCGACTTCAACACGGTGATCAACTCGTTCAGCGAGAGTCCTTTTGTTCCAAGGGCAATGGTCCAGCTGGGACTTTTATACTACAACACCGACCAGAATGATAAGGCAATTGCCCAGTATAAGAAAGTTATTGAAAAGTACAGGTCCACTGCTGAGGCGAGAGCAGCCCTTACAGGTCTGAAAAACACATATGTTGAAATGAACGACGTTGACAGTTACTTTGCGTATGTCAAGACGCTTCAGGGCTATGGCGATGTAAACCTTGCTGAAAAAGACTCACTTCTCTATGCATCGGGAGAGAATTTGTATATAACCGGAAAATACCAGAGAGCTTCAGAGGTCTTCAGGAACTACCTGAATGAATTTCCCTCAGGCAGCTTTCTTCAGAATGCACAATTTTACCTTGCAGAATGCTACAGGAAAGCAAACAATAACGATGAAGCCCTCAGGCTGTACGTGATCATTGCAGGGTCGCCTGTCAACCAATTCACTGAACAGTCGCTGGAATCAGCAGCTGCAATTTATTATTCGAAGGAAGATTTTGAATCGTCTTACACCTATTATGAGAAACTGGAGAAAGGAGCCTCCAACTCCGATATCAGGATAACGGCGCTGAGAGGTGAGCTGAGGTCGGCATGGCAGCTTGGAGATGCACAGAGAACTATAAAAACTGCCGAAAAGGTGACGGGTTCACCGGGTTTGCCTGAAGAGCTTACCAGGGAAGCAGTGTTCATGAGGGCTAAAGCCAATTACAGCCTGAACAATTTTGACAATGCACTTGCAGACTTCAGGAAGGTTGCCACCGAAGTGGCAAGCGTTGAAGGGGCAGAGTCAAAATACAGGGTTGCCGAACTTCTGTTCAAGAAAGACCAGGTAGATGAATCGGAGAAACTTGTCTCGGAATTCATCGATCAGAATTCCCCTCATCAGCACTGGATGGCGAGAATGTTCATTCTTCTTTCCGACATAAGCCTGAAAAAGGGAGACAAGCTGCAGGCCAAAGTTACTCTTGAGAGCCTCAGGGACTATTATACAATTGACAACGACGGGATCCTCGATGAGGTAAAGTCGAAGCTTGATGCAATAAATCAAACGAATTAAATTAAAGGTTAGAATTTTCGAGAAAGAAACATAAGTGAGATGAAAAGAATCCTGATAATATTTACCCTTGCATTCGCGGCATGCTTCACTGTCTCAGCACAGGCTGATCAGCAGGATCTCGACAGGGAAGTAACGCTTTACAATCCTTATAAGCCGTTCCTCCCGGAGTTCAGAAAAAGAAGTTTCCTCCCCGACATTAAGGATACGACAAAGCTTCAACCTGATTTTACTTATGAAGTCGTTACATCGCCATATTCGCCGGAATACACCATCAGCCCGATGAAGCCTGCATCTCTAATGCCGGATCCTCTTCCAAAGCTTTACAAGAGCTTTGTCAGGATAGGCCTTGGAACACATGTCACTCCCATGGCAGAGCTCAGCATCACCAATGAAAGGTCGAAACGGGGAGCAATAGGTTTTTATGGAAGGCATTTCTCCTCGAACGGCAAGGTGAAACTACAAAACGAAGACCTTTCTTATGCCGGATATATGGATAATGATCTTTCATTATTTGGAAAAAAATTCTTCAGGGACAACCTTCTCAAAGGATCGGTTGATTTCTCCCAGAAACATCGTTATGCTTACGGATATGATACAAGTGCGATCGAAGTTTATGATCCTGAAAAGAAAGATATCAGGATGGGATACAACAATTTAGGGGCTGATGTCTCTTTTGCTTCTCTGACGCTTGACTCTTCGAGCTATTCCTATGACTTCGGCCTGAGTTATGATTATTTCTACAATACCTCATCAAGGTCGCAGCATAACATAGGAGTCACCGGAATTATGTCGACAAAATATGAAGGATTTTATATCGGATCAGGACTAGAATTTCAATATTATATTTTGTCAAAGACAATTTCCGACAAGTCAAAATATCTCTTTTCACTCAGCCCTTTTGTCAAGAAAAGTACGCCTCAATGGAATTTCAAGGCAGGACTGCAGTTGCTGCTCGACAGGAATATGACCGATAATCCGAAATTCCATATATATCCCGACCTGAACTTCGGTTTCAGCATCGTACCTTCCTACCTTAGGTTTTATGCTGCCCTGACCGGAAAGCTTGAACGGAATGAGCCAAAAAAGGTAATACTGGAAAACCCTTTCCTCATGCGTGACGGAAGTTTGTTCATGCTTCCAAATACAAGCCATAACCTGATCATATCGGCTGGTCTCAACGGTAATAACGGCATCGGAGGAAACTATATTCTTTCAGCTTCATATTCCCTGGTAAACGACATGCTGTTCTATGCTAACAAGGTAGATACGACAGATTTAGTATCACCGAAGATAGGCAATTTCTTTACTCCGGTTTCTGATGACGGCGAGATCCTTAATATCCACGGAGAAATTTCCGGAACAATGCTGGATAACAGGATCATGTTTACCGCAAAGGCAAACTATTTTAACTATTCCATGACCCAGCCTGAACTCCCCCTTAACAAGCCTGACTGGGATGCAACTCTGGGAGCTAAATACAACCTCAGGAACAAGATCATTGCAGGTGTTGATGTCACAGCCTTAGGGAAAAGGCAGCTGGCAGTAATGAAAATGAACACACTTGCTCCGCTTGCTGAAATGGAGCCGGTTCATGTGAACATCAACCTGAGCGCTGAATACAGGTACACTAAGATACTTTCACTATGGATCAAAGCTGATAATATTGCATTCAAGAGGTATTATGAATATGCATATTTCCCTACTCAGAGGTTCCTCTTCCTGGTAGGATTCAGCTATAGCCTGTAGAGTCTTGCGATCATGCAATCGTGCAATCGTGCAATCGTGCAATCGTGCAATCTTTAATTCCTGCACGACTTGGTTAGCCTGTTGATTTTTCCTTCATTTTGTGCATAAAAAATAACATATTTTTAACAAAAAACCGTTAAAAATGCGTATATTTGCTGTATTATATAATATTCAAAATATCAATTGTTTATAACAGAGAATGAGAGGTCTTTTTTGGTAGCTTGCGGAGGTGAAAGACCAGTCCTTGCCCTTTTCCCCCTAATTCATCAAAATGACTATCGGCTATGAGAATAACAGATCTCTATTTTTATGTTATGATTCGACTATAAAAAATAAGAAAATGAGCGAAAAGGAGAAAAAGATGCAGGAAGAAAACGAATACTCGGCAGAGAGTATCCAGGTGCTGGAGGGTCTTGAAGCGGTCCGTAAAAGACCGGCAATGTACATCGGCGATATCGGTGTAAGAGGACTGCATCATCTTGTATATGAAGTTATTGATAATTCTATCGATGAGGCTCTTGCAGGCTATTGTTCAAAGATTGAGCTGGTAATCCATGAGAATAATACTATCTCCGTGACAGATGACGGAAGGGGTATCCCGACCGGTATAATGGAAAAGGAGCAAAAATCAGCTCTGGAAGTCGTGATGACAGTCCTGCACGCCGGAGGCAAATTCGATAAGGGTTCATACAAGGTTTCGGGAGGACTTCATGGCGTAGGTGTTTCATGCGTAAATGCCCTTTCCACGCACCTCACCGCAACAATAATGCGTGATGGGAACATCTACAGACAGGATTATGAAAAGGGAAAGCCCGTTTCCGACGTGCAAGTGGTCGGAAAAACCGATATATCAGGAACTATAATAACTTTTGAACCTGACAGCTCTATCTTCCAGACTACCGAATTCAATTTCGAAATACTGGCAGCCCGCCTTCGCGAACTGGCATTCCTCAATAAAGGTGTCCTGCTTACAATTAAGGATATGCGTGAACTGGTGGAGAACGGAAACGGAGGGAAACCGCGATATGAAGAGTTCAGATCGGAGCTGGGACTCAAGGAATTCGTCGAATATCTCGATGCCAACAGGCAGAGGATCATAGAGAAGCCTATACATATCTCATACGACAAAACAGAGATACCCGTTGAGATAGCTATTCAGTACAATGATTCATTTTCGGAAAATGTTCATTCATACGTCAATAACATTAATACAATAGAAGGAGGCACACATCTGGCAGGATTCAAGAGGGGACTGACAAGGACTCTTAAAAAATACGCTGAAGACTCCGGCGCTACTTCAAAGTTGAAATTTGACATCAACGGAGATGATTTTCGTGAAGGACTCACTGCAATTATCTCTGTAAAGGTGCAGGAACCTCAGTTCGAAGGACAGACAAAAACCAAGCTCGGCAATAACGAAGTAATGGGAGCTGTTGACCAGGCTGTCAGTACGATGCTTACCAATTACCTTGAGGAGAATCCGAAAGATGCAAAGATAATCGTGCAGAAAGTGATACTGGCAGCAACTGCACGCCATGCAGCGAGAAAAGCCAGGGAACTGGTTCAGCGTAAAAATGTACTCTCCGGATCAGGACTCCCCGGAAAACTGGCCGATTGTGCAGACAGGGACCCGGCCAACTGCGAGATATACCTTGTTGAGGGTGATTCGGCAGGAGGAACAGCAAAGCAGGGACGCGACAGGAAATTCCAGGCTATTCTGCCTCTTCGCGGAAAGATACTTAACGTGGAAAAGGCTATGCTTCACAGGATATATGAAAGTGAAGAGATCAAAAATATCTTTACCGCCCTTGGCGTGAACATTGGAACGGAAGAAGACAGCAAAGCGTTGGATATCAGTGGTCTGCGGTATCATAAGATAATCATTATGACTGATGCTGACGTCGACGGCTCACATATCACAACCCTTATCATGACATTCTTTTTCAGGTATATGCAGGACCTGATCAGGAACCGGTACCTTTTTATTGCCACTCCTCCGCTCTACCTTATCAAGAAAGGCAAAACTGAGCGTTATTGCTGGACTGAAGAGGAAAGGGAGGCAGCAGTCAGGGAGATGGGGCAGGGCAAAGAATCTGCAGTTACAATCCAGAGATACAAAGGCCTTGGTGAGATGAACGCAGAACAGCTATGGTCTACAACCATGAACCCGGAAACAAGAACTCTCAGAATGGTTACTATAGAGAGCGCGGCCGAAGCTGACCATATCTTTTCAATGCTCATGGGTGATGAGGTCCCCCCGAGACGGGAATTCATCGAGGCTCATGCCAAATATGCAAAGATCGACGTCTAATCGCCGAAAACCTTAGGACGGACTTCCACTGCACTATGCTTGCATACTTCTGCACAGCAGAAGCATCTGATGCATTTCCTGTCCGTAAGGACGACCCATTTTTTCTTTTCCTGATGCATAGCTATTGCACTAACCGGGCATATCTTTATACATTCATCGCACCCGGTGCAGCTGGCATGGATGAAAACAGGCCTCTTTTCCAGCTTCTTCAGGAAAGAAAGCCTGTGCTTTATGAATTTAATGGCGATGTTCTCATTCCGTGACGCCGGAATCCTCCTGAAATCTTTCCTGACTATTGAAGCCATATCCGATCCGTCATAGATTATCTCTCCGGGATCGTTCAGCCAGCGCCTCCTTGCAATAGCAACTGCATTGGTCGGAATAATTATCGGATCATATCCTGCAACAGAACTTGCAATGATATCCAGGGCCAATGGGTTGGAAGATCCTATAAGTACATTGGTCGCAACAGGAGTTCCCTGACCAGGTCCGTGGCCTTCCATTCCCATAATTCCATCCATCATGAAGAAATGAGGTGTAAAAGCTTCATTCAGATCGACAAGAAAAACAGAAAACCTCTCTCTGTCATAATGAAGTGCATGCTGCATTGCCTTCGTAATGCCCGGAACCAAACCAAGCGTATTCTTGATTGCTCCGGTAAAATATACCAGCTCATGGTTCTTTAATTTGGGCATTGAGATTATAAGGTCGGCGTCATTTACAATGGAAGCGATCCTTATTTTCCCGTTATTGAGAACAATATCCGATGGATTTTTCAAAAAGTCAATCCATACAGCGCCTGTTTTCTGACATACATCAAAAATCCCCGATTTTTCGAATCTGGCCCCAGGACGGTGCATTGCCGGAGAGTCACCGACAAATACAGTGGCCCCTTGCGACTGCAGGAATCTTACCATTGCCTCAACGACAACAGGATGAGTGCTGATACATTTAGCCGGATCAGCATCCATGAGGATGTTGGGCTTAACAAGGACCTTTTTTCCTGATACATCCGGACCATCGCAGGATCTGTATATATCAGATATCAAATCATATATTTTCTTATAATCATACTCGTCACACCATCTGACAGATACTTTTCTATTCATAAAAACCCACAGTATTAATTCTTCTCAATTGTTTCCTTAAGGATTTCCCCGATATGGGAAATTACCGGCTGTGACGCTCCTGAGATATTGTTGACAATAATGCTGAATATCAGTTCCTTGCCTGATAATGTCTTCAGGTATCCTGCGTAGCTCCTCACCCGGGTCATCGATCCGCTCTTTGCCTTCATCCTCAATTCAAAAACCGGGTTGGTGAAGTAATTCTTCAGGGTTCCTTCTTTTCCGGCATCGGGAAGAGAAGTATAAAACTCGCCGAAATGTCTGCCATGCTTCTTCATATAAAACAGAAGAGAGGCAATGGCTTCAGAGCTTACCGCATTAAGAGGGGAGAGTCCGCTTCCATCCTCTATGAAAAGCCCTTCCGTCTCTATTCCTGCCGTTGTGAGGAACTCGTAGATACGCCTGACACCTTTCTCCGTTGATCCGCTGTCATAATATACTTTACCGAGTTCCTTCACAAGATGTTCAGCATAAAGGTTAATGCTTTCGTGGTTCAGAACTTCGATGATTTTTGACAGTGGAGGAGATATGACACTATCAATAATTGTGATGGATTCTGCTACAGGTCTTTGCATCAGCCTTGTTGTCGTCGGTAAAGCCGAGACTTTGATCCCGGAGTCTCTGAGCCTTTGATCGATCATCTTTGCCATTATGAACGGAGGGTCGGCAATTGAGGCTTCCAATATAAAATCTTTCATGTTGGACGGTACTGAGCCGGCAAGCCAGCCATTTGTGCTGTATGGAGCAGCAAATACATATCCCTTATCTGCTGTGCCAGCCGCCACAAGCCAGTTTGAAAATTCGAACCTGCACTCAGGAGGAGTGATCCCCCTGATAACCGGATTTGAGCTGTCTGGTCCGATGCTCAGATGGATCCTGTATGTGTTGTCGAAGATCGATAACCCGTATGCTCCTGCACCGTAGTAATTGCCGACGTCCTCCCAAAGCCATTTTGCAGGGACAGGCAGATAATCATAGTATGAATCATCGGTAATCACACTTCCTGTGATCTTTCTTATCTTAAGTGACCTGACTGCATCTATCCACCTGTCTGGGAAACCTGTATAATACGCTTCAAAATTTTCAGAACCCAGGGAGGGATCACCTCCGCCACGGATCACGATATCGCCGTCAAGTGTTTTAAGTGGTTTCGAAATTTTTCCTGTATAGCCTATGGTTGTTTTGAAGATGTAGTCAGGACCCAGAAGCTCAATGGCAGATGAAGTGGTAATAAGCTTCATCACCGAGGCTGGTATGAGGCTCGTCCCGGAATTGTATCCGAATATTTTATTACCGCTGTCGGCATCGATTATACAGAATGATACCTGGGCGTGTTTCATAGCACTATCCGCAAGAAAGGCGGTGAATGCTTCCCTCTGTGAAAACAAGGGAATTGTTATGCAGGAAATGAGAAAAATGAACACTCTTCTTATCATTCCTGACTGGTTTTATTCAGTTCAATAGTTGACAGAAGACCGCAAGCTGCCTGAATATCCTCTCCCCGTGATGCCCTGATTGTTGTATTTATTCCTTTTTCATTGAGGGCATCCCTGAATCTTATGGTTTCGTCAACTCCGGGACTGAAAAACTCTGATCCGGGGATCTTATGGAACCTGATTATGTTAATCCTGCATTTTATCCCGTTTAGTATTCTCGCAAGCTCCTTAATATGTGCCGGAGTATCGTTAATCCCCTTGAAAAGAATATATTCGAATGATACTCTCCTCTGGCTTCCGAAATCGAATTCCCTGATGATGTCAAGAACATCCTTTACGGTGTTTGTCCTCTGGATCGGCATAAATCTTCTTCTTTCCTCGTCGAACGGGGAGTGAAGGCTTACAGCCAGATGACAACGGCTTTTTTCAAGAAATTCCTTGATGCTGTTTTTCAGTCCGACGGTACTGACTGTGATCCTTGTGGGACTCCAGGCATACCCCCAGTCGGAGGTAAGGATTTCCAGACTTTTAAACAGTTCGGAGATATTATCGAGAGGTTCACCCATTCCCATGAAAACCATGTTCGTCAGTTTTCTGAATTCCGGGAGGCTCCTGAACTGATTAAGGATTTCATTTGATGACAGGTTCCCCTGAAATCCCTGTTTTCCTGTCATGCAGAAGATGCATCCCATCTTGCATCCGGCCTGCGATGACAGGCAAACTGTGGCCCGGTCTTTATCAGGAATGTAAGCTGTTTCGACGAATTTATTGTTAAGGACACTGAACAGATATTTCTTCGTCCCATCCTTGCTTTCAGATTCTTTAACAGGAGCAGTGAGACCAATTTCATAATCATGGTCCAGGATCTCTCTCATCTTCTTCGAGAGGTTGGTCATTTCATCAATTGTGCTGATCTCTTTTTTATAGAGCCAGTCGGCAATCTGCCTGGCAGCAAATCCGGGAAGCTTAATCCGCTTTGTTACAGCGATCAGCTCATTCAG
>CAZXAM010000024.1:0-53374 GCA_964638545.1 uncultured Rikenellaceae bacterium | reverse complement strand
CTATGTCCGTGGACACATGTATACCATGTCTGTAGCTTGTACACGAAACCGGGGGCAAACCTGACTGACTGATTATCAGCTCTGAAGGAGCTGAATAAATGAAAAAGATATGATTAATTCTTTATCTGACAGATATTAACTTTTATAGGTTAACAACGAGGTTTTCTGAAAAAAACGGCTTAAGTTTACTAAAATTTAAACCATGACCTTCGATAACAGTAAGACAATCATCAGCCTGAGAATATGGCTCTTTTTTGCAACTATTATCCTCATTGCCTGGATCATAGTTGCATTTATTGCCAAAATGATCAGTTTCCCTTTGCTGGGACTGAGCGAAACTGTATGGACATTGATACTTGTTGGCATTTACCTGATAGTCCTTCTGATGCCAATGGTCAGAAATATTCAGTTCGTCTTTTTTTCTGATGAAGGCGAAAATATAGTCTTCAGATATTTTCACGCAGGCATGGTCGGAGGAAAAAAGAACTCCATATCAATACCAAAAAATTCATTCGCCGGCTTTAAGTCCGAGAAGAAAAACCTGGGACTTTCGTCCGGTATAATACTTTTTCAGCGAATTGGACAGGGTATTGCAAAGTACCCTCCGATTTACATCACCGCAATTCCAAAGGAACAGAAAGAAAAGATGCTCAATCTGCTTGGCAGATATTCTCCTAAAGAATGACCCGAAAGGGAGAACATGAGTTAAATCATTTTTAATGAATATTATAGAGCTGATATTTGGATCTTGAATCATTTGAAGATAAATAAGTTGGCACTTGGCAATAAGCAGTTGGCAACAATTTCTTGCAAAATGCTAACTGTTTAACATCCAACTTTTAGAAATCGGTATAAAATATTAATGAAATAATAAATTAACCTAAAATATTTTCAGACATGAACGTAGATAAGATTATGAACAACCTCGAAAAGAAGCATCCCGGCGAGGTTGAATATTTGCAGGCAGTAAGGGAAGTGGTCGAATCAATTGAGGAGGTATACAACGAAAATCCACAGTTCGACACAGCCAATATCATTGAGAGAATAATTGAACCCGACCGCATCTTCACATTTAAGGTTCCGTGGGTTGACGATGAAGGAAATGTTAAAGTCAACCTGGGATACAGGGTTCAGTTCAATAACGCTATCGGCCCGTACAAGGGAGGCTTGCGCTTTCATCCGAGTGTCACCCTGTCAATACTCAAGTTTCTTGGTTTTGAGCAGATATTCAAGAATGCCCTTACTACACTCCCTATGGGAGGCGCCAAGGGCGGATCCGACTTCGATCCAAAGGGTAAATCAAACGCCGAGGTTATGCGTTTCTGCCAGTCTTTTATGCTGGAACTCTGGAAATACATCGGTCCTGAGATTGATGTCCCCGCAGGCGACATTGGAGTCGGCGGACGTGAAATAGGTTTCCTCTATGGCATGTACAAAAAGCTGAAAGGCGACCATACCGGTGTTCTGACAGGCAAGGGAAGCAACTGGGGCGGATCGCTCATTCGTCCTGAAGCAACAGGCTTCGGCGGTATCTACTTCGTTCAGGAAATGCTGGCAGCAAAAAACGATTCACTGAAAGGTAAAACCGTTTCAATTTCAGGATTCGGGAATGTGGCATGGGGCGCTGCACTTAAAGCAGCTGAGCTTGGCGCAAAGGTTGTAACTATTTCAGGACCTGATGGATATGTATACGACAAGGATGGCATCTCAGGTAATAAGATAGATTACATGCTCGATCTCCGCTCTTCAAACCAGGATATTGTAAAGCCATATTCCTATGCTTTTGAAGGCGTTGAATTCCATGAAGGAAAACGCCCATGGGAAGTGAAGGTAGATATCGCTCTGCCTTGCGCTACACAAAACGAACTTAACGGCGAGGATGCAAAATCGCTTATCAGGAATGGAGTTATGCTTGTAGCAGAGATATCAAATATGGGATGCACTCCGGAAGCAGTTGAGGAGTTCCATAAGAACAAGATTCTTTTTGCCCCGGGGAAAGCTGTCAACGCAGGAGGTGTTGCCACTTCAGGGCTTGAGATGACTCAGAATGCTATGAAACTGAGATGGGGAAGCAAGGAAGTTGACGAAAGGCTCCATGAGATAATGCGCAACATCCATGGCCAGTGTGTTAAATACGGCAAAAAGGATGATGGCTATGTCGATTATGTCAAAGGCGCAAACATTGCCGGATTCCTCAAAGTAGCAAATTCAATGCTGGATATGGGAGTGATCTAAATTTCGGATTGCGGATTTCGGATTGCGGATTTCGGATTGCGGATTTAGGATAGGGGATCGCGGATTGTGATGATTATTTTATCATTCAATCTGAAATCTCAAATCCGAAATCCGCAATTTTTTTATAAATTTACCTGTCTCAACCTTAGTGCTATGCCTGAAAATGTCTCGCTGAAGCATAAAATTGCTTTAGGCTTAATACCGCATGTCGGTGATATAAGCGCCCGGAAGCTTGTCGCCCATTTCGGAAGCGTTGAAGCCGTCTTCCATGAATCCTACCGGACGCTTGTCAAAATCCCCGGAATAGGCCCTGGTCTTGCCAGGTTTATCACCGACAGATCTTATCTTGAAACAGCTGAAAAGGAAGCAGATTATGTCATGAAGAAAAGCATAAAGACATATTTCTATCTCGACAGTGATTATCCGTTCCGGCTGCGGCAGTGTGAAGATTCGCCTGTAGTGTTCTTCTTCAAGGGAAATTGCGAACTGGACTCTGCAAAAATCCTCAGTGTTGTAGGTACAAGAAGTGCAACCCCCAGAGGGAAAGAGCTATGCGACAAAATAATCGGATCCCTCGCCGAAGGGCACCCTGACCTGATGATAGTAAGCGGTCTCGCTTATGGAATTGACATAGCAGCCCATAAGGCGGCTCTTGCCGTTAACCTGACAAACGTCGGAGTCCTTGCCAATGGTCTTAAGACAATCTATCCCTCTATTCACAGATCAACAGCGGAAGCGATGCTTAATAACGGCGGACTTGTAACTGATTTTCTCTCCGATGCTCTTCCCGAGAGGAACAACTTCATTAAGCGGAACAGGATAATAGCAGGTCTTTCCGATGCGACCCTTGTAGTTGAATCAGGAATAAAAGGAGGCGCACTTATTACTGCTGACATTGCAGCTTCATACAACCGTGACGTTCTTGCCGTGCCGGGAAGACCTGACGATCAGTGGTCAGCCGGCTGCAACAGCTTGATTAAAAGCAATAAGGCAGCTCTTGTGGAAAATGCTTCAGATATTGAATTTGCGCTTGGATGGGAGAAGGAAAAAAATAAAGCTCCTGTTCAGAAAACGCTGTTCGCGGAATTGACTGGTCAGGAAAAACTTATTTATGATCTTCTCTCAAAAGAAAGCGAGCTTACAATCGATGCCATTTGCAGGTCGCTGGAGCTTCCCATTCAGAAATTATCGCCTCTGCTTCTGCAGATGGAATTCAGGGGACTGGTAAAATTCTTTCCGGGAAACATTTACCGGACAACTTAATAATATATATCTTATCAAATCTGCCGCTTAGAATCGTATTGTCGCAGACGTTTTTGTCACTAAAGTCAGCAGATAAATGTTTATTGTCTGATATTCTGATATTTAGGATTCTTACCATCTGGTTACAGGCAATAAATATTTTTTGGAAAATTAGTTCCCTGAATCTCATTTTTAATAATTTTAACCTTCTGAAAATTTTAACCAAAACTTAAACCAATGGACCCCAGAGTACAACAATTCATGACGATGATTAAATCAAGAAATACAGGAGAGACCGAGTTTCACCAGGCGGTGCAGGAGGTTGCCGAATCGCTTATACCTTTCATCGAGGAAAATCCAAAATACAAACATGCCAAGATCCTTGAGAGGATCGCTGAGCCTGAAAGAACAATAATATTCAGGGTGCCATGGCTCGATGATAAGGGCGAGGTTCAGATCAACCGTGGTTTCAGGATCGAAATGAACAGTGCAATTGGTCCCTTTAAGGGTGGATTGCGTTTCCATCCGACAGTGAACCTGGGCATCCTTAAGTTCCTTGCATTCGAGCAGGTGTTCAAGAACAGCCTTACTACCCTTCCCATGGGAGGCGGCAAGGGAGGATCTGACTTTGACCCCAAAGGCAAATCAGATAATGAGGTTATGAGGTTCTGCCAGAGTTTTATGACCGAGCTTTTCCGGCATATTGGTGCCGATACTGATGTGCCTGCCGGCGACATAGGTGTGGGAGGAAGAGAAATAGGTTACCTGTTCGGTCAGTACAAGAGACTGAAAAATGAATTCACCGGAGTTCTTACAGGAAAAGGAATTGAATGGGGAGGATCACTTATCCGCCCGGAAGCAACCGGATATGGCGCCACCTATTTTGCCCAGGAGATGCTCTCCACCCGCGGAAAAAGCTTCGAAGGAAAAACTGTTTGCATTTCAGGTTCGGGCAATGTAGCTCAGTTCGCAACAGAAAAGGTGACTCAGCTGGGAGGTAAAGTAGTCACTTCCTCAGATTCAAACGGATTTATTTATGATCCTAAGGGCATCGACTCCGTTAAGCTTAAATATATAATGGATCTTAAAAATGTAAAGAGGGGAAGGATAAAGGAGTACGCAGAGAAATTCGGCGTGGAGTATTTCGAGGATAAGAGGCCATGGGTAGTGAAATGTGATATAGCCATGCCATGCGCTACACAGAATGAAATAAATGAAGAGGAAGCTAAGACCCTTGTTAAAAACGGATGTATTGCCGTTTCGGAAGGAGCGAATATGCCCTCCACGCCTGAAGCTGTGGAAGTGTTTCTGAAAGCCCAGATCCTCTACGGCCCGGGTAAGGCAGCCAACGCAGGAGGAGTAGCCACCTCCGGTCTGGAGATGACACAAAACTCTATGCGACTCCCATGGTCAAGGGAAGAAGTTGACGCCAGGCTCCATACGATCATGCAGAATATACATGCAACCTGCGTGAAATTCGGCACCCGTGAAAACGGATTCATTAATTATGTCGACGGAGCCAACATAGGGGGATTTGTAAAAGTAGCCAATGCAATGATAGCACAGGGCGTTGTTTAATGCAGCTTATTGACACACATACACATATCTATCTTCCGGAATTTGATTCCGACAGGGATGAGGCGGTAAAAAGAGCTGTCGATAATGGCATCGTAAAGCTGTTGATGCCAAATATCGATACCAGCTCTGTTAAGGCCATGCATGATGCATCGAAAAGATATAAAGGAGTCTGCTGCCCGATGATCGGTCTTCACCCAACTTCGGTGAAAGAAGATTACCTGGAACAGCTCGATAATCTCGAAAAGCTCTTTGTGGAAAATGAATTTGTTGCCATTGGAGAGATAGGGATAGACTTGTACTGGGACAAAACGCATCTCAGTGAACAGACAAAGGCGATGAAACGGCAGGTGGAATTCGCCATAAGGTACGATCTTCCTGTTGTAATACATTCAAGGGATTCCTTTCCGGAGGTTTTTTCAGTTCTTGATGAGTTCAGGGGAGAAAAACTCAAGGGTGTTTTGCATGCTTTCTCGGGCACAGTCAATGATGCACTGAAGGCAGTTGAAATGGGACTCATGCTTGGTATCGGAGGACCTTTGACGTTCAGGAACTCAAAACTGGAACCGGTTGTAAGGGAGACAGGGATTGAGCATGTTCTACTCGAAACCGATTCACCTTATCTGGCCCCCATGCCGTACAGAGGCAAAAGAAACGAGAGTTCCTACTTAAGAATAATTAACAAGAGACTCTCCGAGATCTGCGGAATGAGTGAGGAGGAAAGCGCCGTGATCACCTATGAAAACTCTTGCAGGCTGTTTAAAATATGATAAGCTATGAGTAAAAAGAATGACATATCAATATTGATAATCTATACCGGAGGAACTATTGGTATGGTTCATGATCCGGAGAACGGATCGCTGGTTCCGATCGATTTCAAGCATATTACAAACCATGTTCCGGAACTCAGCAAATTCGGATACGATCTTCAGTCACTGTCTTTTGATCCGGTTAAGGATTCCTCGAATATCGATCCTGCAATGTGGATTAAGATGGCAGATACTATTGTGACCAATTATTCGAGATTTGACGGATTCGTTGTGCTTCATGGCACTGATACCATGGCATATTCTGCTTCAGCGCTCAGCTTCATGCTCGAGAACCTGGCCAAGCCAGTTATTTTTACAGGCTCCCAGCTGCCTATTGGTCTTCTGAGAACCGACGGAAAGGAAAACCTGCTCACTGCAATTGAGATTGCTGCAGCCAGAGAAAACGGGAAAGCAATTGTTCCGGAAGTCTGTATATATTTTGATAATGAACTGACACGGGGCAACCGTACGACGAAATTCAGCGCTGAGCATTTCGATGCTTTCAACTCTCCTAATTATCCACCCCTAGCTGAGGTGGGACTTCATCTTAAATATAATGTGGATGATATTCATTATCCCTCAAAGAAGATGAAACTGATCCTGAACAGATCATTCGACACAAACGTGGGGATACTGAAACTCTTTCCCGGCATCAACAGGAATTTCGTGGAAGCAGTCATAAATACTAAAAAACTCAAAGGCCTTATCATTGAAACATTCGGTTCGGGCAACGCTCCTACCTACGAATGGTTTATCGAAGACCTTAAAGAGTTTATTGGCAAAGGGGGGATAATATATAATGTTACTCAATGCCATGGAGGAAGCGTGGAAATGGGATTGTACGAGACAAGCCGTCAGCTCCTGGCTGCAGGAGTTGTCAGCGGTAAAGATATAACCTCTGAAGCGTCAGTGACAAAGCTGATGCACCTGCTTGGCACCTTCAAGAGCAGGAAGGATGTCATCAAATACCTCAGCATGCCGATTGCAGGAGAAATATCCTGAAAGCAGGCGTTTGAGAAAATTTTAGTAATTTGCGCCACCATTCCGGAGAGATGCAGGAGTGGTTTAACTGGCCCGCCTGGAAAGCGAGTGTCCCGCGAAGAGCGGGACCGGGGGTTCGAATCCCCCTCTCTCCGCCTTCGCTCGCCATAGTTCCGCTTCTGCGTAACGACGGCGAGTTTTTAATTATGGCGAGCTACGGCGGACACAGTCCGCTTGTTTTGTGAAGGTCATGAATAAAAACATTAGCTTAAATTTATGCGAAAATAAACCTGGCATAATGAATATAACTCTTAAAGAAACTTTCCTTCAGCTCTGGAAAAAATATTTCGATAATGCCGAGCTACCGATTATTTTCTATTTTACTGATACCGACGGAGGGGCTCAGTGGGCGGAAAAACCAAAGGGATGGAGCTGTATTGTCTGTGAGCTGGCAAAAGTCAGAAGTGGAGGCTCCCTGGTTTATAATGGTGACAGAGTGAAATGCGGAGGAGCTAAAAGATATCTTGGTTATACTGATAGGATGCGACCCGGTTTTGAGTACTTCCTCTCATGCGGAAATGAAAAAATGGAGGGAGAAAGATATCTGCAGACACCCGAACTGGTTATGGAGTATATGAAGGATCAGCATACAATTCCGGGAGCGGGAAGAAATATAGTCTTCAAAAGATGGGATAAGCTCGATGAAACGGATGAACCGGATGTAGTTATCTTCTTTGCAAAGCCTGATGTTTTATCAGGACTCTACACACTTGCAAATTTTGACCAGGATGAACCGAACGGAACTATCGCACCATTCGGATCAGGTTGCGGATCAATTGTTTATTATCCATACCTGGAGAGCAGATCCAAAAGACAAAGAGCGATAATAGGAATGTTCGATCCTTCAGCGCGTCCGTGCGTTCCGGAGAATGTCCTGACATTTGCAGTCCCGATGAAAAGATTTGAAAAAATGGTTGGTTATATGGAAGAGAGCTTCCTGATAACAGAAACCTGGAGTACCATCAGAAAAAGGATTGAAAAGGCTGGTTAGTCTTAGAAGTTCCATTACAATTTATTTTATCCTATTGCCGCTATGCCGCTGTACCGTTGAGCCTTTGAGTCTCACTATATTTTGCCATTGCATAATTTTTACATTACTTATACCTTTTCGTGATAAAGTGAATCCAAAACCAGGACAATAGATAATTTTATACTTAACCTCAGAAAAAGGCTAGAGGAAGATCCGTCAAAACCGATGTATATTGGAAGTGTAAGAGATATTGGGTAGAGGTTTAATTCCATGAATGAATAATTACGGGACTATCTTTGAAGAAAAAATGTATTAACCACGGAGTGACTCGGAGTTACACGGAGTAAGAACACGGAGTTCTTTAATAGTGCAACCCCGTTATAAATCCGTGAAACAACGTGGTTAATAATTTTGAGCCTTTTATTTTGGCAGGAAGTTCTCCATCACCCAGATTTCTTTGGAGGTTGTTCCGGATGTGAAAACAATCCTCCGCCCATCCGGATGAAGCTGAATGTCGCGCAGCTCCATTCCTATGTTAATCTTCTGAGGTTCTCCACCTGCGGAAGGTATTTGCCACAACTCACGTTTCTCTTCTTTTGGGCTGGCCGTTATTTCGATATAAAGGATGGTCTTGCCATCCGGAGTCCAGACATGATTAGCGAAGTTTTCGAGTTTTCCCTTGAGAAGGTCCCATGTTTCACCGCCCGCTGTCGGCACGATCCGGATGACATGCCCTTTGTTCGTAATGCTATCCGCAGTGCTGAATGACAGGTAGTTCCCGTCAGGTGAGATAGCCATGTCACCGATATCCGGGGGAGCCGCTTTCCGATAGACTTCTTTTTCCTGTCCAGTCTCCAGGTTATGCCTGATGATAGTCACTAGCTTTTCCGTCCATTGAAAATTCGTATAATAAACAGACTTCCCGTCTGGCGAAACCGCAAAATTTTTGATCAGAGAATTGGACCATCCGCTCCGGGCCAAAAGAGTAAGCTTGCCGGTTTGGACGTCGATTTTGAAAAGGCCCTGATTTGTCTTGTCGTACATCGTTGCAAAAACTGCAGTATTGTCAACCGACCAGTGCATCTTCCAGAAGGATTCAATGGGAAGCGGGACTTCTCGCTCTTCTCCGGTTTGATCGGAACGAATGCAAAGGATGTAAGAGCTTTGCATTGCGGATACTGCTTTGCGCTCCGAAACAAAGGCCAGATATTTGCCGTCGGAAGACCATTCAGCAGAGTGATTGGTGCCTTCCACATGCTGGACGTTTTTCTTAGGCTGTTCCACGATAGTACCCTTGGCTAAATCCAGGGAGCCCTCATAAATGTCCACGACATTTACCCCGAGATTATAGTAAAAAGAGCCTCCATCAGTAAATCCCATGGGCGATATTTGTCCTATATCTTTCCTGATCAGTACCGGCTCACCTTGAGGTTTTCCGTCAGTGACACGAAGTGCCCAGGCATCCTGCGAACCTGTCCGGTCGCTGACGAAGAGGATGGTGTTGGAGCCCCGCACCCAGCCGAGGAGCTGATCATCCGCGGGGTGCGCAACAAGCGGTATCACCTGTTTTCCATCAATGGAAGTTATGAAAATATCTCTTCCCGGAAACTCTTCCCGCTGCTGATTGTCATAGACGATGTATTTCCCATCCGCTGAATAGCTTGCATGCCATGACCATGAGTCGATAGGCTTTTCAGCCGTACCGAGTTTCTTTACAGAACCATCAGCCATGGATACCACGGCCAGCATCTCTGGACTGTCATTAGTCTTAGCAATAATGCCAAGAACAGACTTGCAATCCGGTGACCAACACAGAGGCCAGACCGCTGCCAGAGTCCGAAGCTCGGATCCATCGCTCCCGATGATCCTGAGTTCAAGACCGAAATCTTTGGTCATCCAGGCGAATGCGATCTTCTTGCCATCTGGAGACCATGTTGACCCGAGGACCATTTCAGAATTTGACCAGTTACCCTTATTCGTAAGCCTGCGTTTCTGGCCGCCCTCGATGTCCCATGTTGCCAAATCACCCGATTCAGAGTCTTGGATCGAAAGGTATTTTCCATCCGGAGAAGGTGACCCTGTGACATCCACCTCGGGACCTGACCATACCCTCCGGATCATCATCTCTGTGCCGGGAGTCCGGCTTGGGGGCCCTGTCAGTGCCGCCAACTTTGCTTTTGCCAGAGCTGCCATTTCGGTTTGATCGGGATATGAATTGACAAGCCGGTTGAAATACTCGGTGGCTTTTTGCTTGCCCATTTTTTCATTGACCAGTCCCAGGTGATACAAAGCTTTCGCAGCCACCGGTCGGTCATTGGAGAAGTTTTTCAGGATATCCTGATAAAGTTGAACAGCCTTATCAAGGTTTCCTGTTACCTCTTCCTCATAAATTGCTGTTGTTAGCGATGCCGATGCCTTCTTGTCCTGTGCAGTAAGGGAACCAGTCAGAAGGACAAAGGCAATGATCAGAGACAGATGTGTTTTCATGATCCTAAGTTTTTCTTTCAAAGGTAACATGAGCTTGTGTCAGGAATTTTAACACCAGGATAAGTTCGGTTAAGATCATGTTAAGATTCACCCGGATTGAATTTATATCCTGCACCACGTATACCAGAAATCCAGTGAGATTTCTCCGGATCATCCTCAATTTTCCTCCGCAGGTTGGCAATATGAGTGTCCACTGTTCTTGGCGTTACATAAACTTCCTCTCCCCATACTTTGCGCAGAATATCATCTCGTTTAAGTACTTGATCCGGATTCTGCATCAACAACTTCATAATGTCAAACTCGATAGTAGTAAGCTGAACAGGCAGATTGTTTTTTGTAAACAAGTATTTTGAAGGATCGAGTTCAAAAGGTCCGATCCGTATCATTGTCGCACCAGCTCGTTTATCTCTGATCTCAGAACGCCGTAGAAGAGCTTTGATACGGGAGTGGAGCTCGAATGGACTGAATGGTTTTGTTACATAATCATCTGCACCCAGCTCGAGGCCGAGCACCTTGTCGAATTCCTGGCTTTTGGCGGTCAGCATTATTATCGGAGTGCCGATATCACGCCGCCGCAATTCCTTGCATATCTCCAGCCCGTCTAACTCAGGAAGCATGAGGTCGAGAATTATGAGATCCAGGTCAAGATCCATTGCCTTTTCAAGCCCTTCCGGTCCTGTCGCAGCAGAATCAACCTGATACCCTTCAAATTTAAGATCATCTTCTAAAGCCATCCGGATGTTGCGGGCATCCTCAATAATTAATAACCTTTTCATCTTACGTGTTTTTATTGACGGGCAAATGAACACAAAAGGTGCTTCCTTCATCGGGTTTACTTTCCAGTGTCATGTGGCCATTATGAGCTTCAACGATTTTTTGAACGATAGTTAATCCAATTCCGCTTCCCCTTATTCCCAGCCTCTGAGGTTCGTTGCCACGATAGAACCGGTCAAATATCTTTTCAAGGTCATTTGCGGGAATACCGATTCCGTAATCCTTCACACAAAATATTACTTCATTTTCTCCCGGAATCAAGCTTATATCAATCTGTTTGGATGTTCCTGAGAATTTTAACGCATTGTCGACCAGGTTATAAAAAACCTGGATAATTGCATCCCTGTCAGCCCTGATCAAAGGGATTCTGTCAGGGCAGGTATACCTAATATTAAAGTCAGGTTTCGGAAGGGTTTCCCTGAGAGATACAAGGAACTTCCGGAAAAGCTCATCAAGATCAACATCAGTAAAATCATATTTCTTCCGGTCGTCATCTATCCGCGAAAAATCGAGGATATTATCTATCAGATGACTGAGGTGTTCGCTATCCTCCAACATCGCAGAATAATATGTCGATTTTCGTTCTTCAGATTGTACCCGGTTGTGATGAAGCATTTCTGTCATCATGCGGATGGAAGTGAGCGGGCTTTTCAATTCATGCGATACATTGGAAAGGAATTCCGATTTCAGCTTATTAAGCCTGAGTTCAACATTAAGGGTGTACATGATGAAGGTAAAACCGAGCAGCATGAAGAGTGCTATAAGTATAAAAACAAAAAGATAAATACCCTTTCCGGTTTTAAATAAAGTTGTCATCAGACCGGGTTTGTTTTCACTAAGAAATAACTTCCATCGCGGAAGATTTTCAGGAAACGAAAATGAAAGGTAGCCGGTTTCTTCACCGGAAATCCTGGAAAAAATAAGCTCCCCGTAACCATCCTCAACCTTAATATTTAATGAGGAGCCTTTATCCAGTCTTTTGATCAGATCTTCAGAAACAGATTTGAGATATGCAGTAAAGTCGACCACTAAACCGGTTTCTTTGCCATCAGGTTTGTTACTCGATAAACATATTGCAGAGAACCCGGGAAAACTGATTGGTATGATTGAGAATTCAGTCTTATCACTTTTAGTACGGGTATCGCCGGTGCCAGGGATTATTTCCGGTTGATTGATTATCCGGATTAGATGTTCCGTGCGAATCCTCTGATTATCTATTTCCGAGCATAATGAATCAGATACCGGATCATCATTATTGATGATATCATTGAAGGACTGGTAGAACATTTCGAACTGATCCCCGGTGTATTCACAGGTGGGGTGAAGTAAAAGTTCCAGGTATCTCCGGGAATTTTCCTGTATTTCATCATTCTCTCCAAGGGTTTTATTGATTTTCAGGATTTCCAGGGATGCTGTCAACGCCAGAGGTATCTGTCCATACAGAAGAACTCCGCAGTAATCTTTTCTGATCAGATCATACAGGTCTTTGGCTTTTTCAGGCTGATTTAGCTTGTTATGCAATCTGGCCGAAGCCAACAATGCTTGTACCTTTTCTGAGGGATTTGTTGTTTTGAGGGCAATATCCTGATAAAATCTGAGTGCTTCCAAATACTGCTGCCCGGCAAACTCGAGCCGGATGCCATCCTTCAGACTGACCGATTGGGTTGTTTCTTCCGTTCTTTTATCAAGCAGATCGGCAGGGAGATAGAGCAGTTTATGGATAGTCAGTTTTTTTGGACCACCGGGATCCCTGACAATCAAGGCAAGCAGGGAAGGATTTGCATTCTTAATAGCTTTAAGAATGGAATCGGAGGTAGTTCTATCTATGAATTGTACAAAACTCGAATCTAATTCACTAAAGAAAGCCCTGCTGTTCATTTCAAGCCTCTTGAGGCTTTCCTTTTCCCGAAGGGCCTGGTCGTTACGGATACCGCGGTATGCCAGGTACCCCAGGACTATGCCTGGCAATATAACTGCAAGGGTATAATACAGTATGATTTTTTGTCTGCGTGATCCCGGTTTCGCGGGTTTCATCGTACCTTAACCTTATTATTATCAAATTTCAGAAAAATCAGGCAGTTACGTGTTAAGAATCGGAGAAATTCAGTGAAGAATTGAACAAATTTGAGGTTATTTTACTCTACTCACATGCGCTTCTGGAATAGTAAGATGCTTTTTTATGCGTTGAATGTCAAACATATAACATAATATATTCTAACTTTGAATGACAAAGTATTATCTCCCATGAAAATCACCGACATTACCCCCGAAACCGAAAGCCTGTATTTCTGTTGCCTCGAGGAATGGTCTGAAGAAATGAAAGAAGCCGGCGACCACAAGCAGAAGTGGTATAGCCGGATGAAAGAAAAAGGCCTGAAGGTAAAATTTGCTGTTGATGATAATGATATTATCGGAGGAATGATCCAGTATGTCCCGATAGAATATTCAATGTACGAAGGGAAAAACCTCTATGTCGTACTGTGCATCTGGGTACACGGGTATAAACAGGGTCGTGGCAACTTCCGTAAAAAGGGTATGGGTAAAGCATTGCTGAAAGCTGCAGAAGAAGATGCCAGACAGCTTGGTGCAGATGGCCTTGTAACGTGGGGTCTCTTGATACCTGTCTTCATGCGTGCAGGATGGTTTAAAAAATATGGTTATAAAGTTGCCGACAGGAATGGTATGATACAATTGCTCTGGAAACCATTCAATGAAAATGCAACTCCTCCGAAGTTCATAAAGCGAAAGAAAAAACCAGTGAAAGGTGAACGCAAAGTAAATGTCACCATATTCAGAAACGGCTGGTGTCCAAACTATAATATCGCCTGTGAACGCGCATTGAGAGCATCAAAGGAATTCCCGGGGAAAATAGATCTTCAGGAATTTGAAACGACCGATAAGAAAGTAGTCAGGGAATGGGGAATCACAGACGGACTCTATATCGATGGCAAAGAGGTTTGGACCGGACCTGCGCCCACTTATGAAAAGCTCAGGAAAAAAATCGAAAAAAAAGTAAGAAAGTTATTTTAGCAGATTACCTCTGTGTATCTCTGTGTCCCGATAGCTATCGGGACTCGGGATTTCCTCTGTGTAACAAAAAGTGATTTAGAACTTACACAGAGTGACACAGAGAATCACCGAGGAACACAGAGAAAGTGAGTTCTTATTTTGTATCCACCATTATCGGCAGCCCCTTCTCGTTGGTCATCAGGATCACTTTTGCATTGGGAGAGGTCGATATGGCCTTTATCATCTCGTACTGAAGGAGCTTGTCTGTAAGTGTTGAGGTTAGTATCCTCTGATAGTCGGCAATGCCCTGCGCCTCTACTCTTTTGCGTTCAGCCTCCTGTCTTTCCCGCTGAAGAACGAAAGTCATTTTCTGAGCTTCCTGCTCGGCATTGATCTTCGATTCAATAGCCTCCTTCACCGACTGCGGAAGGGTAAGGTTCCTGACAAGCAGCTGCTCGAGCATCAGGCCTCGTTCCCTGAAATTGGCTTCGATGGATTTTACTATCCGGTCCTGGAACTCATCCCTCTTTGATGAGAACAATGATACAGCATCATAATAAACGGCATTATCCCTGATTCCCGTACGGCAGATAGGCCTGACAATCACATTTTTGTAATCGGTCCCGATTTCCCTGAGTATCCGTGGAGCTTCCGACGGAATTACTCTGTATAATACCGTAAGATCGACAATTACCTCCAGTCCGTCAGCGGAAAGAACACGGATAGCATCATCGGTTGTGGAGGCGCCCTCATCGTGCATCCCCGACATTGTATAATTCTCGGTTCTTATGTCAAACGTGACAACCTTTACGAGCGGGTTGATCAGATTCAGTCCGCTTTCGAGAGTATTATTGCTCACCTTCCCGAAAAGCTTCTGCACACCAACCATTCCCGGTTCAATCTGTGCTACGCAAGCCAGTATCAGAAGAACAAAGAATATTATTCCTGCGACTACCCTGACAACTGTTTTGTTCTCGCGCAAGTATGGAACAGATTTGGTAACAAAAAATGCTGCACCCACGATTATGATTCCAATTATAATTAGGTCCATGTTATAAGATTTTTAGGTTATTTGTGAAGAATGCAATGTACAACTTATTTGTCTGTTATCTCTTTTATCCGGCTTAAATCAATTTCTGTTTTTGGATCAAATGATTCGCTGTTCATGTAGCTCAGCATCGAGCTTAAAAGCTGTTTTGTCACCGGTCTCTGATCAAGAGAATCTTTCATGTTAATACTGCAAACAATAAGTTTCCCGTTCCCGCATTTTGCTTCAAAGGCGAGTGCAAGCTTCCTGTTCTCAAACCACGTGTCGATTGGCTGAACCAGAGGTTTCAGTTCTTTGGGGAAGCCCTCCAGGATCATTGCCTGTGAATGAGTAACCGGATCCCACCACTGCCAGTTGCTGTGGAACTCAGTAGGAAAATCACTGAATAACGGATGATCCGGATCGCAAAGGATACCCAGGGTGTGGGGAGGCTGGTTGCCGGTCCAGGCTGTGTTCCAGAAAATGCTTGAGAATCCTATGGCTACCTTTGCTCCTCCTTTATCGGATACCTTGCCGTAATTAAGCAAAAGCACGGCCTTACCTTCCCTGAGAGATCTCCCTGCCGTCAGTATATCATCAGTTATTGTAACCTTCCCGGGATCAGTTTCAATTTTTTCCGGATATACCCAAATATCCCATTGATTCCTGAATTTTGTTCCAGCGATGGATATTTCGAGTTTCAGCTTTTCAGCCCGGTCAACTTTGTCAAGATCCCGTGCAAACAGACCCAATATATTATTGCCGGTTATAATTTTATCCATTGTCATTGTCTCTTCCTGCAGAACCTTGCCGGAGGTATTTTTTATCTGGCACAGGATCCGGGCATCATGGATTGGAGCGGGACCAAAATGAGTTACTTCCACCATCGCTTCAAATGTTTCTCCGCCTGTCCATGTCATTTTTTTCAGTCTTGCAAGCGGAACTGTTTCGTTACAGAACAACTTGAATTCTTCCGGAGTTACATAGCCCTTTGACTCGAAAAAAGGATTGAGTATCCCAACCAGCGCTGTTCCCTGGCCCGGAAAATCATGAAGCTGAAGAAGTTCAAAACCTCCAAATCCCGGTGTCCTTAATGCTGCTTCAATATCGGCTTTGTAACACAGGACCTGAAGCTTTCCTGATGCCATCAGGAACTCTTCCGCCTGATCGCCCATTCCGTTTTCTTCAAGAGTTTCGCGGAAGATCTCATAATTTGAGGGTTTGAGAACCCCGGTATATTTCTCTATCTCCCCGAGATCAGGATAAACACACCATTGTCCTATTTCGTGACCTACTGTCGGAACTTCAAATTTTGAGATAAAATCCCTGTGATCGAACATTGTCTGCGGAGGCTGCGCATTGATAATGCTTTTCAATCCTTCTCCCCAGTGTTGTATTCTCGGCTCTGATGTGATATTATAATCATTCTCAGGAATAATAGGCCAGCCTCCGGCAGAGGTGTAAATCCGCCTGCCGTCAACCGACTTCCAGTACTTTATAAGCTTACCGAGAAATTCTCGATGGTTTTTTCCAGCAGGTTCATTACCGTATGCCAGCATGCAGAATGAAGGGTGATTTCCATATTCATTCAGAATCCTTGTGGTTTCATCGATAATATACTGATCAAGAGGCCCGCCGCTGCCTATTGAGCTTCCCTGATTAGCCCATGAAGGACCTTCAACATGAAAATAGATACCTACTCTGTCTGCCGCAATAAAAGCCGCCTCTGGAGGGCAGTATGAATGAAATCTCACGTGGTTCAGACCATAATCTTTGCAGGTCCGGAGCACCCTTGTCCATGAATCAACATCTGACGGAGGATAACCGGTAAACGGGAAAATGCAGCATTCAGTTGTTCCGCGGAGGAATACAGGGATCCCATTTATCTCAAATTGAGTCTTGTTCGTCTTAAAATCACGCATTCCGAAATCCTCATAACACTGGTCCAGAATGTTTTTTTTATCTTCAAGTGTGATTGTCATAGTATAGCAGACCGGATTGAACTCGCTCCACAGCTCCGGATCTTTCATTTTATATTCATAGATTAACTGCTGTTCATCGGAGCCGGATTTAACTTTTGTGGTTTTACTGATTTGTTTTGTTCTCTTTAGGGTGTCGGAGCTTTCTGCCTGAAAAGATAATCTGCCCCTGAATTCATCATTGCCTTTGTTCTTAATGGTGACAATCACTCTTGCAGAACTGTTTTTGACATCCGGAAATATTTTAATGGACTGAATAAACACGGGAGATGTAGCGTAAAGGGAGATATCACCTGTTATTCCGTTCCAGTTAGATTGTGTATGATCGCTGATACTGTGCGAGTTAACTCCTATCGGAATTATTATGCGATTGTCGATCCTGATGCTCAGGAGGTTCTTGCCCTGTATAATCAGGTCCGTAATTTCATATTCATGGGGAACAGACAGGCTGTTTTGCGTTCCCGCTTTTTTGCCATTGACAAAAAGTGTAGATTCCCAGTGACATCTTTCGAGGTGAAGAACAACTCTCTTCCCTTTCCATCCGTCCGGAATTACAACTTCCTTCTGATACCAAGCAGCACCTTTATAATATTTCACAGGTTTAAGCCAGAAGGGTATTTTTATATTGCCGGGCTGACGGTATTTTTCATATTTCTTATCCGTAAAATATGATTTATCAATTATATCTCCTGTCCATCTCGTACTGAGACTGACATCTTCTCCTTTCCCGTTTTCAGCCATTGTTCCCGGAAGTTTCACAGTCTCTGGAGCAAGGGTGTTGTACCACTCCTTTTCTATGCCCTGATCAAGGCTGTCTATAATGAAGCTCCATTCCCCTGCCAGAGAAAGAGTTTCCCGCACCTCCTGTTTTTCTGTCTTGCACCCTGTAACAATGGAGAGGAGAATAATCAGGAAGTAATTTAACTGTTGGACCTTTATGCCACTGTGCCTCTGTGCCATAATTATTTTTTAGTCAGTTCTTTTTCAATTTCTTCCAGGGACTTGCCTTTTGTTTCCGGAAGTTCATTCAGGATGAACCAGAAGCCCAGGACACATATGAAACCATATAAAAGGAAAGTTCCTGATGCTTCGAGCAGTTGATTCAGGATAGGGAAAGAATAAGTGAGGATAAAACAGGCGGTCCAGAGCGCAAACGTAGCAACTGACATTGCGAATCCTCTTATTTTGTTAGGAAAAATCTCCGACAGCAATACCCATGTAACCGGAGCCAGGGTCATAGCGTAGCATGCGATGGCAGCCACAACCATTATAAGGAAGGGGATGCCTGTTATGTGGGAAAAATACATGCTTCCTATAATTGCATAGATCACGGCAAGGCCTCCGGCTCCGATGAGCATTAGCGCCTTGCGTCCCAGCTTGTCAACCAATGCCAGACCAACAAATGTGAAAACAAGATTTACGCTTCCCGTGATGACAATATTGAACAGTATGTCAGACACACTGTATCCTGCATTGGTAAAAATCTCCTGTGCATAATTGAAGATCACATTTATTCCGCACCATTGCTGAAAAACAGCTATAACCACACCAATGACAAGGAGCTTAGCAACTCCGGGTTCCTTAAACAGCTTCAGTTTAATCCTTTTGCGTTCTGTGCCAAGCGACGCTTTTATTGATGAAAGTTCAGCATCGGCATAATCATAACCCCCGATCTTCTCAAGGATCATATGAACCTTACGATGGTTTCTGGCTTTTTTGGCAAGCCACCTGGGACTCTCAGGGATAAAACAGGTCAACAAGAAGAATAAACCTGCAGGAATCGTACAAATATAGAACATCCATCTCCATCCCATCTGCCCGTTCCACGATGCAACAATGTCTGAAGTAGTTGCTTCCGGAGAAACAGGCCTGGCTATTTTCCAGTTTATCAGCTGAGCAGCGAGTATCCCTATTACGATAGCCAGCTGGTTAAGGGAAACAAACCTGCCTCTGACGGCACCCGGAGAGATCTCTGCAATATACATTGGCGAAAGGTTGGATGCCAGTCCGATACCGATACCTCCAAGCATCCTGAAGGCAATAAACTGAATAAGAGTTCCTGCCGATCCTGTTCCAAGAGATGCTGCCGTGAAAAGTAATGCTGAAAGGAGCAAAAGTCTTTTTCTGCCGAATTTGTCACTGAGCCATCCTGAAATCACTGCACCTCCCAGACATCCGATAATTGCACAGCTCATAACCCAACCCTGCAGAGCCGGATTGCCCGTTATTCCGAAAAAGGGCTCATAGAATGGCTTTGCACCTCCTATTACAACCCAGTCATATCCAAAAAGAAGGCCTCCCATTGCTGAAACAAGAGTGATTGAGAGCAGGTAGGCAAGGTTAAATTTCGGGACTTTCATTATAGCTCCTTTAACGCTTCAAGCATCGCGACCACATTTTCAAAAGGCACGTTGGCCTGTATATTATGTATTGTATTGAAAACAAAACCGCCGTTATTGTTAAATATTTCACACTGAGCCTTCACCTGTTCCCTGACCTGTGCAGGCGTTCCGAACTGGAAAACTCCCTGTGTATCAACACCTCCGCCCCAGAAGATGATCCTGTCGCCATATCTTTTCTTGAGAAACCTCGAATCCATTCCCGATGCATTTATCTGGACAGGATTGATAATGTCGAAACCTGATTCAATGAATAGCTCCATGAATGATTCTATGGCTCCGCATGAGTGCTTGAATGTTTTCCAGCTTGTATTCTGATGAATCCATTCATTCACCTTTTTATAATATGGAAGCCACATGGAGGCATAAGCTTCAGGTGAGCAGAACGTCGAATTCTGTGTTCCGAAATCGGTTCCGCATATGAACGCAACATCGATCTTGTTTCCGATAACTGAAAACAATTTCTTCAGATTGTCGATTGCGATATCGGTCTGCCTGGAATACAATTCTTTAATAAAGTCCTCCCTTGTCAGTGTTGACATATACCATTCGGCAACACTTCGGATCCCTTTAGGACTTTTCAATCCAACAGCCGGAACAAGCGCTATGTCGCCAAGAGCTGTGCCTCCCAGGGTTGCAACAACTGCCTTTGAAGTGTTATCAACAGAGTCAATCTGATTTTTCCAGTATTTGAGGTCGTGTTCAGTAACATGACCAAATTCTTCAAGGTTATCCTCAACTCTCAGAAGAGATTCATCGATAGGATCCTGCCTTTCAACAGCATCGAAGAAATAACCTGATTTAGGCATCACGGAGCTTGGCCTGGCGGAAAGATCTCCCTCCGGGTACATCAGTATATCACCATTACTATTATATGTATAGTTGAAGCTGCCCGGGAAGAGCACCTCCTGTCCCCAGAACGTCTTATGCACTTTCCAGTCTGTGTTGCTGATGCCAAACATGTTTTTCTCTCCGAACAGGCCAATCACATCTATACCCATTTCTCTTACCAGATCCTGATCTATCTCTCCCAGCATCTGGTAAGGTTCAATGACTTTCACCGGTTTTTTTCCCAGACCAAAATAATCTCTCAGCTTTTCAACGATCAATACGTGAATTCCGGTTACCGTGGTAGCTCCAAAATCGACAACTACGTTTTCCGGCTGCCGATGGTTAATTGTTCTGATGAAATTCTCTCTTGATCCGGTACGCATGCAATAGAATTCTTATTGAATCCTATAAAGTTAGTTTTTTCTGAACTATTAACTTTATATTTTAAAAAATCACTTTCAATTTAACATGATCTCTGATTTTCAAATACCTGAACCTTTCCAATTCAATCCTCTGAAGCACCACCTGGATTTTATAAGGGAATCCATTTCTTTAAAATTGGATGATGACGGCAAAATTGAGATCCCCTCACTCATCAAAGAGATAAGGCATATAGGATCATCAGTTATGGATGTATATACAGGTTCATTATCAGTCATGAATATCTGCAATGAGACAGCCCACTATTTAAAGTTATATAATCTGGATACTGCAGTAAATTTTTCAGGCTGGACCGGGACTGCTTACAGTGATTTCAGAACAATTATATTATCCGATACTTCATGCTGGATGCTGAAGTACCATGATGATGCAAAGAGGTTTGTCCACCTTTTTCCGGCGAGGCTTAGTCCCTGTTCACTCAGGGTAAAAGCCAATACACTTAAATCGGGAATATTGTACTATGTATTAATAGGTAAGGATTATATTAACCGCGAGGATCTTAACACAGCAAGGAAACTTCTCGGATTATCGCCGGTTAAGAACACTACTGAAGCGGAAGCTATAACAAAAATGGTTGAAATATTGCGATCTGGTCAGGAAAGGGTACTTTACCGAAAGTGAGGCAAAGGATGTCGCACGCATGATCCTCCACGACAACGGAGTAAAGTTTTATAAGCCTCAGCCCTGAGAGCTTATTTATACTGAAAATGTTAAAAACCATCTCAAAAAATTTGTTCTTATAAAAATATAATCTACATTCGTAGAGATTAATAATTAAATGTAGAGTCCTGATGTACCTGACTAATGCCGAAGAGCAGATTATGAAACTGCTCTGGAAACTTGATAAGGCTTTTATCCGCGACCTTTTGAACGAGCTGCCGGAGCCTAAACCGGCTCCAACGACCATCATCACGTTATTGAAACGTATGATTGACAAAGGCTTTGTCAGTTACAGGCAATGCGGCAATTCAAGGGAATACTTCCCGGTAGTTAAGAAGTCAGATTATTTTTCTGATCATCTTAACGGATTGATCAAAGAATTCTTTAACAATTCAACCGCTCAGTTTGCATCATTCTATGCAAATGAAACAGGAATGAGCCCTGAAGAATTAAAGGAGCTTAGAGATATTGTGGATAAGAAGATTGCATCAAGAAAGACAAAAAAATGATTGCCTATATTTTAAAGTCGAGTCTCAGTCTGATAGTATTATTCGGACTTTACTGGTTCCTGTTAAGAAAGGAGAAACTATTTGTTTTCAACAGGTTCTTCCTGATAGCCTCTTTAATCTTCTCACTGGTCTTGCCATTTATCACTGTACCTGTAAATCTCCAGGCTACTCCCAGACTGGAGAACTTCATTCCTGTCTACGACAATGTCGTCCGGAAAGTCAACACCCAGGACAATATAACTCATATTGAAGTAAATATCAGTCAGACATACGCCGAAAAGCAGTCTCCGCCAATTAACATTTCAACAATTCTTCTTTTGCTTTATTTTTCAGGTGTATTAATATTCCTCTTCCGGTTTCTGAGGAACATTTTCATAATAATCCGGAGAAGCAAATTATCTGAGAAAACTAATTTTAAAGGATATCGCATAGTTTTAACCGATGAAAAAACAGGGTCCTGCTGTTTCTTCAACAGCATATTCGTGAACAGGACCGATTACCTGAACGGGAATATTGAAAAAGAACTGCTCGATCACGAGCTGGAACATGCGAGGCAATTTCACACGATCGACATAATACTTGTCGAACTTGTAAAGATCTTTTACTGGTTTAACCCGGTTCATGTTTTATACGACAGGGCAATAAGAATAAATCACGAATACCTGGCCGACAACATGGTTATCAGGGATAAATCTGATATTGATAATTATGCTGATAAACTGGTGAAGTTCGTTGCATCCGGGAGCAATATGCAGTTGACAAGCGGTTTAAATCATTCGTTCACCAGGAAACGGTTGTTAATGATGAGCAAGACAAAATCCGGACGCTATGCTTACAGTTTCAGGATCATGATCACACTGAGTCTTATGCTGGTCTTTTCACTATTTGTAAGTTTTGAAAAGCTAGAGACTCTGCATATAAGTTCACATAAACCTGAAATAAATTCAGATACACTTCAATTGAATAAAGAGCCTGGCCAGGCGGTTCCGGGTAAGTATGAGAATATTCCCTTTCTCGTTACCTTTGGGAAAGATGCCAGTACTTCCTTTGGGGATGATGATTTTCACTAGGTATGGTTCTTCGGTATCCCAAAGAATTTTACACAGTCATTCTATATAAGGGTGTTTGATCCGGACTGCGGAGGTAAAAACGATGAGATCAATGGCGATTATAATACCAATACCATGTTTTCCATTTATGGCGGCAAAGGAGTTGATCCGGATCAGAATCAGGAATCAAAGGGATCAGGAAGCGGGATGAATTACAAGGGAGGCACCCAGCTGGTCACAAAAGTTTTCGGAAATGAGAAATTGTACGATAACAAATATTATACATTCGGGCCTTTCGTTCCGTCATCAGGTGATTTCAACAAAAAATATAATGCCTGGCTCTTCAAGGTTGTTATCGAAGGAATAAGCGGCGATGACGGGAACTTATACCGATTCTTCATGAGCCGTGATCCCCGGATCGACGTCCCGATTCAGTGAGGCAATGCATTTACATATGAATACACCTTCAGGCTGTGGAATGATCTCAATAAAGTGTCTCATCTTTATCCTTATGTCACCAGTGATTTTGTCTGGATAAAACAGAAAAATTTTGACTGGGACAACGACGGTAACATACGTATTGTTTCGAGGTATAAACAGGGACTTTCTGCTACTGTTTCAGGAGAAGACAGCTGGGCCGAATCGAGGATACCCATTGAACCGGAAGAGTACGGCAGCTCATATATCATACAGTTTATCAAAAGGAAAGACGGATTGATCAAAAATAACAACGTCACAATTTTTTTTGAGAACCAGTATGAAGAAGCGTTGCCGATCTTCAGCTCACCAATAGGCGGATCTCCCGTATCAGCTTACCCGCAGGGATCAACAAAGAAATGAAAATACTTTTCTAACATTCACCTAACAGGAGGAAGATTACCATGAAACATTTACTAAAAGTTCTTACTGGTATTTTATTAATTCTTGGTTCTATTCTGTGGCCATTGAAAGCTGAGGCACAAGAGTCAAGCTCATATGGCAAGCTTACATTTGAAAGGACTGTTACTGAAGCAGATTTAGGTTCTGTGGCCTGCGTTACTGTCAGCAATGACGGGAAACAACTTTATTCGGCTTCATTTGGTACGGGAATCGTAAATATATTTGACCGTGATTTGAATACAGGACAAATCACTCTCAAAAGTTCCATTTCGGATAAGCAAAATCTGGCAGGGGCAATATCTGTCCGTTTAAGTGATAATGGGAAATTTGCTGCAGTCACTTCAATTTACGCCGGAACCTTGACTTTGTACAGGCGGGATCCTGCTTCCGGAGGACTAACTCAACTGGCCTTAGCGCATAATAATGAAGCTGGTGTAACAGGTCTCACCTGGCCTGTTGATGCTGCTTTCTCACCTGATTCCAGATTCATTTATACTATAGATGGTGACAGGGGACCTCAGGCAAAGGGTCTTATAACCGTCTTTAACATAACACAAGATAACAGACTCCAATGGGTCGGATCCAATACGGGTAGTGAAAAGTGTTTTGACGGAGTTCGTGGTATTATAATGCATCCTGATGGTAAAGCACTCTATGCAGTATCTTCACTTGCCAATACGCTTGTTGTCTTAAGCCGCAATAAGAAAACAGGAGAAACCACAATAAAGCAGATTATCAGTGACGAGAATGGTGTTGTCCACGGACTTGAAGGCGCCTTTGGAGTTACAATCAGTCCTGACAAAAGATACCTATATACTACTTCCGGCAGATTCAGCGGTGATAATTCCGTAAGTGTTTTTAAGATTAAATCCAATCATAAACTTGAGCTGGTTCAGGAATTGTTCAGTGGAGAGAAAGGCTTAGGCGCGTTTTCAGGCGGTAACGAGATAGTAGTAAGCCCTGATGGAAGAAATGTATATGCTTCAGGTTCAACCTCAAATTCAATAGTAAATTTATCAAGGGATACTGAAACAGGTAAACTTACATACATTGAAACTATTGAAAAGGGTACTAAAGGACCGGCGGGTATTGTATTGAGTCCTGATGGAAATTTCCTGTACGTTGCTGCAGAAACAGCAAGGGCTATTACCATATTCAGGCGTGTCACGAAATAAAAGATTTTAATCTCTGGGTAGAATAGTCAATGGCTGTGTCTACTTTTCGCCGGACCAAATTGATCACCAGGCGCCGGAGTAAATTGACCACCATTTGCCGGAATTAAGTGGTTGTTCTTAAATAATTTATGATAAAAGTTATTGAACCGGACATATGTGGTTAAAGTGTCCGGCTTTTGCACTATCTCAGCAAGCTTAAAACTTCTTTTTCAAGGATCGGGAGGTCTCGAGTAACAACAAGCCATATTACATCTGGAGAAACAGAGTCATATCCATGAATTATCCTGTTACGGGTATCAATAATTTTTCGTGAATCCGAGATCCGAATATCCGGATCAATTTCCCTGATGCGGTTCATTGCCTCACCAATTATCTCAAGATTTCTTTCAATGGCTTTTCGTGTTTTCAAATCATTCTGAAAATCAGCATAACTCCTCTTGTCAGCAAGGAATTCATGGATCTCTTTTATGGATAATTCAATATCTTTCAGCCAGATTTTTATTTCAGGATGCATATACAAGATTTCTTGAATTTTCAATGTTTTCCCTGAGATAGGGATTTTTAATTGCTTTTTGTTCAAGCAAATCAATTTGCCGGTTTAAAAGCTCTTCCAGGGCAAATTTCAGATTGAAATAATTATCAGCATAATCCAGCGGATCAACGGAATCAATATCAACAATTAAATCAATATCGCTTTTATCAGAAAACCTTTCCGTCAATACTGAACCAAAAACATACAGGGTTTTGACTTTGTTTTTCTGACAAAGAATTTTGATTTCTTTTATATATTTTTCTAAATACATATTCAAAATTTCGGTATACAAAGATACTATTTCCTTTGTAGTTTCTGCTCATCACAAATTTAGTTCTATCCCGGAATAATTACCCACATTTGCAAGAATTCAGATAGCCTGTTCGTCTTTCAGCATCGGCTTAGATCCAACTGCCATTCTCCTTTAACCTTTCTCCTTTTACCTTTAACCTTAAAAAAATGGCGCTAAAAAGCGCCATTAGTGATCCCGGAGAGACTCGAACTCTCAACCAACAGAACCGGAATCTGTCATTCTATCCATTGAACTACGGGACCAATGTTGTGGCAAAAATAACATCAATAAGGCGGTTTTACAATAATTCGCCAAAGATTTCATATTTTCGCAAACCGATTCCAGGCAATGGGCGTCGGGCGTCGGGCATCAGATATAGAAACGCCGGCAGCCGGTAGCCGGTAGCCGGTAGCCGGTAACCTTTGAAATTGAAAACTGAATATAGATTTCTTTCATATTATGGATTATAATTTTACATCTATCGAGAGAAAATGGCAGCAATACTGGGAGGAGAACAAAACTTTCAAAGCTCCTGAAGATCTTTCAAATCCCAAGAAATGCTACATCCTCGATATGTTTCCCTATCCTTCCGGAGCAGGACTCCATGTCGGCCACCCCGAAGGTTATACGGCCACTGATATCTACAGCAGGTACAAAAGGATGAAAGGTTTCAATGTCCTTCACCCTATGGGCTGGGACGCTTTCGGATTGCCTGCAGAACAATATGCCATTCAGACGGGAACACACCCGTCAATCACCACAAAGAATAATTGCGATACTTTCAGAAGACAGATCAAAGAACTCGGCCTCAGTTACGACTGGGACAGGGAAATAAATACCACTGATCCGAAGTATTTCAGATGGACTCAATGGATCTTCATCAGGCTATATAACACCTGGTTTGACGAAAAACTTCAGAAAGGAAGACCAGTTGCGGAACTGGAAATACCAGTCGAAATAAAAAACCTGGGCAAAAAAGAAACTGCAAAATACATCGATTCAAAAAGACTCGCTTATTACGATAATGCCCAGGTATGGTGGTGCCCAAGCTGCCGGATAGTATGTGCAAACGAGGAAGTTCTTTTCGACGGATCGCACGAGAAATGCGGAAACAGGGTCGAAAAGAAAAACCTGAAACAGTGGATGCTGCGGATCCCGCTCTATGCAGAAAGATTGCTCAAAGGATTCGATAAGCTCGACTGGCCCGAAGGTATTAAGGACATGCAGCGCAACTGGATAGGTCGTTCGACAGGCGCTGAAGTCGATTTTCAAATCGACGGACTGAAGGAAAAGCTTACTGTATTTACCACCAGGCCCGACACATTGTTCGGGGCAACATATATGGTCATAGCTCCCGAACATCCGCTTGCAGGAATCATTACCACCAATGAAAAAAGGGAAGCCGTCAATGATTACACAAGATCTGCTTCACTCAAATCCGATCTCGACCGTACCGATCTTGCAAAAGATAAAACAGGTGTCTTTACAGGACGTTACGCAATTAATCCGGTGAACCATAAGAAGATACCTATATGGGTGGCAGATTATGTCCTTACAGGATACGGTACAGGGGCAATCATGGCCGTTCCGGCTCACGACGAGCGCGACTTTGATTTTGCAGAGAAATTCAACCTTCCGATAGACTGCATCCAGGATCCGGATGTTGAAGATCAGGAACAGAAGAAAAGGGTCCTGGAAGGAAAAGAGTGCTGGACCGAAGACGGGAAATACATAAACTCAGCAAGCGAAGAAACCGGGATCGACATTAACGGACTTAACAAGGAAACCGGGATCGCAAAGATGATCCGCTGGCTTGAATCAGAAGGTCTTGGAAAGGAAAAGGTCAATTACAAACTCCGCGACTGGCTCTTCAGCAGGCAGAGATACTGGGGAGAACCATTCCCTGTTATACACTGGGAAGACGGGGAAATAAGCCTTATTGACGAAAAGGAACTCCCGCTTGAACTTCCGGAGATGGAAAAATACCTTCCCGGAGAAACCGGAGAATCTCCTCTGTCAAACGCTTCCGACTGGCTGAGCGTAACGGATAAATCCGGAAGAAAGGGACGACGCGAAACAAATACGATGCCCCAGTGGGCAGGCTCCTGCTGGTATTATCTACGCTATATAGATCCGCGAAACGACAGCAGGATCTTTGATCCGGCAAAGGAAAAATACTGGATGCCTGTCGATCTGTACATAGGCGGTGCCGAGCACGCTGTGCTTCATCTTCTCTATAGCCGGTTCTGGCATAAAGTGCTGTTTGATCTCGGTATCGTTTCCACTGATGAGCCATACCTGAAGCTCTTCAACCAGGGAATGATACTTGCTTTCGCCTACGAAAATGAATCGGGCGCCAAAATTCCTGCCGACATTATCGAGGAACGCGATGGAAAATTCTTCAACCGTGAAACCGGAACAGAGGTAAGACAGATTGTTGCAAAAATGTCGAAATCTCTAAAGAATGTTGTAAACCCTGATGACGTTGTTTCAAGATACGGAGCCGACTCCCTCAGGCTTTATGAGATGTTCATGGGTCCGCTCGACGTTACTAAGCCCTGGGATGATAAGGGCGTGAAGGGAGTTTATAATTTCCTTTCCAGAACATACAGGTTCTTCTCAAATCAGGAGAATATTTTTAAAGGAGAGGAGGATCCGGAAATTCTTAAAGGCCTGCATCAGGCAATAAAAAAAGTTGAAGGTGACATTGAGAACCTGAGATTCAACACAGCCATTTCGGCAATGATGATCTTCCTGAACCTTGCCACTAAAAAAGGAAAGGTCTCAGCGGAGACTGCAAGTGTTTTTACAAGGATACTGGCGCCCTTCGCCCCGCATCTTGCTGAAGAGCTCTGGCAGCAGCAGGGACATGTTAAAACCCTTGCATACGAACCCTGGCCTCTGGTGAATGAATCTTACCTGAAGGAAGACACCTTTGAATATCCGGTTTCGTTCAACGGCAAGCTCAGGTTTAAAATAGAGCTTCCGGTTAAAATGGATAAAGAGGAGATCTCCAGGATAGTTCTTTCAGATGAAAGAGCAAAAAAATGGCTGGCCTCAGGAACTCTTTCCAACATAATCGTAGTGCCCGGAAGGATCGTCAATATTGTCATTAAAAACTAGTGCAGGTTATGTTGTTCTCAAAAATAAAAACCTTAATCCCTGCACTTCTTATTATTATAACCTCTTCATGCAGGTATTTTCAGAAGGAAGAGGCTGTTTTACAGATCCCTGTTCAGGATACAACTGTTATACCCGTCAGGGAACCGGAACTTGTCTTCGGAATTCCCGTTGAAGCATTCACTGTAAAAACGGACCATATAAGACGGAACGAGTTTCTTGCGGAAATCCTTCTGCGGCACGGAGTGCCAATGCAGGAAATTAACAAGGTCCTTGAAGGTTCTGATTCTGTCTTTGATGTCAGGAAGATAAGATACAATAATCGTTATACTCTCTTCTGTGACACTGATTCCATCGCACGCGCCAGGTATCTTATCTATGAGCATGACCCCACCTTAAGCTATGTCTTCAGCTTTAACGATTCACTTAACATAACACCTTTTAGAAAAGAGATTCGAAACG
This sequence comes from uncultured Rikenellaceae bacterium, assembly GCA_964638545.1. Taxonomy (GTDB): domain Bacteria; phylum Bacteroidota; class Bacteroidia; order Bacteroidales; family VadinHA17; genus LD21. Next base: position 23,877 of record CAZXAM010000024.1, on the reverse strand, counting down.
CAGTCAGATATTCTTCAGGGGTAATTGAAACATCACTGTGGGAATCAATGATGGCCAGCGGGATGCAGCAGGAACTTGCAGGAGAACTTTCAGAGATATTTGCATGGACCGTCGATTTTTTCGGCCTTCAGAAGGGCGACAGCTACAAAGTATTTTACGAAGAATTATTCATAGATGATGAACCGCTGGGCATTGGGAAAATTTACGGAGCCCAGTTTGTATGGACGGGCGACACAATTACTGCAATCCCTTTCATACAGGATGGCAGGGAGACTTTTTTCGATGTTGACGGCAACAGTCTAAGGAAAGCTTTTCTGAAAGCCCCTCTGCGATTCTCAAGGATCAGTTCAAGATATTCATCCAGCAGGCTCCATCCGATCTTAAGGATCCGAAGGCCTCACCTGGGTGTCGACTATGCAGCGCCGGTCGGGACGCCGGTGCAGGCTATTGGCGATGGCAGGGTTACTTTTGCAGGCATCGACGGCGCCAACGGAAGGATAGTGAAAATTACCCACAACAGCGTTTACTCCACTGCATACCTGCATCTCAGCGGCTTCGGGAAAGGTATCACCACCGCGGCTCATGTAAAACAGGGAGATATAATTGGTTATGTTGGGAGCAGCGGACTTTCCACAGGTCCTCATCTCGATTTCAGGTTCTATAAAAACGGATCTCCCGTAGATCCGTTAACAGTGGAGGCTCCTCCCGTGGAGCCGGTGGCAGACTCAAATTTTGTCAGGTTCGAAAAGAACAGGATGCTGGTGCTTGGCATGCTTTCAACCTTTTAGGCTAAACAGGCAGGTTTTTTATCAGACTTTCTATAACACCTGGGTAATATTTATATTCAAGGGCATGCACCCTTGATGCGAGAGTTTCCGGAGTATCGTTATCCTCCACCCTGCATCTTGCCTGAAATATTATTTTGCCTTCGTCATAGTTCTTGCTAACGTAATGTATTGTAATCCCGGATTCGCTGTCACCATGATCGATAACAGCTTTGTGTACTCTTTCACCGAACATGCCCTTGCCTCCATACCCTGGCAGAAGTGCAGGATGAATGTTTACAATACGGTTTTCAAATGCTTCTAGGATATTATCAGGAACAAGCCATAAAAATCCTGCCAGCACAATAAAGTCGATTCCTTCATTCTGAAGTATACGGGATACTTTTCCGCTGACATAAAATTCTTCACGGTCGAAAAAAACCGATTTTACTTTCAGTGTCGCAGCCCTTTGTAAAACGTATGCCTTCTGCATATTTGACAAAACAATAGCAACTTTTGCCGTTTCGCGAGTCGAAAAGTATTTTATAATGTTTTCGGCGTTAGTGCCTGATCCTGAAGCAAAAATTGCTATCTTTCTCATCCTGTGATATTTAATACTTTCCGGAAGTTCCTGAACGAAATATCATAAATAAGTTTATTTTATTGATATTCTGGTTATTAGTATATTGAAGGAATAAAAAAACAGTAAATCATTTGAAAAATAACCTACAAATATATTTCTTTGCAAGGTTTTAAAATTTATTATTAATTAAAATTTATCATTATGTCTGACATTGCCACAAGAGTAAAAGAGATTATAGTAGATAAACTTGGAGTTGATGAGTCAGAAGTAACTCCTGAAGCCAGTTTCACAAATGATCTGGGGGCAGACTCTCTTGATACTGTTGAATTGATTATGGAATTCGAAAAAGAATTCAATATCGGAATTCCTGACGATCAGGCAGAGACCATCAGCACCGTTGGTGATGCTATCAAGTACATCGAGGAAAATGCAAAGTAACTTTGCATTGCTTATAATCCATTTATGAGAAGAGTTGTTGTTACAGGTCTTGGAGCCCTGACTCCTATTGGAAATAATTTACATGAATACTGGGAGGGACTAATAAACGGGATCAGCGGAGCCGGGATCATAACGCGCTTCAATCCTGATAAGTTTAAGACCAAATTCGCCTGTGAGTTAAAAGGCTACAACTCTGCAGATCATTTTGACAGAAAAGAGGTTAATAAGCTTGACCCTTATGCCCAGTACGCACAGGTAGCTGCTGCGGAAGCCATTAGAGATTCTTGCCTTGATCTTGATAAGGTCAACAAGGACCGGGTCGGTGTAATATGGGCTTCAGGGATCGGCGGGCTTGAAACCTTTTTTCTGGCAATAAAACAACATGTTCTTGGAGACGGAACTCCGCGATTCAGTCCTTTTTTTATTCCTAAAATGATCGGCGACATTGCCGCCGGAACTATTTCTATAAAATACGGCTTCAGGGGTCCGAACTTTGCAACAGTCTCAGCTTGCGCCTCTTCCACAAACGCATTAATTGATGCATTCAATTACATCCGTTGGAACAAAGCTGACATTTTCATTACCGGAGGTTCGGAAGCCTGCGTGAATGAACCGGGGATTGGCGGATTTAATGCATTACAGGCTCTTTCAACAAATAATGAAGAGTACAAAACAGCATCAAGGCCATTTGATAAGACCAGGGACGGATTCGTGCTGGGGGAAGGCGCCGGCGCACTTGTCCTGGAAGAATATGAACATGCCAGAGCCAGGGGGGCAAGGATATATGCGGAAGTAGCCGGCGGCGGCATGACCGCTGATGCATATCATGTAACAGCTCCTCATCCTGACGGTCTTGGAGCACGCAACGTAATGAAGCTGGCCCTCGAGGATGCAGAAATGAAACCCGGGGAAATAGATTATATAAATGTTCATGGAACCTCAACTCCACTTGGCGATATTTCTGAAGCAAAAGCTATCGTTGATGTTTTTGGAGAACATGCGTACAAGATCAATATAAGTTCCACAAAATCAATGACCGGACATCTGCTTGGTGCCGCCGGAGCAGCTGAAGCTATTGCTGCCATATTGTCCATCGTAAATGATACAGTGCCGCCAACAATAAATTTCAGTGTCCCTGATCCGGAGATTGACCCGAATCTGAACCTGACTCTTAACAAAGCTCAGAAAAGACAGGTCAATGCCTCTCTCAGCAATACTTTCGGTTTCGGAGGCCACAATGCTTCTGTCATATTCAAAAAAGCAGGACTTTAGTGTCTCTTTTTAAGATCAAAGTCAACGGTACTCATATCCTTGACAGGCGGGAATTCGGATCACTGCTCAGAAAAATCATAGGCTTTAAGCCAGGGAACCTCCGGTTATACGAGGTTGCTTTCATTCACCGTTCAGCTTCTTACAAACTTCCTGACGGACAGCGTATAAATAATGAAAGGCTGGAATACCTTGGTGATGCCATTCTCGGTGCCATCCTTTCTGATTATCTCTTCGAAAAGTTTCCCGATTCTTCCGAAGGCTTTTTAACTAAAATACGCTCAAGGATAGTGAACAGGGATGTGCTTAACAGCCTTGCAGTATCCATGGGCATCAACAAGGTCCTGGTAAGCAATATAAGTTCTGCCAACACAACCAAGAACCTTTACGGCGATGCCCTTGAAGCACTGATAGGCGCTGTATTCATCGACAAGGGTTTCAGAAGAACAAAAAAACTGTTCATTAAAAAAGTATTTAAAAAGTATCTTAACCTTGAACAGATAGTCAAAACCGATACCGACTATAAAAGCCTTGTCTTTGAATGGGTTCAAAAGCATAAAGCAAACCTTATTTTCACATATAATGAGGAATATGATTTCAATTCACGGAAATCAGTTTTCTCCACAACTCTTTTCATCAACAGGGATGAATACGGAAAAGGACAAGGCGATTCAAAGAAGGAAGCTGAGCAGGAAGCCTCAAACCAGGCGTGGCGTAAGATCAAAGATATTTCGATAGATATAGCATAATCTGGCCCTTTTTTGCTACCTTTATAGAATGATGCCTGAAAATGATGAGGAGCATTCCAAGAATCACACGGGTACAGCTTAAAGTCAATCAGAATAGTGAATCTGTGCTGGCAGGTATTGTTTCGGCAGAACCTGACTACAAACTTTCACTCTCAATCAACAGAAAATTAAAGACCTCCCTCAGAAGCCAGAACCCGGTGCTGGTTAGCGGCGATAAGGGAAGTGAACTTGCCTTCAGCAGATTCTCTGATATGTCGTCCAGCTATGGGCCTGTTGAACTTATATCAAACAGGATCGATAAAAATTTTCTTATCAGGAAGCTGAAGAACATCGATTATATCTTCCACCTTCACGGGTCTGGAGATCCAGCAGCCGTCGACAAGTTAATATCATTGCTGAAAGGAATCGAATCAGTGACTGCTGTATTTATAATTGACCCGAAATCCCTGAAAGACAAGAATTTACATCACATAATTCAGTAGCATATGGAAAAGATATATTATAATCTGTCTGAAGCTGAATATACCCGGGGAAGAAAAATTCTGCTCTGGGTGGTAACGATCCTTTTTTTCATAGGGGGACTCTATGTCGCCACGCTCAGCCCGGTTTTCGGAAAGCATTCTGTTCGTCCTATCCTTTCACTTGCCCCGTTCGGAATCGGCATCCTGATTGGGGTGACAGCCTTACTAGCAACTGTAAAGAGGAAAAATATGTTCTTCGAGATCAACAATGACAGGATAGAGTTCAGATATGGAATGTTCAATCCTAAAAAACATTCATACCTGTGGTCGGATATTAAAAAAATGGTGATGCCGCACAGGGAAAGAAAAGTGAAGCTGATGTTCAGGGATAACAGCTCAGAAATTATCAATCTCTCATACATTCAGCGAAAAAGAGCAATGCTCATCAGAAAACATCTGATACTTGGTGCCATGGAGAACAATATTTCTGTTCTGAAAGTTATAAACCTGGCCAATCACAAGTCTCATCAGGCAAACAGGCCTGCTTAAAGAATGTATCCGGGTAAAAGAAGAAGAGCCGCCCCGACCGGGACGGCTCATTTCTTAATAACCCTAAAACTAACCTAACCTATGAAAAAAACCTCTATATCTTGTATTTCAAATACCGTGCCAAATCTGTACAAATATATGCACGGTCATCCATATAAAAAAACAATAATTGCCAAAACACTGAAAATTAACTTTTTTTTAATATTTAGTTAAAGTTCTTTATGTTTTGAGCTTCAAAATGCCCATAGCTGTTAAAGAAAGTTAAAGAGAAAAAAATTGAATCGTTTATAGTAGTACTTTTGCAACAGGATGAAGCAAAGGATCATAGTATTGCTGGCTGTTTTCTTTTTCCTGGCCATCACCGGTATAATTTTTATCCAGCTCTACTGGATAAGGAATGCAATTGATATCACCGACCAGCAATTCCGGACAGAAGCAAACAAAGCCCTTGAATCGGTGATTATCGACCTGGAAGAGCAGGAGTTGATAAACACCATAATGGAGCAGATTGATGTTTCCGCAACAGACTCGGTAACAGCAATATACCCGGCAAACTCACCTCTGGTAAGAAAATTAAGAGAATATCAGCCTAATTCAAATCTTCTTGAAATTTACGGTCTTAACAGCGAGGACAAACCAATAACCATCACGAGCGCCGGACAAAAAATTGTTATTTCAGCGGAAGAAATTCCAGCCTTTACGATGTCGGATGAACCATCAGAAAGGTCAGCAGAAGTGTTAACCGCTGAATTAAAAGGCAGGTTGACTAATAAAATTGTCTTCCTTGAGAAGATCATGGACAGGATCCTGTCAGAGACACCCGATATCAGCGAACGAATTGATCCGGAAAGCCTAAGGAAATCAATAAGGAGCGCTCTTAATAACGTTGGAATTTATCTTGATTTTGAATTTGCAATCCGGTCAGGCCGTGAAGGAATAATCTGGAAAACCCCAGGATTCTCCGAAATGACGGGAACAAGTAAGTTCATAATTCAGCTGTTTCCTAATGATCCTCTTCCCGGACAGGATCAGCTTGTAATGTATTGTCTGCAGGAACAGCAGTATAAATTCGCTAAAATTGGATCCCTGGGATTCCTCTCTTTGCTGTTCACCACTTTGCTTCTTATCCTTGCAACTGGAACTTTTATAGTGATCTTTCGTCAGAAGAAGCTATCGGAGATAAAAAATGATTTCATAAATAACATGACGCACGAGCTGAAGACTCCGATATCGACCATTTCACTGGCCTCCCAGATGATGGCCGACAAATCGATACCAGAACAGAGCAAGAATATCGGAAGTCTGGCAAAGGTCATCTCCGACGAAAGTATGAGACTTAAGTTCCAGGTTGAGAAAGTGCTTCAAACGGCCATTTTTGAAAAGAACAGGATGAAACTGAATATGGCCGACGTGGATATTCACAATATCCTGCTGAGCGCAATAGAGACATTCTCGCTTCAGATAAAGAATGCACAGGGTGTAATCCTGAAAGATTTCCAGGCTGGGGATTCTCATGCCATGATTGATGAGGCTCACTTTATAAATGCCATATCCAACCTCATCGACAATTCAATTAAGTATTCAAAGGAGAAACCTGAAATATCCATTTCAACCAGGAATGCAAAAAAAGGGATAGTGATCACGATTGAGGATAAAGGCATCGGGATCAGCAAGGACAATTTAAAAAGAGTTTTTGATAAGTTCTACCGTGTTCATTCAGGCAACCTGCATAATGTAAAGGGATTCGGCCTGGGTCTGAGTTATGTGAAAAAAGTTATCGATGATCATAATGGAAGGATCAAAGCCGAAAGCCAGTTAAATAAAGGTACCAGGTTCACTGTTTTCATTCCAAAAAACGTAAGAAGATGAAAAACACAAAAATTTTACTTGCCGAAGATGATAATAATCTGGGAATACTGCTGAAGAATTACCTCGCTGCCAAAAACTATGAAATAACATTGCTTGTCAACGGTGTCCAGGCTCTGGAGGAATTCACACGGCAGAATTATGAACTGTGCATTCTGGATATCATGATGCCTGAGATGGACGGTCTGACTCTGGCCAGGGAGATAAGAAAAATCAGCTCTTCCATCCCCATAATATTCCTTACAGCTAAAAGCCAGAAGGAAGATATCCTGGAAGGATTCCGGACAGGGGCCGACGATTATATTACCAAACCATTCTCGATGGAAGAACTGCTGTACAGGATCCAGGCTATCATGAAAAGGACCGCAGGCATCACGAATGACAGAAAGGAGCCGATTTATCCGATCGGAAATTATTCCTTTGATCCGCTTAAACAAATGCTCTTTTTTGAAGAAAAGCCCGTGAAACTTACTACAAAGGAATCAGAGCTCCTCGAACTGCTTTGCAGACACAGGAACGAGATACTGGAACGCAATTTTGCATTGAAATCGATCTGGATAGATGATAATTATTTCAATGCAAGGAGCATGGATGTCTATATCACAAGGCTCAGAAAATACCTCAGGAAGGATCCTTCGGTCAGGATATTGAATGTACACGGCAGGGGATATAAGCTTCTGTGTTGAAGCAGTTGCTCCTGAAACCTGAATTCAGTCCAGTTTAAGCACTGCCAGAAAAGCCTGTTGAGGGACTTCAACATTGCCTATCTGCCTCATCCTTTTCTTTCCCTTTTTCTGTTTTTCGAGAAGTTTTCTTTTTCTTGTTATGTCACCGCCATAGCACTTGGCTGTAACATCCTTCCTGACTGCCTTAACGGTTTCCCTGGCTATGATCTTCGCCCCTATTGCCGCCTGGATGGCAATATCGAATTGCTGGCGAGGAATGAGCTCTTTCAGCTTGACGCACATTTTCCGGCCGAAGTCGTATGCATGGCCCCGGTAGATAAGAGTTGAAAGGGCATCAACCATTTCACCGTTCAGGAGGATATCAAGTCGTACAAGATCGGCATTCTGATAAGCAGTATAATAATAGTCAAATGATGCATATCCTTTCGAAATGCTTTTAAGCTTATCATAAAAGTCAAATATTATTTCCGACAGCGGCATTTCAAACGTGAGCTCCACCCTGTCCCTGGTCAGATAAACCTGGTTTTTTAGCACTCCCCTCCTGTCGATGCAAAGATTCATGATCGAGCCAACGTATTCAGAGAGGGTAATGACCTGGGCAACAATATATGGCTCTTCAATATGATCGATATAATTTACAAGCGGGAGACCAGAGGGATTGTGCACTTCAACTGTTTCTCCCTTTGTTGTGAAAACCCTGAACGAAACGTTGGGCACAGTGGTAATTACATCCATGTTGAATTCCCTGTCCAGCCTCTCCTGTATTATCTCCATATGCAGAAGTCCGAGGAATCCGCATCTGAATCCAAAGCCCAGTGCAGCAGATGATTCAGGAATGAAGGTTAACGATGCATCATTAAGCTGAAGCTTTTCAATCGAGCTCCTAAGATCTTCGTATTCATCAGCGTCAACGGGGTACATTCCTGCAAATACCATTGGCTTCACATCTTCAAAGCCAGCTATTGCATCCTTGCAGGGATTGCTCACCTGGGTAATAGTGTCGCCCACTCTGACTTCCGCAGAGTTCTTAACTCCTGAAATAATATATCCCACATCGCCGGCCCCGAGGAAATTCCTTGGTTCCTGCTTGAGCTTCAGGACTCCAATCTCTTCAGCATTGTATTCATGATCGGTGCTGACAAACTTAACCCTGTCACCTTTGCGGATAGTACCGTTAATGATCCTGAAATAAGCAATAATGCCCCTGAAGGAATTGAAAATGGAGTCAAATATCAGAGCCTGAAGGGGTTCTTCAGGATCACCTTGCGGCGGAGGGATCTTGTTTACTATCGATGCAAGGATCGCATCAATTCCCATTCCTGTCCTGGCGCTTGTTTCAATAATGTCATCCCTGTTACAACCGACAAGATCAACAATCTGATCCTTAACCTCTTCTGGCATGGCATTAGTCATATCCATCTTGTTGAGGACAGGTATTATCTCCAGGTTGTGGTCGAGAGCCTTATAAAGGTTGGCAATTGTCTGAGCCTGGATCCCCTGAGTTGCATCAATTACCAGAAGTGCTCCCTCGCATGCGGCAATTGACCGCGACACTTCGTAGGAAAAGTCGACGTGTCCGGGGGTGTCAATAAGATTGAGGAAGTATCTCTGTCCTTCATGGATATATTCCATTTGGATGGGATGACTTTTAATTGTTATTCCTCTTTCACGCTCCAGATCCATGTTGTCAAGAACCTGGTCCTGATATTCTCTTTCATTTATTGTCTTGGTTTTCTCCAGCAGCCTGTCGGCCAGGGTGCTTTTACCATGGTCAATATGAGCTATGATACAAAAATTTCGGATGTTGTTCATCAGCAATCCGTAATAAAAATCAGGTGCAAATATAAAAAATCTTTTCGGCCCCCCAACCCCCCTGAAGGGGGGCTATTTACAGTGTTGATTAAAAATGCAGAAGCAGGTTAAAAACCTGCCTCTGCTAAAATACTTCCTAAATCTGAACCCCCTTTAGGGGGCAGGGGGCATTACATCATTCCCGGCATTCCGCCGCCCATGCCCTGAGGAGGCATAGGAGGAGTATCTTCCTTCTCTTCAACAATGACTGCCTCTGTAGTAAGGAACATTCCGGCTATGGAAGCTGCATTTTCAAGAGCAACCCTTGCAACCTTTGCAGGATCTATAACTCCGGCTGCCATCAGTTTCTCATACTTGTTGGTCTGGGCATTATATCCATAGTCGCCCTTGCCCGATTTCACATTCTGAGCAACAACAGCACCCTCCTGTCCTGCATTCACTGCTATCTGGCGAAGAGGTTCCTCGATGGCGCGCTTGACAATTTCAATACCTGTTGTCTGGTCTTCATTCTCGCCTTTAAGACCCTCAAGGGCAGAAGCTGCACGGATATAAGCCACACCGCCGCCCGGGACAATTCCTTCTTCGATAGCAGCGCGTGTTGCGTGCAATGAATCGTCGACGCGGTCTTTCTTTTCCTTCATCTCGACTTCTGAAGCAGCGCCAATGTAAAGGACTGCAACACCACCTGCCAGCTTGGCAAGACGTTCCTGAAGTTTCTCTTTGTCGTAATCGGAGGTAGTGGTCGTCATCTGCTGTTTGATCTGTCCAACCCTTGCCTTTATCATTTCCTTGTCGCCTGATCCGTTGACGATGGTTGTATTCTCCTTGCTTACTGTAACCTTGTCAGCCATTCCGAGCATATCGAGAGTTGCATGTTCAAGCTTGAGTCCTTTTTCTTCGGAGATAACAGTTCCTCCTGTCAGGATTGCAATATCTTCAAGCATTTCTTTCCTTCTGTCGCCGAAGCCGGGAGCCTTCACTGCACAAACCCTGAGCGAGCCGCGCAGACGGTTTACAACAAGTGTTGCAAGAGCTTCGCCTTCAATATCTTCAGCAACAATGAGAAGAGGCTTGCCTGTCTGAGCAGAAGCTTCAAGAATAGGAAGCATATCTTTCATTGTGGAAATCTTCTTGTCGTAAATGAGGATGTATGGATTCTCAAGATCAGCTTCCATTTTCTCGGTGTTGGTTACAAAGTAAGCTGATATGTAACCGCGATCGAACTGCATTCCTTCAACAACCTCAACATGTGTGGAAGTGCCCTTTGATTCTTCAACTGTTATTACACCTTCCTTGTGAACTTTACCCATTGCCTCGGCAATAAGTTTACCAATCTCTTCATCATCATTAGCTGATATTCTTGCTACCTGTTCAATCTTGCTCAGATCGTCGCCGACAACTTTTGCCTGTGATTTAAGATGTTTCACAACCGCATCAACAGCTTTGTCGATTCCTCTCTTGATATCCATCGGATTTGCTCCGGCAGTAACATTCTTGAGTCCGACATTTATGATGGATTGTGCGAGAACGGTAGCGGTTGTAGTTCCGTCGCCTGCTATATCACCTGTCTTGGAAGCAACTTCCTTAACCATCTGTGCACCCATATTCTGATAAGGATCCTTCAGTTCGATTTCCTTGGCAACCGTAACACCGTCCTTTGAAATCTGGGGAGCGCCGAATTTCTTTTCAAGCACCACGTTACGGCCTTTTGGTCCGAGGGTTACTTTCACTGCATCAGCAAGCTTGTCGACTCCTTCCTTAAGAAGGGCGCGTGCATCAATGTTATATTTAATCTCTTTTGCCATATTTTGATTTTTTATTGGTTACTGATTATACTATGAAAAGAATGTCTGATTGGGAGACGAGCAGATAATCCTCGCCATCAATAGTCAGCTCCTGTCCGGAATATTTTCCATAAAGGATCTCATCGCCTTTCTTGACTTCCATTTCTTCATCTTTCTTTGCTGCGCCGACAAGTACTACTTTTCCCTGACGTGGTTTTTCCTTTGCGGAGTCGGGAATAATAATCCCGCTGGCAGTTTTTGCTTCAGCTTCGAACGGTTTTACCAGAACCTTGCCTGCCAGAATTTTTCCTTTTAATTGTGCCATTTCTATTTAGTTTTAAAGTTAAAAATCGATTAACGTCTTGCTTATTTACACATTTTATGCCAAAGCGGGAAACATGACATTTTTAAACAAAAAAGTGTCAGCATATGACAAACTGACACTTTCCCGTTGTTATCTTTTTTGATGTATTAGTTTCCGGATTGTTCTTCGCTTCCTGCCGGAGTGGATGTTGAAGCAGGAGGACCTGCTGTTGGCAGTGTGGGGATTTCACTTGGATTAACAGCAGCATCAATGCTTGTTCTGGGGCTGACTTCCCTTGTCTTTTTAGGAATGGTTGCTGTGGCTACAAGGCTCATTATCAGAATTGAGGCAGCCAGGGTCCAGGTTGCTTTCTCAAGGAAATCGGCTGTTTTGCGAATTCCCATTGTTTGCCCTGCAGACGTAAAATTGGCGGCAAGGCCTCCGCCTTTAGAATTCTGGACCAGCACAATGAGGATCTGGAAGACACAGGCTATCAGAACCAGAACCGACACAAAAATATATACTCCCATCGGGTTACTTTTTTATAAATTCTTTCACTTTTTCAATTTGCGTGGCAAAGTAACTACTTTTTTCCGGAAATTTCAAACTTAGTTTCTCATAAATGTCCATCGCCTTTGAATAGTAGCCCTGGTTGACGTATATTCTTGCAAGTGTTTCCGATACAAATTCTCCCTTTTCCTCCACTGACGGGATTGAAATATCAGCAACCGGGATCTCAGACTTCTCTTTCCTTGGTTCAATTCTTGGATTTGCGATTATGAACCTGTCAATAAGTTCTGACTGAAGCGCCTTTGGTGAAACAGGTTCTTTGACCGGTTCAGATCCTGAAAACGCCTTATCCTCCTGTTCAATCTCAAGCAGTTCCTCAGGTTCAGGAACTGAAAAACCAGGATCCAGGAAAATGATCTTCTCTTCCACAACTCCAGACTCTTCATCCATCAGGATGATAGAAGCGTCCGATTCTTCATCAACAAGATCGTCAGACAGGATAACTTCTCGATTTTGCGGTTTATCCTCAGGATTAACCCAGAGAGACTCTCTGTCGATCTCATTTATGAAATCATCACTGTTCTTTGCCGAATCAATAACTGTTTGCTGATTGTCAGCCTTTTCAGCCGTACTCTCAACAGGTTTGGATTTTTCATCTTCTTCGGCCACAGCAGCTACGGTTTCGTTTCTGAGAAGATAGTAAAGCACTTCCCTGTCGGCTATACGCATTGCCGATAACCGGAGCTGGTTCTCAAACTTGACGTCGGCAGTATTATGAAGTCCTTTCAGAAGCAGGAGGTAAGCACTCTGGCAATACGGAAAAACATTTATCAGATCATTAATCTCACCGATCATCGCCCGATCGGATGGACCCGAATTTTCAATCATGCGAAGAAAATCGTTCCTGTTCATAAGCGTTACCAGTTCACAAAGGCTTTGTTGAAAATATCTTCAATGAGGAGCTCAACGATTTTTTCGGAAAGGCTTGCTTCAACGGCGCTAAGGTCCTGGCTGCTGCTGTAATCCTCGGACCTTGAGAAATTCTGCTCGAAATTATTATCCGTATTTGCCGAATTGGTGAATTTCACACGCACCGTTATAGTAAACCTGTTTGTCGCAGCCTGCGCATCTGCTCCTACAGTCAGTGGTTTTGTATTGTAATCCGTTATCTCTCCTTCAAAATTAGCATCTCCAAGACCGGTAACAATTCGCAGATTGGTCTGAGCCTTGCATTTATCGATAAGGGCGTCAGTAATGGTCCGGTTCAATCCCGGCTGAACAAGGCTTGCCCTGTTCTGAAAACTCTGGATGCTCACGGTCTTCAATCCTTCAGTAGATGCTCCTGTCAGCGAGTATGTTACAGTACACCCGGGCAAAGCGCATATTCCTGCCAGAAGTAAAATAAATGGCATGATAACATGTGAAAATTTTCCCGCTTTACATCTCGATTCCATATTCCTTGATCTTTCTGTACAGAGTTCTTTCGGAAATTCCAAGTTCACGCGCTGCAAGTTTTCTTTTTCCGTTGTACTTTTCAAGTGCCTTCCTGATCATTTCGACCTCTTTGCCGGCAAGGGAAAGGGATTCTTCAACTATCTCCTCGGTATCCACAATATCCTCCCTCCCTTTTCTAAGAGTAAACTCAACATCTGTGGCCTCAGTCGCATCTTCTTCGGCGACCCCTGCTTTTGTTTCCCTGAAAAGATTCCTTATCGCCCTGGTGTCTGATTCGCTGAAGGATGAAGCATCTTCGTTCCGGAGGAGATCAAAGACCAGTTTCTTAAGGTCGCGCATATCGTTCTTCATGTCGAAGAGGATCTTATAAAGGATCTCCCGTTCGGAGGAGAATGCTTTGTCGTCATCTCTTTTAATAACAGCTGGCAGTTTGATGCCCTCGTAATCGGGCAGGTATGCCCTGAGTATTCCTGCTTTTATCTCCCGTTCGCTTTCGATGATGGATATCTGCTCTGTTATGTTCTTCAGCTGTCTGACATTTCCGGGCCAGGAGTAATTCAACAGCATATGTCTTGCTTCATTGTCAAGCCTGATCGAAGGCATTCTGTATTTTTCGGCAAAATCTGCTGCAAATTTTCTGAAAAGGAGAATAATATCCTCACCTCTTTCCCGGAGTGGAGGTATTCTGATAGGAAGGGTGTTCAGCCTGTAAAAAAGATCTTCCCTGAACCTTCCATGGTCAATGGCAGATGGTACATCCACGTTACTCGCAGCGATGACCCTTACATTTGTCTTTTGTACTTTTGATGATCCTACCCGGATAAATTCACCCGTTTCGAGAACCCTTAAAAGTCTTACCTGGGTTGAGAGCGGCAATTCTGCCACTTCATCAAGAAAAATAGTGCCGCCGTCTGCCACTTCAAAGTACCCTTTTCTGCTGTCAGTGGCTCCGGTGAAGGAACCTTTTTCGTGACCAAAAAGCTCTGAATCAATCGTTCCTTCCGGAATCGCTCCGCAGTTTACTGCAATGTAAGCTCCATGCTTGCGTAAGCTGAAAGCATGAATGACCTGAGGAAAGACCTCCTTCCCAGTCCCGCTTTCACCGGTTATGAGAACGGAAAGATCTGTAGGAGCAACCTGGACAGCTATGTCTATCGCCCTGTTAAGCCCTTCATGGTTGCCTATTATTCCAAATCTTTGCTTTATATTTTGCAGATCTTTCATGGTTGCCTCAAAGAATGTGCGAATTTAAGATATTTTTAAAACATTGGGAAATTCAATTTTCGTAAATTCGCGCTATGAGAAAGCAATCCGGCAATCAGGTCGCAGCCATTATTCCGGCACGTTATGCCTCTACCCGCTTCCCGGGTAAACCTCTGGTGAGTATAGGCGGCAAGACAATGATCCAGCGGGTCTACGAGCAGGCTTGCAAGGCTGTCGAGATCGTATATGTAGCAACCGATGACGACAGGATACTTAACGCTGTGAGGAACTTTGGAGGGAAGGCCATAATGACTTCAACTGAACATTTCAGCGGAACCGACCGCTGTAATGAAGCCGTTGACAGGATAATGGAAGAAACAGGCCGGAGAATAGATATAGTATTGAACATCCAGGGCGACGAGCCATTTATAAAGCCTGAACAGATAACACTCCTCAGATCGTGTTTTCTTGATGAAACTGTTCAGATTGCCACTCTTATCAGAAAAACCGTCAAGGGAGAGGATATCTTCAATCCAAACCAGGTAAAAGTGATACTTGATGCTGAAGCCAATGCTATCTATTTCAGCAGGGCTGCAATACCATTTTGCAGAGGGCTTGAGAAGGCTGAGTGGTCAGAAGAAAGAGTGTTTTTCAAGCACCTCGGCCTCTACGGCTACAGGACAGAAACCCTGAAGAAGATAACCAGAATGCCCAGAAGCTTCCTTGAGATCGCCGAATCACTGGAACAGAACAGGTGGATCGAGAACGGCCTGAAAATCAGGACTGCCATCACCGATTCTGACAGCATAAGCATTGACACGCCTGACGACCTGGAGCTTGCTCTAAAACATCTTGGTGATTTTGTTTAATTTTTTACTAACTTTAGCACAATTTTTGATGGAGGAACCTCAAAAGGTATAATATGAAAAAGAGTTTACTCTTTTTTCTGTTTATCATTTTTGCTTCAGGCATTCAGGCCCAGAAGGATACTATAAGTGTATCTGACGGGCAAATACAGAAGAATGCCCTGGCAGATGCTTCATCGACTGCCATTACTATTTATCCGGTTCCGATCAGGGAGAATTATTTCACGATAAAAAGTGAAAAGGGGATCTCCGGCATAAAAGTCACAAATATTATTGGTCAGGATATTTTCAAGACAAAATATAACAATCCTGAAAACCTTTTCAGAATAAATCTGGATAATCCTAAGAGAGGGATGTATCTGGTGACTATCAGCCTTGAAGACGGGTCAAGGATTGTGAAAAAGATTATGATTGAGCAAGCCGAATAATTGCAGGCTTTCCTCAGCTGTACAGCGGATGTTCGGGGGAATTTTCCGCATATAGATTTGTACTTTTCTGATACGTGCATACGTTAAACATTAACGTACGCCATTTGTTTTATTATTGGACTGTTTTCTTGTTAACTATTGATACCATCAGCCATGGAAGAAGGAATTAACGTTTTCTCGATAAGGGATCTTGAAAACTTTTCGGGAATAAAAGCCCATACAATAAGAATATGGGAGAAAAGATATAATATTCTTGTTCCCGAAAGGACAGATTCTAACATAAGGACTTATAATGAAACCGAGCTTAAGAAGATCCTGAACGTCGCCTACCTGAACAGGAATGGACTTAAAATATCGAAGATTGCAAGGCTCAGCGATGATGAGATCGCACAAAAGGTCATGGCCGTGAGCAGCGGAAATGATAACCCTGACAATGAATTTCAACCAGGCAAGATCCTGATGTCGGCGATCAGGTTCAGCGAAGACCTTTTCCGGGATACCCTGACTCCCTTTGTTAAATTCAAGGGAATTGAAGAAGCATATTGCAAATACCTTCATCCGTTGCTTGAAAAAGCCAGAATATTATGGCAAACGGGAAGCCTCTCAAGAGCCCAGGAGCAGTTCATAAGAAACACAATAAAGCAGATAACGATAGTCGAAGACAGCCATCTGAAAACAGAGACAGTCAAATCTAAACCTGCGGTGGCTATGATAAATACCTCCGATATTCTCAGCGAAAACAACTTCCTGTTTTATAAATACGTTCTTAAAAAAAGAGGATTTGACGTTATCTATACAGGAGGCATACTCCCCGCATCAGAAGTGATTGAAATGTACAAGATCAAACCTTTCGATTTTCTTGTTGTTAATTCAAGCGGATTTGATTTTTCCAAGAAAAAAATCGGCTATTTTTCCAATATCGGTAAATCGTTGATGATCAAAAAGATTATCCTTACCGACTTCCCTGATGAGAAAGAAAGGAAACTGCAGGATAAGATTTTAATAACAAGAGATCCCGCTGGTTTCATAGACTGCGCGGACAACCTCAGATAATTATTTTACCCTGACGGTTACGCTTTTCACAATTTCAAGGGCAGTGGTCAGGGTGCTCAGATCAGTGAACAATTCGCCGGTTTTACCTGAATAGTGGCTATGCCCGACAGGACTCATCCCATAAGAATCAGCGGGATTTTTAGTGTCTATGACAGCTTCATAAACAATGGCAGGCTGACACGACATCTTGTAGTTTTCATCATCAGGATATTTATCATTTGTCCAGTATTCGTTCCAGTCCCAGTTCTGGTTTATCTCCAGCAGAACCTTGAATTTTTCAGGCAACTGACCGTCGGCACGTGAGGTGAGGACAAAGCTTGAAACCGGAGTTGCCCCGGTATAAGCATCCGGAACTGCTGTTCCTTCATCAGGTATGTATAATCCGTCGGAAGCCCTGATGCCTCTTTTATGCGACCAGTATGGAAGTGTCTGGGGCGCCCTTATAACGCCTTCAATCCATTTGCCGCCTTCCTGCCGTGCATACTTGAAATAACCTGTTCCTGCTGCTTTCGCCACGTATAGCGTCTGAAGGTATCTGCCATCTGTGTCTTCAAGCCAGATCGCGAAAAGAGGATAATAGAATGATTCGCCCTTCTGAAGGTCCACTGTTATTTCGGGACCTTTGCCTTCAGGATTTGTTACCAGTAAGGCTTTCTCTTCCTGCATTACTCCCTGCTTTTTAACCGGGTTTGTTGAGCAGGCACTCAGGGCTGCTACAGCTAATATTATTAAAATTCTGTTCATACGTCAGTTGTTAAAATTCGACCATTATTCCGATTGTCGGAAGAACTGTTCCCGAAGAACCATTGATGTATCTTGGAATATACTTCTGCGGATTTTCCGGGTCGGTAAGCGGTGTTCCGGAAGCATCCTGTTCCCTGATGAGTATTGACGGCTGATCAGCCTGGTGGTTATAAATATTCTGAACATCAGCGTATAGCATCAGGGACCATCCCTTGAAATAAAACTGTTTGTCGACACGAACGTCAAGCTGGTGGAAAGCCTTCAGCCGGCGGCTGTTGAAAACCGAGTAATCAAGATATCCCTGACCCTGCAGATCCCATGCATCTTTGAGCATTGATTTGTCCAGATCATACGGAGTATAGGGTGCGCCTCCAACATATCTCCATTTGAAGCCCAAATCCCAGTTGCGGTTGAACTTTTTTGTTGCAGTAAGATTGAAAAGATGGCGGTTATCCCAGGATGATGGTACCCAGTTTGAGTTAACATCCTTGAATTCGCTCCTGACAAAAGTGTACGAAAATACCAGATTGATTTTTTTGAATTCCTTTAGCCTGCCCAGCACTTCAACACCATAAGCCCTTCCGTCGGAGATCGACAGAAGCTCTTCATCGCCGAAAATCCCATAATCGGCGCTCTTGCTGCCAAGAGGGACCGAATCTTTCACTGAAAAGGGGTATTTTGAATAAAATTTCATGAATCCTTCCGTGGTGATCTGAATATTTTCATTGGGTACAAACTCAATTCCTGCAACAATGTGGTCAGAACTTATGTACCTGAGATTGTTGTTCCTGTTTACGAATTTCTCAACCAGGGTAGAGTAGCCAAGTCCGGTATAAGGCGGCAGCTGATAATACCGGCCTATGTTGAAATTAAGGTTAAGCTTTTCTGTAAGGATGTAAGATGCCGAAACCCTGGGAGATAATTGTTTCAGAGGATTCGACATAGATGATGAATAGGTGTTGAAGTCGCTCCTCATCCCAAAAGACAGCCTTAACCTTTCGTCGAGGAAGTTATTGCTTACCTGACCGAATAATCCAAATTTGCCAAGCTTCAGGTTTGTTTCATAATTCAACTCCTGAACACCCGATCCGGTGTAAAAAAGCCTGAAAGTTGAATTCCTGTAATGGGCGTATTCAGCACTGGCTCCAAAATTAACCCTCAATCCCTTTTCTCCGATTATCGTCCTTTCAAACCTCGATTTGATCTCGCCTTCTCCTGACAGATAATCGAGCAGCCTGTTGGTATCTGCCTCAATGTTGCCGGCATATTTATACTGCGAGTTATTCAGATAGTTCCTGCTCAGCACCCATGTATCATAGCCGTTCCCCCTGAAATGCTTGTAAACAAGGCCTGTGACATAACTATATTGTTCCTGAACAGGAATATTGTCAAGGAGATATCTCTGAAATTCAGTTTTGTTGGCTTTCAGGTTGAGCTCGAAGTCATCTTTTGCTCCCAGACCGATGACTGTGATCTCATTTTTTTCATCCAATCTGACCCTGTACTTGAACTGAAAATCGGTGTAGTTTGGAAAAAACGGAAGCTCAAGAATATTAAACAGGAACTTTAGGTAAGATCTTCTCACCGAAACAAGCATACTTGCGTCCTTTCCGGCAGGACCGTCGATGGTAAGCCCCAGGTCGGAAGCTCCAACCGTGGCACGATATTTCATCTTGTCCCTGTTGCCGTCGACAAATGTAAAATTGAGCACTGAGCTCAGGGCGTTGCCTTTGGAAGCAGGAAATGCGCCCGATATGAAATCAACAGATTGAACAAAATCGACATTAAGTATTCCAACAGGTCCGCCCGAAGCACCCTGAGTGGAAAAATGGTTCAGATAGGGTATTTCAACATTGTCGACATAAAATCTGTTCTCATTCGGTCCTCCTCCCCTGACAATGACATCATTCCTGAATGCGGGCGTTGATGCAACTCCCGGGAAGGACTGGATCACCTTTGAAATGTCGCGGTTTCCACCAGGATTCTTCTCGATCTCATCTATTCCTATGATCCTTACCGAGACTGGCGTTTCGGCTTTCTTAATAAACGGTGAAGCTTTAATCACAACTTCACCAATATTAATTGCAAGCTCCTCAAGGGGGATCTCAATGTTGACCTGATTGCTGTTTGTCACCAGTATTGCTGAAGAAATGTATGGATTATAACCTACCGATGAAACTCTAAGTTCTGCATATCCGGGTTTCACTCCGGTAAAAGAGAAATTCCCGTCGAAATCAGAAACTGCTCCGATAGTTGTTCCCCAGATCTGAATAGTCGCAAAAGGGACTCCTTCATTAGTCTTTGCATTATAAACCCTTCCCTTGATCACACCTGTATTTGACTGTCCCAGGATCGTCAGGAAGAGCGAAATATATAAAAGCAATGTTATAAATATACGTTTCATGGTAATTGTGATTTGCTGTTTAAACAACCTTTAGGAAGAGTTGTTCAATTATTTTTCGACCAAGTTTAAAAAATATTCTATTACCTCAGCATTTCTTCGAAATAAGCCCGTTCACTTTTCAAGCTGATGGAAGGCAGTTTTTCTTCTATCTTATTAATACGGGCTATCATATTCCCGGCGAATTTATTTATTTCTGCTTCTGAGCCCGATTGGATCCTGTGCAATACTCCTTTCGTAATTCCGTCAACCTCCTTCCACAAAATCTTTGTTTTATCTTCCAGATAACACTCAGAAAATGCATTCCAGATATATTTTATTGCCGTTTCTGACGGGTGGAGCATATCATCATCGTAGAAACGGTAATCGCGCAGATCGTCCATAACAATCTCATATGCCGGAAAATAATCGGGTTTAGAGGGATGTCGGAGCAGTTCCTCAATAGCCAGCAAAAGGACAGATTTGCTCACCTGGTTTCCATGGGCGCCGTCTTTCCAGTGACGCACAGGACTTACGGTAAAAATAATTTTCAAGGCAGGGAATTTAGATGATAGTGTGTCAAGCTGTTTTTTCCAGAGTGAGACAACATCTTTAACCGAAAGAAGCTCTTCGGTAAATTCCCCGGCAGGAATCTTGTGGCAGTTCGATACGATCTGCCCTGTGTGTTTCATTCTGTATACCCTGGCCGTTCCGAATGTGATAAACAGGAATTTTGCTCCCGGTATAAAATTCTCTGCTTCAACAATTTTCCTGTTTATCTTTTTGAGAGCGGCTTCAGGATTATCCGAGGAGAATTCAGTGTAATGATTAAAGCTCAGCCATGTTCCTTTATGGTTGTAAAGGTCGGATAACTTGTATTTTCTTCCTGATATAATGGTATTAAGAGTGTTGCAGACTGAAACAGGGTTATAAACAGTTCCGGAAGGATTGATCATTACAGGCAAGTGTCCGGACTCAAGCTGCTTTCCTATTGAATTGGCGAAGCATGAACCTATAAACATTGAAGGATCGGCGTATGTGATCCTGACGTCGGACTGAGGAATATTGAATACTGTTCTTAGTTGCATTGAAATTTAACCAAGTACTTTATTTACCCAGGCTAAGATATAGTCCAGCACTTCCTGCTTGAATGGCTCATTATGAAGCTCATGGAAGCCTCCCTTCCAGATTCTGATTTCCGCAAGTTTTGCTTTGCCGGCAAATTCAGTGCTTCCTTCCGGAGAACATACTTTGTCATCGCTTCCATGTACCAGAAGGAGCGGCACTTTCAGTTCCGCAGCATGTGACAGGCAGTAGGCTGAGGAGTTCATCCATGAATGAAAAAGACCTACTGAGATCTTCCCGTGAACCAACGGATCTTTTACATATTTTTCAACCTCAGCTTTGTCGTGTGATAAATACTCGACCGGCAGTCCGGTTGGCTGAATCAAGCCCGGCATGATGGATTTCATTATGGCGGCAAGTGCAAGTTTAGCTTTCCCCGGTTCAAATGCAAGTTTAAGTGCCGGAGATGTAACAATTGCACCTTTTATCCGAGGATTCTTTTTAAGCAGGTAATTCAGTACAATCACTCCGCCAAGGCTATGTCCGTACAGGAAGACAGGTATGCCGGAAAATGTTTTATCTGATTCCCTGATCATAACATCGATCATCTCGTTGAGCAGGGCCTCATCCCTGACATGACCCCTTTTACCTTCGGAGCGACCATGGCCGGGAAGATCCACTCCGGTGAATCCGAAATTGTTCCTGTTGAATAGTCCAGCCCAGTGTTCATATCGGAGAATATGTTCTCCATGTCCATGAACCATGATAATCAACGCACGCATGTCATTACCCGGACTTGTGACCAATCCTCTGAGGATCTGTCCGTTACTCAACCTGATGTTATAATCCATAATTTTTCTTTAAAAATACGAAAGTTGAAAGGCCTAATTTAAACATAATTTATACAAGAATTCATTTTGTCTGCTTATTTAATTGATTATATGCATTTTAGAAAAATCTCCTAATTAGAATCAATCAGGATTAGCGGGATTTTAAGATATTAAGATTTGCATATCTTTTATTATAGATATAATTTTGTGTCACAATATTAACAGACAAGAGCTATGACAACATATGATTTTACAAACAGCCTGATCGGGATGAAACCCAATCTTCAAAGATTTGCAATGAGTCTGACTTCTGATCGTGACGATGCACTTGATCTTGTTCAGGATACGTATCTCAAGGCAATAACATACAAGGATAAATTTGCCGATTATACAAATCTCAAAGCATGGGTATTCACTATAATGAAGAATACATTCATAAACAATTACAGGCGCGGTGTCAAGGAAAATACTATTATCGACGGCACACAGGATCTATATTATCTCAACCAGCCCCAGGATAAAGGTTTTATTTCCCCTGAATCCAGTTTTGCGGAATCGGAAATTGAAAAAGCAATTGATTCACTCGAAGATGAATTCAGGATCCCTTTCAGGATGCACATTGACGGATTCAAATACAAGGAGATTGCCGATGAGCTGGGTTTAAAGATAGGTACAGTTAAGAGCAGGATATTTTTCACCCGTCAAAAGCTCATGTTACAGCTGAAGGATTACGTTAAATAATACTCGTTTTTAGTCAGGTTTGGTTTTTAGGGTAAAAGGGGCGTCAGATAATGCCCCTTTTTTTTACTTCCGTAATGCTCTGATGGTCACTAATGCAATCCAAAGCAAAAAAGAAAATAACCGTAAAGAGCGTAAAGATATGACGCAAAGAACGCAAAGCAGAACCTGATCAGTTAAATACTTTGCGTCCTTAGTGCTTGATCCTTAGCGTCCTTTGCGGTTAAAACATTCTGTATTAAGATCTCATCGAACGGAATGCAGCTTCTATGTTCCTTTTAAAATCGGGGAATTTAATTCTCACAAGGGCAGTTTTGCTGAAGTATTCGTTGAACTGTTCTTCAGTGAGCGATTGCCAATTATCGGGTGTCATATCTGCAACTTTTTGGCTGATGGTAAATTCAGGATGAGAATTTGGCTCTATGTTTTTATTCCAGGGACAGACCTCCTGGCAGAGGTCGCAGCCATATACTCTTCCCCCCAGTTTAGGAATAATCTCTTCAGGTATTGGTCCCCTGTTTTCAATTGTCCGGTTGGATATACATTTTCTGGCATCAATTGTCCTGTTTTCATTGATGGCTCCGGTAGGACATTTATCGATGCATAATCTGCAGCTGCCGCATTTCTCACCTTTGAACGGCTCATCATAATCCAACCCGATATTCAGCATAAGTATGCCGATAAAGAAAAATGAACCGATCTCACTGCTTATCGCAATCGAATGACGGCCCTGCCAGCCCAGTCCGGCTTCACTGATCCAGGATTTCTCATGAAAAAATCCGGTATCGCAAAATGCTTTGCCTTCAGTTCCGGGTTCAATGGCTTTAATTAAATCCAGTATTTTTTCAAGCTTTGGAGCAATTACATTGTGATAATCCTTCCCATATGTATACCGTGAAAGAACCGGGACTCCCTTTTCCTTCTGCCTGATCTCCGAATAGTAGCTTATTCCAGCAACAACAATTGATTGTACACCTGGCATGACAAGTTCCGGGTTGAACCTTTTTTCAGGTTCTCTTGCAAGGTATCCCATCCTGTCATTCATTCCGGCTTCAAGCCATTCACTTATAACAGGCTCCCTCTCTGTGAGGGCACGGACTTTCGCAATGCCGCAAATATCAAATCCCGACTCACGGACTTTCTTTTTTATAAGCAATGACAGGTTCTTTCTTCCGGCTGTATCCATATTATTTCTAAAGAAATCCAAGCTCAAGCTTTGCCTCATTACTGAGCATGCTTTTATCCCATCGCGGAGAAAATGTCAGTTTGAGGTCTATGTCCTTCACACCTTTGGTCCCGCCAACCTTGTACTTTACCTCCTCAATAAGCTGTTCCGCCAT
>CAZXAM010000023.1:0-53890 GCA_964638545.1 uncultured Rikenellaceae bacterium | reverse complement strand
GCGCTTCCCAGCACATTCACTACTTTATGCTTGTACAGTTCCCTGAGCTTGTCGCGTGCCGGACCAAGGTAGTTGCGGGGATCAAACTCACCCGGCTTTTCTGAAAGGACCTTCCTTATGGCTGCCGTCATAGCAAGACGTCCGTCGCTGTCGATGTTTATTTTACACACGGCCGAGCTGGCTGCCCTGCGAAGCTGATCCTCGGATACGCCTGCAGTGTTTTCCATCCTGCCTCCATACTTGTTTATCTCGGCAACAATATCCTGGGGAACCGAAGATGCTCCGTGCAGAACTATCGGAAAACCCGGGATCCTTCTTTCACACTCTTCCAGAATATCAAACCTGAGAGGAGGAGGAAGCTCGCCCGGCTTCACCTTGAACTTGAATGCCCCGTGCGAGGTGCCGATTGAAATGGCCAGTGAGTCAACACCTGTCTTCTTCACAAAATCTTCAACTTCTTCCGGCCTGGTATATGATGTGTGTTCTGAAGAGACTTCATCCTCAATTCCTGCAAGTACACCAAGTTCTCCTTCAACAGTCACGTCATGCTTATGAGCAAATTCAACAACCTGTTTTGTCAGTCTCACATTTTCCTCGTAAGGAAAGTGAGATCCGTCGATCATAACAGATGAAAAGCCCGTCTCAATGCACGATTTGCATGTCTCGAATGTATCGCCGTGATCGAGGTGCAAAACTATCGGAATCGGATAACCAAGCTCCTTTGAATATTCCACTGCTCCCTTTGCAAGATACTGCAGCAACGTTTGGTTGGCATATTTTCTCGCTCCTTTAGATACCTGCAATATCACCGGCGATTTTGTCTCAACACATGCGGCAATGATCGCCTGGAGCTGTTCAAGATTGTTGAAATTGAAGGCGGGAATGGCATAACCGCCTTTTACTGCCTTTTGGAATAATTCTTTCGAATTTACTAAACCTAACTCTTTATAATGTAACATGATCTAAATGTTTTAAAAGCGACGCAATTTAAATATTTTCAATCTATCTGCCGGCAAATTAAGATATTATTTATCTTCGTACCCTTGTTTCAGATTCGAAAATCATAAAAATGCTCTACGATGCAGCATTATCATAATATCATCGTATTTATTGCTGAAGCCTGATGCAATCGTATTAATTCAATATCCAAAAATGAAAAAATTATTGCTATTAATGCCGGCACTGCTGGTTTTGTCTGCCGGACCCCTGGTGTCACAGCAAAAACAATGGTCGCTCGAAGAGTGCGTAAGATATGCCATAGACAATAATATTCAGATCAGGCAGCAGATTCTCCAGACTGAGTTACAACAGAATGCTCTGGATCTTGCAAAACTGAAACTGCTGCCTACCCTTAACGGACAGGCTTCTCATAATTATTCGTTCGGAAGGGCTCTCGATGAAACTACCTACCAGTACACCGACCAGCAAAATGTCCAGTCCAATAACTTTTATCTGGGAGGGAATCTCAGCCTGTTTAAAGGCCTACAGAGTTTTAATACTATCCAGAAGAATAAATATAACCTTCTAGCCGGCAACGAGGACCTGAACACCATAAAGAATAATATTTCACTGAGTGTCGCGCTCGATTATTTGCAGATCCTTCTGAACAGGGAGCTTGTTGCATCTACGGGAAATCAGCTTTCGATAACAAAGCAGCAGATTGCAAAGACAAAGAAGATGGTTGATGCGGGAAGCGTTGCGCGCGGGAATCTTCTTCAGATAGAGTCACAGGCTGCACAGGAAGAGTTGCAGCTGATTACTCTTAAGAATCAGCTTGATATTTCCTATCTTAACCTGACCCAGCTGCTTGAGCTTAAATCACCAGCCGGATTTGAGATAACCGTTCCTGAGATACGTGTCGACACGAACGGCGTGATCGATGGGAATATTGACGGCATTTTTGAATCTGCTTTAGGAATAAGGCCGGAAGTCAAAAGCTCTGAATTCCAGCTTATCTCGAGTGAATATGATCTGAAAATAGCAAGAGGATCAAGAAGCCCCCAGCTGTCTTTTAACCCTTCTTTCAGCACCGGATACTCCTCAATAAGGCAGAAACTTCTCGGGATTGATCCGGTGGAGGGACCCCAGTACGGTAAGTATTCCTTTGCTGACCAGGTAAATGACAATATCAGCTATGGTTTGGGATTCTCCCTGTCAGTGCCGATTCTTAACGGTTGGCAGGTAAATAAGAATATCTCCAATTCAAAGCTGATGATCCAGAACAGCCAGATGACGCTTGAAGGGACAAAAAAGCAGCTTTACAAGAATATCCAGCAGGCTTATGCAGATGCAACTGCCTCCCTGAAAAAATACAGCGCTAGCATGAAGGCAGTGGCTTCTATGGAGGAATCATTCAGGTACACAGAGCAGAAATTCAATGTCGGAATGGTTACTCCGGTCGATTACAACGCTGCCAAATCACAGCTTCTTAATGCCCAGTCCGATATGGCGCAGGCTAAATATGAATATGTATTCAAGACCAAGGTTCTCGATTTCTATAAAGGATTACCGCTTAGTTTATAATTAACACAACCCAACTAAAGAGTATAATCATGAAAAACAAAAAGATACTGACAATACTGATAGCAGCTGTTATCCTCCTCCTGATATTTGCAATAATTGGCAAGAAGGCAGGATGGTTTGGCAAGGCTGTCACCGTAAAAATCGCTGTCGAGAATGTGGAAAAGAGAAGAATAACCGAGACTATCACAGCCAACGGAAAGATCCAGCCGGAAAAAGAAGTTAAGATCACTCCTGATGTTTCAGGCGAGATAGTCGAGTTGACCGTCCGTGAAGGCGATAACGTTGAGAAAGGCCAACTGCTTCTCAGGATAAGACCTGATATTTATATTTCTCAGAAGGATCGCTCAATGGCATCGATAAGTTCTGCCCGCGCCCGTCTTGCCCAGGCTGAAGCACAGTTCACACAAGCTGAGTTATCATTTAAAAGAACTTCACAGCTTTACAGCGAACAGACTATATCCAAATCTGATTTCGAACAGGCTGAAGCTTCCTACAACGTAGCAAAATCAGAGGTCGATGCTTCAAAATTCTCGGTTGTCAGCGCTGAAGCCTCGCTCAAGGAAGCCAACGAAAACCTTACCAAAACATCGATCTATTCCCCCATGACCGGAACAGTATCCATTCTTCTTGTTGAGCTTGGGGAGAGAGTTGCCGGAACAAACCTTATGCCAGGAACTGACATACTCCGGATTGCCGACCTTTCGCGTATGGAGGCTCAGGTGGAAGTAAACGAAAATGACATTGTAAAGGTTAAACTCAATGATACTGCGTATATCGAAGTCGATGCCTATCTCGACGAAAAGTTCAAAGGTGTCGTAACTGAAATTGCCAACTCGGCAAAGACTACAGGTGTGTCAGCCGACCAGGTGACGAATTTTGATGTGAAGATCTTCATCCTTCCCTCATCCTATGAAAAATTCACACAAAAAGGGGTTAATCCTTTCAGGCCGGGAATGTCAACTACCGTCGAGATTGAGACCGAGACTAAAGAAGGCATTCTAAGTGTCCCCATTCAGGCTGTGACCACAAGGGTCGACACTTCTGAAACGGCAATCACTGCAGCTGATGAAGAAATCAGGACGCTCGTATTCGTTACCGATGGCACCTATGCTCTTGCAAAAGATGTAAAAACAGGCATTCAGGACAACAAGTACATTGAGATCACTTCGGGCCTTGAAGAGAGCGCCAGGGTGATTTCTGCCCCTTTCAGTGCAATCAGCAAGAAACTGTCCGACAGCACTCTTATTGAGATAGTGGAGAAAGACGACCTTTACAAGGAAAAATAAGGGAGCGGAATCCAGAGGTAAACAATGATATTATGTATTGAAACTGCCACCCCGGTCTGCTCAGTTGCTCTCTGCAACAGGAACGGAACAGTAGCTCTTAAGGAGAGCGGAGAAGACAGGTCCCATGCCTCCAGGCTGACAATATTCATAGAAGAAATCCTCATGGAAGCAGGAATTAAGGCAGGGTCCCTGGAAGCTGTGGCTGTAAGCAAAGGTCCGGGCTCATACACCGGGCTCCGCATTGGAGTCTCCACAGGCAAGGGAATTGCCTATGCGGCTTCTGTTCCATTGATAAGTGTAGATACGACTCTGTCGATGTTTCTTGGCTTTTCTTCTGCAGTAAAAAAGAAAGATGGCATTCAACCTGCGGATCTTTTTTGTCCCGCCCTCGACGCAAGAAGAATGGAAATATATTATTCCGTATATGATGCCGCCGGGAACACCTTAAAAGGAATAAGCGCGGAAATAGTCGACAGGAGCTTCCTGCAGACTTTTCATCCTGATTCAAGGTTGTTCGTTTTTGGCGACGGTGCATCAAAGTGCAGTGGCATAATGGAGCGCAGTAACGTGACTTTTGATGCCGGGTTCAGGATATCTGCAGAATTCATGAACAGCGACGCTTATCGTGCTCTTGATAATAAGCGTTTTGAGGATGTTGCGTATTTTGAACCTTTCTATCTCAAGGATTTCATGATTTCCAAACCTGTAAAGAATATCCTTGCGAAATAAATCTGGTCCGGAAATTGCCTTGTATTATTATTAAATGAGGAATCTGATTTTCTTTACCTGTCTCTTTTTACTTGTATGCTTCCCTGCAGGAGGACAGGCAATCTCTTACCAACCCGGCGAAAAAGTAAGTTATGTAATCCATTACGGTGCTATAAACGGAGGCCTCGCCACGCTCGAGCTTTCGAGAGACACTTCGACGGGAAGGGAATTATGGCATTCAAAGATGGATGCGAAAACTATCGGAATGGCTGACGCCCTTTTCAGGGTAAGGGATATTTATGAGGTTTATATTGACCCTGAGACTGAGTTGCCTGTAAAATCAATCAGGAACATCAGCGAAGGGAGATACAAAAGATACAATGAAGTACTGTTCGATCATTCATCCAGGAGTGATTCTGCCATCCTTACGAGCGATCGTACAGGAGTTCACATAGCCCCTAAAGGCATACACGATATTCTTTCCTGCTTCTACTGGTTCCGTAATCATAATCTTCCCAACATGGAGAATGTAAAAAAGGGAGATGTTATTACTATTTTGACCTGGTTCACGGATGAGCTTTACCCAATCCGGATGAAATTCATTGGTGCAGAGGATGTCAGAACCAGGCAGGGGAGGATAAAATGCTACAAGTTCAATCCGGTAACCGAGACGGGCAGACTCTTTAAAACTGAAGAGGATGTTTCATTCTGGTTTTCAGCAGATAAAAATTTTTTACCGGTTAAAATCCGTTTTGATATATTTGTGGGGGCATTTATGGTAGAAGTGACCGATTATGAAGGACTCCTCTACCCGCTTGAGATAAGAAAGAAGTAATTAATTAAATTGTGGATTAAACATTTATGGCAAGTACTGCAGATTTCAGGAACGGGATGGTCATCGAGTTCAACAATGACCTGTGTGTGATAGTCAGCTTTCAGCATGTGAAGCCCGGCAAGGGACCGGCATTCGTGAGAACAAAGCTTAAAAACATCAAGACGGGAAGGGTTATCGACAACACCTTTAACTCAGGTGTCAAGGTCAATGTGGCAAGGGTTGAAAGAAGACCCTATCAATATTTATACAAGGATGATATGGGATACTACTTCATGCATCTTGAAACATTTGACCAGATACATGTTGAAGAACATATTATCGATTATCCTGAATTCCTGCTCGAAGGACAGAATGTGGAAGTTGTCGTGCATGCCGATACCGAAACTGTTCTGTCTGTTGAGCTGCCCCAATTCGTAATAATGGAAGTTGTATATTCAGAACCCGGCCTAAGGGGAGATACTGCGACTAATACACTTAAGCCGGCAAAACTCCAGAACGGAACCACAGTCAACGTTCCTCTTTTCGTAAATACCGGCGACAAGGTCAGAATTGAAGTCGCCACTAAATATTATCTCGATCGCGTGAAAGGATAATCTGCTTTATGGAAGACAAGAAGGTTGCAAACGACAGGATCAGGATTCTTAAATTCAAGCTTGAATCTCTTCTCGATATTACTCTGTCGATCAACGCAAACCATCCCACTGAAGTTCTTCTTACACAATACGAATCAATACTCAGGGAAAACCTGGGAATTGGAAAAATCCTGATCTTCAAACGCTCCGCCGCCTGGGAATGCCTGCTGAACGGAGGATTTCCACAACAGCTTGAAAAAATTGATGTCGCTTCACGTCTTCTGAAATTCGACGACATAACTTATGTTTCGGCCGACATGGGTTTCGAGGGAGTTGATATTATTGTTCCCGTAATCAACAATAATGAACCTATTGCCTTCCTTTTTATCGGCGACATCGAGGAGGAGGGGGAAGGCATGAGCCCGGTCCTGAAGCACCTGACCTTCATACAGACTATCTCAAGCATAATAATCGTTGCCATCGAGAATATCAGGCTTCACAAGGAGAGCCTGAAGCAGGAAGCCATGAAGAAGGAGATGGAACTGGCTTCAAGGATGCAGAAGATGCTTATTCCCGATAACAGGCAGATGCCCCGTAATCCCAATTTCGTAGTCTCAGGATTCTATTTCCCGCACTATGAGGTTGGGGGTGATTATTACGATTGCGTAAAGTTGTCAGATACAAAAACCGGATTTTGCATTGCCGATGTATCAGGAAAAGGAATGTCTGCCGCGATCCTGATGTCGAACTTCCAGGCCAGCTTAAGGGCGTTGTTCAATGCCGAAACGGATCTGGTGCAGCTTATCCATAAACTCAATTCGATCGTTGTGGCAAATGCTGCAGGAGAAAAATTCATAACATTTTTCGTAGGCCGTTACGACCATAAGGTAAAAACACTGGAATACATAAATGCTGCCCATAATCCGCCTGTTCTTTATGAAACCGAAACAGGAAATGTGGTGAACATTGTAACTTCATGCGTTGGGATAGGAATGCTCGATGAGATCCCCTCCGTCAGGTCAACGCTTATTCCCGTTAATGGATATTCAAAAATTATATGCTATACCGACGGGCTTTCCGAGCTTAAGGGCGATGACGGACTGGAGATAGGCACAAAAGAAATCGTAAAACATATATCCAATCAGGAACCGGTTGAAAAAAACCTTCAGAAAATGATCAAATTCCTGGGTATACCTGATACCAATCCTTATCTGTTCGATGATGTATCGATAATTGCAGCCGACCTCAGGTGATCCTCAGATTGCACGTATCAGAAAATAATTCTTCTTCCCCTTCTGAATAAGCAGGTATTTGCCGTTTATCAGATTTTCCTGCGTTATGGTCGTTTCAGGATTTTCCACCCTGGTTTTATTCAGGCTCACTCCTCCGCCTTCGACAAGTCTCCTGAGGTCTCCCTTTGAAGGAAAGACCCTGGTATGTTCAGTGCAGAGAGATGAAAAGGATATTCCTGCAGAGAGTATTTCTTTTTTGACATCAAATGAAGGAACTCCTTCAAAGACGGAGAGAAAAGTGGCTTCAGACATTTTCCTGAGAGATTCGGTTGTTCCTTTCCCGAAAAGGATCTGAGAAGCTTCAATGGCAGATTCAAGGTCCTCCTTTGAATGAACCATTTTCGTGACCTCTTCCGCCAGGCGTTTCTGAAGTATCCTTTCGTGGGGAGATTTACCGTGTTCTGCAATCAGAGTCTCTGCCTCTTCCTTGCCGATGAGTGTGAAGATCTTAATATATTTCGATGCATCCTCGTCTGAAACATTGAGCCAGAACTGGTAGAAATGATAAGGGGATGTCTTTTCCGGATCGAGCCATACATTGCCCGACTCCGTTTTCCCAAACTTTGTTCCGTCGGCTTTGGTGATGAGCGGGCAGGTAAGAGCATAGGCCTCTCCTCCTCTTTTCCGCCTTATCAGCTCCGTCCCGGTGACAATATTCCCCCACTGGTCGGAACCTCCCATTTGAAGCCTGCATCCAAGCTTTTCATAGAGATGCAGAAAATCAGTCCCCTGCACCAGCTGGTAGGAAAATTCCGTATATGACATCCCTTCTTTGGCATCCGATCCCAGCCTTTTTTTCACTGAATCCTTAGCCATCATGTAATTCACCGTTATATGCTTTCCTATGTCGCGGATGAATCCGAGGTATGTGTATTCTTTCATCCAGTCGTAGTTATTCACCATGACGGCCTTATTCTTTTTATCCGACTGAAAATCGAGGAATTTCGAGAGTTGCTTTTTAATCCCCTCCTGGTTGAAGCGCAGCGTGTTTTCGTCTAGAAGGTTTCTCTCCTCCGATTTGCCGGAAGGATCTCCTATCATGCCTGTAGCTCCTCCTATGAGAGCCACAGGGACATGACCTGAACGCTGAAAATGAACCAGTAGCATCACCTGAACCATATGGCCTATATGAAGCGAGTCGGAAGTGGGATCGAACCCGATATATCCGGTGGTTATTTCCTTGTTAAGCAATTCCTCTGTCCCGGGCATGATGTCGTGTATCATGCCCCTCCATTTCAGTTCTTCAACAAAATTCATGTTCGCTTTTTTTGAGAATTGCAAATATATCAAAGTGGATTAAATTGAGATCTCCGTTGAATCCGTCGCGGGAACCGTCTCCGGTTGTTTTTTAAACCTGTCGAAGCTTTTTCTGAAATCTCCTTCGCCTATAACCGGGAAAATTGAGGGGACTATATCTGCCACCGGCTTATAGAATTTCGATGTTTCAACGCTTTTTGGGAGGAAATGCCTCCTGGCCTCAATGGCATTGAGCACGGAAAATATGACGCTCAGTATCAGGATGTTCTTTACAGCCCCGAATACCATTCCAAGAAGCCGGTTGAGAAATCCAAGCTGCGCTGCATCAACAACTTTATCGGCAAGCGCTCCTATGAAATGAAGCACAATCACTATAGCACAGAAAGTGATAATGAAAGCGATGATACCTACATATTGCCCCGACATGTCGAACCACTCGTAAAGCTTTGCCGCAGTGAAGTTGGAGAACTTAATTGCCCCCCATATCCCGAGGATCAGTCCTACCAAAGATGCAACCTCCTTCATGAGTCCGTTCGAGAATCCTGATATTACTGAAAGAACAACAAGAATCACTATTATGAAGTCGATCCAGTTCATGTATTAAGTTTAAGGCTGTGAAATTATGAAAGATCGCTGACTAATCAAAATTGTCAGAATCCATATAGCGCAGTAGTGAAGGGGTTTATTGGCTCCCCGGTTAAATGAATCCCGTAAAATAATTAATACAGTTTTTTGCCTTTGGTCCTGGGTGCAAATGTATAACCTCCCATAGCTCTTATCTGACTGCCGATGCTGACCCCCAGGTCAATGCTTCCGGAACCTATATACCAGCTTATTCCCGCTACTGCGGCTCCGCTTATAGTCCCTGCACCGTTCCCGAAAGGGGTGTATGTTACCTCTCCTCCTATATTGGGACTGATGCCAATCTTCCTGATTGGAAAATGAACCCTGCTCATAAGACCGATATTTGACCAGTATGAGGGTTCACCTTCTATATTTCCGGATAACCCGGTTGACAATGTCGCAGCCATATCCCACCTGTTTAACAGAAGGAAGAATCCCAGCCTTGTGTTGAAAGACATGTTTATGTTCTTCTGGGTATCGCCTCCGATCTGACCTCCCATATATAAAAACCATGGATGCATGGTGGAAGCGGTTTCCGGCATTTTACTCAGTTTTGAAGCGTTCAGGTCCCACGTATCCATGAGCCTGACTGTTCCATTGCCTGAGTTTCTTCCCCAGAGTTCCTTCTTCGACCCTGAGGATACGATAACATAAGTATTCGGCCACTCATTGCAGATTTCTGTCAAAATTGCCTTTCTGGCATCCGTCGACAATGCTGTGTATTGATCGATTGCTGACAATCCCAGTTGTCCGCTTTCGGTCAGAGATGCCTGATTGAAATATTTACTGTATTTAGGCATGATCTTTTCCTTAAATGAATCCAGTTCCTTTGAACCCTGGGCATTAAGAAGCTGTGTTCCGATCAGAAATGCCAATAATATGGATAGTGATTGTTTCATTTTCTTTTACCAAAATACATACTTCTTCCAAACGACAAGCTTAAAATTGTCTGCGTTCCTTTTGACAGCAGAATGCTGGAATCCAGGAAGATATCCACGCTTGAAGTCCTATCCCTGTTCATAAAGCTGTAGCCTGCTGACAATTTCATGTACATAGACGTGGTTCCTCCGCCCGTCCCGAGGTAAAATCCGACTCCATAGACATAGTTGTCCGATCTGTCGTAGAAAGACAATCCCAGATTTGAGTATATTACACTATCGCTTTTCATGAGGCCGAAATCGAACGATCCATTGCTGGATCCCACGACATAGTAACCTGCCCTCATGTTTATGCTGATCAGTGATGGCGAGGCAGTGCCGCCTGCATAGATCATTGCCTGGGGAAGGGGTATATCGTCGGCAAGGCTGGTCAGGTTTAATCCCGGAAGGTAACCGGCAGGCAACAATGACATCTGCTGCCTTACAGAGGCCAGATGCTGTTCAAGGATCTGTTTTTGCTGCTGGTTTTCCGCATTGACTCCGATCAGCGAAATTGCTTTCTCCATTGTTTCAGCAGATTTCTGAAGAGCTCCTGTTTTCTCAAGAGTGATGCCGTATCCGATATAAGGGATAAAATCTTTGGGATAAAAATCCACTAATTCATGGAACATGGCTATAGACTGGAAATATGAACTGTTTGAAGCCAGTTCATTTGCACGCTTGAACCTGGCGATAATCTCATCCTTGTTCTTAACTGTCCGGACAGAAGATCTCATTCTGTATTTCTCCAGCAATAATGGAGCTTTTGAAGCTATCCAGTCAGGGGGATTATACTTTTGAGTGATCTTCCATATCTCGCCTGAGATATCATCATATCCCATAAGAGCAAATACCTGTCCGGTAAAGTAATTTACATCTGGAGAATTGGCTCCGACGCTCCAGCTTCTGTCGAGCCGGACCAATGCAGCTTCATATATGCCCCCTAAAGCGAGTGCATAGGCGCTTTCAGAAAGCAAGACCGGGTTGGCAGAATCCTTTAACACAAGCTGGGCATAGGAAACTATTGCTTCATTGATGTTTTCAGCCAATATGAGTTCTCTCGCATTTACGTTTAATGCATCGGGTACATAGGCATTATGCCATCGTGATTTCTGGTAATATTTCAATACATATTTCAGGGCGATCTTACCTACAGTGTCTGTACCGCGCTTCCTGATGTGATAATAAATATAATTTTTGTCGACCTTGTCTATTACACAGCTTATATCCTCGCCGGAGACCGGGACTATTAAATCAGTGTTGCCATTGACCGAAACCGGGACAGATGTCTTTTGGACAGGGGGCTCCGGTAGTTTTGGCTGGCCCTGGTTATATACTTCCTTTTCCCCGTTCTCATAAATTATCATGCTGACATCGTCCTTTTTTATGACATAGACAGGACCGTCCTGATTGGTGAATTTTTTGTATTTGATATCAGAGCTTCCAACTTCCTGCACTTTCGCCTCGATGACTGTATTGTCGGTTTTGTATACCTTATCCTGGCCGTATGAGGCTGAGGATAATAAAATCCCCATCGTGCAGGCCAGGATGGATCCTTTCATCAAGGCAGATGTAATTCGTTTTATGGTTATTCGACTATACATTTATATGCTCTTGTATGTAAAACTGTCCTGATACGAATATTTAATGTTTTCAATGATATCGGTTATTCTTTCCCTGACGGAACTTTGAACTGTCTTGCACCTTGCGGTAAGGTATTTGGCAAGCTCTTCACTTTCATCACTCATCTGCTGGGCAATCCGTTTTCTTTCTTTTTCCTTTTCGGCAATCTGATCCTTTAACTCAGCTATTTGCTTCTTGTTCTTCTTCTGGTCGGACTGAAGGCTTGTCATCTCCTTTTTCAGCGGTTCCATCTCATTGAGTATCTCTTTGTCCTTCCTGCTGATTTCAATAACTTTTTCGTTCCACGATTTTATGATAAGATGAATTGCACTTTTTTCATTCTGAAAGAAGAAGAGCATTTCCGACAGTGGGGCGATATAGGCAACAACATCCTCGTTAATTTTCTCTTTCGCTGCCGTTATTTTATCAGGTGCTTTGACCTGTGACGGATCAGGGTTTGTTTTCCTGACGTTCTGACTAACCTCGCCGTATATGTTTGCCAGGGACTTGTCTAGCTTGCTGCTGTAACCCTCAATTTCCTTTGCCAGTTTCAATCCATCGGCAACCATATTGTTTTCAAACTGAAGATAAGATTCGCGGTATTCGTCCAGTTTATCTTTAAGAACAACAATCTCATCTGTAAATCCCCGGGAATCCTCATTTTTCCTGCTTGTAATTTCTTTACCCAGCCCGGTGATTTTTTCCTTTATCTTATTACCATCTGAAATTGATAGTCTGATTTTACTGTCCCATGTCTTTATAGTGCCCTGCAGGGTTGCGATTTCACTGTCATAGAATTTTATAAGTTCTGTGACAGGGAGTACATATCCTACAGCTCTCTCCGAAAGGAAGGTTTCCCCTTCAGTAGTTTCCGGCCTGGTCTCAGCTACAGGTTTTGCAGTCGGCGGAACCGGCGGTTCCGGGGATTCTTTTTTCAGATCATCTGCAACCTTTTCTGCTTTTGCGGCAGGTTTTTCAACTGAGATGGTATTATCTGGTTTTACAGGTTCAGCATTCCCGGATATTGCATCGGCGGTTTTTTCAGCACTGCTGATACTGGCAGTGTTAACAGTCTCAGTCTTATTGCCCGTAACAGCCTGCATTGCTTTGATGACAGTCGCGGAAACATTGTTTTCCGTCAGTATTTTAATGGAATCGGCGCTGACATTAAACCTGGTCGGCGAGTTTTTAATTTCATCGATAATAAGCTCGTCCGACAATCTTGCTTTAACCATTTTTATAATGGTTGAATTTGTCAGCACATCATTTGACTGTGAATAAAGATTGCTTGCGACCAGAATGGCGGTTATAAGAACAAGGATTAGTTTTCTCACGTTCTTCATGATTATTTCTTTTCGAAGATCCATGCTGAAGAATTTAAGTTTGACCTTACATCTGCCAGGTCTCTTGCGGCTTCCTCATTAGTGACATAGCCTTTGCTGGCGATCCTGTAAGTTCCCGAACTGCTGATACCTGCAACTTCAGCATCCTTATAGCCTTTCTTTTTCAGGTCTTCTACAGCTTCTTTCGCCTGTTGTTCTGTGGGATATGAACCGATAATTATATAAAATCTCTTTACGGCTGTGGTCGTGGCAGTCGTTGAACCGGTGTTCTGAGCAGGCTGGTTTTCGATCAGTTTATTTCCTTCCGTTTGAGTTTTTGCCGCATCTGCCGCTGAAGTATTTCCGGTCCTTCTCATTGCATCTCTCATTGCCATAATTACCCTTGATGGGACTTTCTGGTCAGATAGAAAGATCATCGAATCGACGCTGGTGTTGAATTTGACCTGCGAATTGTTTATAAGGTCAATGATCTTTTCCTCGGATGTATTTTCATTTACCAATCGAATAATCGAAGAATTATTCAGAATTTTCAATATCGGTCTGATCTCTTTTGACCTCCGCGCAGACATCATTTCTGTTGTAATTTTGTCATCAATTCCGGTCATCCTGATCAACAAATTCTTTTCAGGATCAAAGATTATCAGCCCATCCTTGAAATAGCGAAGCACACCACCAAATTTTTCCGTAATAGTTACCAGGGCTGAATCCAGGAAAGTATAAATGGCTGTTTCGGTTGAAAAATAAATTCTGCCATTATTTTGATTTACAGCAAGAGAAATTATGTTTTTGTCGGCAGGTAAAGCAACAATTTCTTTCAACTGACGGCTTTTCGTGTCAAGTTTGAATACAGCACTTCTAGCTGAAAAAAGTATAGAATTATTGACTTCCAGAACAGAATTTATGGGTGTGTTTAATTCAATTATTTTCCCGTAGTTACCACCTTGCGCCAAAACAAACAAGCCGTTTTTCTGCTGGTCCTTTGTACGATCATAAAAATACATAACGTTTCGCCCCGCACTTATTCCCATTCCGGGATTAGGCAGTTTAAAAAGAGTGATTAGATCCCCGGTTGAATTAATCCGGCAAACCTCGTTTTCCTTCACCGTAATCAGCAAGCTGTCAGGGGCATAGGCATATGTGCTTATTTTTCCAGCAAGCCTTTCTCCAAGAGGGACAATTCCCCCCCATCCCACCAGATAAAACTGGTTATTCGTCGATAGCAGTATCAAGTTGTTGGAAGTTATATCAAGAGTATTGAGGAATTTTCCCGAAAAATTAATATCCTTAAGCATTTTGCTTGTCAGCAATATTTCGAAGCGCAAGGAATCGTTTTTGACTGAGACTCCCTGTGATGGAATAGTCGAAAGAACCAGGAGAAGAAAAGTAATGACTTTGTCCATCTTGTTTCTTAATTACTTTTGGATTTCTGGAATTTATCCCAAGCTTCCCAAACAGATTTTCCTGAATCTGTAAGCCCAAATGAAGCATCCCAAACGTTCTTAACTGCGTTCACGCCTTTAGATGATACCGTGCCAATAGCCTTTTGTGTAACTACTGATGCTGCTCCGCTAACAATTGAACCAGCTGTTCCCACTATATTGCCCATCTCTCTATCTGCCATATTCACAAGTATTTCGCTTGTCGTCGGGCAATTCCCTGTATAACAGTCCTGTATGGCATTTACGCTTTCCTGTATAACTGGCAGAGCCCAGCTGGCCGCTGTAACTAATCCAACTTCCTCGAAAAGTGTCGCAGTAATCCCGACTGCAGCTACTGTTGGTCCGGCAGTTACTGCAAGGTACACTGTTGCCACCGTTAATGCTCCTCCAACTATGGCAAATGCAAGATCCTGTTTTTCTCTATTCCAGGTAGAGCCTTCATCTGTTATACCTTCACTGGTCAGAGGGGCAAGATCGCTGAATCCCTGCTCGGAAAGTTTATCCTGGTACCATTCGTCCCGCTTTCTTTGCTCCTCTTCGTTGGTAAGCAATTGTACGACTCCGGGATCGTCACCAAGATGTCTCAGGTCAACCACGCTTGCGTCCTGGCTGTATGGATCATAAGGGGTGGGATTATATTCAGCTGCTAACCTTGCGTAAGAATCATCAAGCGGTTTATCGCCTGTTGTCGGCACTTTCGGCATCATTACCGGCATGAGGGCACTTCCCAGATAGCTTGAAAATCCGAGAATATCCTGCATCTGCTTATAATATATCCCGTAGTTTTCCCTGGTCAGGCTTTCGTGCGGTGAAAACAAAGGTTCTCCCGTGTATTGCCCGGTGAAGCTTACAGTCCCGGCCGAGGTCACGCCTGCCGGTGAACTTATATCAGCGCCTGTGCAGGGAGTGCAGGTATATCCAACAAAGCAATCACCTCCGGCAACCTGGATCGCAAGTACCTGCTGTCTGAGGGATTCGCACATGCTCTTCGAAGGCAGGGAAAGGTTTCCCAGTCCACTGAGCATGGCATTGGCTTGTGCAGCCGCGGCACCTGCTCCTTCACAATCTCCCACGAACTTCAACTGGGGAGTGAAGGTCCAACCCTGAGCATTGGCTTCAAAACCGATACAGGTAAAGGCAAGCAACGGGAAAAGCAGAACTCTTGCAAGTCTCATTCTTATCCTTTCCCCTGTTCTCCGCTCTTTCATATATATTTCAAGGTTAAATAAGATTATGTTCATCTGTGAGTATCAGACCGGCTTAATCAATGTGTGTTATTCAGAAGGTATTATATCTTTCAGGTATTCTTTCATACAATGATAGAGAATTATTCATACATCAGGAATAAAAATTGATTAACAGCGGTTGTGAAAAGATTAACAACAGCTTTTAACAGACTTTAACAAATAGGAAGCAACCAGATGAATGAAAGCCCTTATAACAAAAAACCGCAATAAGCGGCTTTTTGTAGCCCCACCAGGAATCGAACCTGGATTTAAGGTTTAGGAAACCTCCGTTCTATCCATTGAACTATAGGGCCGGAAATAACGGGCTGTAAAAATAAGCCTTTTTTTCAGGATTACAAATCAACGGTTGTTTTGAATGATTGAGATAGATAATCACTTCTTTTTATGCCAGGTATTAAAAATAATGCCGTATATCAGCCTGTTTTCCGGTTTTTACAGCAATTAACGGTTCCGATTGCCTCTCAAGATTATACTTAATGATTTTGCGTAGAATTGATGTTGCAGTTTTTTTCCCGGGGCTGATCGATTTTTTTAGTCGGGCAAAATAATCATCGATTGAATCCCTTCTGAAATCAAGAATGTCATTTAGCACATCACCGTCTTCATAATAGCCGCAATGGAAATTCTTCCTGGCAAACGAATTTTCCTGAAAATCCAGAGGTCCCAGGCCAAAAATCTCAAACGAATGGGAAAGGAAGTCATAATAAATTATTCTGCATTTTTCACCACCGCTGAGGTTATAGATATTATTCTTTAGAATATCAAGATGCTTAAGTGCATTCACAAATGCCCTTCCCGTATCTTCCGGCGTTGCAATTTCCATTGGAGTTTTAAGGGGCATATGGAACATAAGCGGGGATGGCTTATGATTGTCAGTTCCCATAATTGCCGTAAGCCTGAAAATTGTCCATTTCAGCTTACTGTTAACGATTATCTTTTCAGCTTCGATCTTGGTTCTTGCATATTCATCCCTGTCGCTTGGAATAAGTCGGTCTGTCGTTTTTATCCACGGATCGACTAATCTGTCGCCATAAACAGAAATGGACGACGCATAAATAAAAAATGCATCCGGGGAAAGTTCTTCAATGCACCCGACAAGGTTACCGGTACCCTTGATGTTCACAGCTTCAGCCAGAAGAGGGAGCTTATCTGCCAGGGGCGGTATTATCGCTGCCAGATGTATGATTATATCTTTATCGGAACAAACTTTACGGACATCTTCTTCATCAGAAATATCACCATAGACTATCTGAAAACCATGGCCCGCCTTTTTATAAAATCTTCCTGAACCGGAGAACTTTTTATCGAAAACCGTAATTTCAATCTCACCAGGATATTCTAACAGCTGACGTAAAACTTCTTTCCCAACTGCCCCGGATGCGCCCGTTAACAGAACTCTTGTCATTTAAACTGTCTTTATGCTTCCAATAAAGATAATAAAAGAGAGGGAGAATAGTTGAAGAGGAGAGGGGGAGAGGGGGGGATAAGGAGTCCCGCCTTGCGGGGTAAATTCCACGATTCAGTTCCGCCATGGCGGAAAAGGGCGAGAAGGAGTATCAAATCGAAAAATTATACCAAACTGAAGGGGTGTTAAAAATATTGACTAATTTTACTTTAGATCTTAGTCAACATTTATTCCCATGAAAAAGTATCTGTTATTGCTGTGTTTTGTATTCATGGCTCCCGCATGTACAGAAGATGAGGTCGCTACACCTTCAGCTTGCTTTACAATATCGCCTTCATCCCCTGTAACAATGGGAGATGCAATAAATTTCAAAAATTGTTCTGAAAATGCAACTGAATTTCACTGGGATTTTGATGACGGAAGCAGTTCAACCGAGAAGGATCCGACACATTCCTTCACTCAATCCGGATCTTTTGAAGTTGTGCTGATAGCTTACAACGGAAGCCGTTCTGATCACAAAACCCCCTCTGATACAACCATGATCCCGATTTTAACGGTAGTATACGTGAAATCCCAGGCAGGTAAGTAAAAGGGTTCCTTTTAAATATATCCTGATTTTGACCTGATCCGGTCAGAAGCCCGATTTGTGGAAATAATAAAGGAAATGGGTCTTTCCGGATATGTCCGCTAGGCCCTTCTTTCAAGCGGCTGACTGCTTCTTTGAGAGTAGAAGTATATCAATCCGTTCATCTCTGTCATATCTATCACTCTGAAGCCGTACTTCCCGAGAAGTTTTGAAACGTCCTTCTTGTCCATAAGCCTGTCTGTTCTCATGTCGAAAAGGTTATTGACCCTGGCCGACAGATCCGAAAAAAATCCATTGCCCATGAATGGTTTGCTGTCAGAGAAACATCCTACAAAATTGACATTAACAGGCAATACACGATTTAAAGTGGCAAAAAAAGTATCCAGATTGCTGATGGTATTCAGCTTAATGAGGTTTACTATTGTTTTTACATTCCTGAAATCATTCTCCTCATAGTAATAATGACTGGTTGGAGAAAGTATTAAAAGATCAGGCTTATCAAGAAGACCGAAACCCTTAAGGTAAAGAAAAATATTCTTCCCCCCTTCAGCTGTCAGCCTGTTGCTCATTGAATTAAAACCCTGCTCATCACTTACAGTTTTAGTCCTGTGATAAACAGCATTCTGACTGCCGGCAACAGCATCTTTAACCTTATTTTGAACTGAAATTTCCTCCATCAATTGTTTCCTATGTGTTTTTTCAGATTCTATAACAATTATAATACCAAACTATAAACAAAGAACATTTGTTCAAAAAAAAAATAAAATTTATCAGCTGTCAAA
Source organism: uncultured Rikenellaceae bacterium (assembly GCA_964638545.1). Lineage (GTDB taxonomy): Bacteria > Bacteroidota > Bacteroidia > Bacteroidales > VadinHA17 > LD21. The sequence goes on along the minus strand of CAZXAM010000023.1, from coordinate 35,451 downwards.
ATCACGGTAAAGAGTTCACTTGCACGGCTTCCAGAAATTTCGTAGATTTATCCAAATAGCCAGATCCTGGAAATAATTTAAATACCTGAAGCCATGAATAATTCTTACCAGCTCAAACGAGACAGTTTGTCATCTAATTTTTCAGGGAGGGACCATTATGACATGGTCATCATCGGGGCCGGACTGAGCGGCCTTGCGTGCGGATTGATGTGGATGAAGAATACAACAGGGACAAAAACCCTTATCATAGACAAGAACAGTTATCCCGGAGGTTACAGCACTGCCTATGTAAAGGGGGAATATGTATTTGAGACTTCCCAGTTATTCCCCGACATTGTCGATATTCTTGATTATCTTGAAATTGACCTTCCGCTTAAACGCTTCGAGGGCGACTTCATGCGGAGACTGGTGGTCGATGGTGATCATGTTGACGAATATCGTATTCCCTCAGGATCCGAAAGCTTCACTAAATACCTTCTGGAAAAGTTTCCTGATGATGCAGCGAAAATATCTGCTCTTATGGAATATTCAGTGGATCTGTTCAAACAGGTGAGGAAGCTGAAGGCTAATGCCACTCTTAAAGATAACCTGGCGACTGTTTTCAGGGCTCCGAAAGTCGTAGCGAACCTCAACAGGACATATTCCGGACTGCTTGATAAATTTAAAATCAACAACCCAAAGCTGAGAGAAGTGATGGAGACCTTCACTTCCTTTTCAGGTGTTCCTTCCGACCGTGCTTCAGCAATACTTGCGACAGGGGCTATGCTTTCATCCATGACCAGGTGTTATCGCCCCCTTGGATTTTTTGATGAATATCCTGCAAAGCTTGCAGCGAAATTCCAGTCTTCAGGCGGTGAAATACTCTTCGCTTCCGAAGCTGAAAAGATTGAAGTTAAGAACGGAGCGGTAACCGGAGTGAGAATAAAAGGCACGTCTGACGTAATTAAAGCAGACAGGGTGATAACTACAATTGATCCGATGCTTGCAATGCGCCGTCTGGTTGGCGATGAAAATCTGCCTCAGGAATACATCCGGAAGCTTGAAAAGACAATAATGTCTCCTTCATCATTCAATGTCGCCCTGGGTCTTGATGATAAAATTGACATGAACAAGCTGGATCTCGACTATCCCTACAATGTTGTTTCAACAGGGCTCGGCACTGCAGAAAAGCTTTTCAATGCATTTCTGGCAGGGAATCACGGATTCTCAAAGGATTGTTTCCATGCAGCAGTAATATGTCCTTCGCTTACAACAGGAGCGAAAAACACGGTAACGATCCGCAGCACACCCTGGGCGTTGAACGGATGGAAAGATCTGCGGGAAACTAATTATGAGAAATATCGTGCAGAAAAGGAAAAATGGGCTGACTTCCTGATCAATATTGCCGAGAAGTATTTTATCCCCGGCCTTAAAAAACATATAGTTGTAAAAGACATTGCCACACCGGCAACATATGCCCGTTTCTCAGGCTCCCCAACAGGTAGCATTTACGATATAGCATCGCTGGTAACACAGTTCGGGCCGAAGCGTATTCCGATGAAAACACCCGTTCAGAACCTCTATCAGCCAAAATTTGCACATGGACTTTACGGAACGATGATGGGTGCCGTGCAGGTCGTTGATCTTATTCTGAACAGGAAATTCAATAATGGCAACTCACTCTTTATTCCGCAAAAAAAATAAAGAGTGAGTAAGAATTGGAAATTATATTATTATTTGATCTTGGCTAACACTTCCTTTCCAAACTCCATGCACTCGGATCTCTTCAGGTTGTCGTATTCCGGCATTTTGAATGACTGCATCTGCTTACGCACATCTGGCTCCATCAGCCCATAAGTGATCCTGCCGAGGAATACCTTTGCCGGGACTCCTGTAACACCGCATATCTTTGCAATATGGTTATCTATAACCGATACTGTTGTTTCAGGCGTTACCGGCTTCATCATATTGCCGCATACAGCAAAATATCCCCTGATCCTTGATTTCAGCATATCCTTGTTTTTTGCAAGGAAATCCTGAAGCTCCTGCGGTGTCACTCCTGATCTTATTGCTCCTCCGATTATTACATTATCATACCTGGACAGATCAGGATTTTCGCGTACGTCAAAAACATTTGCAATGCCGTCCATCCCTTCGGATATCCATACTCCTGCGTCGCGGGTTGAGCCGCACCAGGTACCGTAAAGAACTGCCCATTTTTTGTCTGAAGGGCGGGGGTAATATTCAAGCGCTGATGCCTTTTTGCCAATAAGAATAGCTCCGGCACTCAGAAGTCCTGTTTTAATAAATGTTCTCTTTTTCATATTGGATAGTACTATTTAATGTGGCTTATAAACATGAACTTTAATTCTTCACAAGGTACAGTTTTTCAACGCCTTTGAAAATATAGCCATTTCCGGTAATTGCCACCGAGGCCCAGGTTTTGTCATTTAGCCTGTTGTCGTTGATAAGTTCGAATTTATCTCCTGCAGTTATGGAACGCGTTATGCCTTTCTCGTCGAAAAACCAGACCTTGTCATTGTAAACCCATGGAGACGCCCATACCGCACCAAGGCCGCTTACCCTTTCCTTGTAAACAAGTGAGCCATCCGATGCTTTTATGCATTTGATCTCGCCTCCGCGGCTTGCAATAATGTAAATGAACCCGTTGAACAGAAGGGGAGAAGAGTTGCCAAGACCGGCATCGCGGAATATCCAGGCAACGCTTTTTCCTGTCGAGAGGCTGTCGGGAGGCGTTATGTCACCTTCTGCTCCCGCCAAAACAGCGAACAGGTTGCTCTTTGTATTCTGACCCCCGGTATTGCCTATATAGAGCATGTTTTCATCTCCTGACGGAGAGGGAATTGACATCTCCCCGCCGGCTTTCATTGTCCACAACGGTTTTCCAGTGCCAGGATCATAAGAAGTAACTGATTTACCTCCTGCAACAAGTTCCGTTCTTATTTTATTCTTCCATATGTACGGAGTACTGTAATTTGTCTTTTCATCCCGCAATGCCCTCCACTTTTCTTCTCCCGAAACGGCATCAAGTCCTGCAATGAAAGAATTTTCTTCATTGTCACTCTGAATATAGATCATGCCGTTGTAAATTACAGGGGATGAGCCAGTGCCCCATCCGTTCAGAACCTTATAAGCTCCAAAGTCTTTATTCCACAAGGGGCGTCCTCCGATGTCGTAGCAGAAAAGGCCTATATTGCCAAAATATGCAAATACTCTTTCGCCGTCTGTTGCCGGTGTTTCAGTTGCATAATTGTTCATTTGATGCTTTTTCACTCTCGGATTGCCATGAAAGGCAACCTGCTTCCACAGCTCTTTTCCGGTATTCAGGTCTATGCAAATCACTTCCCACCTGTAGACATCCTGTTTGAATGTAGTATCATTATCTTCCTGCGGAGGAGCGCCAGGCTGACCCTGTCCAGGACGAGGAGCCTGAGCTCCTGTCTGCGGTGCTCCCTGTACAGGAGGCGGGGGTGGTCCCTGCTGAGGACCTCTTTCAGGAACAGGTGTCACTTTTTCAGGAAAACAGGATGTGATAAAGATTTTGTTCTCCCATACAATCGGAGATGACCATCCGGCGCCATCAAGTTTATATGTCCAGGCAACATTCTTAACGGTGTCCCACTCTTCAGGCAGGTTTGTCGACGAAGACAGCATGTTGCCGTCAGGACCCCTGAATTGTGGCCAGTTTTGTTTAGGTGAACATGATGATAATATTATGAAAAATGATATACATGAGAATGCATATGCATAAAATGAAGATCTGTGTTTCATCAACGTTACAGGTTTTTAATTATGAATCTGCCTATAAAAATAAGACAAATAATAATCAGTATTTATTTCAATCACAAAATATCTGGTGCCCCTGGCAGTTTGGTGATTATTAATTTCATTTCATTAAGTTTGCATGACAAGGAAAGAATCCCCGATGCCCGAGCAAAACAGTAATACTGTCAAAAACGGAAAAACAATAGCAAAAGTAAAAGTCCCCGGATTTGTAATCCTTTCTTTGTTTGCCTCATTGTTTGTTGCTGCGCTGCTTACAGTTCTGAATCATTATGGTATATTACATATCGGGAAAACAGTCGTGATGATTTTCCGGTGGATATTCATAGCAACGGTCATCGCTTATGCATATTATAAAAAATCCCTTACCACCTGGATCCTGATAAGCATGATCGTCGGTGCAGAATTCGGCTTCGATGTACCGGAGGTAGCGGTTAAGATGAACCTGGTCAGCAAGATATTCCTGCGGATGATCAAAACGATCATTGCCCCGCTTCTCTTTGCAACCCTGGTTGTCGGCATCGCCGGGCATTCCAACCTGAAGCAGGTAGGAAGAATGGGGTGGAAATCACTTGTTTATTTTGAAATTGTTTCGACAATAGCACTGTTCATCGGGCTTGCCGCAATAAATATCAGCAAGGCAGGAATTGGAGTAACCGTACCCGATGTTGTCAATCAGTCGGAATTAGTCCAGGTTCAGGCTCATACCGGTTCAGAAGTGATCCTTAATGTCTTCCCGGAGAATATCGCAAAAGCAATTTACGAGGGACAGGTTCTTCAGATTGTGATTTTCAGCATACTTTTCGGGATTGCCGTTGCAATGATCAAGGAAAAATACAGGACTCCCATGGTAAGGTTCTCTGAAGCTCTTGCCGAAACCATGTTCAAGTTCACCCAGCTCATCATGTACTTCGCTCCGTTCGCTGTGTTCGCTGCAATTGCTTACAGTGTGGGACATATGGGACTCGATATACTCGTAAACCTGTTCAAGCTTCTTGCAACTCTTTATGTTTCGCTGATTGCATTTCTGCTTTTTGTTTTGCTGCCGGTAGCTTTATTGTTCAGGATCCCTGTAAAGAAATTCCTGAGCCAGGTTGCCGAGCCTATTACTATAGCCTTTGCCACAACAAGCTCCGAGTCAGCCTTGCCAATAGCAATGGAGCGGATGGAGGAATTCGGCGTCCCCCGCAAGATAGTTGCATTTGTGATGCCCACAGGCTACAGCTTCAATCTTGACGGAACAACATTGTATCTTTCCCTTGCAACGATATTTGTTGCACAGATCAGCGGAGTTCACCTTCCATTTGAGAAACAGCTGCTGATTGTTTTCACATTGATGCTTACAAGCAAAGGGGTGGCTGGTGTTCCGAGAGCCTCAATGGTAATTCTCCTGGCTACGGCAGCCAGTTTTGGCCTGCCCACATGGCCAATTTATATTATCCTGGGAATCGACGAACTGATGGACATGGCACGGACATCCGTGAACGTTCTTGGAAACTGTCTTGCCACTGCTGTAATTGCCCGCTGGGAAGGGGAGTTTGAGCCAAAATAAATCAGTATTTTCTTTAATCCATTGTCATTGCGAGCGAAGCGAAGCAATCTTTTCACCCACCCCTGCCCCCCCCGCCGAAGCGGGGCAGGCTTCCGCTGACGCAGAATCTCCACTGCGTTCCGATCTCCAGGGAGGGGAATCAAGTGAATTGCCACTGTGCCATTGTGCCACTGCACCTCTGCGTCGTTAGGCCAGTTTCTTATATTTGATCCTCGCCGGTGTCGTATCAGTAACCCTTTTCTTATAGTTTTCCTCGTAGTCGGAATAGTTACCTTCGAACCACACGACCTTTGAGTTGCCTTCAAATGCCAGCATATGGGTTGTGACCCTGTCGAGAAACCACCTGTCGTGAGAAATAATTACGGCACATCCGGCAAAGTTCTCAAGTCCCTCTTCCAGTGCTCTGAGGGTATTGACATCAATATCGTTAGTCGGCTCGTCGAGAAGAAGAACGTTTGCTCCCGATTTCAGGGTAAGCGCGAGATGCAGCCTGTTGCGCTCCCCTCCTGAAAGCATTTCACATTTTTTCTCCTGGTCGGCTCCTGTAAAATTAAACCGTGCCACATATGCCCTGGCATTTATCAGGCGGTTTCCAACCATTATCTCAGGCTGTCCCCCGGATATGACTTCATAGACTGTCTTTGCGGGATCAATTTCCGAATGGGCCTGATCAACATATCCTAGCGAAACAGTCTCTCCGATCTCAAATGTCCCTTTCGATGCCGATTCCTGCTTCATTATCATCCTGAACAGGGTTGTTTTACCGGCGCCGTTGGCTCCGATAACTCCGACGATTCCGTTGGGCGGAAGATTGAATTCGAGGTCCTCAAAAAGCAGTTTGTCCCCGTAAGATTTTGCCACTCCTGACGCCCTGATAACTTTATCGCCAAGCCTTGGGCCATTAGGAATGAATATCTCAAGTTTCTCTTCTTTTTGCTTAACGTCCTGATTTAGAAGATTCTCATAAGCGCCCAGACGGGCTTTTGATTTGGCATGTCGGGCTTTAGGCGACATTCTGACCCATTCAAGCTCGCGTTCAAGTATCTTTTTTCTCTTGACATTTCCCTTCTCTTCCGATTCAAGGCGTTTCGCCTTCTGTTCAAGCCAGGAGGAATAGTTGCCCTTCCAGGGAATGCCCTCGCCCCTGTCAAGTTCGAGTATCCATCCTGCCACATTATCGAGGAAATATCTGTCGTGGGTTATGCATATAACTGTTCCATGATACTGTTTGAGAGTTGTCTCAAGCCATTGAACCGATTCGGCATCAAGATGATTGGTAGGCTCATCGAGCAGAAGCACGTCAGGCTTCTGCAGAAGAAGCCTGCAGAGTGCCACGCGTCGTCTTTCGCCCCCTGAGAGTACGTTTACTTTTGCCGAGCTTTCGGGACATCTCAGTGCATCCATCGCCCTTTCCAGTTTATGCTCTATATTCCAGCCATCGTGATAATCGATCTTTTCCTGCAATACAGCCTGCCGGTCCATAAGCTGCTGCATTTTATCAGGATTCTCATAAACCTCCGGCTCTCCGAAACTGGCATTTATTTTTTCATACTCCTTTATGATATCCATGGTCTCCCTGACTCCTTCTTCTACAATCTCCCTGACGGTCCTGTTTTCTTCAAGAAGCGGATCCTGCGACAGATGTCCGACTGTATATCCTGAAAGAAAAGTGACTTCACCCTGGTATTCTTTTTCTTTGCCGGCGATTATTTTCATAAGTGTCGATTTTCCTGATCCGTTGAGGCCGATTATGCCGATTTTGGCGCCCAGGAAAAATGAGAGCGATATATCTTTAAGAACCTGGCGGTGAGGCGGGTAGGTCTTACCCACCCTATACATGGAAAAGATAATCTTGTTGTCGTCAGCCATATGGTTGTGATTTTCGCTAAAATTAGAAATTTAGTGGCTGATGGCAATGGTAGTGTAACAATAATTGAAGAGACGCCCAAATTGGGCGTCTCTTCTTCAAAAATCAATTTCCCGTTGCCTGTCTTATTTCCTATCGAACAGTTTTATCGTTTCATCCTGAAGAAGGACCCACAGCGAATAGACGCCTTTAAGGGTTCCGATCGGGATGTTAAGGCATCCCAGGGCTGCAACAACGATGATAATATATCTCGCCCACTGTTGAAGTGAAAGAAGGCCAATCCCTCCAATAAGTCCGAGTGTCGACATAAATCCGATCAGAATCGGGATACTTATCGAGAGAAACTGGAGAATAGTTGCCGGGACCTCATCTCCCTCAACAAAACCGAATGCAAAACGGAGCACGAAGAAGACTGCCAGTGCTGTCATCAACCCAAGCATCCCGAATCCAATGTGGATAGCGCCGACGACGGTTACATGTTTTTTCATTTTATTTGTTTCTTCCATGACGATTAATTTTTATTCCTTTAAAGATTGAATCATTCCTGACCAAATGACAGGCAATTTAACCAAATGATGCATCTGTTCATCAAAAATATCGCATAAATGCAACCTTTTAAAAGGAAAACCGTTCTATAAATCTGAGAGTTTAGTAATTTTGATGCAATTTTAAAACTATGAAAAGCAAATTCTTAATTGCTGTTGTTCTGATATTTATCTCAATATCTTTTAATTCGTGTGAAGTGCTCAGCGACTGCAAAACTTGCAGGCAGGTCACCTATATCGACGGGGCGTGGGACCATGAAGACGATCCGGCAGAGTATTGCGGCGCAGTACTGTTAAGCATTGAAACAATGGATGATTATGTTAACGGCAACATCCGGACAACCTGGGAGTGTGATTAATAACGAACCGATTACCAAACATATGAAAAGAAAAATCCTGGCCGCGTTTTTATTTCTCTTCGTCACATGGGGATTTACCTCCTGTGAAGCTTTGAATGATTGCGAGACCTGCAAGCTCGTAACAACGAATTCAGACGGAGACGAGACAGACACAGGGGTCGAGGCGGAATACTGCGGGGCCACTCTGGTAGCGTTCAAAGCAGCAAATCCTGATATCACAAATCCTGTCACCGGGGATGTAACTTCGCTCGAGTGTAATTAATACCTGATCCCGATCAGCGTCACATCATCAACCTGGGGGAAGTCTCCTCTCCATTCTTCGAATATTTCGTTTAGTATTTGAGCCTGCCGGAGCATCGGAACTCCTTCCAGGGAGACAAGCGTTTCCTTCAGCTGGCCTGACATGAACTTTCTGTGTTTTGGTCCTCCGAACTGGTCGGCAAAACCATCTGAGAAAATGTAAAATGCATCGCCTTTATGAAGCTCTGTTTTGTTAAGTGAGAAAGGCTGCATCTTATAATGAATCGAAGCAGGCATCTTATCGGGGCGGTAATGAATGAGCTGCCTGTCGCGGACAAGGTAAAGTGGGCTGTTTGCCCCTGCCCACCAGAGTATATTCTCGCTGAAATCAACGACACATACTGAAATGTCCATCCCGTCTTTAATGGAATCCTCATCTGCAGCCTGGTTAAGCGACCTTATCACTCCCTGACGAAGGTTTTCGATAATCTGGTCAGGCATCAGTATGTGCTTATTATTTACAATCTCATTCAACAGGGTAACGCCAAGCATGCTCATAAATGCCCCGGGCACTCCATGGCCTGTGCAGTCGGCTATTATTATCACCTGCTTGTTCTCCAGGGAGCTTACCCAGTAAAAATCGCCGCTGACTATTGCAAGAGGCTTGTAAATGACAAAATGCTCAAGCCTGTCACTGAAAAGCTCAAGGGAAGGAATAAGGGCTGTCTGGATCCTCTTGGCATACATGATGCTGTCGGTAATATGCTTTTTCTGATAAGCGATCTGATCTCTTTGAGCAGCAGCAAGATCACGCTGCTGCTCAATTTCATCCTTCTGGAGCGAAATGGTTCTGTTCTTCTCTTCGAGCCTGACGTTAGCTTCCTTCTTGATCCTGTAGCTATGGTAGATGTAATATACCAGGCCGCTTATCAGCAAAAGAGCCAAAGCTGCAAACAACAAAATCAACTTTTGCTTTTCAAGAGTGGCAAGCTGGATCTTTATCTTCTCCTCCTGCTCAACCATCCTTCCAACCTGTTCATCTATTCTTGCCATCTGCCCCTCAATTTTTTCCTTCTGGTTCCTGAGAGTGTCATTCTGAACCATCACTTCCAGCTGCTGTACAAGGATCCTTGATTTTTGTGACGAGATCTCATTCTGTTGTTTGAGCATCTGGTGTGTCTGTGCGTTCAGGATCAGTTGTTTTTCGAGCAGGGTTTTTTCCTTCGCTGTTATTTCAAGGTCAAGGCTGTCGCGTAATATTCTTTGCTTTATTATCTCGGCTTTCTGGTAGTCAATTTCAGCCTGTTGCTTTTTTACTGTTTCTTTCTGAACCTCCAGGTCAGCTTCTGTAATGTTAAAGAGCTTCTGCCAGTCTTCTTTCGTTTTTACTGCAGAAAACAGAAGAGTCTGAGGAACAGACATCCCTTCGCTCCTGATGTACTCTTCATTTATCTCATATCGCGGCACCCCATTGATTACCAAAAAGTTAATCATTGACTCCCTGAACTCATAACCTTCCGTGACAAGCAATGTCTGATGTCTTGCTATTTTCTTTCTTATATCATTAAGATCAAAGCCTGAGGATTTGTTAACATACAACACCTGTGTGTGAGTCAGGCTTTCGAGCCTCTTGTATCCGCTTACCTCAACAGGTTTGTCCTGGATCAGAGGCCTCGATTTGGCAAGGTTCCCCAGCTCAAACAGAAGTTCATAATCACCAAGCATCATCCCGATCTTAAATGCTGAAGAATCGGCAAATCCCGGTCCGAAATTGACATATTTCGCGATAAGGTCATAGATGTATAAAGCCCTCGATGAGTTGTCAAAACCATTTTGTCCGGCTGAAACCAGAGTCAGAAGAAAGAGTAAATTTGCAATTATGGCTCTGCGGACAATGACAATGGTTGAATGCATGGCTGCTATATTCTTACACGAATTTGAGATTTTTTGGTCTGGAAACCAAATATTAGTATCTTCATTCTGGAAATCCGTGTTGAAAAAATGTTTATAACTGCAGTATTGGCATACAAGTTGCGTAGTTAGTTATTGTAATTTTATACAGTTTAATGAAATTTCGGCACAAGCTTTGAATACCAACGAATTACAGCTGACAGACAAGAGAATAGTAATCGTAGAGGACGATGTTCCTTCAATACGGTACTATGAAACACTGCTAAAAAGCTCAGGTGCGGATGTAAGGATTTTCCACAACGGAAAGGAATTTATTGATTACCTGAATCGGGAGAATGAGAAAATTGATCTTGTGCTGATGGATTTCCTTATCCCCCTGGTAAACGGCATAGAATGCATCAGAGTGTTCCGCAAGGAAAGGAAAAATGTACCGGTCCTGATGCTGACGGCATATTCTTCTGATCAAAGCAAGACTGAGGCCTACCTGGCCGGATGCAATGAATATATCCTGAAGCCTGTTTATCCCGAGAAGGTATTCTTCCTGCTTGAAAAATATCTCAGGCACGAATCCGCTCATTCTCTTATAGACTGATCCGCTTTTATCTCGAAGCCGGTTCCACCGTCCCGATATACTTCGAATAGTAATCCTGAAGCTTTTTGTTTATCTCCATTCCCAATTCGGTCTGATTATATGCTATGCATGCTTCTCCGGCCCGTCTGGAATATTCAAATGCCGTACCTATTGCATAGTCTGAAGATCCGACTATATATTGATCCTGCTTCAGATAATAATCGAGATAGGCATAGAAATGATCGCACAGGCTTTTTGTCATTTCGACAGCCTTTTCAGTATTCCCTGCAGCAAAATATGCCTCAATAATATCATTAACATAAGGATCGTAAGGCACCCTGCTCAAAGGCAGCTTTTCCATGCAGTAATCAAGCGCCTGAAGGGCTTTTTCAAATTTCCCCTGAGCTGAGAGCGCTTTGGAAAGCTTGGCATAGTTTAGTCTTGCCCTTACCACCGTTAATGTTCTTGTGTGGTGATAGTCAAGGTTGACACGGGGATCGTTGGCTCCGCCCCAAACGAATTTATTCATAAGGTTTTCATACATTATGTCAGGATCAATCCTGCCATATTCGAGCCAGTTTTCTTTGCCCGATTTTATTGGAACAAGCCTGTATGCGAGTCCTTCAAGCTGGAAATATTCTTCCAGACCCAGAGCATCGTCATGAAACCCGGTCACGAAATAGATCGGGCGTTCCCAATTGTTATGGGCTAGAATGTCCAGGACAATAAGCTGGCTTTTGAGTATTGAACTACCCTTAAGCGAAATATCAATGTACGGAACTATTTTTGCAGAATCTTCCGGTCTGACGGTTCCTGATTCGAGAACTTTCTTCTTATCTACCGGGATCCTGATATTCCTTGAAGGAATGATGTCGAGGTATTCATTGGTCGATACCCGGACTTTTGTTGCCCTGTTGTTGCTTTTAATCCAGTCAAGCGTCGTTGAAATATCAACAGTTTCCTTTCTGTTCGGATCGATGAAAACCTGGTTGTTAATGCCATCATAATACTTTTGTATCGGAAGCGAAACTGGCAGGGGATTGGATTCATATACCTTCCGTTTCATCTGCTCAATATACCAGTCGGTATTCAGAAGCATTAGATTGCACACCCTGATATCTGTTCTTTTTCCTTCAACTTCCTGGGCGTACCAGAGCGGGAAGGTGTCATTGTCTCCGTTGGTAAAAAGTATTGCTTCCGGGGCGCACGATTCCAGATAATTGAAGGCTACGTCCCTTGCCAGGTAACGTCCTGACCTGTCGTGGTCGTCCCAGTTTTCTGATCCCATAATTACAGGCACAGCCAGGCATAAGATGCCCGATAAAGGTGCAGCCATCTTTTCTCCGGCAAATTTTTTAATGCCATCATATACAGCCAGAACACCAAGTCCGATCCAGACGGCAAAGAAATAGAATGATCCTACATAGGCGTAATCTCTTTCACGAGGCTGATTGGGGTACTGATTAAGGTAAAAAACTATCGCTATTCCTGTAAGGAGAAACAGCATCATAATGATCCACCAGTTCTTGTTGTCGCGGAACAGCTGGAAAAGAAGTCCTGCCATTCCCAGCAGGAAAGGAAGGAGGTAGTATTTGTTCCTTGAAGTATCATTTTTAATATCTGCCGGCTTGTCCGAGGTCCCTTCCCTGGCTTCGTCGAGGAATTTTATTCCGGAGATCCAGTTCCCGTTCACTGCACTTCCCATTCCCTGGGTATCGTTTTGCTTCCCTGAAAAATTCCACATGAAATACCTGAAATACATGTATCCAAACTGATATGAGAACATGAAACTCAGGTTTTCGCCAAACGTCGGTTTCCTGATTGTTGTTTTTTTGCCGTTTTGATCCGTAACACTTATAGGAGTTCCTTTGGCCCCTCCCCAGTCTTTGTAAATATCCGGGTGTCCTTCCTGATCGCTCCACATCCTTGGGAACAGAGTTATAAATCTTTCATCATAAACTCTTTCGAGATTCCTGTGTGTTATGACATACCGTCCATTCTCGAGGACATAGACTGGTTTGCCGTCTTTATAATCTATCACCGGGGCATTATAATAAGCTCCCCTGAACAATGGTCTGTCTCCGTATTGCTCCCTGTTAATGTAATAAAGAAGGCTGAAAGGATCGGAAGGATTGTTTTCATTCAGTGGCGGATTTGCCTCAGACCTGATCATAATTACCGCCATTGAAGAATACCCGATAAGAATGACTGTTATGGCCGTAAGAACAGTATTCAGCATTATCATGTTTCTTGAAGCGATCAGCCATATTAACAGTGAAAGGGCAGCTAGCAGGATAAGGTTGATAAACGCTGAGTCTGAAACAATCCAGAAACCGGTAAAGAACAGGGCCGCAATCGAGATTATGGCAGTCTGCAGAAATTTCCCCTGCTTCATCGACAACCTGATGCCCAATATCAGTAAAACTGCGAGGATTATAATGTGTATTAGCATCCCCGTATTGGCAGGCAGCTTCAGGGAATTCACGAAAAAGAGGTCAAATTTCGAGGAAACATTTACAATTCCCGGCAATAGTCCCCACAAAAGCAGGGCAAGCATGATAAAAGATCCGGTAAGTGCATAAACAAGCCCTTTCCACGAAAATTCGAATTTCTTGAAATAATAAACCAGCACTATTGCCGGAAGGGTCAGAAGGTTAAGCAGATGGACGCCTATTGATAAACCCATCAGGTACGCAATGAGGATTATCCACCTGTCAGCATGATCTTCATCGGCCCTCTCCTCCCATTTAAGAATAGCCCAGAAAACGGCAGCGGTAAAAAGTGAAGATGTGGCGTAAACTTCGCCCTCTACTGCTGAAAACCAGAAGGAATCTGAAAACGTAAAAGCCAGAGCGCCGACAACGCCTGCTGACATTATTGCAATTATCCTGGAAAGATTGAATTCGCTCTCATTCCTGACAATCATGATTCGTGCAAGATGAGTGATCGTCCAGAAAAGAAAGAGGATGGTGAATGCGCTGAAAATGGCCGACATGGCATTTACCATTGCAGCAACATTCGCAGTATTATTTCCCGCAAAAAGAGTGAAAAACCGAGCAAGAATCATGAATACAGGACTTCCGGGAGGATGCCCGACCTCGAGCTTGTAAGCCGACGCAATGAACTCTCCGCAGTCCCAAAGGCTTGCAGTAGGCTCTATTGTCATCAGGTAGGTGAAAGCTGCAATTGCAAAAATCACCCAGCCTGTTATGTTGTTTATCAGTCTGAATTTTTTCATTCGCGACTATGGTTTTTTCAAGAATTGCCGAATATGATCAAACGACGAAAATACGGATTATTTGTTATTTTTAGCCAATATTTAGCATGATGAATTTACGGTCCGCCCTGTTCATTTCTCTTCTTTTTTCACTTTCCCTGATTGTGTCTGGACAATATTATGATACAGGACAGGACCCGGCAAGTCTCAAATGGCTTCAGATAAAAACAGACAGGTTCCGTGTAATTTATCCTGAAAATTATGGTCTCCGCGGTGTCGATTTCGCCAGATCGCTTGACCAGGCATGGAGTGACCTCGGTTCAATCTTCCCTGAAAGGAAATTCAGACTGCCGGTGGTGATTCACAATTTTACCGTTGAATCCAACGGATACGTGGCCTGGGCCCCAAAGAGAATGGAGATCTTTCCGACACCGGAACAGAACTCCATTCCCCTTGATGCAAACAGACAGCTGGCTCTCCATGAGCTGACTCATGTTTACCAGATGGAATCTCTTGAAAAGGGATTTACCAAAGCCCTGTCTTTCATGATGGGACAGCAGTTCCCTGGTATTGTGGCAGCTCTTCTTCCCCTATGGTACCTCGAAGGCGAAGCTGTGTACGCCGAAACAGCGCTTTCAGGTTCAGGAAGGGGAAGAAGCCCTGAATTTCAGAAAGCCCTGAAAGCCATTGCTGTTGAAAAAGGAAAAATGTACAGGTACGATAAAATTGTAAACGGGTCGTTCAGGAATTTTATACCCGATCATTATCAATCCGGTTATCAGATTGTTGCGTGGACAAATTACCGATACGGACCCGGGATCTGGGATAAGTCCCTGAAGTTCACGTCTAACGCTCCTTTTCTGTTAAATCCCGTGAATATAAGCCTCCGGAGCACCACCCATATGAATAAAAGAAAACTCTTCCTGGAGGCCTTCGACACTCTTGGAAAAGTTTGGAAGGAAGAGAATCTTCGTAAAGGAACAAAGAGCTGCAAAACCATTAATCCTTCCAAAGGGAAGAAATACGTTAGCTACCACAGCCCGGTAAAAATAAACGATAATAACTTCGTAGCCGTAAAAACAACATTGTACAATCCTCCCGAATTTGTAAACATCAATACTCTTACAAACCGTGAAGAAAGAATTCATGTTCCGGGCTATCAATATCCTTATTCCATAACTGCGGGAAATATGATGCTTGCCTGGGTTGAAATTCAAACCGATCCCAGATGGGAAAACAGGAACTACTCCGTTATCAGAACACTCGACCTCAGAAATAATACAATTAAGCAGCTGTCATGGAAAACGCGGTACTTGTCGGCTGCGATCTCTCCCGACGGGAAGAGGATTGCAGCAACAGAGAACACTCACGATAATATCAATAACCTGATCCTTATAAATAGCGCCAGTGGACAGATTATCAAGTCATTACCCGTTCCCGGCAATGTATACCTGCAGAAGCCCCGATGGTCAGCTGATGGCGCAGATATCACTTTCATCACACTGAATGAAAAAGGGGAAGGGATCATATCCTTTAATGTTTCAACCCAGTCGTGGCGCTACTTTATTACTGAACGTTCCGAGGATTTTCAGTCGTCGTTTCTCAGGAATGATTCACTGTTCTATGTCAGCTCAATTTCCGGAACGGAAAATATCTTTATCCTCTCACCTGATAAAAAGCTGGCTGCCGTTACTAACTCTCAGTTCGGTGCTACAGATCTTCATCTCTCCGGAGGCAGTGTATATTTTTGCGATTATTCCTCATCGGGCAACAATATCTGCTCAACCAATATAAGAGATTCAGAGCCGGATAACCTGAAGTACGATCCGTCATTTTTTCTTATCGGGCAGATCAAAGTGCCTGACAAGGAACGGCAAGGTGAACTTTTAAATAAATACACTCCTGAAAAATACAGGAAAGGGCTCCATCTCTTTGGATTTCACAGCTGGATGCCTTTTTATGCCGATCTGGAAACAATCCAGTCTGATCCGCTTTCCTTAAAACCCGGATTGACTCTAATGAGCCAGAATCAGTTAAGCACTCTGATAACTTCAGTTGGCTATGAATATTCTGACGGACTTCACAAATTACATTCACAGATAACCTGGAAAGGGTGGTATCCGGTTCTCGAGTCAAGGATTGATTATGGGAACAAGCCCTACATTGACAGTCTGGGTTACAGTGCAAGAAACAAGGGATTTGCAAGGCCGGGTATCTCCGTCACAAACACTCTTTCAGTCCCGCTGACCTTCAGGACCGGCAAATTTTCACTTTACCTCAGGCCTTCATTGACGGCCAGCTTCAGCAACAATTACATTTTCTCAGATGATAACGATTCATATGATTACGGTCAGACGATGTTCGCCGGAAGGTTTTATTTCTCAAACTCATTCATGAGGGCTGAACGGGATATATATCCCAGGCTGGGCCAGGTAATCGATCTTTACTATTCATGGTATCCGTTCGACAGGGAATTCTATGGTTCTGACCTGACGATCAGGACGGCGTTCTATTTTCCGGGATTTCTAAAAAACAATTCTTTAAGGATCAGGTTCGAAAATGAATTCCAGTCAGCTGTCTC
This sequence comes from uncultured Rikenellaceae bacterium, assembly GCA_964638545.1. Taxonomy (GTDB): domain Bacteria; phylum Bacteroidota; class Bacteroidia; order Bacteroidales; family VadinHA17; genus LD21. The sequence continues at coordinate 18,825 of CAZXAM010000023.1, read as the reverse complement.
CCTGGCCGATATTCATTATAATATTATTAATTTCCCAAGAGGTTATAAAAATATTGTTTCAGAGGACCTTACGTATTTTTCAGCTGATTATTTTGCTCCCCTTGCATATCCGGATATCAATCTTGCCAGCTTCCTTTATCTCAAGAGAATAAGGGCCGGGCTCTTTTTTGACTATGGACAGGGCACAAACAATTATTACCTCAGGGAAAATGGTTTTTCAGTCAGGAGAACAACAGAAACATTTACTTCATACGGAGCTCAGCTGATTGCTGACTTTCATCTCCTTCGTCTTCCCTACATGGTTTCGGCAGGTGTTCAGTCAGCATGGCAGAAAGGTGAAAAAACGCCTGTACTGGAGGCTGTTTTCAATATCGATATTTACGGAATGAGTATCGGGAAGAAGCCCCGGTTATGATTCCCTGCCAAGAGAACGGGCGGTCTGCAGTATCAGCTCCCACGCTTTTTCAACATGTCCGAAAGTGACATTCGTCTGGCCTGTCACCATTCTCAGGGTATATCTGCCGCCAACTACGGTATGTGTCAGATAGATCTTCCCTGAATCGTTCAAAAGATGGTTCAGTTTCCGGTTGAGTTCGTTCAGATATTTATCATCTTTCCCGGCCGGGGCATACCTGAAACAAACAACATTTATAACTACCGGGGCAAGAATCTCAAAATCCTTTTCCGCCTGGATCATCTCCTTCAGTTTTACGGCGAACTGAATATGCTGCCTGATTTTTCCGCGCAATCCTTCCGTGCCATATGCCCTTATTACACTCCACAGCTTCAGAGCCCTGAACCTTCTGCCGAGCGGAATACCCCAGTCGCGGTAATCGTTAACCTGGCCCCGAGTCCTTGTTTTCAGGTATTCAGGCAATATCTCGAATGTTTTGATGAGGCTTTCCGTATCACGGGTAAAGAAAGCCGTGCAGTCAAAATTCGTGAACATCCATTTGTGAGGATTGAAAAGGAAGCTGCTAATATATTCTCTGCCGTCGAGCATCCATTGAAATTCAGGCAGAATCAGGGCTGTTCCGGCCATTGCGGCGTCAACATGAAGCCAGATATGGTTTTTACTGCAAATCTCACCAATAGGCCTTATAGGATCAACTGCAGTGGTGCTTGTTGTTCCTATTGTTGCTATAACACAGCAGGGAAGATATCCGTTTCTTTTGTCCGACGAAATAGCCTCCGCAAGCTTTCCGGGGTCCATTGAATAATCTTCCCTTACCGGGATCTTTACAAGGTTTTTCTTTCCGATCCCGCTGATCCTGACTCCCTTTTCGACTGACGAATGAGCCTGCTCCGAGCAGTACACCCTTAGTATCCTTCCCTGATTTATCCCTTCATTATTTGCAGTGAATGCCGTTGCTTTCTCCCTGGCTGTAACAATGGCCGCAAGAGTGGCTGTGGAGGCACTATCCTGGATAACGCCTTCAAATTCTGACGGAAGGCCAATCATGTTACGAAGCCAGATCATCATTTTTTCCTCTAGTTCAGTTGCGGCAGGAGATGTCTCCCAGCTCATGCACTGAGCTCCCAGGGTAGCGATTATCATTTCCGCCAGCACTGACGGAGGGCTGGTGTTTGCAGGAAAATATGCGAAGAAAGAAGGGCTCTGCCAGTGTGTTATTCCGGGCATTATGATCTCCTCAAGATCATTCATGAAAAGGCTGAATGATTCTGGATTTGATGGAGGGTTATCGGGCAGCTTGCTGAAGATTTCACCCGGGCTGACCTGTGATTTTACAGGATATTTGCCGGCATTTTCCATGTAAGAAGCCATCCACTCGACCATCTCGTGGGCATGCTTCCTGAATTCATCAGCAGTCATCACGGTGATTTTTTATCGAACCGATTCAGCAAGAAGGATGATCTTATTCTGCTTTACTTCAATCACTCCTCCGGTTATTTCATAATTAACCTGGTTTCCAGCCTGGTCAACTATGATCACCGGTCCGTTTTCAAGCGTCGAGATTATCGGGGCGTGGTCTTTAAGAACCTGGAAAGAGCCTTTCTTTCCGGGCACTCTGACGGATGTTATTTCGCCTTCAAAGATTTTCTTGTCGGGAGTGATGATCTCTAGTTTCATCCCTTAATGATTTTATTTTGACTGGGCGAGAATTTTTTCGCCCTTTTCGATTGCATCTTCAATTGTTCCCACAAGCATGAAAGCAGCTTCAGGGTACTGGTCGACTTTCCCATCCATGATCATATTGAAGCCCTTTATGGTGTCTTCAATTGAAACCAGTGCTCCCTTGATTCCTGTAAACTGTTCTGCAACATGGAAAGGTTGTGAAAGGAATCTCTGAACCCTCCTTGCCCTGTGAACAACGAGCTTGTCTTCTTCAGAAAGTTCGTCCATGCCGAGGATTGCAATGATATCCTGCAGTTCGTTATATCTTTGCAGGAGTTCCTTGACCTTCTGGGCACAGTTATAATGTGCTTCTCCAACAATATCAGCCACAAGTATTCTCGATGTGGAGTCGAGCGGGTCGACAGCCGGATAGATACCAAGCTCTGATATTTTACGGCTTAGAACGGTTGTTGCATCGAGGTGTGCGAAGGTAGTTGCCGGAGCCGGGTCGGTAAGGTCGTCGGCAGGTACGTAAACAGCCTGCACCGAAGTGATTGAGCCGTGCCTTGTTGAGGTGATCCTCTCCTGCATGACCCCCATTTCAGTTGCCAGTGTAGGCTGATAGCCGACGGCTGAAGGCATTCTCCCGAGAAGAGCAGAAACTTCTGATCCTGCCTGGGTGAAACGGAATACATTATCCATGAAGAAGAGAATATCCCTTCCTCCGCTTTTTCCATCTCCATCACGAAAGTGCTCAGCGACAGAAAGGCCTGAAAGAGCGACCCTGGCTCTTGCTCCCGGGGGTTCGTTCATCTGTCCGAACACAAGGGCAAGCTTTGATTCCTTCAGCGCTTCCATATCAACTGTCGAGAGGTCCCATCCTCCTTTTTTAATACTTTCAAGGAATTCCTTTCCGTATGTTATTACACCTGCTTCCAGCATCTCGCGGAGGAGATCGTTACCTTCTCTTGTTCTTTCCCCCACACCCGCAAATACCGATAATCCGGAATATGACTTGGCAATATTGTTTATGAGTTCAAGAATAACAACTGTTTTTCCCACACCTGCTCCGCCAAAGAGGCCTATTTTCCCTCCCTTGGAATATGGCTCAATAAGGTCGATCACTTTGATGCCGGTGTAAAGAACCTCTTTCTCGGTTGACAGATCTTCGTACTTCGGAGGTTTGCGGTGTATCGGATAACCGCCTTTTTTGTCAAGCGGGCCTATACCGTCAATAGCTTCTCCGGTCACATTCATCAGGCGGCCTTTAATCTGCTCACCGATAGGCATTGTAATTGGCGATCCTGTCGGGATCACTTCCATTCCCCTGCGGAGACCGTCAGTTGAATCCATCGCTATAGCTCGTATGGTGTTCTCCCCAATATGCTGCTGGCATTCCACTACCAGAACCGAGCCGTCGTCCCTTTTAATTTCAAGGGCATCGTAAATGTCGGGCATTTCAGCGCCCTGCCTGTGAAACGTAACGTCAACAACTGGTCCGATTATCTGGCTTATTTTGCCGGTATTCTGTGCCATGTCTGGAAATTAATTTAGTTTTTTTTCGGTGTGTACAAATTTAGCATTTTTTTATCTTTATGTCATAAAGAGTAATTTATATTGCTTCACTAATGAAAAAACTAATCATCATTCTGTTGCTTTCAGCATTTGTCATCCCGTCTCTGAATGCACAGTTTACAAAAATAGGAGGAGGAGCTGCTTACGGTTCAGGATACTGGTTCCATAATACTAAAGTTGAAGAATACAGGAGCGGACATTTTGCTGGTTTTATTGAAGGAGTTTATAAAATAACGGTACCGATTCATGTTGCCGGATCGTTTACTTTTTTCTATCCGCACATAGAAAATGAATCCTCCGTATACTCAATGATGGTTGACATTAACGGTCATTATATTTTCAACTCCCTCGACAAATTCGAGTTCTACGGAATAGCAGGCCTTGATTTCCTTTTGACCTGGAAAAATCAATCGTATGTCACCGGCGCCGGAGATTTTACTGAAAACGACAATGCCTTTGGCCTTAACCTGGGAGCAGGCACTGTTTTCAACATGTCAGAAAAAGTGAGTCTCTTTGCAGAAGCAAAATACACCTTAAGCAGGTACAGCCAGTTCATGATCGGAGCCGGAGTATTTGTCAATATTGAGTGGCTTGGGAAACGGGATATAAGCGACTATTGACCTATTGCTTTCTTCCAATCAGCGAAATGGCAAGATCTGTAATCTCTTTTTTTCTGGCTTCGTCAACATTTACCTTCTGAAGAAATCCGAAAGCTTTGTTGATGTAATCGTAAGCAAGTATTTCGGTAGTGTCTTTAATATTGAGCTGATCATAGATGCTGATCACTTCCCTTATCTTTACATCAGGGTCGGCATCGCCGGAGGAAAAGAGTTTCTGAAGCTGTTTCAGCTGATTGCCCTTTGCAGCCTCCATTGCCTTGACTAGCGGGTATGTCTTCTTATTTGCCACTATATCGCCTCCTGATTTTTTCCCGAAGATCTTTACATCGCCCCATACATCAAGAAGGTCATCCTGTATCTGAAATGCAAGTCCCAGATTCTTTCCGAATTCGTACAACAGGTCTGAGTCTTTGTCATCGGAGCCCCCGATTATCGCACCTATCTTTACCGAAGCTGCCAGCAGAACCGCTGTTTTCAGCTCGATCATCCTTATGTACTCTTCCTCTCTTAAAATCGCAGCCTTTTCAAAGTCCATATCCAGTTGCTGGCCTGCGCATACTTCAACTGCTGCCTTGTTATACACCCTGAACACTTTGAGGAGAGATAAGGAAGGAGCCTGCAGAATGCATTCATTGGCAATGAAGGCCATCACATCGCCTGACAATATTGCCTGATTTGCATTCCATTTCTGATGCACCGTGGGCAATCCCCTCCTTACAGGTGCCTGATCCATTATGTCGTCGTGAACAAGGGTGAAATTGTGAAAAACTTCAAGTCCGGCAGCTGGTAAGATTGCATCGTCAATAGTGTCGGTGAAAAGGTTGCATGACATCAAAGCCATAACCGGGCGAAGTCTTTTGCCTCCCTTTGAAAGAACATATCTGACAGGATCAATAAGCTTCGGAGATTCTGCATTGAACGAAAGGTTTGTCAAAGCCCTGTCAACAACCTCTTTTAGTTCGGAATGATTGTACATACTGATGTTAAGATATGAGAGCCTGACAAAATATTAACCTTTAAGAGCCTCTGCGCCGCTTACGACTTCGAGGATCTGGTTTGTAATAGCCGCCTGTCTTGCCTTGTTGTATTGGAGAGTAAGGTCCCTGATCATGCCTGTTGCATTATCCGTTGCCATATGCATTGCAGTCATTCTGGCTCCGTTCTCTGCCACATACGAATCGAGCACTGCTTTATAAAATTGTATTTTGAGTGATTTCGGGATCAGCTCTTTGATTATCTCTTCACCCGTTGGTTCATAAATATAATCGACCGGAGCATTTTCTTTTGCACTTGAAGCGGTTGTTTCGACCGGCAGGAATTGTTCAGCTGTAAGTTTCTGAACAGCAGCATTCTTGAACTGGTTGTAAACAAGCAGAACCCGGTCATACTCTCCGGAAAGAAAGCTGCCCATTATTTCTTCTGCAACAACAGAGGCTTTTTCAAAGGAGAGGTCGTTTAACAGGCCGTTTCGTTCCGGCAGTAAATTCAGTTTCTGCTTTCTCAGGTAATCAAAGCCCTTCTTCCCTATTGTCAGAAAGGCAACATTTCCTTTTTGAAACTGATCCATGAATTTTTCCGACACCACTCTCCTGGCTTCCCTGATAACGTTGGAATTGAATGCTCCGCAGAGTCCTTTATTGGAAGTGACAACAACCACGAGAATTTTTTCCGATGATGTGGCTCTGGAGTAAATGTTCTCTATTTCGGTTTCGGCAAGGCTTTGAGAGAGACCTACCAGGATCTGATGCAGTTTGTTGGCATAAGGCCTCAGTCTCAGTATCTTATCCTGAGCCTTTCTCAGCTTGGCAGCCGAAACCATTTTCATGGCTGAAGTTGTCTGCCGGGTTGATTTTACTGAGCTGATCCTTATCCTTATCGCCTTTAAATTAGCCATCTGAGATCTGATTATCCTTACCTTGTCTGCCTGTTACCTGGGCTTGTATTTCTCTGCCAGTTCAGCTGCTACCTTTTCAAGGGTAGCTGTTATTTCGTTATTGAGAATGCCGTCCCGAAGACTATCCAGAACGCTCCTGTATTTGAGGTCGAGAAATTCAATATATTCCTTTTCAAATTCCTTTACTTTTCTGACAGGGACATCTTTCAGAAGACCCATTGTTCCGCAATATATGATAGCGATCTGCTTCTCAACAGGTACAGGGGCATATTGGCCCTGTTTGAGTATCTCGACGTTCTTCGATCCCTTGTTCAGTATAGCCAGCGTAGTTGCATCAAGGTCGGATCCGAATTTTGAGAAAGCTTCCAGTTCCCGGTACTGGGCCTGGTCGACCTTAAGTGTTCCTGCGATTTTTTTCATTGATTTAATCTGTGCATTTCCTCCTACCCTCGATACTGAAATGCCAACGTTAATTGCCGGACGGACACCTGCGTTGAAGAGGCTTGATTCGAGGAATATCTGACCGTCGGTAATTGAGATCACGTTCGTCGGGATATATGCAGAAACGTCACCGGCCTGTGTTTCAATTATAGGCAGTGCCGTAAGTGAGCCTCCACCCTTTACCATGTGTTTTATTGATTCCGGCAGGTCGTTCATCTGTTTTGCTACTTCATCCGATTCGATGATCTTTGCAGCTCTCTCAAGAAGGCGGGAGTGCAGGTAGAATACATCGCCCGGATATGCTTCTCGTCCCGGCGGGCGGCGCAGAAGGAGGGAAACTTCCCTGTATGATACTGCCTGTTTTGAAAGGTCGTCGTAAATTATCAACGCATCGCGGCCTGTATCCCTGAAGAATTCACCTATGGCAGCGCCTGCAAAGGGAGCATAAAATTGTGCAGCGGCGGGGTCGGATGCTGTTGCAAGAACAATGACAGTATAATCCAGAGCGCCATGCTCCTCAAGCGTTTTTGCAATGTTTGCAACTGTTGAACCTTTTTGTCCGACAGCCACATAAATGCAATAAACAGGCTTCCCCTTTTCGAAATTGCTTTTCTGATTGATGATGGTGTCAATGGCAATCGCAGTTTTTCCGGTTTGCCGGTCACCGATTATAAGCTCCCTCTGTCCTCTTCCAATCGGGATCATCGCATCGATAGGCTTGATTCCCGTCTGAAGCGGCTGTTTCACGGGCTGGCGGAAAATAACGCCCGGAGCTTTACGTTCAAACGGCATAATGTATTTCTCACCTCCGAGGGGGCCTTTTCCGTCAAGAGGCTGGCCTGTCGGGGAAACGACTCTTCCAAGCAAACCTTCGCCAACGGCGATGGAGGCAATGCGCCCCGTGCGTTTTACGGTATCTCCTTCATTGATCTCTTCTGTAGGTCCAAGAAGCACAGCACCAATATTGTCTTCCTCAAGGTTGAGAACGATTGCCTCGATGCCATTTTCGAACTCAAGAAGCTCGTTTGCCTCTGCATTCAGGAGTCCGTAAATACGGGCGATCCCGTCTCCTACTTCAAGTACAGTTCCCACCTCCTCGAGTTCGGCGCCTGTCTGGATTCCCTCAAGCTGCTGCCGGAGAATGTGAGATACCTCTGCTGGTTTAATGCTTGCCATATTTTTGTTTTGTAAATACCCTTGTTCTAATTATCATGCTGAAAGAGCTTTCCCTTTCAGTTCTTTTTCAATTTTCCGAAGCTTGTTCCTGATGCTGGCATCAATATAGCTGTCTTCAATCTTCAGGATGAATCCTCCTATGATGTCCTTATCAACAACTTCCTTAATCTCAACTTTCGTTTTGAAGATTCCTGCGATAAAATCGGCTATTTGCTTCTTTGTGCTTTCGTCGACTTTAACTGCCGTAGTCAGCACCGATTCGGTTATTCCTTTATATTCTTTTGTTTCGCGGATGAACTCCCTGGCGATTGCGGGAAGATGTTTTTCCCTACCATTCTGAACAACCATATCCAGAAGTGAAAATGAGATCTTCTGAATATTGTTCTCTGTTACCTTAAGCAGGATATCCTTTTTCTTTGACGGTACTATTATCGGGCTTGCAAGCACCTCTTTCATCTCCGGCATCTTGCATAGCTCGGAAACAAAGATCATGTCCTGATATACATTATCAAGCAGGTCCTTTTCAATTGCTGAATTGAAGAGAGCCCGTGCATACCTGACTGATATCTTGCTGTTATTCATTAATGAATGCCTTCAGTAGAGTTAATTCAAATTAATGTCTTTCAGGTATTTGCTGATAAGCTTTTCCTGGTCTTCTGTTCTGCTTAGTTTTTCGCCAAGAAGCTTTGAGGCGATGTCAACTGAAAGGGCAGCTACCTGTTCGTGGATCTCTGAAAGGACCTTGGTTTTTTCTCTTTGGATATCTGTTTTAGCTTTTTCAGCTATTTTTTCAGCCTCTTCAGTAGCTTTACCTTTTGCTTCCGAGATAAGCTTGTCGCGAACTTCGCGTGCTTCCTTCAGAATTACTTCTCTTTCCTCCCTGGCTTTCCTCAGTATCGCTTCATTGTCGCTCTGAAGCTTAACCATTTCTTCCCTGGCTTTTGCTGCAGATTCCAGAGAGCCTTTAATCATCTCATCCCTGGCTTTAATGGCGGAAAGGATCGGTTTCCATCCGAATTTGGCCAGTACCAGAAAGAAGATACCGAAGATCAGGGCAGCCCAGATGACCACTCCTATTCCCGGTGATGTCAGACTGTTTGATAAAAATATCATGGTAACTTTTTTAAATCATCATAATTAAAATGAATGCCTGCAACCAACCGTTGCAGGCTTCATAATTCATCCCTTCATAATTGCAACAACGATTGCGAACAGTGCAGCTCCTTCAATAAGGGCTGCTGCGATGATCATGGCAAGCTGGATCTTTGAATAGGCTTCCGGCTGACGTGCTATAGCGTCCATTGCCGAACCTCCGATCCTTCCGATACCGAGACCTGCTCCGATAACTGCAAGACCTGCTCCGATTGCTGCAAATGAAATGGGGTCTGTTGCTGTTTGTTCCATAGTATAAAAATTAAGTTAAGATTAATGATGCTCCTCTGCTGTTGCCATTCCAATGAACAGCGACGAAAGAAGAGTAAAAATATATGCCTGCAGGAATGCAACGAGAAGCTCGATGCAGTCCATGAAAATCACAAATAAGATTGATACCGGAGCTACCCAGACAGTGTTAAAGATGAAAATCAGACAGATAAGGCTCAGAACTATAATGTGGCCTGCTGTGATATTCGCAAAGAGACGGATCATCAGGGCAAAAGGCTTTGATATAAGTCCGATTAACTCTACCGGGATCATTATCGGAAGCAGCCACACAGGCACTCCGGGTGCAGCAAATACATGTTTCCAGTGAGCTTTGTTGCCGCTGAATTGTGTAATCAGGAAGGTGCATAACGCCAGTACAAAAGTAACTCCCACGTTACCTGTGACATTGCCTCCGAAAGGCGGCGGAAAAGGAATAAGCCCCATGATGTTGTTGAGAAGTATAAAGAAGAAGACCGATAGCAGGTAGGGCATAAACTTCTCATATTTATGCTCACCAATATTGGGTATTGCCACATCATCACGAATAAAAAGGACTACCGGTTCAAGAAAACTCTGGATCCCCTTTGGATGGCTGATCCCGGTTTTCTTATATGACCGAGCAAGAGAGAGGAAGATCCATAATCCGATTATGGCTGTGCACAACATGGCAAAAACCGTTTTTGTCATTGAGAAATCTAGCGGACGTTTACCCTCTATTGCTTTTCCTTCCGTATCCACATTTACGATCTTCCCTTTCAGGTCACCTTCTTCTTCAAGCCTGTAACCTTTGTAAACGTGCCCATGGGCAAGCTTTTTCGAAGAGAAAACATCAAGTCCTTTTTCCCTGCTGTAAAGTATTACCGGAAGATAGATTGCAACGCTTTTCCCGGCAGGAGTTGTCAGTATATGCCATTCATGAGAATCGGATACATGGTCGAGGATGAATGAGCTGGCGTCGAATTTTTCCTTCTGACCTTCCTGTCCTGATACAGGAATGGAAAATAACGAAAGCAGAAACAAATAAATGAGCCCTCTGACGATTCCGGTTTTCAAATTATAAACTGTTATAAAGATTTGTTTTTCAATGTTTTCATCATTATCAGGACTGAAAACAAAGTGAACGCTAAATATAGCACAAAAAATAATATCACTGATGCCAATCCGGTTTTTTTAGCAACAAAAAACCAGACGAAGGCAAGGACGAGTTCAAGAAGAAATTTAAGTGTTACCGACACCAGGCTGTGCATTGTCTGAGTGGCAGCATCTTTTTCCTGTCCTCTGAAAAATATTACGATTGTTAATAACGCTATTACAGCGAAGACGACTGAAAGCAGAGCCATTTCCCCGCAACTGATCCCGATCCCTGATCTTGAAATAACTAAGAATCCTGCCGCCAAAAACAGGAACTCAAGTATTACTAGCAGGCGGATATATCTGATTACAGGCTTCATCGTCATTTATTGATTTTCAGGAAATCCTTAATCGCAAAATAGATGGCTGCAAAGACTCCGAGAAGTGAAAGCACGATAGTAAAAACAGGTGTTTTCCATCCGGTAAGCTTGTCGATTTCTACTCCTCCAAATGCAGTCAAAACAATAATGCCTATCATCTGGAAGGCAAGCCCGGAGTACCTGGCAAAATTATCCAGTCCCTTATTTGACGGCTTTTTCTGATTCTTTTGGTTTTCCTGCTCCTCCATTGTTATCATTTTCGCTCATTTTGCAGTTCCCCGAAAAAACAGCGCCGGGTTCAATTGAAAGCTTTGATGTGGCAATATCGCCAAATATCTTTGAAGAAGCTTTAAGAATGAGCAATTGATTAACAATGATCCTGCCTTCCACGGTGCCTGACACTTCCGAATTTTTACAGACAACCTCACCATTCACTTTTCCGGTAGGCCCGATAACGATTTTCCCCTTTGTATTGAGGTTCCCGGTCAGAACGCCATCTATGCGTATATCGCCGGTGGACTTGACATCACCTGTGATTTCAGTCCCGAGGCTTATCAGATTTATTGCTGCGGTTTCCGTCTCATTGTATTTTGCCATCGCGGTTAGATTATTGAGTTATGAAATTAATAACTCACAAATATAAAAACTATTGCAAATAAAAAGGATGTTTGCCGTTATTTTGGGTCGTATGCCCATTTGAGATAAACAGCTCCCCAGGTAAATCCGCCGCCGAAGGCTGCGAGGATCAGAATGTCTCCTTTCCGGAGTTTGTTTTCATATTCCCATAGACAGAGTGGGATTGTGGCTGCAGTTGTATTTCCGTAATTCTGAATGTTGATCATTACTTTCTCGGGAGGAAGTCCCATTCTTCTGCCTGTAGCGTCTATGATCCTGAGATTGGCCTGATGAGGAACGAGCCATGCGATATCTTCGGACTTCAGGTTGTTCTTATCCATAATTTCGGCTGCTACATCGGCCATATTGACGACTGCAAACTTAAAAACACTCTGTCCTTCCTGGTAGATATAATGCTCTTTTGCATCGACGGTTTCATGAGATGCCGGCCTTACAGATCCTCCGGCCTTCAGATGAAGGAACTTGCGACCGGAACCATCTGTCTTCAGAATATGATCCATTAAGCCAATCTCTTCGGTTGTCGGTTCGATGAGGACTGCGCCGGCGGCATCGCCAAATAAGGTACAGGTTGTACGGTCGGTATAGTCGGTTATGGAAGACATCTTATCCACCCCCACAAGTATCACCTTTTTATATCTTCCCGTTTCGATATATGCCGCGGCTGTCTGAAGACCAAAGAGAAAGCCTGAGCAGGCGGCGCTCAGATCGAAGCTGAATGCATTCTTTATGCCTACCTTATCAGAAATTATGTTTGCCGTAGCCGGGAAGGCCATGTCGGGAGTAATTGTCGCGCAGATCAGCAGATCAACATCATCAGGCGAGGTGTTTGTTTTTTGCAGCAATCCTCTGACTGCCTGCTCCCCGAGATCCGAACTGCCGAGTCCTTCCCCCTTGAGAATCCGGCGCTCCTTTATCCCGACTCGCTGCATGATCCACTCATCGGAGGTGTCAACCATTTTCGAAAGCTCCTGGTTTGTAAGCCGGTATTCGGGAACCCAGGCATTGATGCCTGTAATGGCAGCTCGGATTTTTTCCATTTATTGAATCGCTTCTTTTATCTTGCCGGCAAGGTCGACATCCACAACGGCCATTGTCTGAAGGATCATATTCATTATTGCTTTGCGCTTTGATATTCCGTGCCCGATAACTACGTTGGCATTTATTCCGACAACAGGGGTGCCTCCAATATTTTCAAAGTCGAGCCTTTCGAAAAAAGGATCTTTCAACAAGTTGCGTTCCTTGTATATATGGTGAAAAGCTTCTGTCTGTTTCAACATTACGTTCCCCACAAAACCATCACATACAATAACATCAGCCATCGCTTCCCTGAAAAGCTCATTGGCTTCGATATTACCTTCAAAGTTAAGAGCAGGATTGTCTCTCATAAGTTCATAGGCTGCTTTGACGGCGGGGGTGCCTTTGGACTCTTCAGCTCCGATGTTGAGAAGCCTGACCCTCGGTTTCTCTATTCCAAGGACATACCTTGCATAAAGTGAACCCAGGATTCCATATTGCATCAATACTTCCGGTTTTGTATCGGGATTAAGGCCTACATCCAGGATTACTGAATTGCGACCGTCAACTGCAGGCAGCAATGTAGCAAGAGCCGGCCTCAGCACACCGGGAATAACGGTGACGGCATAAGCTGCGCCGACGAGCATAGCGCCTGTGTTCCCGGCACTGCAGAACCCGTCTATTCCTTTAAGCTTGAGAAGCCTGTATCCTATGGCAATGCTTGAATCGGGTTTCTGGGAAAAGGCTTTGGAAGGCACGTCTCCCATTTCGATCACCTGTGTTGTAGGCACAATCCTGAAGCGTGAAGGATCAGTGTTAAGTTCCTCCAGCTTGCCTAAGATGGACTTTTGGTCCCCAATCAAAACCAGTTCGTCATCAGCTGACAATTGAGCAAGGGAGTCTATCGCACCTTCAATCACAACATCCGGTGCAAAATCGCCACCCATGACATCTAAGCCAATTCTCATGGTTTTAAGATCTGGTTAATCGCTGTCAGGCTGTCGTCTTTTTCTCTACCGATAGCCTGCCTCTGTAGAATCCGCACTCAGGGCAAACCCTGTGGTACTGAACTGAAGATCCGCAGTTTGAGCATATTGCCGTAGTGGGAGCAGTAGCTTTATAATGTGTCCTGCGCTTGTCTCTTCTCTGTTTCGAGTGTTTACGTTTTGGATTTGGCATTTCTTACGTATTTAATTGTTGTTCATCAGTTTCTTTAAATCATCCCAACGGGGATCGTTCTTCTCTTCCTCGTTTATCACATGTTCTTTAAGCTTCTTAATCATCTCCGGATCACATGTACTGTTTCCGTTTTTATCGTCAGGATGTACCCTTTGGATCGGTAAGGCAAGGAGTATATTTTCGTATAAAAATTGCGTAAGGTCAAGTTCGTTCTCATCGAATGGAACAGTGATTATATCGGGATCGCTGTCGTCAGGCACCCTGCCGGATTTTACCAGAAGCCTGTTCTCGCAGCCAAGGGGATGCTGAAAAACCTTCAGGCACCTGTCGCAGGGAATATTGACAGTTCCCTTAATCTTTATAACAAGGTCCAAAAGAGATGATCTTTTGTCGGCTTCAATCTTCACTGTTAATTTTCCTTCCCTGACTTCCGACTCCTCAAATTGTTCAAAAAACTCTCTGCTGATTATGAAATCAAATGTGTGTATCCCTTCTTTCAGCCCGCCGATCGGTATGCAATAATTTCCCGACATCTCATCAAAATTTGGTTTGCAAAAATATGAAAGCTTCTTCAATTAAAAAAATTATCAACAAAAATGTAACAAAACTGTTTCAGCATACAGCTTACCGTTAAAATACCGGCATTCACCGATTTCCACTGGCTCAGGCCTTAATGGACTGATATTTTTGCCTTGTAATAAAATATCAACGACATGAAGCATAATGAGAAATTTCTGAAAAGAGGAAGGGAACATCACCCGCAGGTCAGTATCGGCCTTTTTTTCATACTGCTCGGAGTAGCTCTTCTGGTTGCAACAAACGACTGGCTGCATCTTGGGGGTATAAGGGATTACTTTACCTGGCAGATTGCTATTATTTTCATTGGTATTCTTCTCCTGCTAAATCTCAATTTTATCGGCGGTCTTGTAATGATCTCAATCGGAGGATGGTTCTTTATGGATGACCATTTTGGCCATATCCCCGAATTGATTAAAACCATATACTGGCCTTCAGTGATTATGCTGGCAGGCCTGATGTTTATTATTTCACACTTCGTAAAAAGGTGGAAAAGAGAGTAATTAATCAAGAAACAAATAAATTTACAACCATGGAAACAATAAATGACTTTAAGGATGGACATCGCGAGAAGCGTCACGAACATCTTTCAAATAACAGAGTGTTAATAGGGGTCCTGCTGGTTCTGGCCGGTCTGGCCCTGGTGATAAAGAATACAGGATTCTTTCCCGATTTCATCGACCATGTGATATTCAGCTGGCCCATGCTGCTGGTTGTTATCGGGCTTATAATGACACTTGGAGCTTCTGAAAAAACAGGCGGGATCATTGTCATGGCAGTGGGAGGATTCTTTATGATACCCCTCATATTCAGGGAGACATTCCACATGTACAATATGTTCTGGCCTTCAATTTTCATCATTGTCGGTATAATATTCATTGTCACCAAGCGCAGGGGATGGGGCTCGGTCACTTCAAAGGGAGTCGCCGGAGACGATTACATTGACTATGTAAATGTATTCAGCGGCGGAGAGCGGCAGATAGTATCCCAGAACTTCCAGGGAGGAAAAATATCGGCTGTTTTCGGAGGAATCGAACTCGATCTTACAAAGGCAAAGCTTGCCCCCGGAAGAAACGTCCTGGAGATCGCAGCTGTTTTCGGAGGAGCAACTATAGTAGTGCCCGACAGCTGGTATGTGACGATCGAGGTGACACCAGTTCTCGGAGGCTTTAATGACGAACGAAAACTTCACCCCGGGAGAACAACGGAAATGGAAAGCCAGCTTGTAATTAAGGGAGCTGTGGTATTCGGAGGAGGTGAAGTTAAAAGCTATTGACCTGCTAAGAAATGAAACATCCTGTACTTGAAAACAGGACCCGTCTGATTGTATGGGGAATCGTCTGGCTTGTGATTGCCGCAGGCCAGGCGGTCTCTTTTTATTTTGCTTACGGCAAATTCCTGAATATCAGTATTGCCGACACTATTCTGTCGCTGATCTTATATTCAGGGCTTGCACTTTCACTCTGGTATCCTTTCAGCTATTTCAGCTCGGGAGAAAAAAGGGTCTATACAATAATACTTAACATAGTTGCGATCGGAGCGATAACAATACTGATCTGGATGATGCTGTCCAGGCTTCTGCTGTTACAGGTCCTTTCCGGTCAGAACAATTACCTTGATTACTGGGATGCAACTCTTTCATACAGGATCGGGAGCGGAATCTTTATATATGGAATGACCATATTGTCATATTTTCTGTTCGCCAGCCTGACAAACCTCTCTGAAAAGAAATCGAGGGAGGCAAAGCTTGAAAGCCTTGTGAAGGAGACCGAGCTGAAGATGCTTCGTTCGCAGATCAATCCGCACTTTCTTTTCAACAGTCTCAATTCAATCAGCTCTCTTACCGTCACAAATCCTGAAAAGGCAAGGGAAATGGTAATCAAGCTGTCTGATTTCATGCGTTATGCTCTGTCGAGAAAGGACGAACAGCCGGTTCCTTTGCGCGGAGAACTTGAAAATCTCAGGTTATATCTCGATATTGAAAAGGTAAGGTTCGGAGAACGTCTCGTTACCAGGGAACAAATTGATCCTTCATGCCTTGAAATTAAAATTCCGGGGATGCTTTTACAGCCGCTCTATGAAAATGCCGTAAAGCATGGCGTTTATGAAAGCACCGAAAATGTAAGGATCTGTACAAATGCTTCCATAAGGAACGGTTTCCTGGAAATAATAATCTGCAATGATTTCGATCCGGAACTAAGCTCAGCAAAGGGTACTGGCACTGGCCTGCAGAACGTGTCAAGAAGACTCGAGCTTACATACGGGAACAAGGCATCGTTAACGACAAGAAAAGAATCAAATGTTTTCACAGTAACACTTTACATACCTGTATGAAAAAGATACGGACTGTTATAATTGACGACGAAACCCCTGCCAGGGAGATTCTGAAACATTACCTGAAAGATTTCCCCGAAATAGAGATCGTTGCCGAATGCTCGGATGGCTTCTCGGGACTGAAAACTATTTCATCAATGAAGCCGGATCTGGTCTTCCTCGACATCCAGATGCCAAGGCTTACCGGATTTGAAATGATCGAAGTGATGACCGAAAAGCCGGTAATAATCTTCACAACGGCATATGATCAGTTCGCTATCAAGGCCTTTGAGATGAATGCGATAGATTATCTTCTAAAGCCATTCCCGAAGGAGAGGCTCAGAAGTGCTGTTGAAAAGGCATCTGAAAAGATCGGAAAATTGAAGGAAAAAGAACCTTCTCAGCCACTCATCGGCAACCTTGACAAATTACCTTCGCCGCTTAACCGGATTGTTGTAAGAAAGGGTAATGCAATAAATCTTATCGCCATCGACCAGGTCAGGTTTATTGAAGCACAGGATGACTATGTGATGATCTACCATAATTCAGGAAAGGCCCTTAAGCAGCAGTCAATGAAATACTACGAGGAAAACCTCCCTCCGAAGGATTTCGTGAGGATTCACAGAACTCACATAGTGAAGGTTTCAGAGATCAACCGTATTGAGCCGTATGGAAAGGATAATCATATGGCCATCCTTAAATCGGGAGAGAGACTCCCTGTATCCAGGGCCGGGTACAAGCATCTGAAGGAGGAGCTGAACTTTTGATTATCGTGCGATCATGCAATCGGGCAATCGTGCAATCATTTCAGCCGGCTGCATTTTTCAAAGCGGGAAAATAGCATATATCGTTTGAATCTGAACAAGGGCACAGGATCGTAACCATGGGTGCCTCCGGGCCGGCAGCGAAGTATCCTGTTTAAACCCATCCCAAGGCCTGTTACCGGCCCATGCAGCTTCAAAGCATCCAGCATATACAGTGAGCACGACGGCACATGACGGCATGCAGGCCTCAGCCAGGGTGATATTGCATAGCGGTAAAAGTAAACAGGGACAGACAACAAAAAAGCAAGTATCTTTGTTAACGCTTTTATCATGGTTCAAAGATAACCATGTTTGGCTGACAAAATGACAAGAAAAATGTCAAAGGATCATTCTGGCAAGCCTTTTGAAGGAGTATTTGAAACTTAAAAAAAATATAAATGGGAACAACAAGCATGTGGGGTATATTTATAGTGGTTATGATCCTTAGCTGGCTCGTGAGCGCAGTGCTGAAATCAAAATTCAAGAAATATTCAAAGATACCGGTCGACAACCGGATGTCAGGCAAGGAGATTGCGGAGAGCATGCTCCATCACAACGGGATCTATGATGTTCAGGTTGTGAGTGTTCAGGGTTTCCTGTCTGACCATTATAATCCGGAAAAAAAGACTATAAATCTCAGTCCGGAGGTATTTAACGGAAGAAGCATATCTTCAGCTGCTGTTGCCGCACATGAGACGGGACATGCGGTTCAGCATGCCACTAATTATGCATGGCTTGGATTCAGGTCGAAGATGGTTCCCATGGTAAGCTTTTCCTCGAAATGGGTAACCTGGCTGCTCCTGGGAGGGATGCTTCTAATAAATATATTCCCGGCACTATTGCTTGCCGGCATCGTATTGTTTGCACTGACAACTCTTTTCAGCTTCATAACGCTGCCTGTCGAGATCAACGCATCGCAGAGGGCTCTGGCATGGCTTTCAACGGCAGGCATCACATCCTCACAGAATCACGGCAAGGCCCAGGATGCTCTTAAGTGGGCAGCGTCAACATATGTGGTTGCAGCAATAGGTTCGCTTGCAACATTGCTTTACTACGTGATGATCTTCACCGGTGCCAGGGACGAGTAACCCCCCTGCCTCCCTGAAGGGGGGTTAAAACCAGAACATAAACAGAATTTTGCAAATCGATTATTCGTAATTGATTACTCATGATTTAAAGCCTTCCTGATCATGAATTACAGGGACTCGGGATGGCAGGGAATGTTTATCGGCATAGTGGTATGACAGGGAGATCCTTCGGCTTAGCACCTTCGCTACATCCTTCGCTAAAGCTTCGGATGTCAAAGAAAGCTTCGGTGCTCAAAGCGCTCAGGATTACAGGACACTATGGTCAGGTTAGGGGGAAGAAGCGGCGGTGCGCATCAGAAATTTGAATTACTAACAATAATTTTCCGCGCACCGCCGCTTCTTCCCTTCTTACCTCATAAAATGACTCTGTCATTCTGAGTCCGCCAACCGGCGGACGAAGAATCCCCTGATCTTTAAACAATTCCCTGATTAGAAACAGTCCCATTCTTCACTTGTAATCCAGGTCAAAGAATCTCCTCTTAAGGCTCTGAAAGAGCCATATATGAATAACCCCCGGCGAAATGAATAGACTACACACATAGTATACAACTGTCTACACA